>NZ_JAKUGK010000004.1:0-585648 GCF_022663885.1 Bacillus cereus group sp. BfR-BA-01330
CAACAGGAGCAACAGGAGCAACAGGAGCAACAGGAGCAACAGGAGCAACAGGAGCAACAGGCGCAACAGGAGCGACAGGCGCAACAGGAGCAACTGGAGCAACAGGAGCGACTGGAGCAACAGGAGCAACAGGAGCAACGGGAATAACAGGAGTAACAGGAGCGACAGGTCCTACTGGGGGGATTGGCCTTATAACAACAACTAATTTGTTATTTTACACTTTTTCAGATGGAGAGAAACTTATATATACAGATGCAGATGGCATAGCTCAATATGGTACAACGAATATACTTTCACCTAGTGAGGTTTCGTATATAAATTTGTTTATCAATGGAATTTTGCAACCACAACCATTCTATGAAGTTAGTACTGGTAAACTAATTTTATTGGATAACCAACCACCATCGCAAGGTTCTTCAATTATTTTACAATTTATTATTATTAATTAAAAAAGACAGATTCTTAATGAAAAGGAATCTGTCTTTTTTGTTTTGAATTACATTCGTTAACATTAAGTGACGATAAATTCAATTGTAATTGGAATTCCGCCGTCTAATGCATCCCCACCAGGAATTGTAATAGCACCAGTAGGACCAGTAGTAACACTGGAGTTCACGCTTGGTTGAAGAATACCGTTCACATATAAGTTGTAATACGTGAAAGTCGGAAAAGCGGTTGCAGTAGTACCTGCATCGTTTAAACAAGCTGTGGCAGCAATTGCAAAAGCTGCACCTGTACCTGTGCCGGCTCCTAGTGTAGATGTAAATCTTCTAGATGCCATAAATGGTTGAATGATAGGCAATTAATTTTCACTCCTTACAATATTTTATTAGAACGAAGTATAAAATAACTTGTCCACTATATTGTATGAGAGTTTTTTATAATAGAAACGGCTTCACCTTTATAAGGTGAGCCCAATTTTAGTAAAGAAATGTTCTTTATTTATATGAAAAAATGATGTTATTACTTGCGGAATATATGTTAATCGTAAATTCGGTTTTTTGTATTCAAATTAAAATGTGTCTTTGAACCTAAGAGATAAACGTGGAAAAATAAAATAAACTCTTAAGTTTAGGTATTTAATCTAAGCAGTCAATTATTAAAAACATATAATTAATATGTGAGTCATGAACATAATTAAATAGCGTTTGCAAGTTTAATTATATTTCATGTTTCCTATTTTAAGTCAATATATAACACATACTCTTTTACAACTTTATGATCCTTATAATAGGAAAAACTCAAATATAAAACAAGTAAGGAGGACATAAATGACAAGTAATAATTGTTTCGGTCATAACCACTGCAATAATCCGATTGTTTTCACTCCAGATTGCTGTAACAATCCACAGACAGTTCCAATTACTAGTGAGCAATTAGGTAGATTAATTACTTTACTAAACTCTTTAATTTCGGCTATTGCAGCGTTTTTTGCAAATCCAAGTGATGCAAACAGATTAGCTTTACTCAATTTGTTTACTCAACTATTGAACTTACTAAATGAATTAGCACCTTCTCCAGAAGGGAATTTCTTAAAACAATTAATTCAAAGTATTATTAATTTACTACAATCTCCTAACCCAAATCTAAGTCAATTACTTTCTTTATTACAACAATTCTACAGTGCTCTTGCACCATTCTTCTTCTCTTTAATTATTGACCCTGCAAGCTTACAACTTTTATTAAACTTATTAACTCAATTAATTGGTGCTACTCCAGGAGGCGGCCCAACAGGCCCAACAGGTCCAACAGGTCCAACAGGAGCGACTGGTGGCGGAGCAACGGGAGCAACGGGAGCAACGGGAGCAACAGGAGCAACAGGCCCAACAGGAGCAACAGGAGCAACAGGTCCAACAGGTCCAACAGGAGCAACAGGAGCAGGAGCAACAGGCCCAACAGGAGCAACAGGCTTAACAGGAGCAACAGGTTTAACAGGAGCAACAGGAGCAACAGGTCCAACAGGTCCAACAGGTCCAACAGGTCCAACAGGTCCAACGGGAGCAACAGGTTTAACTGGTGCAACAGGCTTAACTGGTGCAACAGGAGCAACTGGTGGCGGAGCTATTATTCCATTTGCTTCAGGTACAACACCATCTGCGTTAGTTAACGCGTTAGTAGCTAATACAGGAACTCTTCTTGGATTTGGATTTAGTCAGCCTGGTGTAGCATTAACGGGTGGAACAAGTATCACATTAGCATTAGGTGTAGGTGATTATGCATTTGTAGCACCACGCGCAGGGGTTATTACGTCATTAGCTGGTTTCTTTAGTGCAACAGCTGCATTAGCTCCATTATCACCTGTTCAAGTGCAAATACAAATATTAACTGCACCTGCAGCAAGCAATACGTTTACAGTACAAGGCGCACCTCTTTTATTAACACCAGCATTCGCCGCAATAGCGATTGGTTCTACAGCATCAGGAATCATTGCTGAAGCTATTCCAGTAGCGGCTGGAGATAAAATACTACTGTATGTTTCATTAACAGCAGCAAGTCCAATAGCTGCAGTTGCTGGATTTGTAAGTGCAGGTATTAATATCGTTTAATTTGTTACAATGTTTAGTAGGAAATTAAACAGGGGTTTGTATATAGTCCTTCCTAATAAATTTAGGAAGGACTATATTTTTTGAGGAAATAAGTAATAAATCAATTGAACAATTACTCTTTATTAAGTTCGTATAAAAAAGTATAATTTACCCTTTCTCATTTAAGGCATAAGTTATGTAACTTTAAAAATTTCCGATCAGCAAAAAAAAGATGAATTCTTTTAAAAAAGAATTCATCCATAAAATAAACTATTTATTTTTATTACAGTTACATCCTTTTTTCTTTACATAGCCTTGCTCGGCTAAGTCTCTTTGCGATTGGGAATTGGAAGATTGGGAATTGGAAGATTGAGAATTGGAAGATTGAGAGGATGCTGAAGAGCTACTATTTTTATTATAAGAGTAGTTTTTTCGATAGTTATAATTACTCATAGTACTATCACCTCCAATTTAATATATAAATATTATATGTATGTACACTATCAATTGTTACTATTATTAATAGGAAGAGAACATACAATAAAAAAATCTCCTCGGTATTTTCCTAGGAGATAAATGATGATTCTTTTAAAAATTTACAAATTAATAGCCCCAGTAAAGAGGAAAGTAATAAGAATCTTGGTGATACGGATTATGTTGTTGAGGGAGGGGCTGGGTTGGGTAATTTTTCATTCCACGGTTTTGATTGCAGTTTGCCGGAGGGCCAATAACAGTAGTTGATTGAATAGGAGAAACCGCTTGTTTCCATTGTTGTTCATTGAGGCAGTAAGTATGGGCCATCATATGAGCCGGAGTTAATCTTAAAATATCAGAACCGAAAATAACTTCTGGCGCTGGGGCATTGAAAATGGCTAATAAATGAGTATTATCAGCTGTAGCAATTTCATAATGCCACCACGCTTGTGGAATGTTAGCAACTTGCCCCGGTTTTATCGGTAAGTTTAATATTTGATTCGTAAATGGATTAAGTAAAGAAACAACAGCAGACCCTGAAATACAATAAACAAGTTCAGCTGCATTTTGATGAATATGTGGTTCTACAACATTTCCTGTACTTAAATAAATATCTAATAAAGAAGTATTTTCTAAAGTATTTAATTGTTTAATGCCAAGTACATTTATATAATTTTGGGCATCTTTTTGAAAAAAATTACTTTTATTTACATCAAAAGTAAAATTGGTTGAGGGAGAGGTATAGTCGATGTTGACAGTCAATTGTATTACCCGCCTTTCTATAGGTAAGTTAGGTTACAAAATTAGGATATGTGTCTAGTCTTTGTTTTGTGCTGTTATCGGTAGCTTAATAAATTCACTTATTCCATAAAGAATAAGGTGTTAAGACCAAACTATATTCGTATTCCCATTCATACTTTGGATTGATGGAAAAAAGTAATGAAAATGTTAATTTAAAATTACATCAATCATTTATAAGGAGTGAATGTTCATGTCATTTAGTGAAATGATTAGAAATGAAGTACTCAGCTGGGCGGGTGTTTCTGAAAAACCGCATCGATTTGGTGGTATTGAAATAAATTATGGTAAGAAAGAACTTGGCCATCTTCATGGTGATAAATTAGCTGATTTACCATTTCCGAAGTTAAAGCGAGATGAATTAGTGAACCGAGGATTGGTAAAACCACATCACATATTACCTGAATCAGGATGGATCAGTTATTATATAAAGAGTGAAGAGGATATTCCATTTGCAATTGAGTTATTTCGTATGCAATATGACCGAATTAAAAAGTAATGAAATATAGTAGGGTAATAAAAATTTATTTTTATGTCACATCCCTCCTTAATCGTTCGTCTTGTATGTAGAACGATGAGGAGGGATTTTATTATGAAGAAATTTGATGTAGCAATTGTTGGCGGTGGGCTTGCTGGATTAACAGCATCTATATATTTAGCGAAAGCTGGAAAGAAAGTGATTGTATTAGAAAAGTCCAGTCAATTCGGTGGCCGAGGGATGACTATAAATAAAAATGGAATCTGCATGAATCTTGGTGCACATGCTTTATATAGAGGCGGGGCAGCGTTTATAACTTTTAATGAGCTCGGTATGACTCTTCCAGGTGGAATACCATCTACAAAAGCACATGGAATATGGAAAGGGGATATATTCACCATCCCAACAGATTTTCGCTCAATTTTATCAACACCACTACTTTCTTGGTCTGCAAAAGTACAATTCTCACGTCTTATGATTCGTTTAGGAAATTTAGATGTAGGAGAAGTTCCGAAAATGAGTCTAACTACATGGGCAGAAAATGAAATAAAAGATCCAATGATTCGCAATATATTTTATGCGCTATGCCGGACAACAACATATACGTTTGCTCCTACAATACAATTAGCATCATCTGTACTAAAGCAAATACAGCTTTCTATAAAAGAAGGAGTGCTTTATGTAGATGGTGGTTGGAAGACGATAATAACAAAATTAAGAGCTATAGCAAATGATATCGGGGTGCAGTTTTTGGCTAAAAAGCATGTTGTGGAAATTGAGCATTCCGAAGGTAAACAAAGAATACATTGTGTTGATGATGAGGTTTTTGAAGTAGGTACAGTCATCGTGACGACTCCGCCGAAAGAGGCTTGTAAAATAATAAAAGGTGCAGAAGGAACAAGTTTGCATAAATGGGGTGAACAATCGGTACCGGTTACTGTTGGTGCATTAGATATTGGCTTGAGACAATTACCCAATCCTACACATCAATTTGTATTAGGATTAGATCAACCTATATTTTTCACAAATCAATCGAGAGCAGCTAAATTAAGTGAAGACGGATCAATTGCAGTGAGTCTAATTAAGTACCATAATCCTGTGCTAGAGATGAATCATATTCATGAAGATAAAGAACAGTTGGAAAGTACGATGGAGTTGTTACACCCAAATTGGAAAAGAGAAGTTGTTGCACAGCAATATTTACCGAAAATAACAGTAGTACATGATTTTCCTCATATTGACCGTGTTGAAAAGCCGGGTCCTAATATACCTGAAATGCCAGGTGTTTATGTTGCAGGAGATTGGGCAGGGCATGATGAAATATTAGCTGATGCTGCGGTAGCAAGCGGGAAACGAGCAGCGTTACACATTTTAAAGCAATATGAAAGTGAGGCAGTTCATCATGGAAACGGAGCAGTTATATGAAGCGTATCAACCATTATTATTTTCGTTAGCATACAGAATCCTTGGGAGTGTTATGGATGCTGAGGATATCGTTCAGGATGTATTTATCTCGCTAAATAATATAGAAGATCCTCAATCTATAGAAAATATGAAAGCATATTTATGTAAGATGGCGACAAATCGTTCAATTGATAAATTACGATCGGCAGCGCATAAACGTAACGTGTATGTAGGGATGTGGTTACCAGAGCCACTTGTAGACGAGAGTGATGAGCCATCAAAGTCATTTATAATGAAAGAATCCCTTTCCACCGCATATTTATTACTTTTACAACAACTATCTGAGGTAGAAAGGATTGTTTTCATATTAAGAGAGGTTTTCAGTTATGAATACGAAGAAATAGCTTCAATTGTTGATAAGAGTAGTGTGAACTGTAGGAAAATCTTTCAACGTGCACGAAAAAGCATGTTGGAGAAACCGAAGCAATCAAAATTAAGCACGGAGAAAATGGCTTCTTATGTTGAAAAGTTTGTAGCATCATTACAGTGTGGGGATGCGGAAGGTATGTTAGAAGTATTAAAAACAGATGCTATACTCAAAGCTGATGGTGGCGGTAAAGTTACGACTGCGATCAATCCGATTTATTCTGCAGATCGAATTATACGTTTGTTCTTTGGGATTGCACAACGATTGACAGAAGAGTACACTGTTGATTTCAAAATGGTAAATGGTATACCAGGAGTTATAGTTACAATAAATAATAAAGTAACTTATGTTCTTTCGTTTGCATTTGAGGATGAGAAGATTTCAAATATTTATATGATGGTTAATCCTGAAAAACTTATGCATTTAAATGTAAAAATATAAAAAAGCGCATTTCTTCAGAAATGCGTTTTTTATTATTTTTCTAACATTTCAAGAGGTACATCTTTTTCGCCAGCTACCTCAAATTTAATTTCCCCGTCTTCTTCATAAATACGTGTAATAATCGGTATAGTAATCATTAATTTTTTATGCTGCTTTCGTTTTCGAGCAGCATCTAAGCTAATCACGTTCATTTGTAAGCATCCTTTCTTCTGGAAATATATAAACAAAGAAAATGCGTCCGAAAAGGGCGCTTAATTGAATTTGAAATACCGATTCATTTAAATGGGGTTTATATAATTTAATAACTGCAATTTTTATATGAAATAATATGAATGGAATAATTGCACGTAGAAATTAACTTTACCAAAAAACGAAACAATATGCTATAAAAAATTATAAATCTTTGTCATATAACAGGAAAAAGGTTTTTGTTTCGCATATAATAAAAAGTAGACGGGCAGCAAGAGCTTTTTCATCATATTGCTTGGAAAGGCGATGAAAAGAATGGATACAGTAGATTCATTATTATTACAACTTGAACAATATGGAGAAGAGCATGATCGAAATAAAAAAACAAGGGAAGAAAAATTACGGAATGTTTCTCGTGAGATGGGGCAATTTTTATCAATTTTAGTAAAAGGGTGTAATGCAAAAAATATCTTAGAAATTGGAACTTCTAATGGTTATTCTACATTGTGGTTGGCTAATGCGGTAGAAGAAACAAATGGAAATGTAACAACTGTAGAGCTTTCTTCAGAACGAGTTGGAGAGGCACTTGTCAATTTTGAAAAGGCAAACCTTTTACAAAGGATTGATGTTCACAATCAAGAAGCAGGGGCATTTTTAGATTCCCAATTAGATCATTCATTTGATTTTATTTTCCTAGATTCAGAGCGCACGCAATACATGTGGTGGTTTGAGCATATAAAACGTATGTTACAGCCAAAAGGTTTTCTTGTTGTTGATAATGCAACTTCTCATGCAAGTGAATTAGATGAGTTTATAAAAATGATTGAAGAAGATGATACGTTTGAAACAGTGTTATTAGCGTTTCAAAAGGGAGCATTTGTAGCTCGCAAAAATAAATAGAAGTGAGTGTAATAGAATTATCACATTGAAAACGGGTGAATGTCAAAAGATTGAGTGTAGCACGATTAAAAGAACGTAAATTATTTAGGAAATATATGAAGAATCCGCCTTCAGCATGTAGTTCTCTAGGTCTTAAGTCTGAGGAAAATTATGTTGATTACAGGTATACTTATAGTAAGAAACAGGGAATGACTGCATAAACAGACATTTCTAAAAAAATCGATTTCAAGCAATCAGAATGTGTATGAAATACGATATAATTGATGAAATATAGTGCATATAAATTCGCACATATAAATAAAGGAGCGATTTTGTTGACTGAACTCGAGAAAAAAGAACCTGTATCCATTGTGAAAGATAATAATGTAGAAGTAGTGGTTGATACAGTTATAAAAGATGAAGAACTTGATGAATTAAATAAAGAAGCCGATCTTTATGTACAAAAGTTAAATAGCGAGCAAAATACAGATTTATCGAAAGTATTGTCGCAGCTAGGAGATTTGGGGGATAAAGAACAACAAGCAGCAGGACAAACGTTATCAGCATTAAAACGTCCTGTCACAGCGATGATGAATGGAAAGAATGAAGAAATTCCAAATACATTGTTAGAATTACGCAAAGTAGTATCAGAGCTTGATCCGAATTCATTAAAAGCAAGTGGTATGAAGAAAATTATGTTTAAAGTATTTAAGAAAAATCCACTTGAAACATACGTGCATAAATATCAATCTATAGATAAGCAAATTGAGGAAATTATTAGATCCCTTCTAATTGGTCGTGATAACTTACAAGAGGATACAGTTGGTCTTGAAATGTTAAAAGAACAATCGCACGATAAAATTCATGCTCTTGATAAACAAGTATACTTAGGGAAAAAGCTTGCTGGCATGCTTGAAGCTGAGAAACAAAACCCAGAGCGTCAAAGGGATATTCCGTTAATTAACGATGCATTAGAAAAGATACTTGTACGTACACGTAATATGCAGCAAGCGAAAAGTGTATTATTACAATCTATAGCTTCTGTAGACATCATTAAGAAAAATAATGAAAAATTAACAGAGGCAATACGTAATGCAATTACGATGACGCAAAACGTTGTAACAGTTTCAGCTGCTATTCAGCTTGCATTAACGAATCAACGTAAAACAATTGATGCGGTAAATGCAACGAATGAAGCAATTGAATCGATGGTATTAAGTAATTCTCAAGCGTTAAAACAAAATACAGAAGAAACGACGAAATTGCTTGAAAACCCTGCTATTAGCATGGATAAATTACGTGAATCATTCCAAAATGTGTTCGCTGCAATTGAAGCATCTGAAAAATCGTCAGAACGTATTATTGAGTCAAGCAAGAAGTTCGTTATTGAACTAGACACATTTAATGATGAGATGAAGCAGAAACTCATTCAGCGTCCAAGGAAATAACGGATTATTAGAGGAGGTGAACAAATGAGTTTCATTCAAACAGTACTATTACTACTCGGTACATTGCTTTTAATAGCATTTACTGTCGTTGTTTTAGTCGTATACTTCGGGCGGAAACTGTATTTTTCATGGACGAAGCCATATAAAAGAGCGCAAGATTCTTTAGATAAGATATCAAACAAATCAATACCGTTTCTACAAGAATTTACACAACATCCACTGTTTTATCGCTGGATTCGCACCGAAGGAAAGAAAGAACAAAATACATTAAATATTCTATTTTGTGCATCAGGTCAACGTACGAGAGAGCAAGTCTTCTCGATGTTACCGAAAGAAAAGCAGAAAAAAGTGCATGTAATGGCAAAAACTACGAAAAAGCTTACGAATGAAGATATTGATGTGGCTGCGATGAAAGTGAAAGATTTCTTAAGACAAGAAGCGCAGCAAACTGTAAAACCGACAGAATTATCATTTTACAAATTGTATTTTTATGACCGTTATCCAGACGCATTAAATACAATTCAAGCGTATAAACGCTCAATAAATCCTTCATTACAAAGAACGGTTGATGATATTACAATTTCAGTATTAAATGCACTTCCGTACTATCAAGAGCAACGCATGTTTGAACAACAACATAAACTTGAAACGTTCTTAATGAAAGATTTAACGGCCATGTTATCGTTGGTAGTACAATTACCACCTTCACAAAGACCAGAGAAGGAAGAAGAACTGAAAATCTACTTGGAAAATTTCCAAAAAGAAATGGAAGTAGTAGAGCGAGATATTCGCGACTCAATTGATCACGATTTAAATGTGAAGATGAGAGCAGCGACTGAGAAGTTTAAGAATAAATAACAAAAAGCGCCTTAAAAGCTAAGTATCACGGCTTTAAGGCGCTTTTTTTATGAGGTTTTATTTTGCTCTAACGGTAGTATGACTAGAAGCCACACTTTCATTATGCAATCGATCAACTGCAGTTACGACATACGTATACGTTTCTCCGGAAATAGCGGTTTTATCTACATAAATTTCTCCAAGTTTTGTTTTTCTTACAGTAGTAAGTAAATTTTTGGGGTTTTGTATATCCACTTCATTTTTCCCATTCACGCGGTAAATAGCGTAATAAGCAGAATCATTATCTCTATTGTCAATGATACCGATTGCAATACCTTCATCTCTTGGAATGGCGCCTTTTAAAGTCGGTTGTTTTGGTGGATCATGATCAAGCCAAGGCATAGGTGGGATTAATGCAGGATGTTTATATATGTTTTTTGAAAGTCTATCTTTAACTCCGAGTGGATTGTTATTAATATCTTTTAAGCTAAAATGCATACTACCTTTTATATCAGGATATAGCCGGTTTAATGCAATTTGTTTTGGATATTCTTCTGGATCAGACCAAGCAGGGACGGAGTTATTATTAATTTTATAGGCCGCTTGACCGATGTATAGGTGAAGCGGTTTGTTATTTGTTTCTTTAACCCACCAATCTACTAATATGTCATATGCAGCTGGGGTGAAACCTATATTCCAATATATTTGCGGTGTAATGTAGTCAATATATCCTTTTTGTATCCACTCACGTGTGTCAGCATAAAGGTCATCATAGTTTCTTTGGCCTGCGGTTGTGTTAGAGCCAGTGGGATCGTCAGCTATATTTCGCCATACGCCGAACGGACTAATGCCAAACTTTACATATGATTTTTCTTGTTTTATAGCAGTATTTAAATCTTTTACAAGTTCATTTACATTATTACGTCGCCAATCTTCTATATTTGTAAATCTACCATTATTATATGTTTCGTATGTTTTCTGATCTGGAAATTCTTCACCGGCTACTTTATATGGGTAAAAATAATCATCCATATGCAGCGCATCAATATCGTAATTTTGTACGATTTCTAAAGCGCCTTCTGTTATAAATTTTTTCACTTCCGGAATACCGGGATTGTAATATAACTTTCCGCCATAAGTGACAACCCAATCGGGATGTTGCCTTGCAGGGTGATTATTTGATAATCGATTTATATCGGTGTGATTCATCGTTATTCGGTATGGGTTAATCCAAGCGTGGAATTCTATATTTCTTTTATGAGTTTCTTCAATCATAAATGCGAGCGGGTCATAACCAGGATCTTTTCCTTGTGTTCCTGTAATGTATTCAGACCAAGGACCGTAATTTGAAGGATAGAAAGCATCAGCGGTTGGTTTAATTTGTACAACAACTGCATTCATACCAGTGCTTTTTACATTGTCTAATAATCTTATAAATTCTTGTTTCTGTTTTTCAATGGGTAAGCCAGTTTTTGAGGGCCAATCAATATTCAGAACAGATGCAATCCATACAGCACGTAATTCATGTTTTTTGTACGTAGTATTTACTTCAGCATAAGTAAAGTGAGGGGGAATGAAAGAGAAAGGGATGAACAAGATGACGATACAACATATCATTAATAAACGTTTAACGATCATTTATACGCCTCCCTATCATATGATTATTTAAAATAATATATGAGGCGAGGTTGACTTTGCAATAGAGAAAATTGCATATTGAAACATTAATTTAATAGGAAAAATATTTTTAATGAAATTTACTTTCATTATAACTAAATTCATTTACTACTTCATATGCTTGTTAGTAAAGTGAAACTTCCTTTCATTTGAAGGGTAATAAATTATAAGTATAGGAGGATTAATAAATGAAAGTTTTGTTCGTCTGTTCTGGAGGAATGTCCAGTGCAATTGTTGTAAACGCTTTAAAAAAAGAAGCGGAGAAAAATGGTGTGAACATGGAAGTGCATGCAATTGGAACGAATGAGGTAGAGGAAGAAGTAAAGAATGGCTGGGATGTCGTAATGGTGGCACCTCAAATAAGACACCGATTTGACTCTGTAAAAAAATTTGCAGAGGAGGAATCTATTCCGTGTGGCATCATACCGCCGCAAGCATACACACCGCTTGGTGGCCCGACTTTATTAAAAACTGTAAATGAATTAATAAGTTAGGGGGAAACGTTATGAATAAGTTTGTCACGTTTCTTGATAAAAACTTATCTGGACCGATGGCAAGGCTTTCTGAGCAGAGACATTTACAAGCAATCCGTGATGGAGTTATTTCGGCGTTACCATTTATTATAGTAGGAAGCTTCTTTTTAATAGTAGCATTTCCACCACTGCCGAAAGATAGTTTCATATCAGTTTGGGCATTAAAGAATCAAACAAGTATATTGATACCATATCGTTTAACCATGTTTATTATGTCTTTATATATCGCATTTGGAATAGGATATAATTTAGCGAAAAGTTATAAATTAGATGCTTTATCAGGAGCACAGCTCGCGGTATGTTCACTACTTTTAACATTAACGCCTGAGTTAATTGATAAAAAAGGATTCATGCTTCCGATGACAAATCTCGGAGGTCATGGATTATTTGTGACGATGATTGTTTCTATTTTATCCGTAGAGATTTTAAGATTTTGTAAGAAGAAAAATGTAATGATTAAAATGCCAGAACAAGTACCGCCATCTGTATCGCGTTCATTTGAAGCACTTATACCTGCAGCATTCGTTATTATTATAATGAGTCTAGTAACTGTCGTTTTTAGCATTGATTTACACCATGTTGTTGATAAATTAGCAGCACCATTAGTAAAAGCTGGGGATAGTTACTTCGGTGTAATGATTCCAGTGTTTTTAATTACGTTTTTTTGGTCATTCGGCATCCATGGTGTGTCGGTTGTTGGAACTGTTGCTCGGCCATTATGGGAAGTATATCTAGGGAAAAATGGTGAAGCAGTTGCTAGTGGAGCAGATCAGTTGCCATTTATTTCACCAGAGCCGTTATATCAATGGTTTATATGGATTGGCGGTTCTGGTGCGACGTTAGGGCTTGTATTAGCTATGATTGTATTTGGTCGATCGAAATATTCGAAAGCATTATCAAGAACTTGTATTGTTCCGGGTATTTTTAATATTAATGAACCAGTCATATTCGGATTACCGATTGTACTAAATCCAATTTTAATTATCCCATTTATCATTACACCACTTGTAACAGCAACTGTTGCATATTCAGCAACTGCGATGGGATTTGTAACACCAACGCATATTATGCCGCCATGGACACTACCTGCTCCAATTGGTGCATATTTAGCAACAGGTGGAGATTGGCGTGCGATTGTATTAGTTTTTATAAATATAGCAATATCGTTCCTTATTTATTTACCATTCTTTAAAATGTACGACAAAAATATGCTTGAAATTGAAAAAAATGGTGACGGGGAATCTGTTAATCCTTAATCTGCACGCTGTTATTTTGAGTGATAGACTTTTTGTCTATCACTTCTTTCACATTAAAACTAGAAAGGGGGAAATAGAATGAATATAAAATTTAGTTATAAAGGCGTATTTTTATTATTATTTGGAGTGATTTGTGCAAATTTACTTTTTGTCCCTTTATTAGGCATGCTAAATCTATCACAAATGCATAGTATCTGGCTTGTTACAAGTATTGCGGCAAGCGTTTTGCTTACGGTAGTTGTTTCTTTCATTGATGGACCGTTTGCATCGAAAGCTCAGTTGTTTTTTAGATTTATATTGTTTTCGATTGGTTGTACGTTCGTTACTTACATGATTGTTTTTTAGTAAATAGGAGGTCATGCACGTTATGTATATTGCAGGGGTAATGTCTGGTACTTCATTAGATGGAATAGATGTAGCGCTCGTTCATATAGAAGGAAGTGGTGTAGATTCTAAAATCGAACTCATCCATTTTACTACTGTTCCATTTTGTAATGATATGAAAAATGAGATCCAACAAGCGTTATCAATTGAAACTTCGAATGTCCAACTTATATGTAGTTTAAATTTTAAACTTGGTTTATGCTTCGCCAATGCTGTAAAGGAAGTTTGTAAAGAGGCCAATTTTCCTTTGAGACAATTAGATTTAATAGGCTCTCACGGACAAACGATTTATCATCAGCCAAAGCAAGAAGGGAATATTATTTCTTCAACATTGCAAATTGGGGAACCAGCAGTAATAGCATATGAAACGAACACGACGGTTATCTCGAATTTCCGAACGATGGACATGGCGGCAGGGGGACAAGGTGCACCACTTGTACCATATTCAGAGATTATTTTATATCGGCATCAAACTAAAAATAGACTACTACAAAATATTGGTGGGATTAGTAATGTTACAGTGGTTCCAAGTAAACGAAGTAAAGAGAGTGTTATTGCTTTCGATACTGGACCAGGCAACATGGTAATCGATGAAGTATGTCAAAGATTATTTCATGTACCATATGATCAAAATGGTTGGATTGCAAAGCAGGGGGTAGTTGTAGATGAAATTTTAACATACTGTATGAACCATCCATTTTTGAACATGAAACCACCAAAATCAACAGGTAGAGAACAGTTTGGAGAAGCGTTTGTGACTGAATTATTGAATCGATTTGAAAAGCATAGTAAAGGAAATATATTGGCAACTGTCACGATGTTTACAGCATGTTCAATTGTTCATCATTATAAGGCGTTTATTTTGCCATATTATGAAATTGATGAGGTGATTTTAGGTGGTGGTGGAAGTTATAATAATACACTTGTTGAAATGTTACGGAATGGATTAAGAGAAGAGAAATGTAGCATATGTATACAAGAAGATATTGGTCATTCTTCAGCAGCGAAAGAAGCAATTGCATTTGCTATTTTAGCAAACGAAACGTATCATCGTAATCCGAGTAATGTGCCGAGCGCAACAGGTGCTAAGAATTCCGTAATTTTAGGGAATATAACATTCCCTCCATACGCAGATGAAAATGAGGCGAACATATGAAGTATATGATTGGAGTAGATGGCGGGGGAACAAAGACCGAGGCAATTGCATTTGATAAAGACGGAAATGAACTTGTAAGAGCTACCAGTGGTTTTGGAAACATATTAATAGATTTTGAAGAAGCTCTTGTGCATATTATGGAAGCAATTAATCAATGCCAGAAGAGTTTAATAAATGGGCATTGTGTTTGTGTTTGTTTAGGATTAGCTGGTATAAGCGGAGCGAATACAAATGAATTAACATTACGTTTAAAAAAGAAATACGGAACAAAAATTGAAATTCTTAATGATGCAATGATCGCACATGCAGCTGCTTTAAAAGGTAAGGATGGAATATTAACTATAGGTGGTACAGGTGCAATTTGTATAGGAAAAAAAGGAGAAGTATATCAGTATAGCGGTGGATGGGGACATATTTTAGGAGATGAGGGGAGCGGATATTGGATTGCATTACAAGCTTTAAAGAAAATGGCAATTCAGTTCGATCAAGGAATCAGTCTTTGTCCATTGAGTTTGAATATTCAAAGGCAGTTTCAACTTTTGACACCGTCTCATATAAAAAGCTTAGTATATACTTCTTCTAAAGATAAAATTGCAGCAATCGCCCCATTAGTTATTCAGGAAGCGAGAGATGGCAATAATGATGCGCATGAAATTATGATGCAAGCTGGAAAGGAATTAGCAAGGATTACAGTAAATGTTTATAACAAGTTGAACTTTAAGCACTCAACGCCAATTGCAGTAAGTGGCAGTATATTGCGTTTAGTTCCTGAAATATTTGCTGTATTTAAGAAATGCTGTGAAGAAAGTATGAAAGAAATTACATTCGTATCACAAGCAGAAATGGCAGTGAAAGGAACATACCATTTAATGAGGGATATATATTTTTAAAATTAGCGCATGAGAATTTTTGTATGATTTGTAAAAATATGATGTTAAAATGTATAAAGGGATGTATGTTAAAAACGTACAATATACGTAGTAATTGAATATTGTATATGTATTCCCATGTAGAAAGTGAATGATTACATGATTAATAGTATGCAGTTTTTATATTTGGTGGCTTCTTATTTAATTGGAAACATATTGACCGCTTATATAGTAACAAAATTGAGACATAACGTTGATATTAGGGATGAAGGAAGCGGAAATCCTGGCGCAAGAAATATGGGGCGCGTATATGGAAAAGGGTATTTCATCGCTACATTTTTAGGGGATGCGATTAAAGGGGCAATCGTTGTTACTGTTGCAAAATATCTGTTTGAAGACCCTACATTCGTAATGTTAACATTATTGGCCGTTATTATTGGACATATTTACCCAGTTTTATTTAAAGGTAAGGGCGGTAAAGGTATTTCAACATTTATTGGAGGATTAATTGCATTTGATTATTTGATAGCGCTTACCCTCATAGGCATTTTTATTGTATTTTATTTAATATTCAAAGGGTTTACGAAGCCAGGACTAATTACGATTGCTTGTTTACCAATTTGTATGATTCTTTATTCTTATTCTGTTGTTACGACTATTTTAAGTGGAATGATTATTGTACTTATTCTATATGTAAATCGAGAATAAAATGAATGTTTAATAAGTGGGGATAATCTCCACTTATCATTTTTTATTAAATAGATAAAGGAGATAAGGCATGGGGTTAATTTATAAAGTTGCTGATCAAGATTGGGAATTTGAAAGTATACATAAATTAAATTATAAAACTTTTGTAGAAGAGATTCCGCAACATGAAGAAACGAAAGACCGGTTTCGTATAGATCGGTTTCATGAAGAAAATACATATTTAATTTGTTTAGATGAGGATAGATTAGTAGGTATGGTCGCGGTGCGGGGAAAACGACCATTCTCGTTAGATTATAAAATTTCAAATTTAGATGTTTATTTGCAAGAGCATGGAGAAAAAGTGTATGAAATTCGTTTACTTTCAGTAGAACGTGAATATAGGAATGGAAGAGCGTTGTTAGGATTAATCCGTTTTCTACATCGTTATTTGCTTCTAAATGGATATGAATTAGCACTCATTTCTGCAACAACACGTGAACTAGCTTTATATGAGCAAATGGGATTCAAAGTTTTCCATACGTTAGTTGGTACAGAAGAAGCGGCCTTTCAGCCAATGTATGTTACCCCTGCTATGTTTGAAGAGTCGAGTGTTGGGGGGATTATGACGAAAGAATATACGTTTTTACCTGGTCCAGTAGATATTGAAGAGAACGTTCGAAAGGCATTTTCTACGCGACCTATTTCCCATCGCACTAAGTCATTTCAAGTGATGATGGACAATGTGAAAAAACGGTTACTTCACATGACAAAAGCAAAACATGTACAGCTTATGTTAGGAACAGGGACGTTAGCAAATGATGCGATTGCTTTACAGTTACGTTCTTTAAAAGGGAAAGGACTAGTATTAACAAATGGGGAATTTGGTAATAGATTAGTTGGACATGCAAAACGAGCACGGTTACATTTTGATACGTATAAAAAGGAAATGGGAGATCCATTTATTTATACCGAATTAGAAGAAATTATGACAACTGGAAATTATGAATGGATTTGGCTTGTTCATCATGAAACATCTACTGGAATGTTAAACGATTTAAACGAGCTAAATACTCTTTGTAACGAGAATCAAATGAAACTGTGTGTAGATTGCATAAGCTCAATTGGAGCAATACCATTAGACTTGAAGGATGTGTATTTTGCAAGTGGTGTTAGCGGTAAAGCGATTAAATCATATACAGGAATTTCTTTCGTTTTTCATAACCACATTGTAAAAATAAACGAGGCTGTGCCGGCCTATATGGACATTGGCATGTATGAAGAAAATGAAAGTATTCCATACTCACAATCATGGAATTTAATTTATGCATTGCAAGAAGCGTTAAAGAGATTTGAAGATGAAAAGGCATTTGTAAAAATTAAAGAGACATATGATTATGTTGAAGAAGTTATTACTGATATGGGTTTAAAGCTTGTTTCACCTAAAGAACATGCCGCGCCAATTATACTTACTATTGTATTGAGCGAAGATTATTCTTCTAAAGTAGTAGGCGATACATTAGCATTACAAGGATACATCGTTCATTATGAGTCATCTTATTTACAAAAGAATAATTGGATCCAAATTGCATGTTTAAATCATTATAAAGAACGCGATATGAAGAGGATGTTAAATTGTTTGCAAATGTGTTTATTTCAGAGTGGGGTACATATATAAAGACTTTTTCTTTTCGTATAAAGGAGCTACGACTTACGAAAACTTAGGAATAGAACATTGGAAGAGGTGTCAGTATGATAACTAGAAAACTACCATTACATATAGACGATATTAAAAAAGCTCACAAAATTCTAGATAGAAATGCTCGTAAAACGCCATTAGTAAAATCTTTTTACTTAACTAGTAAAACGGGTGGAGAAATTCATTTGAAATTAGAAAATATGCAATTAACGGGTTCTTTTAAATTTCGTGGCGCATTTAATAAAATGTCGCGGCTCACGGATCAAGAAAAAGAAAGAGGTGTAATTGCATGTTCAGCAGGTAATCATGCACAAGGAGTTGCATTATCTGCTCATTTACTCGGTATTAAGAGTAAAATTGTTATGCCAATTTCTGCACCTCAGGCAAAAGTTGAAGCAACAAAAGGATATGGATCTGAAGTGATTTTACATGGTGAAACCTTTGATGATGCAAAGGTAAAATGTGAAGAAATTATAAGGGAAACAGGTGAAACATACTTACATCCATATGATGATGTAGAGGTAATGGCTGGTCAAGGTACAATTGGATTAGACATTCTTGATGATATGTGGGATGTAGATACTGTCATTGTACCAATAGGTGGAGGCGGAATTATTTCTGGTATTTCTGTAGCATTGAAATCTTTTAATCCATCCATTAATATAATTGGTGTCCAAGCAGATAATGTTCATGGAATGAAGGCATCTTACGATAAAGGAGCAATCGTAGAACACTATGAGGCGCCTACTATTGCAGATGGTTGCGCAGTTAAAATACCAGGTGAATTAACATTTGAAATTGTAAAAGAATTAGTAGATGATATTGTAACTGTATCAGAAAAAGAGCTGGAAGTAGCGATGAAAGATTTATTACAACGTGGGAAAGCTGTTGTAGAAGGTGCAGGTGCATTAGCAACTGCTGCACTTCTTGCAGGAAAAGTTGATAGTTATATAAAAGGGAAAAAAGTAGTGGCTGTTATATCTGGTGGGAACGTGGACTTACAGCGCATATCAAGTGTATGTGAGCACTTTTTTGTCGCTAATGAAGTGAAATAGTTTTATGAAAGAAGAGCTAAGAGAAATGATCTTAGCTCTTACTTTTTGTCTACCGTTTACTGTAAGTAGAAATAAACTTGCAAAATTTGCTGTTTAAAAATTATTTTATTTAAGCGCCTATTTTTACACATATCTTTAATGTTATAATAATTATTTCAATATTGTCGAAACGTAAGCAGAAATTTAATATAATAGTTTTAATGTGCTAATGAGCGGTGAGGAGGGCAGGGCATGAATAAAGAAGAACAGGTCATGAACGGTTTCAGGGAATTATATAATAAGCTGGTTTGGCTTAATAAAGATAAGATGGAAGAGGGTCTTAAAGGTTTTAAGTCTTCTGAAGTCCACTGCATTGAATATATTGAAAACAATGCAGATTCTAACGTGACACAACTCGCAGAGGCTTTTTATGTGACTCGCGGTGCTATAAGTAGAATGACTAAGAAGCTCATACAAAAAGGCCTTGTTGAAAGCTACCAAAAGTCAGAAAATAAGAAAGAAATTTATTTTAGGCTTACCGAACAAGGGAAAGAAATTTATAAAATCCATGAAAATCTGCACAAAGAGTTTCAAGAGCGAGATAAAGCTGTATTTGAACAAGTAACTGAAGAAGAATTCAACAGTATAATTAGCTTTGTGGAAAAGTATAGTAGACATTTGGATGCAGAAATAAAGAAACAAGGTATACATATTAAATCGTAATATATTTTAATAATAAAGTGAAACTTTAATCAGTGGGGGGTCTTCATCTCCACTGATTATCAGCCCTCACCAATCGGGCTTTTACGGGCAGCCTTACTCTAATGAGAATAGGCTGCTTTTTTATTATTTTATTTTTGTTGACTAATCAACAAAAAAGAGTTATTATTTTGTTGACAAAGCAACATTTTTTAGGAGAGAAGTTAAATGTCTATATTTAGATCACAAAATGAAAGGAAAACTGAAAAAAACATAGATAAACATGCTTTACTATTCGGACTTATTTCTGTATTTCTTTGTGGTATAGGTTTCAGTATCATCATGCCTGTAGTCCCATTCTTAGTACAGCCATATACAAGTAATCCGGAAGAACAAGCATTGGTTGTTACACTACTAACTTCCGTATATGCGGCCTGCATGTTTTTAGCTGCACCAGTACTCGGAGCTTTAAGCGATAAGTATGGCCGTCGTCCACTACTTTTAATATGCTTATTTGGTTCTGCAATTGGGTACTTAGTTTTTGGAATAGGAGGAGCTTTATGGGTACTATTTGCTGGACGCATAATAGAAGGAATAACAGGCGGGAGCATAAGTACTATCTTCGCATATTTTGCAGACATCATTCCAAAAGAACAGAGAACGAAATATTTTGGATGGGTGAGTGCAGTTGTAGGTGCGGGAACTATCATTGGCCCAACCATTGGGGGGATACTTGCCAAGTTTGGTGATACTGTACCTATATATTTTGGTGCAATCATAACGTTAATAAATGTTGTATATGGGATCAAATATATGCCTGAGAGCCTTGAAAAAAATAATAGGTTGAAAGAGATTACTTTTGTAAGGTTAAATCCTTTTGTACAGCTAGCAAACATACTTTCCATGAAAAATTTAAAGTGGTTACTTGTCTCAGCGTTTTTACTTTGGATACCTAACGGATCTTTACAAGCAATTTTCACGCAATTTACAATGGATACTTTCAGTTGGAAACCTGCATTAATCGGACTTATGTTTTCAATTTTGGGCTTTCAAGACATTGTTTCACAAAGTTTTATCATGCCAAAGCTTTTGATCAAGCTTAGTGATAAACAAATAGCAATTCTTGGGATGGTTTCGGAGATTATAGGATACAGTTTTATTGCGGCATCAGCTTTGTTTTCACTCTATCCACTACTTATCGCTGGGATGCTGATGTATGGTTTTGGGGATTCAATTTTCGGACCTTCATTCAACGGGATGCTTTCAAAGTCTGTCAGTTCTAGTGAACAAGGAAGGATTCAAGGTGGAAGCCAATCTATTCAAGCTTTAGCAAGAATGATTGGTCCTATTCTTGGAGGACAAATCTATGTATCACTTGGTCATGCCGCACCTGCTTTTATGGGTATGATTCTTATAGTAGCGGCAATAGCAGTTTTATATAAGGGAACGCATGAAACTGTATAACAGATAGATATAAGAATAAATAAAAGGGAGTCAGAACTTAGGAACAAGTGCTGATTCCCTATTTGTTTACGGTTTGAGGACTAAGAGAAATTCTTTTACTGTTTAGGAATTTATTCTGCAATGCTCTCATGGTAAATGACTAGATAGTTTCATTATGCTTGTGCTGAAGTAAATAATGACTCCATCTTTATTTTGCTCTTTTCTCGAATTTCAGCATCTGCGTGTCTCATCACGTATTTATGCGCTACAGCGATTGCTAAAACATCATCTAATAAGCCGATCCCAATAATAGCAGCTATATCTGGAATGAAATCGATTGCTAATACGTAATAAGATAAAGCGGCTAATATTATGAATTTTGCTTTAGTAGGTAATTCTTTCTTTTTCATTGTGTAGAATAAAATAATACTTTCATATACGCTGGATTTACCGAGGTTTACAGAGCTTTTTTTGAACTTTTTCCAAAGTGTCTGTTTCTCCATATAAACACTCCTTTTACAAAAACATAGATTTTTTAAAAGGATGGACAAAGAAGTGAGAGATTAATCAATTTTATTGTTTTTCTTAATTATATATTTCCATAAAAATAGGGGAATACCTGTTCAAAATAATATAATGTGGATTATACAATGATTCACATTGTTCCGTTACATAGTATATATATTGTAAGATGTATGTGGATCATTTAGTTATTATTATGCATTTTATAAGCGGTATGGGGGAAGAAAAATGAAAATAATAGAACTACCAATTGAATTCGAATTTAACGGGCAAAAACAATGTATTTATCCAAGTTTAATTATATTACATAATGAATTAACGTTAGTCGATACAGGATATCCAAGTTTTTTACCTTTAATTGAAAATGCAATATTAAAACATGGATATGAGATGAAAAACTTAAAGAATATAATTATTCCCCATTATGATGACGATCATATAGGGGCTGTATATGATTTTAAAGTGAAATACCCAAATATTAATGTTATTGCTAGTGAAATTGAATCTAACTATATTAGTGGTGATATAAAATCAGAGAGGTTAGTTCAAGCTGAAGAAATGTTAGAACGTATGCCAAATGAAGAAAAAGAATTTGGTAAATGGTTTATACAACAGTTAAAAAATATAAAACATATTTCCGTCGATGAAAAAGTGCATGATGGTCAAATGATTTTGAATAATGAATGTCAAATAGTAGCGACGCCAGGACATACTTCGGGGCATATTTCATTATATTTTCCGAATTTAGACTGTGTAATTACGGGAGATGCGGCTGTTCAAGAGAATCGTGAGTTAGTAATAGCTAATCCGAATTTTTGTTTGGATATAGAAAAAGCGAAACAGTCTTTAAATAGGATTAAAAGTTTTAAAAGTTTTAAAGCAGCACAGTATTATTGCTATCATGGAGGAAAGCTTACTGTATAAATTAATGAAAACCGGTCTTTCCTAAATCGAAAAGATCGGTTTTTTAGTTCATATATTTTGCGATTTCAACCAAATCAGTAACATTATATTTCGGTAAAATTGAAATATATATGTAAAGAAGAATATATATAATTTGAGCAAGGGTATAGGGGGGAGAAAATGGGTTCGTTATTTGATGTAATAGCAGATATCATTTTATTTTATCCTCGAAATGACATGAAATTGAAACACCATATCGCAAAATTAAGTGAATTAGAGTGGTTTCGAAATCTAAATGAAGATCCGAAGTATACAAGTTTAATTTGGAGTAATAGAAAAATTAAAAAGTATATTTTGTCTTCTACTAACATGGAAGCATTAATAAAATCTGAGAAAAAGCAAAAAGAATTTGTTCATCTAGTACAGGATGAATATAAAAAAAGAAGATAAGAATTTTTTTATTTTTCATATTTGGCGAAACAAATGGTACAATGAAAGCTAATGTGAAAAATAAGGAAAAGAAGTGGTCTATTTGAAAAACTTTTTAGAATTAGGAATTAGTGAAACTTTTAATCATACATTACGTGAAAATGGAATTACAGAAGCAACACCAATTCAAGAGAAGGCAATTCCAGTTATTCTGTCAGGTAAAGATATTATTGGGCAGGCGAAAACAGGAACGGGTAAAACGTTAGCATTCGTGTTACCGATTTTAGAAAAAATCGATCCAGAATCTAGTGATGTTCAGGCCTTAATTGTTGCACCAACAAGGGAACTAGCTCTGCAAATTACAACTGAAATTAAAAAAATGCTTGTTCAAAGAGAAGATATTAATGTACTAGCGATTTATGGTGGGCAAGATGTAGCACAACAATTGAGAAAATTAAAAGGTAATACACATATTGTTGTTGCAACACCAGGACGATTATTAGATCATATACGACGTGAAACAATTGATTTAAGTAATCTTTCAACGATTGTACTAGATGAAGCGGATCAAATGCTTTATTTTGGTTTCTTATATGATATTGAAGATATTTTAGATGAGACACCAGGTAGTAAACAAACGATGTTATTCTCAGCAACGATGCCAAAAGATATTAAAAAATTGGCGAAGCGTTATATGGATGAACCGCAAATGATTCAAGTACAAAGTGAAGAAGTAACGGTTGATACAATTGAGCAGCGTGTCATTGAGACGACAGACCGTGCAAAGCCAGATGCACTTCGTTTTGTTATGGATCGTGATCAGCCATTTTTAGCTGTTATTTTCTGTCGTACAAAGGTTAGAGCAAGTAAGCTTTATGATAATTTAAAAGGACTAGGTTAT
Source organism: Bacillus cereus group sp. BfR-BA-01330 (assembly GCF_022663885.1). Classification (NCBI taxonomy): domain Bacteria; kingdom Bacillati; phylum Bacillota; class Bacilli; order Caryophanales; family Bacillaceae; genus Bacillus; species Bacillus cereus group sp. BfR-BA-01330. The sequence goes on from NZ_JAKUGK010000004.1 coordinate 24,090, forward strand.
AATTGTGCTGAACTTCATGGTGATATACCTCAAGCGAAACGTGAAAGAGTTATGAAGAGTTTCCGCGAAGCTAAAATTCAGTACTTAATCGCAACGGATGTAGCAGCTCGTGGACTTGATGTAGATGGTGTAACGCACGTATTTAACTATGATATCCCTGAAGATGTAGAAAGTTACATTCATCGCATTGGCCGAACAGGACGTGCAGGTGGATCAGGTCTTGCAATTACGTTCGTTGCAGCGAAAGATGAAAAACATTTAGAAGAAATTGAAAAAACGCTTGGTGCACCAATACAAAGAGAAATAATCGAACAACCGAAGATAAAACGTGTAGATGAAAATGGAAAACCGGTACCAAAGCCGGCTCCGAAGAAATCAGGTCAAAATCGTCAAAGAGATAGCCGCGAAGGTTCAAGAAGTGAATCAAGACGTGATTCGAGAAATAGCTCGAGAAGTGATTCAAGAAATAGTTCGAGAAATGAAAATAACCGATCATTTAATAAGCCAAGTAATAAAAAAGGTAGTACAAAGCAAGGTCAGCAAAGACGTGGTCGTTAAATAGTTATAATTGTAAAAGAGTCCCGAAATATTGTGGCTCTTTTTTTGTTTGTATACAACAAGGATGATGGCAAGAAAAAATTTCATTCACCGTATTTGAAATTTATAAAGGGAATTTTATAGTTCAAAACCAGTAGAGAAAGGGTATTACTGTCATTCAGCAGAACACTTTGGTTAAAAGAAAAGGTATTGAAGCGAGCGAGTATTTTCATTATACATTCCGCAATTATCGAAATAGAACAAGAGAAGTTTATGAAGGATTAAACTCGTATTGGTGTACGATCGTTGGAAACTGGAAAACTAATTTGTTAGTTTTTATCGATGAGGAACTCGAGAAGCACCACTGCCATCCTTATGGGGAAATTGCTTACGACGACGATGAAGGTAATGTAGTGATAATATGCGAAATAAGAAAAAAGGACTAGCAGTCGTACCTGCCGTCCTTTAATAGGAGAAAAAGTAATCTTGTTTAGAACTACGCATAAACAGAAAATTTGCTTGTAATTAGTTTTACCCTAAATATACGTGTCTATACAAAAAAGGGATAAGTAAAAAATACTTATCCCCGGAAGGGAAATCCCAAGTACCAAAATGGCTCGTATTGGTCTGCAGGTTCAAAAGTAGTATATGTAAAACGAAAAATCTCATACAAAAAGCAGACAACGATTTTGGTTGTCTGCCAGTGAGTTCAATGAGTTAGCTAATTGTGATAATTTGCATCCCCATTGCGAGAAGAGTGAAGCTGCTAGTTCAAACAGCTTGTTGGTATTATTTTCGATTTCTTAAAAAATATACATCAAAAGAAAGAGGTATTAGCCATGGACACGGCAGCTTGAAAGTAGTATGTATTTTTATTTGAAAAATATTCAAGGGGTGAAGAAACATGGAATGTTTAATAAAGGTGTTTGTTTTATTAATCAGTTAATTAATAAAACAAAATAGTTATTTGGGAGAAAGGGAAAATGAATATGAGATGAATTGAAGCTGTTGAAAAATTACTTGAAGTGATGAAAGAATGCTTTTGGAACGGAACATCTTTAAAGGGTGAAGCTAATGATTTTAATATTGTATCTTGGCTGATTGAAGAAGCGACGCGTAAAACAAAATAAAAATTTCATTTTGTAGCAAAGGGGAATAGATATGTGTACTTATTGGGGAAAAGTAGATAAAGAGTTCTTTAAGAGGCAAGAACCGGAACAAAATAAAAGAGCAGCTAGCAAAAGCTAACTGCTCAATACAAGGAGATACAGAGAAGACTACTTTAAATGAATGTTGGCATACAGCCCACATTCAGTATTGACCGAATATTTATTTTAAATTCAATTTATTTAAAGTAAACATCCCAACAGATAAAATGGTTGCGCCTGCTACAGAACCTAGCCAGTCTCTCCAGCCTAATGTATTTAAAGATACATATGTTAAATCCGTAATTAAGAAGATAGCAAACATTAATACACCAAATGCTAAGTATCCCCAAAATGTTTGCAAATATTTAATCATCTTCTTTCGGAACTTGCTCATATAAATCACCCTTATTAATAATTTATATTTTTATAAATAAATTATTATATATAAAAATATAAAAGTACGAAATATGCAATATTACATATTGGAACTCAACAAAATACTCCATTGATAAGTACATAGATCGAACGGAGGCATCGTTCTTTTCCTAAAATGAAAGGTGACGATAAGAAACATGAGATACGTTTTAAACAAATTGAGCGGACGTTAAAAAATAAAAATTTATAAAGGAAATAGAAAGTATGGTGTTGTATATGTACGATAATAGGAAACTTTTTGCAAACTAAACATATAATTTTAATAGACCGACAGTCGGTCTGGTAGGAAGGAGAACTTGAATGCGAATTGTAAAGGAGTATGAGGAGCGTAGAAAGGAAATTTTAGAAACAGCTGAGCGTTTGTTTCTTACGAAAGGTTATACGAAAACAACCGTGAATGATATTTTAAAAGAAATTGGTATAGCAAAGGGGACGTTTTATCATTATTTTAAGTCGAAGGAGGAAGTAATGGATGAAATCATTATGAGGATTATTAAAGAGGATGTCACTAAGGCGAAAAGGATTGTCTCCAATCCCGATATCCACGTTTTAGATAAGTTATTTAAAATTTTAATGGAACAATCACCAAAATCAGGAGATGTCAAAGAAAAAATGATTGAACAATTCCATCAACCAAATAATGCAGAAATGCATCAGAAAAGTTTAGTGCAATCCATTATACATTTATCTCCTGTATTAACGGAAGTTTTAGAGCAAGGAATAGAAGAAGGCATATTTTATACTCCATACCCACAAGAAACAATTGAATTATTACTCTCTTCAGCACAAGTCATATTTGATGATGGTTTATTTCAGTGGAAACCGGAAGAAATGATGAGAAGAGCTAAGGCTTATATTAAAATGATGGAAGTATCTGTTGGAGCGAAAGAAGGGTCCTTTGATTATATGATCGAGGTTTTAATGAAACAGAAATAGCTTTTTTCTGTTTGGGTGTTATAGACCGGCAGTCGGTCTAGACTAAATGAAGGATGTGATGAGGATGCCAGCAAGTATTCAATCTTCCTTGAAAGATTTTCACTTAATGGTAAGTGGTCAAATTATTACTATTTTAGGTTCAACACTATTACGTTTTGCACTGTCTTTATATGTGCTAGATATAACAGGACGTGCCGATATATTTGCAGGGTTATATGCCATAACGAGTATCCCGTTTTTGTTAGCTCCTCTTGGCGGAGCGATAGCAGATCGTTTCAACCGCCGTAATGTAATGGTCATTTTGGATTTTATAAACGCTGCTATTGTATTAAGCTTTATAGTTTTGTTATTAACTGAATCGGTATCTATTTTATTGATTGGAACAATTATGTTTTTACTAGCAGTCGTTAGTGCAATGTACGCACCAGTTGTTATGGCAAGTATTCCGCAATTAGTTCCAGAGAAAAAGTTAGAACAAGCAAACGGTATCATAAATGGTGTGCAAGCATTATCTAATATAGTTGCACCTGTACTAGGAGGAATATTATATGGCATAATTGGTTTGAAAATGCTCGTCATAATAAGTTGTCTTGCTTTCTTTTTATCTGCAATTTTAGAAATGTTTATTACAATACCTTTTATAAAAAGAGCGCAAGAAAGCCATATCATACCGACAATTATAAAAGATATGAAAGAAGGTTTTCTTTATGTTTTAAAGCAACCTTTTATTTTGAAGGCTATGTTACTTGCAGCTTTACTAAACTTAATTTTGACACCGTTATTTGTTGTTGGAGGACCTATTATATTACGAGTAACTATGCAGAGTAGCGATACGATGTATGGAATTGGAATGGGATTAATTGATTTTGCAACCATATTAGGGGCATTGTCAATCGGTTTCTTTGCTAAAAAGTTACAGATGAAAACATTATATAATTGGATGCTTATCATAGCTTTATTAGTTATACCAGTGGCACTATCAGTTACACCGTTTACTCTTAATTTAGGATACTATCCACCATTTATCCTCTTTATACTTTCTTCTCTTCTAATCGCAATGATTATGACAATTGTATCCATCTATGTGATTACTGTAGTCCAAAAGAAAACACCAAATGAAAATCTAGGAAAAGTAATGGCAATTATAACAGCGGTATCTCAATGTATGGCACCAATTGGGCAAGTCGTATATGGTTTTATGTTTGAAGGATTCAGTACGAAAATTTATTTACCTATATTAGCTATAAGTTTCATAATGATAATAATAGCGGTGGTGACGAAGAAAATATTAAGAAATGAAGGGAACTAGCTTCATATGCTTAGAGTATTAGCGAAACCCAATCCTAATCAATTCTTTGTCTAATATCCAGTAATAAAAACTGACTGCATCAACGTCAACTAATGATTGGAATACTTTATCAAGATTTGTACTTACTACAGGGATTTCATAGTTATCCCATATTATAAAAATCTGTTCGTCAAAATCTAGTTGGTTTGCTCTAATAAGGGAAATTAGTTGTTCTTTGTTCGAAGCTATGAATTGGTTATCTATCTGTTCCCAATCTATTCTTCCCGAGACAGTTATAGGAAATGAATTCATTAAAATAATAGCAATCTGCTGGCTTTTTTCTTGGGAGAAAATGAGAGTTTCGTTTCCTAGGGATTCAAGGCATTCACTAAACAAAGGGTTTGTGTCATTGTTGTTTTTGGTTTTCAGTGCTCTTAACTTTTGTCGCAATTTCCATTGTCTTGACGATCTATCATCCATTTTTAACATTCCTTATACAATTATTTAATAATGAGTATAGCATATAAGGGAAGTCTTTATGAAAAGGAACTTTTTAAATATAAATTAAATAAAAGCGTTATTTGAAAAAAAGCCTTTTAAGGAAAGATAAGAGGCCATCAAAAAATATAACAACATGAAAATTTTATATTATGTATATACAATTTAAAGAGTTAGTGGAAATAATAAAATGTATAAAATTCTTATAAAAAAGCCCTAGGATTAGGGGATCTAGGGCTTCCTCTGTTGGTATATCTCACACGACATTATAAAAAGAAAAGAACTTAATGAAGGTAACACATGAATGTTTCGTAAATGTATCAAAAAAGTGAACAAAAGCGTTATTTTATTAGAAAAGTATGATTGTATGAAATAACATGTATGAAAGAAGAGGCGTTAGCAAAAATATCCCTTAACGAAATCGGCTTTATTTTTCAGCAAAGTAACCTTCTTAAGTGACTCATGTTGTATAGGTAGCAGAGAAAACAGAAAGAGTTCTTTTTATGGAGGACGGAGAAGTTGTTAGTGAAATACAACTAGGCAAGTTTAGGAATGATGATTTAAAAGCGCGAGAAGAGAAATTGTTAAAATGGTTAGCTGTACTCGGATTTTAAAGACAAAAACTCCTATTGAATATAGGAGTTTTTTCTTTGTTTGAAAGTTCGAAAAGATATATAATAATTTTCTGACTATTAATTTATGGAGGGGTATTAATGAAAACTGAAACGTTACACACACAAGAAGACATTTTAAAAATGCTTGATTCATTATTAAGACCTGCAGAACCATTTTGGAATGAGTTTTATGAGAATAGAGAAAAGGATGTTCCGTTTTTTGAAAATGTTCCAGATGAGAATCTAGTTTCGTATATACAAAAAGAGAGAGTTTCAAAAGGGAAGGTATTAGAACTTGGATGTGGTCCAGGTAGAAATGCCATTTATTTAGCGACTCAAGGATTTGATGTAACAGCAGTGGATTTATCTGTAGAAGGCATTAATTGGGCTAAAGAAAGGGCATTGGCAAAAGAGGTAGAAATTCATTTTATTTGTGATTCGATTTTTAATTTAGAGGTTCAAAACGAATTTGATTTTGTATACGATTCGGGTTGTTTGCATCACATTCCACCGCATAGAAGAATAAATTATGTGGATTTAATTAAAAACTCATTAAAATCGGGTGGTTATTTCGGATTAACATGTTTTGCCGCAGGCGATTTAGATGAGCGAAATGGATCAGAAATAACAGATTGGGACGTATATAGAGAATGGAGTCTACAAGGTGGTCTTGCATACTCGGAAGAAAAGTTAAGAGAGATATTTAAAGAATTTGAGGTAATTGAGATTAGAAGGATGAAACAAATAAAACAACCGAAAGAAATGTTTGGAGAATCATTTCTTTGGACAGCATTATTTAAGAAGAAATAAGAAAGTAGATAATTGACAAACTCATCGTTTTTATAGACAATACACTTATAGGAATGTACGTTCGGTTTTTTAGCCGACTTATGTTTTACATAAATATATAACAAGGGGCTGTCTCCATATGAGTAACACAAATCAAAAAATTACTACGTTTTTAATGTTTGAAGGCAAAGCTGAAGAAGCAATGAATTTTTATACGTCGCTATTTGATCAATCGGAAATTGTAAGTATTTCTCGCTACGATGAAAATGGACCTGGTAAAGAGGGAACTGTAATTCATGCAACTTTTACGCTAAATGGCCAAGAGTTTATGTGTATTGATAGTTATGTAAATCATAATTTTACATTCACTCCAGCTATGTCTCTTTATGTAACTTGTGAGACAGAAGAAGAAATTGAAACGGTCTTTCATAAACTAGCGCAGGATGGAGCAATTCTCATGCCTTTAGGTTCTTATCCGTTTAGTAAAAAGTTTGGCTGGTTAAATGATAAGTATGGTGTATCTTGGCAGTTAACTCTTGCTGAATAAAAAAGAAAAAGCATAGCTTATTTGTTTAATGGATTTAGTTAAAAGCTTGAAAAATGAAATAACATAAAAAAGCGTTCCAACTGTCAACAGATTTGGAATGCTTTTTTTGTGTCTTTTTAGAATTTTTAGTAATTATTAGTGTTTATCTGTTAATGTAAATATAGACAACTATGTATGAACTATCAGGCGGGTTAATAGAAAAAGGAAAGCATAAATAGTTAATAAGTTTACACTTAAAATCTAACTAGATCGTTAGGAGGACTAATCGCAATGGATATTACACAACAAAACAGTAATGCATGGGATAAGAAGGTTGAAGAAGGTTCTAGATACACGAAGCCTGTAAGTAGCGAGGTTATTGAGAAAAGCAAATCAGGTGAATGGGAGATTACAGTCACTACGGAAAAATCAGTTCCTAGAGAGTGGTTTCCAAAGTCATTAGATGGATTAAAGATACTTTGCTTAGCATCAGGTGGCGGACAACAAGCACCAGTTCTAGCTGCTGCTGGAGCAGATGTAACAGTTACTGATATATCTAAGAAGCAATTGGAACAAGATGAAAAGGTAGCAAAACGGGATGGTTTGACTTTAAAAACCGTACAAGGAGATATGTCAGACCTTGGTGATTTTGAGGATGAATATTTTGATATTGTTATAAATCCTGTTTCTAATTTGTTTGTAAAAGATGTTCATCTTGTATGGAATGAAGTTTCTAGGGTTTTAAAGAATAAAGGTATTCTTATTGCTGGATTTACAAATCCGTTACTATGGATCTTTGATGATAACCAAGAACAAAAAGGTATTCTTGATGTTAAACATTCAATTCCTTCATCAACATTGGATTATTTACCAGAGGATGAAGTTCAAGATTACATCGATTCAAATCAAACAATAGAATATGCGCATACTTTAGAAGACCAAATTCAAGGCCAAATTGAAGCTGGTTTTGCTATAACAGGTTTTTATGAGGATGATTTTGGTGGGACAAGGATATTAGATAAGCATATTAAAACATTTATTGCGACAAAAGCTATAAAGTTAAAGATGGATTAAGAATTTTTGCTTGTCATACGGGGCGTTAGTCGAAGAATGCTCTTAAAATAGAAAAGGATGGTGCTTTCCATCCTTTTCCTTATGTATTTTGAGTGTCGAAACTATTCTCAAAACAAGTTTTACACTACCAATTGTATAATTAGGTTATGCTTTTATATTAAGAATTTTGCTGACCGAATCTTTTCCCGAGTTTAGCTAACAATTCAGGTTGACCGCTTTGGCTCATTATAACTTCAATAAAGATAAGTTGATTCTTATAAAAAGTTATATTTGTTAAGACTTCTGCTAATTCTGCTTCATTTTCTACTTTAAATGTTAGACTTTTTTCTTCTGACCCAAATACCATTGATAGTTTATTGTAATCCCACATTTGTATATCATTATAAGGTTGATTTTGGCCGTGAATGGCACGTTCAACAGTGTATCCGTTGTTATTGATTAAAAATATAATCGGTTTTAAATTTTGACGTAGTATAGTTGATAACTCTTGGGCAGTTACTTGGAAAGAACCATCACCAATAATTAAAATGTTGCGCCGTGCTAAATTGGCGAGCTGTGTACCAAGTAGAGCGGGCAATGTATATCCGATAGATCCCCATAACGGTTGTCCTACATATGCAGTGTTTTTAGGTAGAGGGATAGCAGCACTACCAAAGAAAGGTGTTCCTTGTTCTACAATTAAGGTGTCGTTTTCTTGTAAGAAATGGTACATTTGCTGCCAAAAACGTTTTTGTGTGACCATTTGTGCTTTTGGATTGAACTCTTCAGTAAAAGGTGATGGTGCTGAAATAAATGGCTTAATTTCAAGAGTATCTTTATTACGATGCGCAATTGAATCACTTAAATGTTGTAAAACATCCTGCATTACAACTGGACCGTATTTTTTATCTATAATTTTCACAGTGTAGGGATGGATTTCTATAACTTGTTCTTTTGTAAAACCTTGTGTGAAGCCGCCTGTAATAGTATCAGTTAACTTCACACCAATACTAATAATACAATCAGATTCATCAATTCTTTTTCTCAAGTACGGAGAACTTACATCACCAGTATAAATCCCTATAAATTGAGGGTGTTTTTCTGGGAATATTCCTTTTCCCATACTTAACGTCGCGATGGGAAACCCAGTTTTTTCTACAAATTGATGTAAATTTTCTTTAGCGTGAAATCGATCTACTTCAAAATCAGCTAAAATTACAGGTTTTTTGGCGTTATTTATTATTGAAGTGGCATGTAGTAGCATTTTATCCAACGCTTCTTTATTACTTAAAATCGGTTTATATAAAATTGGTTCTGTAGGTTTATTAATTGGTTTATTATATACATCAATCGGCAAATTAATATGAACCGGGCGTTTTTCATTCCAACATGCGCGTAAAACACGGTCAATTTCCTCAGCAGCATGCTCAGGTTTTACATTTGTTTGTGCCACAGTGATTTCTCGATACATATTGGAAAAGTGATCGAACTTTCCATCTCCTAACGTATGATGGACGATTGCTCCATTTTCCATTACTTTTGTTGGTGGCGTACCCGTGATTTTTATAACTGGCACGTTTTCCGCATATGAGCCAGCAATACCGTTAATAGCGCTTAATTCTCCAACTCCGAAAGTAGTAATAAGAGCAGCGATTCCTTTTATGCGAGCGTACCCATCTGCTGCATATGCAGCATTTAATTCGTTACAATTGCCAATCCACTTTAAATTTTCATGTGCTACCACATCATCTAAAAAGGCAAGATTATAATCACCAGGAACCCCAAATATATGTTCAATTCCTAATTCATGTAGTCTATCCAATAAATATGTACTTACAGTATATTGTTTTTTCAAATGAATCATCTCCTAATTATGCAATGAATGTTTCAATAGACTAAATAAGTTCTAATGCGTTGATTAAAATATTCATTACTAGATTGTGGTATAATTTACATACAGGGGGAAAGTAGATGACACAACATAAAGAAGAACAGATGAATGAGGCATTAGCATTATTTTATTTTGCATATAAAACATTTACTGAAAAGCCAGATGAAATTATAAAAGAATATGGCATTCAACGAGTACATCATCGAATTTTATTTTTTATCGCACGTTTTCCAGGGATAAGTGTAAATGAGTTATTATCACTATTAGAAATAAGTAAACAAGCTCTCCACGGACCGCTACGTCAACTTGTGGAAAAGGGCTTAATTGAGAGTAATGAAGCTATGCATGATCGACGTGTGAAACAGTTGTCTTTAACAGAAAAAGGTACAGATTTAGAGAAAAAACTGAGTGATGTACAAAGACAACAAATGGGTGCTATTTTTTCAAAATTTGGTGAATCATGTGAGGACAATTGGCACCAAGTTATGAATGAAATGGCAAATAGCCGATCAGGTTTTGATGCTTGGATAACGAAACGTGAACTACCAGTCGATCAAAAATAATGAAAAAACTTCTGTTTTTATCGTTTGAAAAAGAACAAATTTTATCCATACATTTGGCAACTATGATTTGGTCATAGAGTGAATGGATAAAAAGATACATTACTAGATACTTTATACGTGTACGCAATGGAACAATAAAATTCACATTTCCGAAAGGGGAATTATAATGATAAAACTTGTACTTATTCGTCACGGACAAAGCTTATGGAATCTTGAAAATCGCTTTACTGGATGGACAGATGTTGATCTATCAGAGAATGGATTAAGTGAAGCGAGAGAAGCAGGAGCAATATTAAAGAAAAACGGATATACTTTTGATGTGGCTTATACATCTGTATTAAAGCGCGCAATTCGGACGTTATGGATTGTACTTCATGAGATGGATCTTACTTGGGTCCCAATACATAAATCTTGGAAGCTAAATGAAAGACATTATGGTGCATTGCAAGGGCTGAATAAAGATGAAACTGCACAAAAATATGGTGAGGAGCAAGTTCATATTTGGAGAAGAAGTGTTGATGTAAGACCACCGGCTCTTACTGAAGACGATCCTCGATATGAAGCGAATGATCCAAGATATAAAACACTCAAAAAAGGTGAATTTCCATTAACTGAATGTTTAGAGGATACGGAGAAGAGAGTACTTACTTATTGGCATTCAGAAATTGCGCCGACATTAAAAAGTGGTAATAAAGTAATTATTTCATCACACGGTAACACAATTCGCTCGCTAGTAAAATATTTAGACAACCTTTCAAGTGATGGTGTAGTTTCATTAAATATTCCCACTAGCATTCCGCTTGTTTATGAATTAGACGAAAACTTACGTCCGATTCGTCATTATTATTTAAGTATGGATGGAGAAGTACCTGAAGGGGAAATTCCGAAACATATTTCTTTTTAATACGAAAATTTGAAATGAATGCTTGTCTACATATACAATATAGACTCATGGCAAAGTAAAACTTTAATCAGTGGGGGTCTTACTGCCCACAAATAGCAGGATAAAAGACGTGGTACCTTCTAATATATATGCGATGTAGCTAATTTTAGAAGCTTGTCCACGTCTTTTGTCATAAAGAGAGCAACTTGCGCATGTAATGATATCGTGAGTAGTTTTTGAATGGAGGGTGATGTGATTAATGATCTCTAACATTCGAATTGGCTTATTTGTTTTAGCGATTGTCTTTGTAGTCCTTGTTTTCTTTTTTTGGAAAAATGAGGAGTTGTACGAGGAGAAAAAGCAACGTATTAGAAAGACTTGGTATGGTTTGTTTATCATATCTGTCACTGTGTATTTCATGATAAAAGGAATCGATTTAACCCTCTGGAAAAATCTTTTAATGTTTACTGCGATGGTTATTTTTGTTGATATTGCGTTCATTTTAACACCTAATATTTCAGAAATATGGGGTGCGAAATTTAGTGATATTGGCAAGACAGTTCAATCGATAAAACGATCATTAATTGCATCTAAAGCGAGAGGAGAAATATACACGACAATTATTCAAAATGTTAATCCATCAGTATTCGGTACGATGGAATGGCATACGGAAGAGGAATATACAAAGAGCTTAAATGCATTTTTAGATTCATATGGGGAAAAGATTGGCGCGAAAATTGTTGTTTTTGAAGCCGCGAAAGAGTTAAATACAAACTTTCGTGGTATTCGCTCGCAATTTAGTATTATCGTTCCGTTAGAACATATCGAGCAATTGAATGAGCAGAAAGCGGTGCAAGTAGAAAATGTCGGGATTATACCAGCAAAAATAGTAAGTGACGTTTTCATTGTTATTGATGGAAAGAAAAATAACCTGCAAGATCGGGATTTTGAAAATGTATATAATTTAACAATACATCATAGTTATTTTAGTAAATAAGGACAGAATCTTTTTCTGTCCTTTTCTTCTATACATAAATTAAAAACAAAATCCGACAAAGTTGAATAAAATTGGACAATCATTCCTACACTAGCATGTAGAGGTGATTGTAGTGGTAAAAGATTATGACAATGATTTTTTTAAAGAAGATAACGAAGATACAACAGATTTCTCTTTAATAAAAGGGGATACGTTGCAGCAAGTAGAAGAATTAGAAGAAGAATTAAAAAGAAAATCATAAGTGTACACTCTTTCTACATTTGCTATATAATATAAATAAAAGGTTGTATCTTTTTGAAAAGGGGGAGAAGAGATGGCTGAAGTCAATGTGCAAAAGTCTTCGTTTTTTAAAGAAAAAAAAGAAGAATCAAATACAGATTTCTCTCTTGTGAAAGGTGCATTAACGGAGAATATAAATCGGTTAGAGAAACTGATGAATAATAGTAGTTCAAAATATATACAGGTGAAAAGAACAAAAGAAAATGCATAGAGCATTTTCTTTTTTTTTATTTAATAGTAAACTTTTCTCTTATTTTTTCAGGCAAATCTGCTTTCTGAATCTCTTCATAGGACTTTACTTCAATTGATGATATTTCATTTTTATTATTATCATCTTGATCTACATAAAGGCGTAAAAACGCGTCTGCATTTAATTTATGATTGTTTTCTTTTTTTGTACTTCTAAATGTAATTTGTTTTTTGACGCCATCTTCATCATATGCGGGAAGCGTATAGTTTCGTAAGTTTCTACCATCTACCTTTTCGATAGTTCCTTCGCCTTTTATCTGCATGTAATATACATCTTTACCAATTCTATTTAGTGACGCTCTCTCACAGCCAATAGTAAAACTAGAAAATAATAAACATAGTGTAATAATTGCTAAAAACTTTTTCATTTTCTTTATCTCCTTTAATGTGTTTCTTTAAAAAGTATACGGCTATTATTAAATGAGAAAAATCGATATAGATTACAATGCTCTTACAATGTTGTAAGAGTGTTTTACATAAAATGAACAATAAAAGTTAAAAGAAAGGTAAAATAATGAATCATGGTATAATGATAAAAGACTTACATACTATTTTTTCATTTTGAAAGGAGCTTGAAAAATGTATTCTACTTTAGAACAATTAACAAAGCACCCTGTATTTTATCATTTTGCAGAAATTTCAAAGATTCCTAGAGGATCAGGTAATGAAAAGGAAATTAGTGATTATTTAGTGGGCTTTGCAAAAGAGCGTAACTTAGAAGTCATTCAAGATGAAGCATTAAATGTCATTATTAAAAAAGAAGCAACAGCTGGTTATGAAAATGTACCAGCTATTATTATTCAAGGTCATATGGATATGGTTTGCGAAAAAAATCAAGCAACAGTACATGATTTTGAAAAAGATCCAATTGAATTAAGAATCATTGGGGATATGTTATATGCAAATCAAACAACTTTAGGTGCTGATAATGGTATTGCAGTTGCGTATGCATTAGCTTTATTAGATTCAAAAGAAATTACGCATCCAGCACTTGAAGTCGTTATCACTACTGAAGAAGAAACGACAATGGGCGGGGCTTTTGCTATTGATCCAAATCATTTTGAAGGAAAGATATTTATAAATATTGATTCTGAAGAAGATCATAAATTACTTGTAAGTAGTGCAGGTGGTGCGAAAGCTGTTGAAACAATTCCCGTAATTTGGGATGAAACGCCAGCGAATATGGATGCATACCGTCTATATGTTGGTGGTCTAAAAGGCGGACATTCTGGTATGGAAATTGATAAACAACGCGGTAATGCGAACAAAGTATTAGGACGAGTATTACGTGATTTATCAGCACATACGGAGTTTAACATAAGTGAAGTTCACGGCGGATTAAAAACGAATGCAATTCCGCGTGAAAGTGTAGCTACAATTTTAATTCGTACAGAAGATGTAGGACAAGTAGAAGAAAAACTAGAATCATGGACACGTGTATTACAAGAAGAAATGCGTGCTGTTGATCCAGATGTTCATGTTACACTGACAAAGTTGGATGAAAAAGTTGAAAAAGTATTTGCTAAAGAGACACAAAAGCAGCTTATTTCATCATTATTCTTAATTCCAAATGGCATTCAAAGTATGAGCATGGATATTAAAGGTCTTGTAGAAAGCTCAACAAATTTAGGCGTTATTGAAACGTTGCAAGATGAAATTAAATTACGTAACGAAGTGCGAAGTTCTGTAAGTAGTTTAAAACAACATGTTGCAGAAGAAATCAAATATATTGCTGAATTAGTTGGTGCTACATTTGAAATAGAGTCAGAGTATCCAGAATGGCCATACAATCCAAACTCACAAATTCGTAATTTATTTGAAAAAGTGCATCAAGAAAAATACAATAAAGAAATTGAAATCTTCGCTGTGCATGCGGGGATTGAGTGTAGCGCATTCGTTCAAAAAATGCCTGAATTAGATGCAATTTCATTCGGACCAGACATTTTTAACGTCCACACTCCAGATGAACATATCAGTATCTCTTCTGTAGTGAATAACTGGGGATTCTTCATTGATGTAATGAAGGGTACAAAAGAATTAGCTAAGTAATAACGACGAAATAAAAAGGATCCTATAAAAATTTATAGGATCCTTTTTTGTATTGGAATTTATCCCGCTATTTGCCAGGCAGCCCGATTGGTTTAACTAACAATCAGTGGGGGGTGAATAAAACCACTACTGATCAAAGTTTCACTTTATGAGAAGTCATTTTTCGTTAGTATGTAATATTAAGCTTGAACAATTAATAAGGATGAATTGTTGATGTTTTTTAGTACTGATGAAGGGGTGGAGAAATGAAGGGAAGAAAGCATTTTATTGTTTGTATGTTTTTATTGTTCTTCACATTTAGTTTTATTGGTGTTCAGAAAATAATAGCAGAGGAAGTTGAATTTACAGGAACAACAGCTCCATTGAATGTAAATGTTAGAGAGGCAAAAAGTTTGAATGCAAATATTGTAGATGTGATTCCCGGAAATACAAAAGTATCTTTTAAAGGATGGGAGTATGGTGAAGCGGTTAAAGATTACTGGACAGGAAATTTAGATAATCGTTGGTTTTATTATTTTAAAGATGGAAAAAAAGTATATGTAACGTCAGCGTATATTAATGGAAATCCTCCAAATACATCAATAGATCGTAAATTATCTGTACCTAACATATTACAAGAAAGATCAAATTGGTGTTGGGCAGGCACTTCGGTTTCAGTTTTAAATTATTTTGGGAAAACTCCTTCACAAGATCAGTACGTTAGGTATGTTAAGGGTGGATCATATAATAATCCTGCAACTTCACGTGAAATACAATATGGATTATCGGGATATGGTGTTAGCTCAGCTATAAGTTCTGGAGCAAAATCGTATGATTGGTTCAAAAGTCAAATTAATAGTAATCAGCCGATGATTGCACTCATTATGTGGCAAAATGGAGCTAACATCGGACACTTTCTAGTACTTGATGGATTTTATAAAGGGACAAATGGAACAGATTATATAACGTACATGGACCCTTGGTATGGTGATCATTATAATCATAATTTCAGTACGTTCCATAACAATAATAATTTTTGGTGGAGTGAAACTGTTTATAATATCCATGCAAACTAATAATATTAAAAGCGGGGGTTCATAAATGGGAAAACTACTTAAGCTTGTGATACCGTGCATGTGTTTAATGACAGTTATTATTTTCGCTAGTAAAATTAGTTATGCATCAAAAAATAAAAGTGAATCGGTACAATCGATCGCATTAAAAGATTATCAATATAGTAAGGGAAGTTCTTCTGAAAATTTAAGCTTTGAAAAAATAACAACATCTCCATTTTCATTACCAATCTATGAAACAATTCCAGCACAGCAAATTTTAAATAGCTCTGAATTTAAGCATTTACTATTACCAACAAATGAAAAGTTGTGGTTTATTATGAAGGGTGAGCAGCCAGAAGGAATGATTGTTGCGAATGATATTGAACCGATTCGAACGGGCGGAGAAAATAGAAGTAAAGATTTATACGGATTATATACAGCAATAAAGAATAATACAAATGAAACAAAAGATATTAGTTATTTCGAATTTGAAGGGCAAGGAATATTGGTAGTAAATCAAAATAATGATCAAGAAATATACCTTAGTAAAGGTGCCGCTGCCATATTAAAACTTCCTGCTGGTCAAAAAGTATTGAGCATTGAAGTAATACAGAAAATGAAAGAGAGAATTGTAACTGCTTTTGAATAGTTAAATATAAACTGAATAAACAAATTAATAAATAAATGAATATGTATTTAATATGAAATTTCATGTACTGTATTATTTTCGAAAATAATACAGTACATAGTATAAAAAGGATAACAAAAGAAAAGAGTGTAAGATTTTATGAAAAAATGATGATTATAGTAGAAATAGTTGATTCTTACTTGTTTTGTATAAAGTTCGATTCAAATTACACTTCACATTTAAAATATTTAAATAATTCAAACGGAAAAGCTTGACCTTCACACTATGTAAAGGTTTACAGTAAGACAGAAAAGGAGGTTAAGAAATGAAAAAAATAACGAATTTGTGTATGAGTGCTATACTAACCACATCTATTTTCAGTGGTTATGCTCTAGGGAAGGGGATTGAGAAAGTTCAGGCGAAGGAAATTGAAAAAACGCAAAGAAAAGATATGAAGAAAGTAGAGGTGCGAAAACAAGTAGGAAAGTATACAATGCCAGATGAAAAAAACAAACATGAAGGAACATGGCTACAATGGCCTCATGAATTTACATATGGGCAAAAATATCAGCAAGAAGTAGAGCCAATTTGGATTCAAATGACAAATGCTTTAAGTAAAGGCGAAAAAGTTCATATTGTTGCATATGATCAAGAAGAAAAAGAAAGAATTACTGAGGTTTTAATAGATCACGGGGTAAATATGGGGAAAATTGATTTCTTTATCGCACCTACTGACGATGTATGGGCGAGAGATACTGGACCAATTTTTGTTTATGATAATAACAAAAATCTAAAGATATTAGACCCAGGATTTAACGGATGGGGAAAGAAAACACCATATAAGAAAGATGCTCGTCTTCGTGAGAATCTTAGTAAACAGTTAGGAATTGAAAGAATTGATTGGAATAAATTTGTTCTTGAAGGTGGCGCATTTGAATTAGATGGTAATGGAACTGCTTTACTAACTAGAAGTGCTGTGACGAATAAAAATAGAAATGCAAAATTGTCAGAAAAAGATATTGAAAAATATATTAGTGACCTTGGGGTAACAAATTTTATTTGGTTAGATGGAGTACCTAACTTAGATATTACTGATTTTCATATTGATGGATTTGCAAAATTCCACGATAAATCTACTATTATAACATTAAACAAAAAAGATTTAGCTGAATGGGGAACGTCTGAAAAAGATATTAACAAGTTGTTGCAGGCAAAAGATGCTGAGGGGAATAAGTACAAGTATGTATATCTGCCGCTAAGCAAGAATAATGTTACATTAGAAAATGGGAAGCAGCTTGATTATAAAGGTTCATATATTAATTATTATATAGCGAATCAAGTTATCTTAGTTCCTAACTATAATGATCCTAATGATAAAATAGCAAATGAGATGATTCAAAAACTTTATCCTGATCGTAAAGTTGTGGGAATTGATGTAAGAGAGCTTTATAAAAATGGTGGTATGATCCATTGTATTACTCAACAACAACCAATTAATTTAAAATAATATATTTATAGTGTTTAGAGAAGTTTTCTATTTCTTATGAGAACCTGTTTATCCATAGGATAGGTAAAGATGCGATGGCATTTTTACCTATTTTATTGTATTTTTTATCCTGCATTAACGGGTAGCTCGAATGATTAAAGTTTCACTTTATAAGTTAAGTATACCTTTCCTATAAACTGAAGAAATCCACCCTTTTTGAAAAAAGCTTAATCAAAATGGATGGATTTTTTACATTAAAAGCTATACTTGCTGTTTCTGGTACAATCAGTCTTACTAAAATATCTAAATACAATCTATATTTTTTCTTTTAGCAATCCATACATGCCCATCACCTTCAAAATACAGAATTACCTTAAATAATAAAAGTTCAGCGGCTTTTCTGTTTTTATTTGTAACTGAAACACATTATACTTGGCCAATTATTGTGCAACCTTTTCAAATAAATGATTTTTTTTATTTGAAAATAAGGGTGCATCTATAAAACCATAATGGTAAACTAAAATACCTAATTCCACTCTAGAATTAATATGCCATTTTTCTTTAATATGATTAATTATCGTTGAAATTCTTCGAGGGGTAACATATATTTTTTTTGAAATTTCTACATCTGTAAATCCTTTTGCTACATAAATAGCCACTTCTAACTCTCTTTCGGTCAACATTCTTTTCATAAAATACGCTCCTTCGAAATTATTTATATAAAAATCAAAAGAAACTATTAAAAGAAATAAAGGTGAAAAATCATATTTAGTTCTTTTAATTTCGCTATTTGCGGGCAGTAAGATTCCCACCTCAAAATTTAGCTGTGGCAAAGAAATCGGACTCCCTGAAAAAGCCTGCCTGGAGTGGACTAATAATCAGTGATGATGAATAAAACTCCCATTGATTATTAGTGAATCTTATTGTAATAATTTCTCGTATTGTGATTCAAGTTTGCAAAAAACTATAAATCCATATAAATAGTAATTGTAACTATACTAATTTTACATTACATTAAAAGTTGGAAAATATTCTTATACTCATAAAGTGTTACATTTGAGGGGGGAAAGATGGAATTCTACAATCTTGGTATTATTATTAAAGAACTTAGAAAGAAAAAAAATATGTCACAATCTGAATTATGTCATGGCATATGTTCACAAAGCCAAATTAGTAAGATAGAAAAAGGTATTATTTATCCATCTAGTATATTGTTGTATCAATTATCTGAAAGACTTGGTATTGATCCAAATTATATATTTGCGCTAACGAAAAACAAAAAAATAAAATATATTGAAAATGTAAAATGTGTAATGAGAGATTGTGTGAAACAAAAAGAATATAATGAGCTTTACGAAATAGTGAAAAAAGAGAAAAACGAAAATAATTTCCAATCAAAAGAAGATAAACAATTTCTATTATGGCATGAAGCGATTGCTATATATTATGTAAATGGAGCAACAATTAATGCTTTTGACATTTTAAATAGAGCACTAAAACAAACCTTAAGTAGTAGTAACTTTTTATCAGAAAAAGAAATAAGCATAATGAATTCAATTGCTATAATACATGCAGAAAATGAAGACTATGAGAAAAGCATAAATATATTAAAACAAAGTTTAATTAATTTTAATAAGATAGAATTCCCTAGAGAAAAAGAAATCAAATTAAGACTCATTCATACGTTAACAAAATGTTTACACCTTGCAAATCAATATGAAGAAGCAATAAAGTATAGTGAAATAGGCATAAAATTAGCTATAAATATGAATACTTTATACTTATTAGGTGAATTGTTTTTTGAAAAAGGTGCAATTTTATTAAAAGTTCAGCACTCTAATGAAGTTGGTTTAACAGACATAAAAAAAGCATTATTTATATTTGAACTAACTGAAAGAAAACAATATATAAAAATGATCAAGGAAAAATATATTAAAAATCAAGAATAAACAAGAAATAATTCTAACATAAGTTATTCCTAATTGGTATTTATTTCTAAAAAAAGTACTGTAATACGAACTATTCCTAATTGTTATTTATTGCTAAAATAAGTACCGTAATATTAGATAAAAATAAAGGGTGGCATTTTATGAAAACAAGAGGGATTACTCGTAAAGCAGATAGCATGGGGCGTATTGTTATTCCAATGGAAATAAGACGGAGTTTAGGAATTGTAGAAAAAGATTCTCTTGAAATGTTTATAGAAGAGGACCAGATTATTTTACGAAAATATCAATCACCAAGAGCTTGTACACTTACAGGGGATATTTCAGACAGCAATATTTCGTTAGCGAATGGGAAGATTATTGTAAGTCCAAACGGGATGGAACTGTTAATAAAGAAGTTACAGCAATATCTTTTAAAATAAAAGGTAAGTAAGAAATTTAAAATAGAATATACTTGGAAAAAGGTCCTCTATCACCATTTAGGGGACCTTTTTATTGTTATCAATAAAATTGAGAGGCCGTAGTTGGTTCAATGAAATACGAATTACCTTATGAATAGTCTGACTATTTTTTATAAAAAAACTATTTATTTACATTTTTTGGTTTCGTGTTATATTTTTAGTGTTAATATATTTATCTTGAAAATTCTGATTTTAAACTCAGGAAAACTTTAGAAAATGAATCAGATTTTCAAATTAAATTTGCCAATTTAACGGAGATTCGTGGGGGTAATGTGACTAAGAAGAAATCTCTTATACTCCACGTTTTTTATCTGTAAATTGGTAGTTCTAATAGCTTTGAAGAAAAGAAAAGGAGCAAAAAAGAAGTAGGTAGTTCATTCAATAGAAGATATGGTGTGAAAAAATAAAACAACGGAGGTTTTATAATGAATAAAGGAACACTGCAGATTACAGAAATCGAAGAAATTAGCATTCCTAATGTATTGAAGGATAAAATCAAGAATCTGATAGAAGATGAATTGAAAACTCATAATCCTTATACTTGTGATCAAGAAATAGCAGCATATTTTTCAAAAGAGTGGCTTAATTGTTTGATTGACTATTCAAAGGAAAATCCGAATTCAGATATGAAAAACCTACTACATATGATAAAAATAGCGAATTGTGGCGGGAACGTACCACCTATTCTTATTAAAAATACTCCATGTGATCCTATGGAAACCCTATTACCTGCGGAGAATCGCAAAGGTTTTAATTATGGCGAAGACGAAGACGATAGAATGAAAAAATATTTTTATGCAGAATGGGTCACATGGCTTTTTGCCACACTTTTTAATTATGATGCTTTAATTCACCCATCCGAACATGCAGGGAAAAATAGATTTCACCTCATTTCCCCTTTGAACAACGATGAAGTTTTGCGAAATGTCGGTGCAAGCACCGGTGGCGGGAACTTTTATCAACATAACGATGCCACAGTGTTTACAGAAATGAAAGACCAATCAGATATTGAAGCAAGATTGAAAACATTCAATACGAATTTAGAAATTGTATCAAATAGACTTAATAAATCCGTGGAACGAATAGTGTCTGAAATTACTTGTGGAAAATTTACTAGAGTTGATGCTCTTTTATTAAAAGGAGTGTTAAATTTAAAAACTCAAACTCATATTGGAACGCCAAAATTACTTCAAATGCATCTTGAAGAAAATCACTTCAGTAAAGATGACATATTGGCGATAAGTAAAATGCCTATTGCTCATATCGCTGGAATGGCGGATGGTGAAATATCTGGATTTGTAGGGGAAATAAACCAAATCATATTTTTGGATGATAATGGCGATATTATTGCAACTTGTTTGAATGGAGCAGAAAATAGATTGATTTATGTGGGAGAAAGTGAAGAAGAAAAATTGAAATTTGACATGTTTTTAGAACTCTTACGAACAACGCCTACTTATAAGGTTCCACTTACATCTGAAGATTTATTAATTATCCCAAATTCATACTATGGTAAACAAACAAATGTAACTCATGGTAGGGAAAGGTTATCTGAGGAAGAATATAAAATCCCGATTGGAGATAATAAGTACGGAAGAAGAATTGTTTGCAGGCAGTACGTTTCCAGCCGATTACGTGATCAGAAAGAAAGTTACTTTACAGATATCATTAACTAGTTTAAAGAGAGGAGGGGCGATGGGGAGGTTTGAGTTATAATAGCTCAAGCCTGCCCCTATTCTTTGTATGGATTTTACTATTGAATTACTTATACTACTATTTTTAGTAGCTGTATTAGCAGGATGGATAGATACAATTGCTGGGGGCGGTGGTATGATAACTATCCCGATAATGTTATTAGTAGGTATGTCTCCTTCTGTAGCGATAGCAACTAATAAACTACAAGGGAGTAGCGGAACCCTCATGGCAACAATGATTTTTATTAAGAAGAAAGAAATTAATCTCAAAGATATGCGTTTGTCCATCTTAATGACCTTTTTTGGATCAGTTTTGGGTGGATGGCTTGTTTTACAGATACGGGCAGAATATCTAATAATGATATTACCTTTTTTACTTATTATTATTGGTCTTTATTTTCTATTATCTCCAAATATAGCAAACGAAGATCGACCGAGAAAAATAAGTATGTTGTTGTTTGCGTTAACAGTGGCTCCATTCCTTGGATTTTATGATGGTTTCTTCGGCCCAGGAACAGGTAGTTTAATTGCTTTAGCATTCATTCTCTTATGTGGATATAGTGCTACACGGGCAACTGCAAATGCTAAGATTTTGAATTTTACAAGTAATTTCGCTGCTTTGTTGTATTTTATTATTTTTGGCCAAATCGATTGGACAATTGGATTGATTATGATGCTTGGTCAAATTATAGGATCATATATTGGGGCGAAGATGGTGCTTACAAAAGGGACGGCATTAATACGACCAATAGTGGTTATTGTTTGCTTTGTCATGGCAATTAAAATTTTTTTGCAAAATATAAACTAAATGTAATCAATATATTATTTGTATCAAAGTTAGAGTGTTTTCATGTTCTTATTGCAGTATTACGCTGTTTAAGATGTGTTCAAAATTACACAATTTGACTAGTGTAATGTATTGCGTTATGCTTTTTTTAGTATAAAAGAAAGGCTTGAAGATAATGATTCGTCGTTTGAGAAAGCTAAAAAATGTAGCAGTCGTAGTAAGCTTCTAAGTAAATAGCAAAATATATAATACTTAGAAGCGAGGAATAAAGTTATGAAGTATCCATTATTTAATCATTGGTCAGAAACAAAGTATATAAAAGATATAGTAACAAATCCACTCATTGAAGTGGGAGAGTACTCCTATTATTCAGGCTATTATAGTCATCAAAATTTTGAAGATGGCTGTGTAAGGTATTTGTGGGGGGATGCTAAGTCTCAAGCACTTTTCAATCCAATTGAACAGATGGGATGGCATCTTGATAAACTCATTATTGGGAATTATGTTTGCATTGCAAGTGGAGTAGTCATTTTAATGGGTGGTAACCATAATCATCACTCAGAATGGATTACAGTATATCCATTCGCTGAGAAAATTGAACAATCATATGAACCTAAGGGTGATACAGTCATAAAAAGTGATGCTTGGATTGGAATGAATGCTATAATAATGCCTGGCGTTACTATTGGTGAAGGGGCAATTGTTGCTGCAGGATCTGTCGTAAGTAAAGATGTTCCGCCGTATACAATAGTTGGTGGAAATCCTGCTAAGGAAATAAAGAAACGATTCACTGATACAGAAATAAACATGTTAATGGAAATGCGTTGGTTTGATTGGGATAGGAAATTGATTGAGAAGGCAATTCCGCTGTTATCCAGTCCATCCATCGAACCATTATTTGCTTTTTATAAAAATGAAGTGAAAAATAAATAAATCAGTTAGAAAAACTACATCCAGTATAGGGTGTAGTTTTTTTATTACAAAAAACTAATAGTTTAGACTAAAGAAAATTCATCTCTAATATAAGTCTAGCAAATAGCTGAATTGAGTAATTAAAATCCTTGATAGCTAATAAAGCATTAACGGGCAGTAAGACCCCAACTGATTAAAGTTTCACTTTATTTTTTGTAAATGTGGAACAAATGTATTATTTAGATTGTCTATTAATTGTAATCCTAAAAAATATGAAAGTGCGAATCATTTTGAAAAATATAAGGGGATTAAAAATAGTGATATGTGTGGGAATACAAAGTAGTAGGGCACCTAAAAGTGTCGGATGAGATGGTCTATATGAAAGCGATCCTAACGTCTAATATGTATATACAATTTGAGAACACTGTCTGTTTTTTTTGAGATTATGTTAGAATAACGCTTTTTTTGAGTATAAAAATATTGGAGGTAACAGAAGTGAAAGGTATGTTTTGCAAGAGATTTATTGCAATAGTAACAGTGCTTACACTATTTTTTAGCATGTTCGTTACATTTGGAAGAGCAGCAGCGGAAACAGTTTCTGCTATAGAGGTTGAAGCAGGATCAGCAATTTTAATAGAAGCAAATTCCGGGAAAATTTTATATGAAAAAAATGCAGATGAATCATTGGCAATTGCTAGTATGACAAAAATGATGAGCGAATACTTAGTTCATGAAGCGGTGGATAAAGGAAAACTTAAATGGGATCAAAAAGTTAAAATCTCTGAATATGCACATAAGATTTCGCAAGATCGTTCATTATCAAACGTTCCATTAGAAAATGGTGGCTCTTATACGGTAAAAGAGTTATATGAGGCAATGGCAATTTACTCTGCAAACGGTGCAACAATTGCTTTAGTTGAAGAGATTGCTGGTAAAGAAGTCAACTTTGTAAAAATGATGAACGATAAGTCGAAAGAGTTTGGAATGAAAGATTATAAATTTGTAAACTCTACAGGCTTAACAAATCACGATTTAAAAGGATATCATCCAGAAGGGACAACTCTAGAAGAGAAAAATAAAATGTCTGCAAGGGATTGTGCAATTTTAGCACAACGTCTTATTCAAGATTTCCCCCAAATATTAAATACAGCAAAAATTCCTAAAAAAACATTCCAAGAGGGTGGTAAATATCCAATTGATATGGCGAACTTTAACTGGATGTTAAAAGGTTTAATTAAGCAATATGAAGGTGTAGATGGTTTGAAAACAGGAACGACTCCAGAAGCGGGAGATTGTTTCACTGGTACAGTAGAAAGAAATGGTATGCGCCTAATTTCTGTAGTGATAAAAGCAAAATCTCATACGGCACGTTTTGATGAAACAAAGAAATTATACGATTATGGATTTGCGAATTTTGAAGTGAAGAATGTCTACAGAAAAGATTCAGTAGTAAAAGGGCATGAAACAGTGCGAGTAGCAAATGCAAAAGACAAAGATGTAGTAGTTCAAACGAAGCAAGCTGTTTCACTTCCAATGCCGAAGGGCAATAAAGACATTTATAAAAAAGAATTTAAAGTATTGAATAAAAAACAAGAAGTGCCTATTAAAAAAGGTGTAACAATTAGTAAAATGATTATCTCGCCTAAAGATAATACAGATCCTGGGTTCTTATCAGGTAAATCATTACAAATAGACCTTGTAACAAAATCTGATGTGGAACAAGCAAATTGGTTTACACGTTTTATACGTAAAACAGGATCTTTTTTTAGTGGTATGTGGGATAGTGCGATTGATATAGTAAAAAGCTAATTTTATAGGATACAACTAAATGTTTCACTTTATAAAAATTTAATAAAATCTTTTCTTTGTATTAAATATTTTGTTTTAAATTATGTATATAAAGAAATGGAGGTCAAATTAACTTTGTACTGCTTATATTAGGAATTTAAAGAAAGAATATGTACAATTCTCCCACTACATTCTTATAGTGGCCTTTATGAACAGCAAAATTTACAATTTACAAGGAGAACATTTTATGAGTAAGAGAATAAAAGAATTAGATTCCATACGAGGGTTAGCGGCACTTACTGTGGTATTTGGACATTTTTGTTTAATGCTACCATCGTTGCCTAATTCTATTAAATTTTCCCCGCTTAGGTTTTTATGGGCGGGTGGGGAAGCTGTTATCGTTTTTTATGTACTAAGTGGTTTTGTGTTATCTATGGCACTTTATCATTCAAAAACAAATTATTGGGGATATTTAATTAAGAGATTTGTAAGAATCTATATTCCTTATTATTTTTGGATAATCGTTACCTTTGTTTTATTTATTTTATTTTCGTCGTATGAAGTGGTAGGATTACGGGATTGGTTCTATGATAGGTGGCAAGGGTCTATAACAAAATTAGATATTCTAAACCACTTTGTGCTTCTTAATAACTTTTTTACGGAAAATTATAATCCAGTTATTTGGTCATTGGCTCAAGAAATGCGTATATCTATTGTGTTTCCTTTGTTATTCCTTCTTTTTTATAAACTGAATTGGAAGAAAACGATACTATTTGCTTTGAGCTTTTCATTAATTAGTGTTGTTCTTAATATGTTGCATATTGGGAAAGCTGAAGGATTTTATAATGGTTATGCTGATACACTGCATTTTACATCTATGTTTATTGTTGGAATGTTACTTTTTAAGTATCAGGAAAAACTTATCTACTCATATAGGAATATGAAAAAATTTAAAAAAGGATTTCTTATTGCATTAGGGGTTATCCTATATTTATATTCCATTTTAATTTATGGTTTTTCCCGTAATGATACAACTTTCTTATTAAAAGATTGGGGTGTCGTAATGGGGGTTAGTATATTTATTATAATGGCTATGAGTAACCTAAAAGTAAAAGCATTTCTAAATAAGAGTGTATTTGTATATTTAGGAGAAATTTCATACAGTATCTATTTGTGTCATTTTCCAATCATGATGGTACTATTTAAACTATTGTATACAAAGATACCTATCTTTTTCCTTCTTACTTTGTGCATTGCAATGACACTACTTTTTTCTATAGTTTCATATCATTTAATCGAAAAGAAATGTATCAACTGGGCAAAACAAAGAACAATAATTTTTTTGAAAAAAGTATAATTTCTAGATAAATTTTATCTCTTTAGTAAATATATGAATATGACCGATTCTTAAGTATACTTAGGAATCGGTCAATTTTGGATTCTAAATATAAATATAGTAAAGTGGAATATAATTGAAATCGAAAACCACTTAGAAATAACAATTACGGTTTGAGCTATTGTATAGTATAGATATGGTTAATAATAAAGGGGGAATACATATGTGGAAGCAATTTGTAGCAATTGGCGATAGTTTTACAGAGGGGATAGGGGATGAAGTTGAGGGAATTGCATTAAAAAGCTGGGTAGATTATTTTGTTCAACTGTGTGAAAATGATATAGAATATGCCAATTTTGCAAAGCGTGGGTTAGTAACTAAAGAAATTCGCTCGCAGCAATTGGAAAAAGCGCTAACTTTTAATCCAGATTTGGTTAGTCTCATTGCAGGGGCAAACGATGTTTTAAAAGGACGTTGGAATTACGATGCATATAAGAACGATATGGAATTTATGATAGATACATTAAGTAAAGCAGGGGCTGATATTATTATAGCAAACCTTCCAGATTTTACAGTTAGGCTTCCTTTTGCTTCTGAAAAAAAACAAGTAATAAAAGAACAATTATTAGAGGCAAATGAAGTTATACATTCACTGAGCAGAGAGTATAAGCTTCATCATGTTGATTTTTGGAATCATCATTTAGTTAATGATAATACGCTTTGGTCTAAGGATTTAATTCATCCAAACTCAAAAGGATATGTAAAAGTTGCTGAATTAATTTTTAGTAGTTTGCCTGTACAGAAGACAAAATAATAGTTTGCAATTTAACGAATATGATATTAATTGTATGAAGCTATGTTTTTTAGTAAATAGAAAGAACTAAACATTTAGCAAACAAAGCGTTTCTACGATATATTTCTACAGTAGTGCACAAATACAGAATCACAAAGAAAGATCACTTATGGAAATAGGTGGTCTTTAAATGTTTTTATAACTAAATTAGTATATACTGTATTACTAACAGTTTCGTACTACATAAAAATTAAGTTCTCTTATAGAAAAACTGATTTTATATTATCTTAAAATATAATAAAACGTTCAAATCATATTTTGGGTATGTATCTTAATTGTGAATGATGTGTAATTTTTTTTGAAGTATAAATATCCAATAAATAAAATAGGTAGTAGCTGCAGAAGTATTAATACTATATTATTCAATTCTTGTTATGAGTACATTAGTGATTGGTAATATTATATTTTTATTATCAACTTTAGTTATTGGAATTAATTTGCATAGAAAATATGTAGGATTAGAAAAAATATACTTTATTGTATATTTTTTTTGTTTAGTTGGATTTACGGTCTCTTTAAACTATTATGTTAATAAAATTAAAAAACTTAATTCTTAATACCCTTATGGTTAAAGCTATCTATAAAATGAAAATATAACTAAATAATAGTTTGTTATGATTTGTGGATTTGGTTTTTTATCCGAATTTTCTGATTCAAATATTTCAACTTTATGAATATAGTAGGTGAAATATTTGTGTGATAGTATTTGAGATAGAAAAAAGCCAACTTTAAAAAGGATGTGAATTGAATGTGCAAACGACTGTAAAGGGTTATATTAAGGCAACGTTTAGCTGTTATTAGTGTAAGGTAAAGATATATTTTGTAACAGTTGATATAAAAATGAAGGAATAGGTACGCTTTCGTTTGTCTGACTATTTTAAATATACGAAAAATAAGATCGATTTGAGTTTTGACGAAGTTAAATTCTAGGTGAGATGTCAATAATGATTAATTAGGTTTAATAAAGAGATACCTTATACGCAAAAGCGTTTATATTAGTAACCTAAGGAGCTTGCTTTTATGAAAACTACTGATTCAAAAGGCCTATTAGGAAATAGGGTTTATTTACAAGTTTTCTCTGCCTATTCATTGCTTATGCTTGGTGTTTTTATTGATATGTTAGCGATTATGACTATAGTTGGGTTTGAATGGGAAGTAGATCCTACTATGATTGGATTGATTCCTGTTGCATATGCACTTCCTGGAATTATTTTTGGCTCATGGGCAGGTGTTATTGCGGATCGTTTTAGAAAAATTCCAATTATGATGTTCTGTAATCTAATGGTTGGTCTAATAACAATTGCTCTTTTATTTGTACAAGATATCCACTGGCTCTTAGTGGCATTAATGATTCGTTCCATTTTTATTGTTTTCTATTATCCTGCACAGCAAACACTAACAAGACAGATTGTATCCCCGGACTTGCTTACTAAAGCAGTAAGTATCAACGGAATAGTAGAGCAGGGTACAAAGATAGTAGGCCCACTTATAGGGGGCATGTTGCTGAGCTGGTTTCAACCAGAGTTCTGCCTCATTATAAGAGCTATAAGTTGTTTATTAGCTACCTTAGTTCTGATACCCACAATAAAATTTAAAGAAACTATATCGAAAGAATTTATTGAAAAGCAAAAACAAAGTACTTGGACCGCTTGGGTACAAGGGTGGGGTTATGTGTTATCTAATCGGATAATATTATCAACCATGATTTTCGTTACAATAGCCATGGCAGTATTACAATTAGTAGACTCACAATTCCCAACTTTATTTAAGAGCTTATTCCCACATGATAAAAGTAAAATGGGATATATCATTTCTATTATTGGTCTTGGCGGAATACTTGGTGCATTACTAACTCAGAAATTAAAACAATTTCAATATGGCTGGGTAGTATGTGGAGGTATGGTTTTAATGGGAATTGGTTTTGGGGGGATTGGTTTGATAACGCCCGGTACGGTCTTCGTTTTAGCTTATTTAATTAGTTTTATCGCTGGTATCGGAAGTGGGCTGATGCTTGTATCTAATCAAGTCATTTTACAAATAGAATCCGATCAAGATCAAGTAGGAAGAGTATTTGGTATACAAAGCAGTTTAACAAACGCAGTTCTAATTATTTCTCCTGCTATGAGTGGTCCATTAGTGCATTTGTTTGGAGTAACTCAACTCTATGTTTATGGAGGGATTGGGCTTGTTATTATTGGAGTAATTGGAGTTTCACTGCAGAAATATTTATGGGCTAAACATAAACACGAACCTATAAGAGCAAATAATTTTTGAAGGGAAGATTTTTATGACCAATGAGGAATGCTATCCATTAAGCCATCCGCAGCGAAGAATATGGTATACAGAAGTCGTTCATTCTGATAAAGGAATATGTAATTTAAGATTTTTATTTAAACTTCATCGAAAAATGAATTATTCAAAATTAAACCAAGTTGTGAATCGCGTTATCAGTGAAAATGACGGTCTGTGCATTAGGTTAAAAGAAAATGGGCATCAGGAACCGAAACAATATTTTACTAAACATGAAGAACAAGAATTTGAGTTTTTTGATTTCAGTAATGTGGAGAATACAAATTTGCTTGAGGAATGGATTGAGCAGAAAACAAAAGAAACGTTTACATTATTTAATTCAAATTTATACTATTTCGCTTTAATAAAATTAAACGATAATGAATGTGCAGTCTTTGGAAATGTTCATCATATTATTATGGATGGTTTATCAATTCAAATATTTACTGAGCAGATTGCAAAATATTATTATGACATGCATAACGAGAATGAGGAAGGCGAAATTAAAAATTCATATGTTCAATTTCTGACCAACGAACAAACATACTTGAATAGTAGTCGCTTTCAAAAAGATCAAAAATTTTGGTTAGAGGAATTTAAAACACTGCCATCTGTGACTGGATTGAAGCCTTATAATACGTACCAAGTTAGTACCAAAGCATCACGTGAGACGTTTATATTAACGGAATATTTGAAGAGAAAGATAGAAAAAATTTCTGAAGATTACAAAATTAGTTTATATACTCTTTTTGTTGCTGCTTTCTCGTTGTCCATGTATCGGTGGACCTCATCGCTTGATATTGGTTTAGGAATGGCTTACGGCAATCGTATGACTAAAATGGAACGAAAATTGATTGGAATGATGGTGAGTACAGTTCCTTTAAGGATGGATATTGATCCAGAAGAAGAAGTACTTTCATTTATTAGTAGGGTGTCCAGAAAACAAAGTAAATCATTGAGACACCAGAAATATCCATTTGATTTGTTATTAAAGCAGATTAATAAAGAGAATAACAGTAATGTGAGACTTTTCGGAACTACGATTGATTATAGGGATCGTGATGAAAGTGGTGACTCACTATGGATTCCAAACCGTGAAGAAGTACAAGATTTTGCAGTGCATATTGAAAATCTAATTGATATAGACTCTTTACATGTACATATTGATTATCGTGAGGAGCTATTTTCTAAGGAAGAGATAGAACGATTTTTTAACGTTATGCTAGTGATACTAGAAAATACTTTTGAAAACCCAAAGCAGAAGGTGGCTGAAATAGAAATCATTTCTGAGGAAGATAAAAGAAAAAGTTTAGTTGAGTTCAACAATCCTAAACTGGATGTCCCACCTCAAGTAACTATTCATGAAATGTTCGAACGGCAAGCGATGATTTATCCAAATGCTATTGCAGTTACGTATGAAAAAGAAAAAATTACTTATAAGGAGCTTAATGAACGTGCAAACCAGTTAGCTCATTATCTGCAGAAAAAGGGAGTAGGACCTGATACTTTAGTTGGACTGTGCGTTGAACGTTCCCTCGAAATGATTGTAGGTATTTTAGGGGTTTTGAAGGCTGGTGGGGCTTATGTCCCACTTGATCCAACATATCCAGAGCAACGACTTCAATATATTTTAGAAGATGCTAGCATTCAGTTATTCGTAACGCAAGAAAGTTTAAAAGAATTGAACTGGTTACCAGAAAATGTTGAGTCGATTTGCCTGGATCGTGATCAAGATGAGATTGGGAAAGAAAGTAAGACTTTGCCGGTTTCTAGTGTCGGTCCCCAAAATCTGGCATATGTAATCTATACTTCGGGATCAACGGGAAATCCAAAGGGCGTTATGATAGAACATCACAATGTCATTCGGTTATTTAAATCGACGGATTGTTGGTATCAGTTTAATGAAAAAGATACTTGGACGCTTTTTCATTCGTATGCATTTGATTTCTCAGTATGGGAAATTTGGGGAGCGTTATTATATGGTGGAAAATTAGTTGTTGTTCCGTACTGGATTAGTCGATCACCTAAGGATTTTTATCAATTATTGGTGGAGGAAGAAGTCACAGTTCTAAATCAGACACCTTCCGCATTCCGCCAATTAATACAAGTGTGTGAACAAGAAGATAAGAATAAAAATTTGCAGCTGCGTTATGTCATATTTGGCGGAGAAGCGTTAGAACCTACTAGCTTGTTACCGTGGTTTCAAAGGTATGGGGAGAAAAAACCACAGTTAATTAATATGTATGGAATTACAGAAACTACAGTTCATGTTACATATTATCCAATTACTTTAGATGATGTGCAGCATGTTTCAAGAAGTAATATTGGAAATCGGATTCCCGATTTAGAAGTGTATATACTAGACGCTTATCAACAACCTGTTCCTATAGGTGTTGATGGTGAACTTTATATTGGCGGGGCAGGGCTTGCACGTGGGTATTTAAATAGGCCTGAATTAACAGCAGAGCGTTTTATATCTCATCCATTTAGTAGTGATCTGAAAGCAAGATTATACCGGACAGGAGACTTAGCGAGGTATTTGCCAGATGGGAATCTAGATTATCGTGGAAGAATTGATCATCAGGTTAAAATACGTGGTTTCCGAATTGAGATTGGGGAAATTGAGTCTACTTTACATACATATGCATATGTAAAAGAGGTAGTTGTAATTGTAAGAGAAGATCAGCCAGGCGATAAACGATTAGTAGCATATGTTGTAGGAGATGGAAATGTAGATGCGTGGAGAGAGTATCTTAAAGCGAAACTACCAAGTTATATGGTTCCTTCGGGATTTGTGGCGATGGAAGCTATTCCACTTACAGCTAACGGTAAAGTTGATCGTGAGGCCTTACCTATGCCGGAGGAAACGCAGATTAATAGTGAATGTGTTGGCCCTCGGAATAGTAACGAACAAATACTAACTACCATTTGGAAGAGAGTATTAGGTGTTAAAAAGGTGGGAATCTATGATAATTTCTTTGAAATTGGTGGCGACTCGATTCTCAGTATTCAAATCATATCTCAAGCAAGTCAAGTGGGGTTAAAACTTACTCCAAAGCAAATGTTTGAATGCCCAACTATCGCTGAGCTGGCACAAGTGGCTATAGAAACGCAGGGAGTACAAGCGGAGCAGGGAATTGTGATAGGTGATGTGCCTCTTACTCCAATTCAGTGCTGGTTCTTCGAGCAAGAACATCCACATACAGAGCATTGGAATCAATCAATGCTTTTAAGAGTAAAAGAAAGATTGAATGTGAAATTACTAGAGGGAGCGATATTAAATTTACTGAAACATCATGATGCTTTACGTTTCCGGTACGAACAGTTACCCAACGGAACGTGGAGGCAGAGAAATGAAGGGACTGATGAGCTGTCAGTACTCCATGTTGTAAAACGTAATCAAGTTAATGAAAAAGAGTGGAATAAAATAATACAAGAAGAGATGAACATTAATCAAGCTAGTTTCAATTTAGTTACTGGTCCGTTAATGAGAGTAGTGTACTTTGAAGATAACTTGACTGGAAATGATCGAATATTCTGGGTGATTCATCATTTAGTAGTAGATGGAGTGTCATGGAGGATTCTATTGGAAGATTTACAGGTGGTATATAACCAGATGAAACAAGGTCAAGAAGTTCGCTTACCTGCGAAAAGTACATCTTTTAAAGAGTGGTCTGAACGACTCCAGACATACAGTGATTCGGGTATTTCAAAAGAAGTACAAAATTATTGGAATGAACAAGTAGAAAAAGAAACGATGAAAATTCCAATGGACTATCCAATACAAGAAACAACAGAAGAATCGATTGATCAAGTGACGAGGACTCTAGGAATAGAAGAAACACAAACATTGTTATACGAAGTTCTAGTCACTCATAAGACAAGGATTGATGAGGTACTATTAACGGCATTAGGACAAGCTATCGTTGATTGTATAAATCAGCAAACCGTTTCTATTCATCTAGAAGGACACGGAAGAGAAGAGATGATTGAAGGTATTGATTTATCAAGGACAGTGGGCTGGTTCACAAGTATTTATCCCGTTCATCTCAATTTTCAAGGAACTCAGACACCTATTGAAGGGTTAAAGGCTGTCAAAGAACAATTACGTCGAATTCCAAATCGCGGAGTTGACTATGGTATTTTACGTTACTTGAATAAAGGATTACTTCCGTTTTATCAGCAAAAGCCTTCAATAAGCTTTAACTATTTGGGCCAATTTGATCAGGTGTTTTCAAGGGACTCTTTGTTTATGCAAGAGACAGGATTTACATTTTTAGATCATGCTCCAGATTCCAAACCGTCTCATCTAATTGATGTTATCGGAATGGTGAAAGATGAAAAGTTACATTTTATTTGGATGTATAGTAGGGAACAGTTTTCTAAATTAAAAATTCAAGTGATAGCAGATGGTATGTTAAGGCATCTCCGTCAACTTATAAATAAACCAACAACAGAGTCTGCTTTTACGGTATCAGATTTTGCTGATGCAGAGGATCTTACGGAAGAAAGCTTAAGCAAAGTATTACTTAAATTAACAAAAAAGAGGGTGTAAAAATGGGAGACGTTATTGATATATATGGTTTATCACCTTTGCAAAAAGGAATACTGTTTCATACTTTATACGATCAAGATGATGAACATTCTTTTTCCTATATTGTACAAGTAGGTTTCTTGCTCGGGGGGCAATTGGATGTTGCTACTTTTGAAAAAGCTTGGGAATATGTTATTCAACGACATGAGGTTCTGCGCTCAGTATTTGTTTGGGAAGAAGTAGAAAAACCTCTACAAGCAGTTTACGAACGTCTTCCTTTTACTATTCATCAAGAGGATTGGAGTACCTATTCGCATGAGGAGAAGGAGAAGAAATTACAACAGTTTTTGACTGCAGATCGTAGGAAAGGATTTTTATTGGATGAAGCACCATTGATGAGAGTCACTGCGATTAAAGAAGCAAAAGAGGAAACGAGAATTATCTGGACACATCATCATATTTTGCTAGATGGATGGAGTGTGTCATTGGTCTTTAGTGAAGTGATGGAAGTTTATCTCAAGATGATAAAGGGAGAATTGTTGAATCTTCCTAAATCTCTTCCTTATAAAAAATATATTCAATGGATAAATAAACAAGATCAAAGTCAAGCAGAGGAATTTTGGAAAGAAGAATTAAAAGGGTTCTATGCACCCACTCCATTAGCAATGGAAAGAAAGGATCAAGGACAAGAGAAGGGTTATGGAGAGTTTGATTATCAAGTATCTGAGGAACTTACTGAGAGTTTACAAAAGTGGGTACGAAATAGTCGATTAACGTTGAATACGTTAGTACAAGGTGCATGGGCTTATTTGCTGAGTAGGTATAGCGGTGACAGTGACGTCGTATTTGGCGTAACTAGCGCTGGACGTCCTACTGATTTAATAGGAGCAGAGAATATGGTGGGGCTATTTATTAACACATTACCTACCAGAATTCGATTAACGGATAATGCATCAGTAGTAGATTGGCTTCGTAAAATACAAATGAAAGAAATGGAACGAAGACAGTATGAGTATAATTCGTTGATAGATATTCAAGGCTGGAGTGAGGTTCCGCGAAATTGCTCCTTATTTCATACCTTGTATGTGTTTGAAAATTATCCAATTCAAGGTGAGAGAAATGATGATTTAAGATTACTAGATGTTAAAAGCACGGAACAAACAAATTATCCTTTAACACTCATTGTAATGCCCGGTAAGAAAATTACTTTAAAGTTGATGTATGATCGAAGCTATTTTAATGAAGAAACAATAAATCTGATTCAGAATCACTTATTGCAAATATTAATTCAGATGACGAAGAGCCTAGATTCAAAACTATTTGAAATTACTCATTTAACAGAAGAAGAACAAATACAGTTACTAGAGGAATGGAATCATACTCAAGTTAATTATTCGGCTGAAGGCATGATTCATACGATGTTTGAGGAGCAAGTAAAAAAAACACCGGAAGCAATCGCGGCTAGTTACGAAAATGAACAAATTACCTATAAAGAGTTGGAGAAGCGTGCAAATCAGTTAGCTCATTATTTACAAAAGCATGGTGTAGGCCCAGAGTCTCTAGTTGGGGTATATATGGAACGTTCATTACAAATGATGATAGCGTTATTAGGTATTTTAAAATCAGGAGCAGCGTATGTTCCACTTGACCCTACTTATCCAGAGAGTCGACTTCGATATATATTAGAGGATGCTGGAATCGAAGTACTAGTGACGGAAGAAAATTCTAAAAATTTGTTTTTATCTGAAAATATAGAAACGATTTGTATGAATAAAGATTACACTGCAATTGAAAAAGAAGAAACAACCCCATGTATAAGTGGTGTAACAGGAGAAAATTTAGCGTATGTTATGTATACTTCAGGATCTACAGGGAATCCAAAGGGAGTAATGATTGAGCATCATTCAGTAATTAATTATCTAGAATGGATGCAACATAAATATCCGCTTTCTGAAAAAGATGTGGTCTTGCAGAAAACGCCATTCTCATTTGATGTCTCTGTTTGGGAATTGTTTTGGGGCATTCATGTTGGTGCAAGTGTATCTTTCCTACCTCCAGGTGGAGAAAAAGATCCTTCTATTATAGCTGAAGTGATTAAACAACATCAGGTTACTATAGTTCAATTTGTACCTTCGATGTTATCTGTTTTCTTAGATTACTTCAATCATATTGAATTGAACATGAATTGTTCGTCCGTACGCCATGTATTTTCTGGTGGAGAAGAACTAAGTTCAGGGTTAGTTAGACGTTTTCAACAGAAATGGGATTATAGTGGACAAGTGAAATTAACCAACTTTTATGGGCCAACTGAAGCCACTATTTATGTCAATGCATTTGATATTCAGTCTAATCAAGAATTTGTTTCTATTGGGCGGCCAATACAGAACACGCAATTATATGTATTAGACCAAAATCAACGCTTGCAATCAATAGGAATTGAGGGTGAGTTATATATTGGTGGTGCTGGTTTAGCACGTGGATACTTAAATCGTCCGAATCTTACTGCTGAAAAATTCGTTTCGCACCCATTTCGATTGGGGGAACGACTATATCGAACAGGAGATTCAGTAAGATATCTAACTGATGGAAATATAGAATTTATAGGTAGAATGGATCATCAAGTCAAAATGCGTGGTTTTAGGATTGAATTAGGTGAAATTGAAGCCACTTTAGAAAAATGTTCGTTTATTAAAGAGGCTGTCGTATTAGTTAGAGAAGATCGTCCAGATGATCAACGATTGGTTGCATATGTAATAAGCGATGGAAATACCCAAGAGTGGAGAGAGTATTTACAAAACCAATTACCGAATCATATGATTCCAGCGCACTTTATAGAGTTAGAACATTTCCCGCTTACTCCAAATGGGAAAATTGACCGAAAGGCCTTGCCAGCACCTGATGAGCAAGCTATTGAAGATTTAAATGTGCTACCCCGGACGCCATCGGAAGAGCTTATTGCCTCGGTTTGGAGTCAAGTGTTAGGAACAGAAAATATTGGTATTCAAGATTCCTTCTTTGAACGTGGTGGGCACTCACTACTTGCTACTCAAATTGTCTCTCGATTGCAAGAACTGTTCCAAATTAAAATTCCATTACGTGAACTTTTCAAGCACGATACAGTGGAAGCATTGGCGAAACGGGTGGATCAGTTACGAAAAGAAGATAAAAAACGAGAGGTTGCTCCCCTTGTACCTATGAAACGAGAAGAAATTATCCCACTTTCCTATGCGCAGAAACGTCTATGGTTTATTGATCAATTAATGCCAAATAGTGCTATGTACAATATTCATGCAGCGTGTCGCTTAACAGGTGAATGGTCAATTGAAGCATTGGAGGCCGGATGGAATCAATTGTTGGAGCGTCATGAATCATTAAGGACGATAATTCTAGAACAAGAGGGTGAACCTTTTCAACAAGTTCAATCTCATGTATTCAGACATATTCCTCAAACGAATCTAACAGATCTCTCTTTGGAAGATAGGGAAAGAGAAATGAAACGGCTCATTCAAAACGAAGCTGAGGAACCATTTCATTTTGGACAAGATCCTCTGATTCGAACACGAATATTGAAAGTGGACAGGGAAGAATGGATTCTCATTTGTACGATGCATCATATTATTTCAGATGGATGGTCAATGGGAATCTTACTTGAAGAATGGATGGCTTTTTATGAAGGAGCATTAAGCGGCAAACCGGCGGAATTGAAGGAATTATCTATCCAATATGCAGATTTTGTCATGTGGCAGAAGGAATGGCAAAAAGAAGAAAATTTGAATCAGCACCTTCAATATTGGAAGGAAGAATTATCTGGGGAACTACCGGTTTTACAATTACCGATGGATCGTCCTCGACCTGCAGTTCAAACCCATCGTGGTGCAAGTCAGTCCTTAATAGTGGCGAATTCCCTACAGGAAAAGCTCAAAGATTTAAGTCTGCAAGAAGGATGCACTTTATTTATGACATTGATGGCAGCGTATCAAAGCTTCCTTTCTCGTTATACAGGACAGGATGACATCTTGGTTGGAAGCCCAATCGCTAATCGAAATGTGAAAGAGATTGAGGGATTAATAGGTTTCTTTGCAAATACGTTGGTTTATCGAGCTGATTTCAGTGAAAATCCGTCGTTCCAAGAACTTTTGTCGCAGGTAAGAAAAAAAGCACTAAAAGCATACGAGTATCAGGACATCCCATTTGAGAAAGTGGTAGAATCCGTAAAGCCGGAACGGAATACAAGTCATTCACCAATATTCCAAACTATGTTTACTTTACAGAATGCGAAGCAAGAATTTCCTCAGCTATCTGAAAGACAAATGGAACTCATGGAAAGCCATGCTTCTGTAGCGAAATTTGATTTGAGTTTATTTGTTACTGAGACGGAAGAAGGATTATCACTAACCTTTGAATACAATACTGATTTGTTTGATGATACAACCATTGAACGTATGGCAAGTCATTTTGAGCATTGGTTAAATCAAATTGTCTCTCATCCAAAAGGTGTATTATCAGAACTGAATATGTTATCGAAAGTAGAATATAAGCAACTACTAGAGGAATGGAATAAATCGCGTGTTATAGATATGGAAGAAAGTACGATTCATACAATGTTTGAAGAACAGGTGAAAAAAACACCAGAAGCAATTGCAGTAGTGTGCGAAGATGAAGAACTAACATATCGAGAGTTGGACGAACGCTCGAATCAGTTGGCACATTATTTACAAAAAAATGGTGTAACATGCGAATCATTAGTTGGGATTTGCGTCACACGTTCATCTGAGATGATTGTCGGTCTCTTAGGAATTATGAAGGCGGGAGGAGCATATGTCCCAATTGATCCAGCGTATCCGGAAAGTCGACTACAGTACATTTTAGAAGATGCTCAAATAAAGGTACTGGTGACACAGGAAAAGTTACAACAAAAAATGGTTATACCTAAACTCGTCAACGTGATTTGTATTGATAGTAATCGAGCAGAAATAGAACAAGAAGTAACTACGGTATGTACGAGTGAAGTGACGGGCGATAACTTAGCCTATATTATCTATACTTCAGGTTCCACTGGAAATCCAAAGGGAGTAATGATTGAGCACAGGAATACAGTAACAATGATTCATTGGGCGCATCGTACGTATTCCCGAAAGGAATTAGCGGGAGTGTTAGCTTCAACTTCGCTATCTTTTGATTTATCCGTTTTTGAAGTATTTGTTCCCTTAACGATGGGTGGTAAGGTGATTGTCACTGAAAATGCTCTACATCTAGAGAAGTTGTCTACCAAAGGTGTAACTTTGGTTAATACTGTACCATCGGCAGCGAAGGAACTGGTTCGAGCAAAAACAATCCCTTCTTCGGTAAAGGTGATGAATTTGGCTGGAGAACCATTGCCATATTCGCTTGTTCAAGATTTATACGAGAGAAGTACGATCGAAAAGGTGTACAACCTATATGGACCGTCCGAAGATACTACGTATTCCACGTATATGGAATTAGAAAAGTGTGACATGCATAGGGTACCACCAATTGGTAAACCAATATTCAATACAGAAGTATATGTACTGAGTGCCGAACAAAAAATGGTTCCAATTGGTGTAGTTGGTGAGCTATACATTGGTGGATCAGGGTTAGCGCGTGGATATTTAAACCGCCCTGACTTAACGCAAGATCGTTTTATACCGCATCCGTTTAAAGAAGGAGAGCGAGTATACCGGACTGGAGATCTAGTAAGGTATTTACCAGATGGAAATTTGGAGTATGTTGGACGAATCGATCATCAAGTGAAAATTCGTGGGTTCCGGATTGAACTAGGAGAAATTGAAGCGACATTACAAAGGCATACACTGGTTAACGAAGTTATTGTGATGGTGCAGGAAGATTATCCTGGCGATCCGCGTTTGATCGCCTATGTTATAGGAGACGGGGATGCTCAAAAGTGGCGTGATTATCTCAAGGATCAACTACCAAATTATATGATTCCAGCCTATTTTGTTGGATTAAATGCATTTCCACTCACTCCTAATGGGAAAATTGATAGGAAGGCCTTACCAGCACCAGAGAGACAGGAGATAGCAAGTGGTTATATTGCTCCTCGTACGTCTACGGAAAAAACAATCGTTTCGATATGGCATGAAGTTTTAGGTATGGAAAACATCGGAATTCAAGATTCATTTTTTGAAATTGGTGGCCATTCACTACTCGCTACGCAAGCTGTTTCCAATCTTAAAGAGGCTTTTGGAATCGAGATACCATTGCATGATTTATTTATGTTTCATACGGTGCAGCAATTGGCAGAACAGATTGATCAATTGCTCGATAACAAAAATCAAGAAATGCAGAATGATAGTAAGGAGAATGTAAGTCTTCAAGACTATGTTCAAAAAGAAGCAGAAGTCAGTAATGATGAAGAATTATTGGAACTACTTAAGCAATTAGAGGAGCTATCAGAGGAAGAAGCACAAGGGATATTCGAGAGTAATTTGATTGAGGAAGGGGTAAAAAAATGAGAAGTGATTTACTTGCAAAGCTGAGTTCACTTTCTCCTGAGAAGAGAGCATGGCTTCAGAAGCAAATGCAAAAAAAGGAGAATAAAGAAGCACTCCCGTTGTCTTATGCACAACAACGCTTGTGGTTTATGGACAGATTTAATCCAAACAGTTCTTTATATAATATTCCAACAGTATGGCATCTAAAAGGAAATTGGATACCTGAAGCATTAGAAAAGGGATTCAATCGACTCATTGAACGCCATGAATCATTACGAACTGTTTTTAAAGAAGTAGGAGAACAACCTGTGCAACAAATTGTCGAATTCCTTCCTAGAGCATTACCTGTAAGATATTACTCTCAACTTCCTCTAGAAGTAAAAGAAAAAGAGGTAGATAGTTTAATT
This sequence comes from Bacillus cereus group sp. BfR-BA-01330, assembly GCF_022663885.1. Classification (NCBI taxonomy): domain Bacteria; kingdom Bacillati; phylum Bacillota; class Bacilli; order Caryophanales; family Bacillaceae; genus Bacillus; species Bacillus cereus group sp. BfR-BA-01330. The sequence continues at coordinate 65,453 of NZ_JAKUGK010000004.1, forward strand.
GCGAGAGAAGCGCAAGAACCATTTGATTTAATGAATGGTCCTTTAATTCGTAATCAGCTTGTTCAATTAGAGAAGGATGAATGGTTATTACTGTGTACGATGCATCATATTATTTCTGATGCTTGGTCCATTGGTATATTCATGAATGAATTACTTGCTTTCTATGAAGAAGAAACGGGCGGAAATCATGCTAAATTAAGTTCACTATCCATTCAATATGCAGACTTTGCGAAGTGGCAAAAGGAGTGGTTGCAAGGTGATGTGCTAAATCGTCAGCTTACGTATTGGCAGGAAGAATTGTCTGGTGAACTTCCTATCTTACAACTGCCAGTGGATCGACCTCGACCGGTTAAACAGACTTACTCTGGGGCTACGCATCATGTAATTTTTCCTTATAAATTGCTCAGTCAATTGAAGGATATAAGTCGACAAGAAGGATCTACTTTATTTATGACTTTAATGGCCGCATACCAGAGCTTTCTTGCTCGTTATACGGGACAAAAAGATATTCTAGTTGGTAGTCCGATTGCAAATCGAAACCATAAGGGAGTAGAAGGATTAATTGGTTTCTTTGTTAATACGTTGGTTTATCGATTAGATTTGAGTGGCACCCCTACTTTTCGAGAGATTTTGAACCAAACAAAGAAAAAGGCGTTAAAAGCTTACGAATATCAAGATATACCATTTGAAAAAGTAGTAGAAGCTGTGCAACCTGAACGAAGCATGAGTCATTCCCCTATATTTCAGACCATGTTTACGCTACAGAATATAAAACAAGAACGACTAGATTTGCCTGATAGAAGTATTGAAATGGTAGAAAGTAATATGTCTATTGCTAAATTTGATTTGAGCTTAACTGCCTATGAAGTGGAAGAAGGTCTATTCGTCTCATTTGAATACAACACGGATTTATTTGATAGTAGTACCATTGCACGTATGGCAGGACATTTTGAGAACTGGCTAAATGAAATCACGTATCATCCAGATGAATCATTTACAAAGCTGTCAATGTTATCGGATAATGAGCAAAAACAACTCCTAGAAGAATGGAATGATACGGACGTAGTTTATGGTCATGATTGTATGATTCATGAGCTATTTGAGCAGCAAGTTGCACGGACACCTGATGCAGTGGCTGTAGTTTATGAGGGTGGAAAGCTAACGTATCAAGAACTTAATGAAAAATCGAATCAATTGGCACATTTTCTACAAAAACGAGGTATCGGACCTGAATCATTGGTCGGTATATGTATTGAACGTTCTCCTGATATGATTATCGGTCTCTTTGGGATTTTGAAGGCAGGTGGGGCTTATGTCCCACTGGACCCAAGTTATCCCGAAAACCGCCTGAGATATATTTTGGAGAATTCACAAATTCAAGTGCTGTTAACAAAAGAAACACTACAGGACTGGTTACCTAAAGATATTCAAGCAATTTGTTTAGACCGGGATCAAGTGATGATTTCTAAAGAGAGTAATTTAGCTCCGGTAAGTGGAGTAACAGCAAATAACTTAGCCTATATCATATACACTTCGGGTTCGACGGGAAATCCAAAGGGGGTAATGATTGAACATCATTCCGTTATCAATCGCCTACAGTGGATGCAGAAAAAATATCCATTGTCCGAGGAGGATACAATCCTACAAAAGACACCGTTTTCGTTCGATGTTTCTGTCTGGGAATTATTTTGGTGGTCATTTGTAGGAGCACGTGTTTGTTTACTTCCACCAGGAGGAGAGAAAGATCCTGCGGTGATTGAGGAGTATATTGAACGATACCGTGTATCCACCATGCACTTTGTTCCGTCGATGTTATCTACTTTCTTAGATTATATGGAACTATATAATTCGAAAAGGGATGTCTCGTCTTTAATTCAAGTTTTTACTAGTGGAGAAGCGTTAAACACTGAGCAGGTTCGCCGGTTTAAGGGGATCTTTTACAATGCTCAGCAAACAAAGTTAATTAACTTGTATGGTCCTACTGAAGCAACTGTGGATGTGACTTATTATGATTGTGATTTAGAAAAAGAAGCAATGCTTATTCCGATTGGTCGTCCGATTGATAATACAGAGTTGTATGTGCTAGATCAATATCAACAAGTCGTCCCGATTGGTGTGGCAGGGGAACTTTACCTTGGAGGAGTAGGATTGGCACGTGGCTACTTCAATCGACCGGATTTAACTACTGAACGTTTTATTTCGCATCCTTTTAAGGACGGGGAACGATTATATCGAACGGGTGACTTGGTGAGATATATGAATGATCGTAACTTAGAATATATTGGAAGAATAGATAACCAAGTTAAAATTAGAGGATTCCGAATTGAATTGGGAGAAATTGAAGCAGCTTTACATGATTACTCATCTGTAAAAGAGGCAGTCGTGTTGGTGAAGGAAGATCGACCAGGAGATAAGCAGTTAGTAGCTTATGTAGTGGGTGAAGGGGATACTGGAGAGTGGCGTGAATATCTCAAGAAGCAACTGCCACATTATATGGTTCCGGCATACTTTTTCAAAATTGAAGGTATGCCACTCACTCCAAATGGTAAGGTGAATCGGAAAGCCTTACTGGAATTAGAAGAACAGTTCATAAGTGAAGATATTACTTCATCACGAACACCAGTGGAGGAGCTTATCGTTTCCGTTTGGAGTCAAGTGTTAGGAATAAAAAATATTAGTGTTCAGGATTCCTTTTTTGAAATCGGTGGTCATTCACTACTAGCTACTCAAGTAGTGTCACGTTTACAGGGAATTTTTCAAATCGAATTACCAGTACGTGAACTATTTGAATATACAACGGTGGAGTCACTGGCAAAGCGATTAGATCAGTTACGTAAAGGAGATAAAAAACGAGAGATTCCGCCGCTAATACCAATGAAACGAGGAGAAGCTATCCCACTATCTTATGCCCAACAACGCTTATGGTTCATTGATCAATTTACACCTAATAGTGCCCTTTACAATATGCCAATGGTATGTCGCCTTACAGGGAATTGGCTACTTGAAGCATTGGAAACGGGATGGAATCAACTAATAGAACGTCATGAATCACTGCGGACGGTCTTTCACGAAGTGAACGGTCAACCCGTACAGCAAATTGAACCGTATGCTTTTCAATCAATTCCGAAAACGGATTTAACTATGCTTTCTTCTGAAGATCAAGAAGAAGAAGTTAAACGTTTAATTCAACAAGAAACAGAAGTGCCATTTGATTTAACAGAGGGTCCATTAATCAGGACAAGTATTTTGCATGTGGGAGAGGAAGAATGGATACTCCTTTGTACTCTACATCATATCATTTCAGATGGATGGTCAATGGGAATCCTACTTGAAGAATGGATGGCATTTTATGAGAAAGCAACGGATGGAAAGGTAGCGGAACTTGAACCATTACCGGTTCAATATGCCGACTTTGCTCAGTGGCAAAAAGGATGGCTAAAGGAGGAGGTGCTTGATCAACAACTCCAATATTGGAGGGAAGAATTGTCTGGGGAGCTTCCTGTACTCCAACTTCCTGTGGATCGCCCGCGTCCCGCAATACAAACTCATCACGGGTCGACATACACTATGGTTCTGCCAAGCACGCTACATGATAAATTGAATGAACTTAGTCGAAAAGAAGGGGCTACACTCTTCATGACGCTTTTAGCTGCATATCAAAGTTTTCTATCTCGTTATACGGGACAAGAAGATATTCTGGTCGGAAGCCCAATTGCGAATCGGAATTATAGAGAAATTGAAGGACTAATTGGTTTCTTCGTTAACACGCTGGTTTATCGAGCTAATTTGAGTGGTAGGCCGACATTTCAAGATGTACTGTATCAGGTTCGTCAAAAGGCATTGAAGGCGTATGAATATCAAGATATTCCATTTGAAAAAATTGTAGAAGTTGTGCAACCGGAACGAAGTACAAGTCATTCGCCAATCTTCCAGACTATGTTCATCTTGCAAAATATGAAACAAGAATTACCGGTGTTGTCTAGTAGAAGTATTGAAATGATAGAAAGCTATAGTCCAATTGCAAAGTTTGATTTAAGTGTAATGGCAGTTGAGACGGAAGAGGGATTACTTTTTACTTTTGAGTACAATAAGGATTTATTCAATGCTACTACTATTGAACGGATGGCAGGACACTTTGAGAAATGGCTACATGAAGTTTCTTATCGCCCACAAAATCCGTTGCATGACCTGAGCATGCTATCAGAACCCGAGCGTACTTTGTTATTAGAAACATGGAATGACACTGTAATGGAAATGTCTCATCAGGGTCTTATTTGCGACAGATTTGAGGAGCAAGTAGTAAGGCGTCTGGATGCGATTGCGGTAGTTGATCAAACAAAACAGTGGACTTATGGTGAACTGGATGCACAAGCAAATCAGTTGGCAAATGTTTTACAGCGAAAGGGAGTAGCCCCAGAGTCAGTGGTAGGAGTTTATCTTTCGAGGTCAGCTGAGCTGATGGCAAGTTTACTAGGCATTTTAAAAGCTGGTGGAGCTTATGTCGTTTTAGATCCGTTGTATCCAAAATCAAGGTTAGAATACATGATTGAAGATGCAGGAATTCAATTTGTAGTGACGGCGGAAGGACAAGAAGGACATTTCGCACACGTCGAAATGGTGAGGTTAGAAGAATTAACGATGGAAAGCGTAATCGCACCTACACGTCAAATAAATCCAGAGAACTTAGCCTATATTGTCTATACCTCTGGTTCTACAGGAAAACCGAAGGGTGTCATGGTTGAATATCGCTCATTAATGAATATGGTTTCTTGGCATCAGGAAGTTTATCATATTTCAGCAGAGGATCGTGCGACTCAGATTGCAGGGGTTGCTTTTGATTCGGCTGTCCAGGAGATTTGGCCGTATCTAACTGCTGGTGCAGCACTCTACTTGTCAACAGAGGAACTGAGAATTAATCCAGAAGCACTAAGGGACTGGCTCATCGATTCACGAATAACAGCTAGCTTTGCACCTACGCCTATTCTGGAAAGGCTCTTGAAATTATCTTGGCCAGATAAAACGGATCTTCGTTTTATCATTACTGGTGGGGATCAATTAACGCAGTACCCATCTAACGATATTCCTTTTGCGGTAATTAATCAGTATGGTCCATCGGAAAATACCGTTGTTACCACAGATTGTTATGTACCTGTAGGAGTGACAACAGGTACGCCATCGATTGGTCGACCGATTGCGAATACAGAAGTTTATGTGTTAGATTCTCATCTTCAGCTAGTACCAATTGGTGTAATTGGAGATCTCTATATTGGAGGGAAGAGTCTTGCACGTGGATATGCTAATCGTCCGGATCTTACAAAGGAAAAATTTATTCCACATCCTTTCAAGTCAGGAGAACGTCTCTATTATACAGGAGACAAAGCAAGTTATCTTTCTGATGGTAATCTCCAGTTCCATGGACGTATAGATGACCAAGTGAAAATTCGTGGTTTCCGGATTGAATTGGGAGAAATAGAAGCTGTTTTGCAGGCACATTCTTCTGTGAAGGAAGCAGTTGTATTGGTACGAGAGGATAATCAAGGTAACAAGAGATTAGTAGCTTATGTAGTTGGTGAAGGAAGTTTACATGAATGGCGAGAACATCTACAAACACATTTACCTAATTACATGGTTCCAACAAACTTTATTGAGATGGAATTTTTACCACTTACACCGAATGGAAAACTTGATTTGAAGGCATTGCCTATACTTAGTGAACAATCCGTCGAAAATACTGTATACCCACGAACTCCGCTGGAAGAACTTATCGCTTCAGTGTGGAGTCAAGTGCTAGGAATAAAAGAAATTGGTGTTCAGGATTCTTTCTTTGAGCTTGGTGGTCACTCTCTACTTGCTACACAAGTGGTCTCACGCTTACAGGAAGTCTTTCAAATCAAATTATCGGTACGTGAACTGTTCGAATATTCAACGGTCGAGGCATTATCGAAACGAATAGATCAGTTACGTAAGGGGAGCGAAAAACGAGAAATTCCACCATTGGTGCCGATGGAACGCGGAAATAATATTCCACTATCTTATGCCCAACAGCGCTTATGGTTTATTGATCAATTTGCACCTAATAGTGCACTTTATAATATGCCAATGGCATGCCGCCTTACAGGGAATTGGTTACCTGAAGTATTGGAGTTGGGATGGAATCAGTTGATAGAGCGTCACGAATCTTTGCGGACTGTATTTTATGAAGAGGATGGCTATCCTGTGCAGCAGATTCAACCGTACGTTTTCCGTCCGCTTCTCCAAATGGATTTAACTAAGCTTTCATTAGAGGAGCGAGAAAGAAAGTTGGAGCAATGGATTCAAACTGAAGTCGAATCTCCATTTGATTTAGAACAAGGGCCATTGTTCCGTGGGAAACTCATAAGAATTTCAGAAGAAGAATGGGTTCTTCTGTGTAATATGCATCATATTATCTCAGATGGATGGTCGATGGAAATCTTACTTCAAGAATGGATGGCATTTTATGAGAATGCGATTGGTGAAAAACAAGCAGAGCTGGAACCACTACCAGTTCAATATGCCGATTTTGCTCAGTGGCAAAGAGAATGGTTGAAAGATGAAGTACTATATCAACAACTTGCATATTGGAAGGAAGAATTATCTGGTGAGTTACCAGTCTTAATGTTGCCAATGGATCGTCCGCGTCCGCCAGTGCAAACCCATCATGGATTAACTCATAATGTTTTGTTGTCACGCTCATTACTGGATAAATTAAACGAACTAAGTCGTCAAGAAGGGGCCACACTTTTCATGACCTTATTGGCATCGTATCAAAGTTTCCTTGCTCGTTATACGGGACAAACGGATATTATTGTTGGCAGCCCAATTGCAAATCGAAATTATCGAGAAATTGAGGGGCTAATTGGTTTCTTTGTCAACACCTTGGTTTATCGAGCTGATTTAAGTAATGCACCGGCATTTCAAGAGTTGTTATCTCAAGTACGGATAAAAGCATTGAAGGCGTATGAGTATCAAGATGTTCCGTTTGAGAAAATTGTAGAGGTTATCCAACCTGAACGAAATACAAGCCATTCTCCGATTTTCCAAACCATGTTTACTTTGCAAAATACGGGACAGAAGCTACCAGAACTACATGGAAGAAATATAGAAGTAATGGAAAGTAATGCTCCAATCGCTAAGTTTGATTTAAGTTTAACAGCTGCAGAAGTGGAAGAGGGTTTATTACTTACTTTTGTTTATAGAACTGATTTATTTGACAGCTTAACTATTGAATCCATGGCTGAACATTTTGGAAACTGGTTGAATGTAATCGTGGAGAATCCTGATAAATCATTAGCTAAGTTGCCTATATTATCAGGATTACAGCAAAAACAGTTGGAAGAGTGGAATAATAATGCTGTAGCATATCTACGGGAAAGTACGATTCATCAGTTGTTTGAAGAGCAAGTAAATCGTACACCTGATGCGGTAGCAGTGGTAGATGAAAAACAGCAGTTAACATATCGAGAGCTGAATGAAAAAGCTAATCAATTGGCCCACTATCTTCAGCAATGTGGGATTGGGACTGAATCATTAGTTGGAATTTGCTTTGAGCGTTCAGTTGAGATGATTGTTAGTATTATGGGGATCTGGAAGGCTGGAGCAGCATATGTTCCATTGGACCCATCATATCCAGAAAGTCGCATACAATATATTTTGGAGGACACTGAAATTCAAGTATTAGTTACGAATGAGTCATTAGAAGGTTGGATCCCCAAAGAAGTCAAGGCAGTTTGTCTAGATAGGGATCAGGCAATGATTTCAAAAGAAAGCATTCTTTCACCAAAATGTGAAGTAACAGGAGAAAACCTAGCGTATGTTATCTATACTTCGGGATCGACGGGGAACCCAAAGGGTGTCTTGATACAGCATCATTCTGTAATAAACTTGTCGCATGGTTTACAAAAAGAGGTTTTCGAACATGAGATACCATCTAACATGCATGTCGGTTTAAATGCGTCAATTGCCTTTGATGCATCTATTCAGCAATTACAAATGCTGCTTTATGGTTCAAGTTTGTATATTATTCCAAGCGAAGTACGAAGTGATCCGGAGCAGTTTGTAGCTTATATTAGGGAGAACAAGTTAGAAATCTTTGATATAACACCTTCATTGCTTCAATTACTTATAGATGTCGGATTGTTAGAAACGTGCGATTGCGTTCATGTTCCAAGTAAGGTACTGGTTGGTGGTGAAGCAATTATGCCGTCATTATGGGAACAGCTAGTAGAGACTGATAAAATCCAGTTTTATAATGTATATGGTCCTACAGAATGTACGGTTGATGCAACATGCTATCATATCAAAAAAGATAGTAAGAGAGTAACAATTGGGCGTCCATTGCCTAACATCCAAACTTATGTATTAGATAGAAATAGGTTGCCAGTTCCAGTTGGTGTGATGGGGGAACTTTATATCGGAGGAGCAGGTCTAGCAAGGGGGTACTTGAATCGTCCAGAGTTAACATCCGAACGATTTATTTCTCATCCATTCAAAGAAGGCGAGAGGTTATATAGAACAGGTGATCTTGTGAGATATCTTCCTGATGGTAATATAGACTACTTGGGAAGAATGGATAATCAAGTGAAGATTAGAGGATTTCGAATTGAACTTGGAGAGATTGAGTCGACTTTACAAGAGCATGACTTGGTAAAAGAGGCAGTTGTAATGGTTAGGGAAAATCAGTCGGGAGATAAGAGGCTGGTAGCTTATGTAGTGGGCGAAGGCAATTTAGAAGAATGGCGAGAGTATCTTAAAACAAAACTGCCAATCCATATGATACCTTCCTACTTTGTCGAAATGAAAGAATTACCGCTAACCATAAATGGAAAGATTGATCGGAAATCGTTACCTATACCAGATTATCAAGGAACACAAGAAGGATACGTGGCCCCAAGAAATGAACGTGAACATAAGCTTTCTATCATTTGGGAACGTGTGCTAGGTTCAAAACGTATTGGTATGAATGATAACTTCTTTGAAATTGGTGGAGATTCAATTCTTAGCATTCAGATTGTCGCGCGCGCGAAGCAAGCTGGTTTACAATTGACACCAAAACAAATATTTGAACACCAAACGATTGCTGAGTTGGCGCAAGTAGTCAAAGAAGAACAAGGTGTACAAGCTGAACAAGGAATTATAACTGGAGAGACGATACTTACACCTATTCAGCAAAGGTTTTTTGCACAAAATCATCCTAACCCACATCATTGGAATCAATCCATGTTCTTCAGAACGAAAGAGAAATTGGACATAGGATCACTGGAAAAGGCGGCAGGTAACCTTCTACTTCATCATGATGCTCTGCGTTTAAGATATGAACGTTTACCTAATGGGGTTTGGAAACAGTGGAATGAAGGAATAGAAGAACAATTGATGCTTACTGTCATTTCATTAGACGAAGTGCCGGAAGCGGATTGGCATCAGGTTATTCAAAAAGAGATTAATGTTGCACAAGAAAGTTTGAATTTACATGAGGGTCCGCTAATGAGAATGGTGTATTTTGATGAAGGTGAGCACGCTGGCCGATTATTTTGGACAATTCATCATTTAGCCGTGGATGGTGTTTCTTGGCGAATTTTATTGGAAGATTTGCAAACAGCATATACGCAAGTAGTCCAAGGTCAGAAAATTCAATTACCTATGAAGAGTACATCTTTTAAAGAATGGTCGGAGAAATTACATCATTACGCTGAAACTGGACTATCAAAAGAAGTGCTACATTACTGGGAGGAGCAGGCTGAACAAGACGTAGTTAAATTGCCGGTAGATGATACTATAAGTAATCCAGTAAGCGCAGTAACTGAGGAAATTACTGTGGTGTTAAATGAGAATGAGACCCGTATGTTATTGCAAGAGACTTTAAGCATTCACCGTGTCCAAATCAATGAAGTATTATTAGCAGCATTAGTACAAGCTACGGCAGCATGTACGGGGCAGCCGATATTGAGCGTAGATTTAGAGGGACATGGTCGAGAAGAGATTATTGAAGATGTTGATTTATCGAGAACTGTGGGATGGTTTACAAGTATTTACCCAGTTCATTTAAATATTACTAGTGCTAATACCCCAATTGCAGCATTAAAAGCAGTTAAAGAACAAGTTCGCAAAATTCCTAATAAGGGTGTTGATTATGGGGTGTTGCGTTACATGAACACAACAATGTGTGAGCCATTAAGCTCCCAATATACACCGTCTATTAGTTTTAACTATCTTGGACAATTTGACCAAATGTTTTCTAGCGATGCAATGTTTATTCCGGAGAACGAATTTAAGCGTTTAGATCATGCTGCCAGTTCCAAGCGATCGCATGTAATTGATGTAATTGGGGTTGTAACGGATGGAAAACTTCAGTTCACTTGGGTATACAATGTTGGACAATTTGCCAAATCAACGATTCAAAGTATTGCACAGAATATGCTATATCAACTGAGTACATTGATTCAATTTTCAGATAGAGAATCTGCACTGACCATTTCGGATTTTGCAATGGCTAATCTTAGCCAAGATGGTTTGACAAATGTACTAAACAAAATGCATCGCGGAAAGAACAATCAGATTACTGATTTATATCCACTATCACCTTTGCAAGAAGGTATGATTTTCCACACATTGCATGACCAAGGGGATGAACATGTTGCACCGTATATAGTGCAATTGAGTTTTATGATTCGAGGGAAAATGAATATTTCTACATTTGAGCAGGCGTGGAAATCTGTAATTCAGCGGCATGAAATTTTTCGTACAGCATTTGTATGGGACGAAATTGAAGAACCTGTACAAGTGGTGTATGAAAATATCCCATTTAAAGTGAACAAAGAAGACTGGCGTACAATGACAAGTGAAGAGATAGAGGAAAAAAGAAAAGTCTTTTTGGCATTAGATCGAAAACAAGCCTTCCAATTTGATGAAGCACCATTGATGCGGGTAACAGTCATTCAAGAAGGTGAGGAAGAATATCGGATTGTTTGGACCCATCACCATATTTTACTGGATGGATGGAGTTTACCATTAGTATTTAATGAATTACTTACAGTCTATCAGAAGAGAATGAATGGAGAAGCTGTGAAGTTACCTAAGTCCTCACCATATAAGAAATATATCCAATGGTTAAGAGAGCAAGATAAGGAGCAGGCGGAACAATTCTGGAGAGAGAAGCTAAAAAGTTTTACTGCGCCAACTTTGCTGGGCTTAGAAAGTAAAGAGGAAGAAAAAGGTTACACAGAGAAGGTTACGTATTTATCAGAAGAGCAGACTCAAGCGTTACAAGGATGGGCGAAACGCAATAAACTTACTTTGAGTACAGTAATTCAAGGTGCATGGGCATATCTCATGAGCCGATATAGTGGAGAAAATGACATTGTTTTTGGTGTAACAAGCTCAGGGCGTTCTACGGAGATTATTGATGTTGAAAACATCGTAGGTCCTTTCATTACAACGTCACCGACGCGAATTCAATTGATGGATGATATAAAATTAATAGATTGGTTGCAGAAGATACAAGAGGAAGAGATAGAAAGAAGACAATATGAGTATGCTTCTTTGACAGAGATTCAGGGGTGGAGTGAAGTTCCTAGAGGAATACCGCTGTTCAATAGTTTATATGTGTTTGAAAATTATCCAGTGAAAGAGGAGTCTTCAGAAAATCTGGAAATTGGTGAATTGGAAGGGGTAGAACAAACCCACTACCCATTAGGGTTAGCTGTAGTTCCAGGAATCCAGTTATCGTTAAAGTTAATGTATGACCGTAGTAAGTTTAATAGAGTAACCATTGAACGAATGCTGGGTCATTTACACCAAGTGTTAATGCAAATGCTCAAAAACATTGATCAAAATCTATCGGAGCTAGTATATATTACGGAAGCTGAACAAAGAAAGCTATTGGAAGAATGGAATAATAATACTATATCCTATCCACGTGAGAATGCAATCCATCAACTATTCGAAGAGCAAGTACATCGTACGCCTGACGCGTTGGCAGTGGTAGATGAAAAACAGCAACTAACATATCGAGAGCTGAATGAAAGAGCTAATCAATTAGCCCATCATTTACAGAAATGTGGAATTGGGACAGAGTCATTAGTTGGCCTTTGCTTTGAGCGTTCAGTTGAGATGGTTGTTGGTCTCATGGGAATTTGGAAGGCTGGAGCAGCCTATGTTCCATTAGATCCATCGAATCCGGAAAGCCGCCTGCAATATATTTTAGAAGACACGGGAATTAGAGTGTTAGTTACAAATGAGGTATTACTAGGATGGATACCTAAAGACATCAAGACAGTTTGCCTAGATAGGGACCAAGCAATGCTTTCTCAAGAAAGCAAACTTTCACCAATATGTGAGATAACAGGGGAAAACTTAGCGTATGTTATCTATACTTCTGGTTCGACAGGGAATCCAAAGGGGGCTTTAGTACAGCACCATTCTGTAATAAACCTATCCTATGGTTTACAAAAAGAAGTTTTCTCACATGAGATACCTAGTAATATGCGCGTCGGTTTGAATGCGTCAATTGCCTTTGATGTATCTATTCAGCAATTACAAATGCTACTGTATGGTTCAAGTTTATATATTATCCCAAGTGAAGTTCGCACTAATCCGGAACGATTTGTGTCTTATATTAGGGAGAATAAATTGGAAATGTTTGATATGACACCTTCATTACTTCAATTACTTATAGATGGAGGATTACTAGAAACAAGTGCTGATGTTCATGTGCCAAGCAAGATATTGGTCGGTGGTGAAGCAATCATGCCGTCATTATGGAAACAGCTAGTAGAGACTGAAAAAATTGATTTTTATAACGTATACGGTCCTACAGAATGTACGGTTGATGCAACGTGTTATCATATCGAAACAGATAGTAAGAGAGTTACAATTGGACGTCCGTTGCCGAACGTTCAAACTTATGTATTAGATAAAAATTTGTTACCTGTTCCAGTTGGTGTAACAGGTGAGCTATATATTGGTGGTGCAGGTATAGCGCGAGGATACTTGAATCGTCCAGAATTAACAACAGAGCGATTCATCCGTCATCCATTTAATGAAGAAGAGCATTTATATCGTACGGGAGATTTGGTTCGTTATTTACCTGATGGTAATTTAGATTACTTGAGAAGAATTGATAATCAAGTGAAAATTAGGGGCTTTCGTATTGAACTTGAAGAGATTGAAGCGAGTATAGAGAGGCATCCATTGGTAAAAGAAGCAGTAGTTTTGGTGACAGAGGATAAGCTAGGAGAGCAGAGATTGGTTGCTTATGTAGTTGGAGATGGAAGTATGCATGACTGGCGTGAATATCTCAAGACACAAGTACCGAATTATATGGTTCCCGCACACTTTATAAAGGTAGACAAGATTCCTCTTACACCGAATGGAAAAGTTGATCGAAAGGCATTGAACAGTTTAACAATTCAAAGAGAAAATAATTTGTCTACACCAATCATTCCAAGGGATGAAATTGAATATCAGTTGATTAAAATCTGGCAGGATGTGTTACAGATAGAAGATGTCTATGTAAATGATGATTTCTTTAATAGAGGGGGACATTCTCTCCTTGTAATTAAATTGATTTCAAAAATTAAGGAGAAGTTTGGAAAAGAGATTAAGGTGTCTACATTGATTAAGAATCCAACATTGGAAGGAATCGCATGCCTTATTCGTGATAAGCATGATATGACAAAATCTGTATCAGCGCTGGTTCCACTACAAGAATCAGAGAAAAGACCTTTCTTCTGTGTTCATCCGTTTATGGGGAATGTATTCTGTTACATTCAACTAGCAAGATTACTTAAGAACCATTGTTCATTTTATGGTTTACAGAATCCTCTTATAGAAAAGGGAGAAATTGATGAATTGACCTTGCCGGAAGTAATTCAACTTTACATTGAAGAAATCAAACGTGTTCAGCCAGAAGGTCCATATCGTCTTGGAGGATGGTCTTTAGGCGGTGCGATTGCTTATGAAATCGCAACTGTACTAAAGAATCAAGGTGAGGAAGTTGAGTTGTTGATACTAATGGATACTAAAGTACCTTCAGAGCAGGACTATAAAACAACGGAGGATATGCTCTCATATATATATGAGCATTTCATTCCTAGAGATTTTACTGAGCAGGAAGAAGGCCTCATCCATAAACAAGATATGCTTGTGGAGCGATTAATTATGGAGGGAGTACTCCCGCCTGATGCAGATCTTATGAATTTGAAGCAAGTTATCAATGCTCATAGGAAATGCCTGAACTTAATGGCAGAGCATGATTTAATACCATACTCTGGAGAAGTTCTCTACTTTAGTGCTGAGGAAGGAAAAGAGTTGTTTACAGATTGGGGACCTTTATTAAAAGGTAGAGTAAATAGGTATTCAGTCCCTGGATCACATGAGGAAATAGTAGATTCACCTGCAGTTGAAAAAATAGCTATGTATCTACTAAATGAATTTGAAGGAATAAAAGAGAAGTCCATTTTATTAACGGAAAAGTAGAGAGTATAAAAGATGCAAAGCAATGAACGAAAAGGGGAGACCAATACCTGCATATCAAGTGTAGGGAATAATGAATATATTAAGAGCATTACTTTTTAAGGGGATAATGTAAAAAGTAATTGGTAGAGACATAGAAATCTTTGTAATAGAAGCGAATGCCTGATGATATTACTGAGGGAAGGTGCATATTTTCATTGATATGTAAATATGCACCTTTTCTATTGTATATGCAATTTAATAAAGTTAATTTGAGTTTCTGTAACGTTCATATATGAAGCCATTCTTTAAAAAAGGACGTGATTTATCATACAAATTCACGCTGTGAAAATACCAAAGAATATTGAAAGTCATTTGTTTAAGAAACTTAGTAACTTGGTTTCAAATGGGAAGAAAGAGCGAATGAAGCGATTATTAAATTCATGCGACATTAATAGGACCCTGATAGGGGATTTACTAATCCGATCTCTAATCTGCCAAAAGTATAAAATTAATAATGAAGAAATTAGATTTATATATAATGAGTATGGAAAACCTTTTGTTGAAAACTTTTCTGACTTTCATTTTAATGTGTCTCATTCAGGAGAATGGGTGGTTTGTACTACTGCTAATTTTAATGTGGGTATTGATATAGAAAAAGTTTCAGAAATAGAGGCTTTTAAATTAGCAAAAGAATTTTTTTCAGCGGAAGAATTTTATGATATATCTAATATGAATTCTGATGAACAAATTAATTATTTTTATGATTTATGGACATTAAAAGAAAGCTATATAAAAACGATTGGAAAAGGGCTTTATACCCCATTAAATTCATTCTCTATAAAAAAAGAATCACGAACTTCAATTTCATACAAGCATATACCTAAAAACTTTTACTTTAAACAATATAACATTGATCCAAATTATAAGTTATCTGCTTGTGCAACAAGAGATGAATTTCCTCAAGAGATAATAATTAAAGACATTTATACAATTTGCCAAACTATATACAAATTTGAAAGTAAGGAGAAAATCAATGCAGAAGACTAAACTTTTTTGCTTTCCACATGCTGGGGGATCTGCGTTTAGTTACGCAAAATGGAAAAATCACTTTAATCCATATATTGAGGTAGTCCCGGTAGAGTTAGCTGGTAGAGGATATAGAATTGAAGAAAACTTGTACCAAAGTATGGAAGAGGCAGTAAATGATGTCTACAATAAAATAGTTATGCAGATAGATGATTCGCCCTACATTCTATTCGGGCATAGCATGGGAAGTTTGATCGCCTATGAAGTAGCCAGAAAAATAAAAGATTCTAAAAACGTATCGCCTGAATTTCTTGTTTTGTCCGGTAGAAATCATCCAAATAGTAAAATAAGAAATATCCGACATAATCTTTCTAATGAGCAATTTAAAAGCGAAGTTATTGCAATGGGAGGTACACCATCTGGGGTACTGCAATCAGAAGAATTAATGGAGATCTTTCTCCCTATTCTAAGAGCAGATTTTAAAATCGTTGAGACGTATATTCATGACAAAAATACACAACCATGTGATATTGATTTTCTTATATTTAATGGGGAAAATGATGAATTTACTACATATGATCAAGTAATAAAATGGGAACGATACACAAGTAAAACGTGTACTTTTCATTCTTTTGAAGGTAATCATTTCTTTCTAAATGAAAATATTGAAGAAATAGCAAATAGTATTAAAAGAAAGTTAGATTCTAAAAGATTATCAAATAGTTTTTAGAGTTTTATAAGTATGCTCATAGCTAAAAATATTAAAGGGTTTGAAGTATACACTTCTTGTGCAGATATGCATGGCAAAAAGACAATCGAGTACATTCGGTGGTCTTTTTCTATTTTTATGGAGTTTGTGGCGAAATGCTAGACTTGCTAGATTGTGGATCTAGTAGCCGTTGAATGTGCGGGTTCAAGTCCTGTCATTCCGACCACGAGGGGGTATAATTTAAGGGTAAAACAGGGGCCTCCAGAACCTCTGATGTGGGTTCAATTCCCGCCATCCACTTATACTTGTTCATTAAAAGGTTTCACAAACAATATGTAATATGTTATGGGTACTTACATAAATTTATTGATTTTCAGTTAAAAAGTATTGTGCGATTATACACGTTATGTTACAGTAATATTACTAAGTTGTTACAATATATCATAAGTGTTTCGGTATTATTTCTTGTTATTTCCGTAATGTTACAAAAACTATAAATATTGTTATGTGTATAGGAGTGTGTGTAGTAAAAAGTCTGAGTTGAAAGTACGTGCACACTTTAAATTTCCTTTTTGTCTGAATGAAGAAGACTACCAACTAATTAAGGGTTTTAAAGTAACCACTTTAAATAAAATGTGCTTCCTTTCCCACACACAATTGAGTACATATTTAAAGTACAGTCTAATTGCTACACAGACTCTTGTACATATAAACATTAAGGCGAAATAGAGATAAGAATTCATTACATAAAAAGCATTACCAAGCTAAACGTACAAAATATCATCTGTGCATTTTGATGAAATGTTAAAATGCCTAGATGATATTTTTTTGAAGAATTCTTGGATATGTTTATGAATAACAATTCCTAATACTTAATGATTCTCTACTACTAAAACATCCGATAATTTATGTAATTAGATTTATAGGGTGTATGTACATTCACTTATATAGGGAAAATGAGGTTTTTCATATGAAGTATAGTTATAAAGTGTTTATATTTATTTGGACAATTATTTTATTGTTTTTTCTACTTTATTTTGGTTACAGTGAAATTTCCGAAAACGAGCAAATGCCAGTCATAACAATCAAACAATAAAAATAAGAAATACTACAAAAGCAAAACATAATAAAAATAGATACCCGAAAATGTTTAAGAACAGGAACAATTACATGCATAAACAACCTTACGATTTCCATGCATACCCCACGTCATTTGGGCAATAGGGGAAAAGTATTATTATTTGGCGTGCGCAATCTTCCATCACTAGTAGAAACGGAAAGTTCCGTATACCTGCTGAAGGAGGAAGATGTCTACCTGCCAGGGGGCGGATCTATTCAGCATCTAGAAATATTGGAATTAAAAGTGTAGAAAACAAATAGTGAAAAGGGAACATATCTCGTGATTCCTTTTTTATTCTTGTAGATAAGTCTGGGGAGAAAACGGGGATTTCTGCACGCAACATAGATCTCATTGGTATACTAATTGTGTTTTACGTATAGCTGGGAGTTGGTGTGATGGTATTTGCAATGGATGTGAGATTCCGTCATTCTTTTCATGAAATTGAATCATTAGACATTCCAAATATATTGTTTCCGAGTCAGTGCAGGAAATTGTATCAAGTGATTGGAATCGGCATTCAAGAAGAATTCCGCAATCCCTATGTCATTATAAAAGAGCAACATGGTTCCGTTACATTCCGATTACCAGAAGAATTATCAACATGGGTGCAGAACAAATTATTACTTGTTAAAGGGGGCCAGTTTGTTTCCATACTGCATTTCAGTTAGCCATGTGAAGTTTTGTGCCATTTTTTGACCTCGGATATAAAAAGAATAGTCTGTCAGGTTAGGTGAGGAGATGCCACCTCTGACTTTCACATCATACGTAGGATGTGGTGTAACTTGAATCAATTCAGATTTATGATTCTGAATAAACATTCTAACCTTTTCAAACTTGTTAATTACGGGCTGTATCTCCATTTTAAACCGATCATAGGGATATGTTTTATTTTTATTGTAATACCTATCCAGTTCAATCAACTCTGACACTGCTGTATCAAATTCACTCTTTACTTCAGGATTTACTTTTTGCAACCATTCTTTTGCATAAGAGCGGAATGAAGATCTATAAAACAAATTCATATCAAAACCAGCTAATGTGAGTGGCTTTCCTTTTTCTTTTTGTTCTTTCATATAGGTAAATAATTGTTCAAGTTCCTCAGTTTTCCATACAGAGTATAAGGATTGTTTCATCGCTTCTGTAGCGGTTGAGTTATCAAAATTTTGCTGAACAGCTGCTGCTTCCCAAAGCCCTGTTTCAAATGCAATCACATTATATTCCAGGTGTAACAGCTTGAGAGGAAGTGCTGGAAGACGGGATCCCTAAGAAAGCAAAAAAACTAGGTGTGAAATAATCAGTTATTTGTGATGGTGGATTCTCCTAGGTGGAGGGTTCGCCGTTTTTTATTATATGTTATGTTGTGGTTTTTATATAAAGCATATTGAAAAGATGGATTAAATCTTCTGGAATGATGTCTCCATAATTAATAACTTGTACAATAACCTTTCAATTATCACTAAATCCATTCATATCAACAAGTTGTCCCATATATCCCTTTGTAGCAATATCTTTTAAAGTACGCTAAAAAATACCCTTTATTTTATCTTTATCTTATCTTTACCTTATCTTTAAATTTTTATATTAAACTTAAAACCTTAAAGTATTGATGTTTGAGTCTAAAAAGGGCGGGAGATAGATGTTCATTACATAGTTTGTAAATAACCAATTACCTTTGAAAAATTAAATTTTTTATACGAGGAGGAATATATGAAGGATACAAGTAAAAAACAAATTATAAAAGTGTTCCTTATTAGTATTTTAGGCTTAGTAATAATACTTGGAATGCTATATTTTAATCATAAAACCAATATTCAACAAAATAAAGCGCAAGCCACCGAAAAACGTGTATTGCAATATGAGTCTACCTTAAAAAAAGAATTAGAAAAATATAATTTAGGAGAGAAAACACCAATTTTATTAGGAATTATGTATCAAGAGAGTAGAGGTGAGGGAAACGATCCTATGCAGTCATCTGAATCACTTGGATTAAAGCCAAATGAAATTCAAGAGACAAGCTTGAGCATTGAACAAGGGGTAAAACACTTTGCTAAAATGTACAAATATGGAACGGACAAGGATGTTAGCATGGATACAATTATTCAAAGCTATAATATGGGGCCAGGTTATATTGATTTTGTTGCTAGTCAAGAAGTTAAACAACACTCGGAGGATTCAGCCAAAAAGTTTTCTAAGATGAAAGTTGATCAAAATCCAGCGATGTATACTTGTGGTGGAAATAAAAATAATTTTAGGTATCCATATTGTTATGGTGATTTCACATATGCCACAAAGGTAAATGAAAAAACAAAACTTATTGAAGAACTTCTTCGAAATGTACATAGCTCTTCTAAATAAGTTGCAGAATAAAATATAATGATACCGTCAGTTAATAATAATAATAGCTAAGAAAAAACTACTTCCTTTCTTAATTCACATAATTTTCAAAAATAAATCCTGTGGATGTTAATATTTGTTATATAATATATTTGTCAAAGCATTACCCCTAAAGTTTCTACAGTCAATCTGTAAGATAGTTTGTTTGGCTCGTATATTCACCTTAAAACAAAAAGAACTTGTAGAGAGTCCTACAAGTTCTTTTTGTTTTAAGGGTTAAATGTGGATTTAAAATATAGTTGCAATTTTTTGAGGGGGAAAAGTAAATGTTTATAAAAACAGAAAGATTATTAATACGGAAATTTGAGTTCAAAGATTGGCAAGCTGTTCATGAGTATACATCAGATATCAATGTTATGAAATACATACCTGAAGGGGTTTTTACTGAAGAAAATACAAGAAACTTTGTGAATGAAAACATTGGTGAAAACGCTAAGAACTTTCCTGTAGTATTAATTCATAAAGATATTCTGATTGGTCATATAGTTTTTCATAAATATTTTGGTGAGCATACATATGAGATTGGTTGGGTGTTCAATCCTAAATATTTCAATAAAGGATATGCTTCTGAAGCAGCACAAGCTACATTGGAATATGGCTTTAAGGAAATGAAATTACATAGGATTATAGCTACATGTCAGCCACAAAATACCCCATCATATCGAGTAATGGAGAAGATTGGAATGAGAAGAGAAGGCTATTTCAGGAAGTGTATACCACATGGGAATGAATGGTGGGATGAATATTATTACGCTATTTTAGAAGAAGAGTAGTGTTTCAGAATGCATTATTTAAATTGACACTCTTATTCCTAAATAGGCAAGTTGACTATCTTTATTGGGGATTCTTGCTACTAAAGGCGAAGTTTATTTCCGGTATCGCTGACGTGCAAAACTTTGTATAATCTGATCTTATCTCTAAATCACAACTGTTACCCCATCACCATCAAGTTAAAGTTTCGTTTTATTTTGCTAACTTGATGGTGATGTGACGTAACCTTAATTATTTAAAAATTTTAAAAAGGCCCATTAGTCATGTTAAAGGGACCTTGATCACGCAAATGATCTGTAAACCAATTCATTTTTGATATACAGATCATTTGTATAATAATTTTTATAAATAATTGCTAAATAGTGAATTTACATAAATGCTTTTAGTAGTTCTTGAATTAATGGGATTGCTCCACCTATAAATTTTAAAACTGCCATTGCGATTTCCATATTATTCTCTCCTCTTTTTCGTATTAAGATGTAATAAATCTTTATAACCTTATTATAGTAAGCGCTTACAATTATAACAATACATTTTCGTATGCAATATTGCATATTTATACATTAGATCTCTATTATTCATTTTTTAATGGTACTATAGCGAGGTGAGAGTCTTTAAGGGTTCTGCTTAATAGGAGGAAATATGGAAAGAGTGCAAGCGATTTACAGTAATCAAAAATTTAAGAGTTGGGTTAAACAGGTATTAGCTGTAGGAGGAGTAATAGGGTGCTGTTATTTGGTGTTATATGTTTTCTGTTTCTTAGTTATCATGTAAATAGTATACAACTAAACTAGTAGAGTCTTCCCTAGAAAGGTAAGGCTCTTTTATTGTAGTACCTGGAGATGAGCAAACTACATACAATATCTCTCAGGTTTTTCAGATCACTTTGTACGGTTTCTTGTTTAGAACACTAATTCCTATCATTGAAAACAGAATTCTATGGATAAAAAATATGTTTTTACTAGATACATATTAAAAAGACAAGCATAAATTATATTAGATTTTGACAAAGTCTTTTTGATTTCGAAAAGGATTTAAATCTTACTTATAGATTTGATTCCTTTTTATATAATATAATCCTTATATTGATACGTAAATATAATACAGTAATAATGATTTAAAAGCAAGAATTTTAGTAGCGGTACGTTCACACATCCATCAACTTAAGATTTTAAAGTAGCTCTTAAACAAAAAAAATTCTTTTTTTAATTGATTAATAGTAAACAAGAAAGATTGGCAAATTAACAAATAAAGAGATTTATTCAGGTAAAATCTATCAAAAGGTCCTTTACAAAATTTATACATAATTCAATTACAAAATAATGTAAAAATTATGCATTTTTGTAAAAGAAATTCATTGACACTTGTGTATATAAGTAACTATACTCGTTACATTAAATTGAATGCGTGATAATACGATTTTATTATTATTACAAACATGTAAATATAAAAATAGAAAATTTCAATTTGATAAATACAATGGTAGAGGTGTTTATTTTAATGAAGCATAAATTAATTGCAACAGGTATCCTTGCAGGAGTTATATTATCCTATTCTTCTAATATTTTAGCAGATACTCATAAATTCCCTGATGTTCCTACATGGGCTGATAAATCCGTTAACTATTTAGTTGATAAACAGGTATTAAATGGTTATCCAGATGGAACTTTTGGTTCAAATGATTCCTTAGACAGAGCTTCGGCTACAAAGATTATGACAAAAGTTTTAGGGATACAAATTGACACTAATGCAAAACCATCTTTTACAGATTCACAAAATCACTGGGCTACTCCTTATATTGCTGCTGCTGAAAAAGCTGGGATTGTTAAAGGTGAAGGTAATGGAATCTTCAATCCATCCGGAAAAGTAACTCGCGCTGCTATGGCTACGATGCTAGTAAATGCATATAAACTACAAAGCACACCAAATCATAATGATCAGGTTAGATTTGAAGATTTAAAAGGGCATTGGGGAGAAAAATATGCCAATATTTTAATAGATTTAAAAATCTCTAATGGTACCGAGAACGGTTGGCAACCAAATAGATTTATAACACGTGCTGAAGCTGCTCAACTTACTGCAAAAACAGATATGTTACAACAAAATTTAAACGATGAAAAAGAGATTACTACTGCTACCTCATATGAAGATTTAAATTTAACAGTGGCTTCGAAAATTACAGCTCAAGAGATTGATAGTTTTATTGCAAAATATCATTCAGATAGTCCCTTAGTTGGACATGGACAAGATTTTATCAATGCGCAAAATCAATATGGCGTGAGTGCTCATTATTTAGCGGCGCATGCGATTTTAGAATCTGGATACGGAAAATCAGAAATTGCATATCAAAAACATAATTTATTCGGTCTACGTGCATATGATGGAGACCCGTTTAAATATGCGAAATATTTACCAAGCTACGGCGATAGCATTGCTTATAACGCTAATTATGTACGAGAAAGATATTTAGAAGAAAGTGGTATGTATTATAACGGGTCAACATTAACTGGCATGAACGTGAAATATGCATCAGATAAAGGCTGGGCTAAGAAAATTGCGGGTATTATGGAACGTATTAAACCGTTTCGTGTAGAAGACTATACATATGCAAAAAAATTACCAAAGAATCCTGAAACATTAGATGTCGACGCGTTATCTAATGAAATTCCATATAAAATGTATGCAGGCGGTTCAAGCTCAAATGTTGTATCATCAGCTACTTACTATCAGGTACCTTATCCATTTAAATTAAAAATTAAAAGTAGACCAGATGTAGCTGTCGAGGAGAATAAAGTTGGTACAGTAACTCCTGGAACAACCATCTTTATTTATCGTGAAGATCCGAATGGATGGGTAGAATTCTCTTTTGAAGCTAATGGAGAAAAATATTGGACATTAAAAAATAAATTAAGTATGTAATTAAAAAGATCTATTTCACTAGTTTTAAAAGTATGGGATTGGACAATTGATTCTCTAGATTGGAAATACAATAAATTACCCGTTGATGTAGCAGCTGCAAAGATTATTCAAAATGTCTTAGCAGGTGCGACATCCGCATACTTTTTCGGGAAAATGTTGCGCAAAGTAGGTTCATTTTCAACACTATCTCCTGGTTCACCGTAATCTTCAATGATGTAATATTCCTTATCTTTAATGTATATATTGAATATATAAATATATTGTGTTATGATGTGAATTAGAAACTCGCGTGTTTCAAATACAACATTTTTATCTTTTTGATGACCTCTTATCTTTCCGTAAGAGGTCCTTTTTTATCCCTCCGTATTGCATAGCCGCTAAAATACTATGAAAAGATACTAGAGACTACTACAATGTGATATTCTCTAGTATTTTTTCTTTATCCATATTATCTATTGTTGGGTAATTGATGAATTATTAATTTTTGTATAATTTTCACAAAATAACTTTGAACCATTATTTATTTCAATATAAAATAATAAAGGTATATATATGAATAGGTATGTCCTTTTTATGTGATGATAATGCGAATTGAAGCGTAATACTGAAACGGTAAACGAGAAGAATCAGGGCCGAAACAGATAGTAAGGAGCAGACAATACTTATAATGAAAACGTTCATAATGGACTGTCTATGGATGGAGAAAAAATACGAAAAGATAAAAGGGGCAAATGAATATGAACAGAGCCTTTAAAGGTACCGTATTAGCAGGGATAAGTGTGGGTTTCTTGCTAGCTGGTTGTACAATAGAAACATATGTCCTAACGCAGTCCAGAATATAAGCAAGTAGATTAAGTATTCTAAGCAGATAAATGAAGACTATAGCGATGAAGAAATTGAAAGACAACTAAGAGGTATAGCATCCTGACTTTCTAAATAACATGAGTGTTTCTATAGAATGAATCCTTAGGAGGGCTATTGTGGAACCTTTAATCAATGCTATTTTATACTTTGTATTTTTATTTGGAGCACTGTTTCTTATACTGGGTACTGCATTGGTTTTATTAATCGCGGCTGCATTACCAGTAATCTGGAAGAAAAATCTATCATTCCTAATGATTAGCTTAGGTATAAATATACTTGTCATTCCATTGTCTTTTTTTATTGGCGGGATGGCAACAGATTCCCCTGGTAGTACGATGCACGATTTTTGGGAAGTATTTTTGTTTATTCAGATATTTCCGTTTCCCCTAGTACTGCTATCTTTAGTTTGGTGGCTTGTGCGTCGAAAAAAAGAAAAAGTTCATGTGTAGCGTTTTTAATGCAAATAAGCTGTCCGTTTGGGCAGCTGATTATATTTATTACTAAGCGTGATTATTTCCAAAATGAATGCAATACCACTATACAGTTAAATTGAAGGTGAACCATATTGAAATCTTATCAAACTTTAGCCCACTTGTATGCATTAGGACTAGGCTGCGGACTTTGGAATAGAGAGGAGGTTATTTCATGGTGCGATAGGTTGATTGAAGCAAATGATCACCCGCCATATGAAATTATGGAGATATCTTTAATGTCTAAAGCAAAGCTGATATATATAGAATCGGCTTTACTGTCATATAGCCGCATAGTTGATGAAAACCCCTCGGTAAACATCCTTCTTTCAGTCTTAAATGAAAAGTTAGTAGCTCAGAAATGGAATATTAAACAAGCTATTACTTGCTCTACTCGATTACTAGTAAATAGAGGCCTGTATTGGGAAGAAGAATATTTTGATTTATACAGCCTTAATGATAGCTATGACTTAGCACAGGAAGGTATCCATTTTAATGAAAAAGATGTGATTTCTGCTTATATCGATACATTAGGTGTTTTTCGCGTCCCTTTTAACGAGTTTGAAGATCTCTATTTACAAGTCATGAAACAGAAGTGGCAAGGGTAGAAGGCAGGAAAAAGAATCATTGAATCGTAAGAGTTACTTCCTGTATTTATCACCAAATTTATCTAGCCAAGACAAATCTGTCTTCGTGTTGATGAATTTTTGTCTCTTAATAACTTAATGCTATCGTTTTTATTTTTTCCGACAGCAAGCTAAGTTAGCATGTTTAATTCATAATGAGACGCCTGTAAATGAGCATTACTATTTAAATTTTTACCAGAGAGTAATTTAGTTAATTAGTAGAAAAAGGAAGGGGCCTATTTGGCTCCTTCCTTTTTCTCATACATACATAACGCTTGTTGACAACTTATGAAATAATAGCATTCATCGCTATTAAAATATAACATTAAAAGCAATTAATTAGATATGTAATTTTGCATATATTGTACTATTTCATGAATAGGAACAAAACTATTTATCTCTTTCTGTATGGAGACAAATAGATTTAGGTTTACTTAAGTTAAGAAGATCTGATCATTGATTACTGGTTAAACCATATTTCTACGTATTTGAAAAAAATTATATTACTGGATTGCATGTTAAAGAGAGTGAGGACTTTATGAAATGTAGGTTGTTCCTTGATTTCTTACTCGTGATTTTACTAGGAGGATGCATTGGAAAAGAAGTTACGTTATATACAATTTCAAAAGGGGATATTAGTCAGTGTATCCAAAGATGCGCTCCGTTTCCTGTTTCCTATTTCCTATTCTACTAAATTACCATTCCAAGCAAATTTCTTCTCTTTCAAACAATTCATTCATTGAATAAAGATAATTCGGCCATACGTATCGGAGGACAGGAAACTTTATTAATACCATTTGGAATATATTTCAATATACTTCCGATACTATAACAGATCGAAAATTTCTTTATTGGAGGTATATAATGGCATATCCATTTCGTAACTTAGTATTTGAAGGTGGCGGGGTAAAGGGAAGCGCTTATATAGGTGCCATCCGTGCACTAAATGAAGAAGGGATTTTATCAGAAATACAACGATTTGGGGGGACGTCAGCTGGAGCGATTACTGCATTACTTTTAGGTCTTTCCATTCCATTCGCAGATCTTGTAAAAATCCACAAAGACATGAATTTCAAAGCATTTAAAGATGATGATTTTTCGATTGTACAAGATAACATTCGTTTATTTTTTGATGGTTTTGGTATCTATAAAGGGGATTTCTTCACTGAGTGGGTAGGAAAAATCGTTGAAAAGTGGACAGGGAGTAAGGACACAACTTTTCAGCAGTTGTATGACAAAACAGGAAAAGACGTGTTTTTCCAAGGAACGAACGTTTCTACACACCAGCTTCGTACGTTTTCTCGCGAAACGACACCTGATGTCCCGTTAGTAGTTGCTGTGCGGATTTCGATGTCCATCCCATTCTTTTTTAAATCTGTGGAATGGGATAAAGATTATTATGTAGACGGAGGTGTACTCGATAACTACCCAATTCGTTTATTTGATCGGAAAAGTTTTGTGAATAAGGAAGAACACTTCACGACCACAGATACGATTGACGAGGTTAATAAACTGATAAGCAATATGGAGGATCATTCTACACTAAGAAGCTTACACACGAAATACAATGCATCTTTCTTTGATCCTACAGATGAAATTGTCTATAACAAAGAAACACTAGGTTTCCGTTTAGAATCTCAGGCCGAGGTTGCCATGTTAAAACATATCGCAACTTCAACAGAACATCATATTGGCCATTCTCTTATTCATTTTGCATGGAATTTGTCTCAAACCATGATCAAAGGTCATGAGAGTGGAAAAACAACCAAAGAAGATGCTGCCCGCACTGTATTTATCAATACATTCTTTACGCCGTCATTTAATTTCGATATCACAGAAGAAGAAAAGAAAACACTCATGAATTCAGGCTATACTTCTACTAAAGACTATCTACATCAGTTTAATACGTCTGAAGTAAAAATGTTTAATCGACCATAAAGCCGAGTGTAATGCACTTGGCTTTTTTTAATCGTCCTGTAAATTTTTTTAGTAGCTAATAAAAATTCAAATAGACTATGCATAGAACAAGAGAGAGGAGATAACAGAAAGTAATAAATATAAGTTTTGATGACCTCTTATTTTGTAAAACTAGGGTGTAGAAAGGGTGAAACAGGTGGAGGAAAAACGAATTATGATTTATAAAATTTTTCGGCTAACACAGTACAAAAGAGAACCCTAAAACCGTGGATGGGAATGTATCAAAAAATGAATAGAGTAAAAAGGCGGATTTCTTGTGAAAGTAGGGATTTACTTTTTCTTTCTACTGATAATAAAGCGTTATGTAGACTGGAAATGTATAAGGTATTCATTGCTATTCCTCAAAAATGCTGATGTTACATCATATTAAAATAACCTCTAATTTAAGTATTGAAATTCTCTAAATCTCGATGTATTATATTCTTGTATTTTCTCACTTTGCAAATCCGAGAAAACATCATCACTTCTGAAAGAACCCGAACTCCAGCGGGTTCTTTGGATTTACTTGAACTTATTTTTGAATCATTGTATTATATTTTCGAGTTTTACTTATATAAATCATTATCAGGAGAATCTGCAAATTTGCAGGTTCTTTTTTTATTTTATTGAAAGTAAAATTTTAGCCAGTCGTTTATTTTCATATTGTTGGTTTTTATACGTGTTTGGTAAAAATCAATGAGTTGCAAAAAAATACTATGCTGAAATCTAGTTCGGTATAGCAATGTGCATATAAAAGATCCCACTTTGCTATATCCCCTAAAAAGAGTCATAAAAATCTATATTTTTTTAATTCAGTTGCATACTACAAAACTTCTTTTAAAAGAAATGTATGTACATACACATTATATTTTGTTCCATAACTCTCTAACTTTTGTTCACGATAGTCTGTTAAGTACAGGATTATTGGCGGGTGGTGCAATAGGTGCAGAAGATGTGAAAACAAATGAAAAAGTACAAGTTGCTGTTGCAGGTAAAGAGGGAAATATAACGTATAAAGAAATTGATAAAGCAGAATCTCCATTGTTATTTGGAATGTATCCTTTATGTTAAGATCCTAATAAGAAGTTAGTTTTTTTTGATAATTAATATTTATAAAAAATGTATAATTAATATACTAAGACGTTTTTAAATTTTATTAATGTATTCCTTTTCATATGAATGAATTATTTATTGCAACAGGTTTCCCGTTCAAAATAAGATGTTCAAACAAAAGACAATATAAGTATCTTTATAATGATTTTTCAATATAATCA
Organism: Bacillus cereus group sp. BfR-BA-01330; assembly: GCF_022663885.1. Taxonomy (NCBI): domain Bacteria; kingdom Bacillati; phylum Bacillota; class Bacilli; order Caryophanales; family Bacillaceae; genus Bacillus; species Bacillus cereus group sp. BfR-BA-01330. Next base: position 94,054 of record NZ_JAKUGK010000004.1, read on the forward strand.
ATGTGTTTATGAAAGGAACTCTGTGTTATTTTTGCTTTTTTACTAACTAATACAGCTTCAAACAAAGGACACAATTGCTACATACTAAGTGTAATTTATTACCTATTCAAAATTCTGTCTATTCAATCTTTCTAAAAATAAAAAAAGATTAAACTTATAAATATACAAGTTATAATGAGGGCGTCGAGACACAATTTATTACCTCTAGAGAAAATATCAAACCTCGTTTTGGATTAAAAATTCTAAAGAACTTGCCAGTAATTTTTTAAAATTGGACATACTGATATGATTACTATACGGAGGATAGCGGATTAGAAGGGAAGTTTATTCAACTCAATAAAGAAAGCGTTATCAAACAAAACTTGTTTTGAATCGATCATTCTAATAACTTAGATTCAACTACAGCTAAAAATAATAAATTATGGGGGTGCTTATATGAACATGAATGTAGCATCTATTAAAGAAAAAAAGATTGTTAAATACAAAAGTTGTTTTGATGTGATTGGGCCCATAATGATAGGCCCTTCAAGTTCACATACTGCAGGTGCTTTGGCTATTGGAACAGTTGCTAATAAATTATTTCAAGGTCTTCCCAAAAAAGTTGTGGTAAAGTATTATGAATCATTTGCTGAAACCCATAAAGGTCACGGAACTGATTTTGCAATTATTGCTGGTATATTAGGCTTAGCTGCTGATGACAGCAAAGTGCCAGATGCTATTAAAATAGCAGAGTCTAAGGGAATTGACATTACCTTTATTGAACAATTGGGTAATAGTCCTGCTGGTCATCCAAATACGGCAGATGTATATGCAGAGGATGAAAGTCGAAGTATTAGAGTAATGGGTATTTCGGTCGGTGGTGGGTTGATTGAAGTCAAAAATGTTGAAATTGATGGATTTAGCTTAAATCTGCAGGGGCCATTGCCAGTTGTTATTGCGATTTCAGAAAGAGCTGACTTTGAATTTGTTTTACGCAGGATCTTTAAACAATATGATGTGGAAATTAACAACTTTCATAGTTTGGAAGATAAAACAAAATACTTTTATGCATTCGCTTTGGATTCGATATTGCCAGGTAATGCTCAGAAGGAATTAGGAGATTTAAGCAATATAGCTAATCTTATTATTCTTTAGTCACATTAAGGAGTGAAAAATATGTATATGGCCATAAAAGAAATTGTGGATGCAGCTAATAAAAGCCAAAAGCAAATTTATGAATTAGCAATCGAACAGGAAATCAAACAAACTAAAACTTCTTATGAAGAAGTATGGAGTAAAATGGAACGAAATTTAGCGACTATGCAACATGCAATAAATAAAAGTATCGAGGGCGACGGTGTATTTTCTCCAACAGGTTTGACCGGAGGGGATGCTGTAAAAATTAAAAACTATCGAGAAAATAGGAAAACTCTTTCTGGAGATTTAATGGTGTTAGGGATTCAAAGTGCTATCGGTGTTAATGAAGTAAATGCTGCATTAGGAGCTATTTGTGCAACTCCAACAGCAGGTGCGAGTGGGACGATTCCGGGAGTCCTATTTAGTATTAAAGATACGTTGCAGTTAAGTCATGAAGATATGATTCATTTTCTATTCACTTCAGCGTTATTTGGAACGATAGTCGCAAACAACGCTTGTATTTCAGGAGCGTATGGAGGATGTCAAGCTGAAGTAGGAAGTGCCTCAGCGATGGCGGCTGCAGCTGCGGTAGAAGCTGCGGGTGGAACGCCACAGCAATCTTCTGAAGCTTTTTCGATTGCATTACAAAATTTACTCGGTTTAGTTTGTGATCCGGTCGCTGGTTTGGTAGAAATTCCTTGTGTAAAGAGAAACGCCATTGGAACGGCAAATGCTTTAGCAGCAGCGGACATCGCATTAGCCGGCGTAAACAATCTCATCAATGCTGACGAAGTGATTGAAGCCATGTATAGAGTTGGAAGACAGATGCCTCGCGAATTAAGAGAGACAGGTTTAGGTGGTATTGCAGCTACACCTACAGGAATTGCCATTAAAAATAAAATCTTTGGGGAGAAACAATCAAATCAATAAGTTATCGAATATATTGTGAAGTTTTTAACAATCTTTACTCTATTGTTCGCCTAAGGATGTCTGTATATTGGGGGAGTTATCAATAAAATATACTACTATATAATTAAAATATTGTATAAGTGGTAACAAACCCTTCAGGTTGATGCTTCGCTAATTTTTTGATTTTTATTAACCTAGAAGGGGGATATTCGTTGTGGGGCACTATATAAGCTATTCATTTTTCAAGAACGGTCTATATTCCTATATCTTAAAAAGAGAATTAAGAATAGGACACAAGGAGGAATTATTATATGGATGGGAATACTGCAAAAAACATAGAATTTCAAGCTGATAACACTGCAGTAAAAAATGAGAAATATCTAGACCCTAAAAAGTGGCATAAACAGGATACTACCTGGGCATTGAGCCTTTTTGGAACAGCAATTGGAGCAGGAGTACTCTTTTTACCGATTAATGCAGGTTCAGGTGGTTTATTATCTTTACTACTAATTACATTACTTGCATATCCTGTTATGTATTATTCACATAGGGCGCTTGCTAAAATGATTTACGCTTCGAACTCTGCCGATGAGGGGATTACAGGTACAATAAGAGAGTATTTTGGAAATAAGGCAAGTATCATTTTTAATATTGTATATTTTGTCTCCATTTATACGATCGTGCTGATGTACTCGGTCGCACTTACAAATACCGCTAGTAGCTTTATCGTGCATCAATTGCACATGTCGGAGCCTCCAAGGTCCATTTTATCGCTTGTTTTAGTACTCGGTCTTATCGCTATACTAAATTTTGGTCAAGATATAACTGTAAAGATCATGAGCATGCTAGTGTATCCTTTTATAGCTTCTCTACTTTTTATCGCAATATCTTTGATTCCACAGTGGAATACGTCAATGCTTAGTTTTTCAAGTGTTTCTACTGCTTCAACAGGAACAGGATATTTAGGAACGATATGGATGATACTTCCAATCATAGTATTCTCGTTTAATCATTCGCCTATGATTTCGTCATTTGTTATGAAACAGAGAGCTACGTATGGAATAGATGCTACTGATGCTAAATGTGCTCAAATACAAAAAGTTTGTTATATTATGACATTCGCAGTTGTTATGTTCTTTGTTTGGAGCAGTACCTTAAGTTTGACTCCAAATGATCTTAAGGTGGCAAAAGAACAGAACTTGTCAATCCTATCATATCTTGCTAATGAGCTTAATTCGCCAGTAATCACTATTGCAGCTCCTATCATTGCATTTGTGGCTATTACAAAGTCTTTCCTTGGTCATTATATAGGAGCGTATGAGGTAATGCGTGACATGATTATCAAGTCCAGTAAAAAACGTGGGAAAGATATAGGAGAAAAAACAGTTAAGACAATGATTCTTACTTTTGTCGTATTAACATGCTGGTATGTTGCTTATACAAATCCAAGTATTCTTGGAATCATTGATGCCCTTAGCGGTCCGCTAGTCGCTGCTATCTTATGTATATTACCAATGTATGCGATCCATAAAGTACCAGTACTTGCTAAATACAAAGGGAAAGCGAGCAATGTTTTTGTCATTATTATAGGTATCCTTACTGTCTTAGCAAGTATTCAGTCATTATTCTAATCCACTGTTGTTAGTACTGATGCAAAAAACATGGGATATGAAAAAAATAAAAATTCTTATCGGAACTGAACTCTATATTGTTGAACTAAAGAGATCATGGTTTTGGACAAACTCCTCATCTTGGAGAGTTTGTCTTTTTAATTATATGCATAACTTTTATACTAGCTTAAACAGACTAGATTAATAGTAAATGAAAACTTCATACAAACCACACATTAACTCCACTACTAGCACAAACTACAGTTGTATACTTTAAGTATCATTTTTCAACAATAAACATTCGAACATACTAATATTATGTAATATGGAAGTTACACTACATTAGAAGAAAACAAATAAGGGAGAGCGTATACTATGACAAGATTTGCGAATCAGCATGTAGAGAACACGATTTTAGAAGAGGATGTAGAGCTTTTAAAACTTATGGCACACCCAATGCGTTTAAAAATGATCAATGAGCTTTCTAAACATAAAACACTAAATGTAACCCAAATGACCGAAATTTTAAACATTCCACAATCAACAGTTTCCCAACACTTATCTAAAATGAGAGGGAAGGTTCTAAGAGGAAATCGTCAGGGGTTAGAAATTTACTATAGCATCGAAAACCAAAAAGCTGAAGAAATTATGGGATTATTAGGACCAATACAATAAAATATTAAGTTTACCATTTAAAGATTTACTTATATAGAATACTAAGCCCTCCTTGTTGTGGAGGGTTTTTATTTATTAATTTTTTAAGTAATTATTACTTTGATCCAATGACATCAATATCTTAAATATGTCACGATTTAAAAGAAGAGGGAATATCAGCTGTTTTTCATAGCTTATCAAATGGCGAAGTTCCTAAGGGTGGAGTAATCACGGAAGAAGGTATATTAGACAATACCATCTATACAAGAACTATGTGCATGGAGTCTGGCGCATATTATTATCATACCTACGATTGTAGACAAATTAAAACCATTGATTTATTTGATGCAAACTAATTAGAATAGGTAAACTGTATAAAATACAAATTCAGGGTTCTTATGTGGTTTTAATCTGTTTTTAAATGAAAAATCAATAACTCATAAATATTACAACCTTCCAAAAATCAAAAAGGAAGCGTGATTAGCTTGTAGATTAAGTCTGTTTTAAAACTGATGTATACGGGGGACAATCCCATAAACATCAGTTTTAAAAAATTAGATACTTTATTTATCAAGTTAATGCGAGTTACATCAGTATAGGAAACAGTGGAAATCTAAATCTTTGTTTATATGTTAATTACTTCAAACGTATCCCTTCGAATGCGTTTATAACCAAGTCATGTACATAGGATTCATCCAACTTTTCACCGGTTACTAGCAAGCGATAAAAAATTGGTCCGTAAATGAGATCGATGCTTAATTCAACATCGAGGTTTTCTTTTAATTCGCCTCTGTTAATTCCCTTCTCCAGAAGTTGCTTTGCTTGCAGTCGACGTGGCTGGAAATATCGAGCACGATATTCCTCTGCTAGTTTCGAATCAAATTGCCCTTCGCCAACTAACTCATTGATAATAGTTCCTTCTCGACTTATCAAAAAACTGGCTAAACTTGTAGCATGAATTAAAATATCATTCAACGCTGAACCTGTGTCAGGTACAGGCAATCTGGCAGCAGCAGCAGAAAGAAAACCATCCATTACCACAGCAGCCTTATTTGGCCACCATTTATAAATCGTAGCTTTGCTGACTTTAGCTCGGTCTGCAATTTTATCGACTGTGACTGCTTTAAAGCCACTTTCCAATAATAACTCATAGGACGCAGAAAGGATGGCCTTTTGGGTTTCGATATTACGTGGTCGACCTCTTTTACCTTGCACATTAATCATTCCTTTCAAAAACATAAACTATACGTTTAGTATACTTAATATGAATAAAAAACAAAATAGCCTATATACAAAACTGAACGTTTAGTATATATTTTTAGTTAATTAATAAACTGAACGTACAGTTTATTAATTAACTAACATCTTGTAATGGTATGGCTACATTTAGGTTCCAAAATTCAAAAATTAAATTGCTAAAAAACATTTAGAAAAGGGGGATAAACAAGAGGTGAAATTGGATTTTTTAAAAGCAGAATGTAGTTCAAACTTAATTTATTACAATAAAAAATGGTATCGCAGTAGTTCTTGCCAAGGCGATTTAGTAATTTTGAAATAAAAGTATGGGAGGAAGTAGTTATGTCTAATTTTAAAAATAAAGCAATTGATAAGGATATTTCATCAGGTTTAATCATTCTATTAGCAACTTCATGTGGTATTATTGTGGCTAATCTTTATTATGCACAGCCTTTAATTGGGGTAATTAGTAATGTAATTGGGCTTTCTAATAGTAGCGCTGGATTAATTGTAACGCTAACTCAAATTGGATATGTTGTTGGCTTACTATTTCTTGTACCTTTGGGAGATATTGTTGAGAATAAAAAATTGATACTTATTTTGTTATTTTTAAGTGCATTTGCACTCATTTCCATGGTTTTTGTAAAAAGCGCAACTTTGTTGTTAATTGCTTCATTCTTTATCGGACTGGGGTCGGTCGCAGCGCAAGTGCTCGTACCTCTTGTATCATATCTTTCATCGGAAAATGCACGCGGTCGCGTAGTTGGCAATGTCATGAGTGGTCTGTTACTAGGTATTATGCTTGCGCGACCGATATCTAGTCTAGTAGCCGATATTTGGGGATGGAGTGCAATATTTGCTTTATCTGCTACTGTAATTATTGTCCTGGCGTTTGTTTTATCGAAAGTACTCCCTACAAGAAAACCAACAGCAAAAACAAATTATATCGTCTTACTTAATTCAATGTGGCAACTGCTACGAACTACTCCCATTTTACGTCGTCGCGCCATTTATCATGCTTGTGTATTTGGGGCTTTCAGCTTATTCTGGACCACTGTTCCATTATTATTATCTAGTCCGGCTTTTCATTTTTCTCAAACTGCCATAGCATTGTATGCACTTGTGGGAATTACAGGCGCGATAGCTGCTCCAATAGGTGGTCGACTAGCCGATCTTGGCTGGACACGATCCGCCACTGGGATAGCTCTCACCGTAGTTATTATTTCTTTATTACTTCCACTTTTTATTCAAAGTAGCTCGCCCTTTGGAATAGCTGTTTTAGTAATTGCTGCAATTCTGTTGGACATGGGAGTATCTGCAAACCTTGTGCTTAGCCAACGTTTAATTTTCTCGTTGAGTCCAGAAATCCGTAGTCGATTAAACGGGCTATTTATGGCTATTTTCTTTTTGGGAGGTGCTGTGGGATCCTTTATTGGAGGATGGGCATATGCCTTAGGTGGATGGAATCTAACATTATGGATAGGAATCGCTTTTCCGACTATAGCTCTACTTTATTTTGCTACAGAGAAATAGTTCTATAATTTAGTTTTACCAGTCAGGATAGGGAATGCCTATTTATTGTTATATCTGAGTTTCAAAGGTTATTTGTGAATTGTATGGAGTTTTTGTATTAGAAGCAAATTTTTATTTTCTATTGCTGTAAGTGGAAAAGACTCACCTTGTTGAATATATCTGAAATGCAATAAAAAAGAGCTTGTGTAAAAACACAAACTCTCTTTAAAAAGAAATAACGCAATTGAGATATCTATATATTAACAATTTGTTTCTTATAATTCTATGCTTCCTATGTTGAGAAATAATATATTGTTAGTTTGTTAAAACTTAAATACATTATTGACTTAATATTTCGTCTTTCATGCAAATAATCTTGAATTTGGGATATTTTTTAAAATATTGGTAATGATGAGGTTTTATCGTGAAAATCGTTTAAATCTTATGTTTAACCGATTGAATTGAGAACAAGGTCTTCCTATATACAGCACGAAATACACGGTTCTTTACAGAAAAAGAAACACAAGGTAACATCAAAAAGAGACAATATGCACATTTATCCATACTTTCTGCTATTAACCTCCTAGTCTTGGAGGTAAAAAACAAGCATATCGAGTCTGCATTGATAGTAGTAAGTGGAAAGTTTGTCTATGGGACAGATAAAATTCAAAAATTATCACCTTCAGCTCCTAAATCTAGAACAGGTAGGCTACCAATAATTACTTTTGGGGGTATGATAATAAATCGAAAATTAAGCATCGATTAGGTTATATTATGAAGATTACGATATAGGGAAGCCAGTTGTATTAATTCATGTTTGGCCGTGAAGTGGGCGATCATGGGAATGTCAAGTTCCAGCTCTTGTTGAGGCTGGATACAGAGTCATAACTTATGATCGTCGGGGATCCAATAAATCTTCACAGACATAGGATGGTTATGACTATGATACGCTGGCTAATGATTTACATCTGTTATTGGAGCATTTGAATCTCCAAAAATATCACACTGGTTGAATCTTCAATGGGGGGGATTTACTGGCCTGCCATGAAAGAACACGTTATCGAACTTAATGCGGCATATCCTGTTGCGATAGCTGAGTTTGCGATTATCTCAGGCTTAGAAGAATATGAGCAGCTGGCGAAAGAAACATTACAAGTGAATGATGACCACTAGCACTCCAATCAGATCAAAGAAAATGGGCCACAACAAAAGCAAAGTGGCCTATTTGGAAATGGGTGCATATCAATACAGTTGCTCCAATATGGGTTAGCTTCATAAAAATGTGGATTTACAACGTTAAGGAAATCCCAATATTAAAAAAGCCTAACTTCTCAATTTAATGTGAAGAAATTAGGCTTTTTTATTTAGTGATGAAATCCATTATCACATTTCGTATCATGTGGCATAGGCCCATCCAGGGAATCCAGAAAGGCAACAGTCTGTTTGAGGTTTCTCAAAAATAAATGCGCAAGATCCATGGAAAATCCATTTCGAACCACAACTCGCATAATCGTCACCGTTTCCATATCTGGAGGCAATGGATAGGCGGGTACTTGCCAACCGAATACACGCAATTGTCGAGATAAATCATAAAGGTTCCAGTTTGATGTGTAGCCATCTTTCAGTCGCCAAGCGAAAACCGGAATGTCCGACCCATCAGACAAAAGTTCGAACGGTTCCATCTTCTGAATGGCCTTGCTTAGAAAAAGAGCGACTTTCTGTGAAGCCTTTTGAACATCATAGTACCCCTTTTTCCCTAAACGTAAATAATTATAATATTGCAGGAGCACTTGTGCGCCAGGACGAGAAAAATTCAGAGCAAAGGTCGGCATGTCTCCGCCCAAATAGGAGACATGGAAGATTAGATTTTCAGGGAGATCTTCAGCTTCCCGCCAAATTATCCAACCCAATCCAGGATAGACTAATCCATATTTATGTCCGGATACATTGATGGACTTCACCCTTGGTAATTCAAAATCCCAGACTAAATCTGGTTGGAGAAATGGTGCTATAAATCCTCCCGAAGCTGCATCCACATGCATGGGAATGTCAAGACCAGTCTTCGCCTGTAAATCATCCAACGCTTTCGCAATTGCGGCAACCGGTTCGTAAAGACCGGTATAAGTTTCACCGAGAATCGGTACTACACCAATCGTATTTTCATCCACGGCTGCGAGGACCCCCTGAGGATCCAATTGAGGATGTTCAGGGCTAACCTTCACATAACGTGGTTCAACCTCCCAATAATTCGCGAATTTTTCCCAAACGACCTGAACAGCAGAACTAAACACAATATTGGGACGATCCACCGGCTTCCCTTCGCTTTTACGTGCATTTTGCCATCGTCGCTTTAAGGCAAGCCCACCGAGCATACATGCTTCTGACGATCCAGTTGTTGAAACGCCCATAGTCGTAAGGGGGCTGGGCGAATGCCAGAGGTTGGCTAAGATACGGACACACCGCTCCTCAATTTCAGCTGTCTGTGGATATTCGTCCTTGTCAATCATGTTCTTGTCGAATGATTTTGCATATAATTGCTCTGCGGTAGGCTCCATCCATGTACTAACAAAAGTTGCAAGATTCAGGCGGGCGTTGCCATCAAGAGTAATTTCATCATGGACGATTTGATATGCTGTTTCTGGTAACATGCCTTCATCAGACATATGAAAGCGTGGAACGACGGATTCTCCTTCGCGGGCAAACAAAGGATTTACAGAAAATTCGTGAGGCAGCTCTTTTTGCATGTGAAGTGGTAGAGATTGTGAATTATCTGGCATAATAACTTTTCTTTCGTATGTATCGTTTTGAACTTCTGCTTTTCGATCCTGTGGCATAAAAGCCCCCCTTAATTAAGTTTTTAACAAACATATTATTTACAAAAAATCATTTGTTAAACCAAGGGGACATAAGGCTTCAAGCACTTTTCTATCAATCTTTATTTCAACGCTACACGGAAGCCTGTGGTTATAATTCAAAGGAGTGAACAGCCGATTTATTCCTTACTTTTATTATTCCCTACTGAAACTTTTCAAGCACTTTCTGGTTAATGAGGACATGTAACGTTCCTTGATTCAGATTGCCGCGATCCTGGTCTGGAGGGAAGGACTGTCCATTTCCAGACTACTGTGGTTCGCCAGCTCAAATGCGGATTTCGGGATGATTCCGATGCCGAGATTGTCTTTCTGACAAGTCTCGTGGATCATCTGGTAGAATCAGCGGTAAATGACCAGAGGTTGCTCGTGCAGCTCTTCGAATTATTGTTTTATGCTTTATTCAAGTTGTTGAAAGTAAATTTCTAATGTTGATGAATCAGAATATTCTTTCTGTTATTTCTACAGTTGGGATCTATTTACATATGAGGTTATAAGGATTATATTGGCAATGTAAGTGAAAACAATAGATGGAAGGGGATGTTTTTTATGTTTAAAAAAGCAGCACTAGGGATTTCATCGTTAGCAATCACAGCGTTCGTCGGATTAGGAATGGCAACAGAGGCTTCTGCTGGACCAGCAGCACCACTTACTTCATTAAACGTCGTACAAGTAGAATCTGAACTGGGCGGAGTAGAAACGATTAACCAGAACAGCTTTAGCACATCACGTAATCACGGAGGAAAATACTTATATATTACCACGAAAGAAATGGGATATGGCCAAAACCCATTTGCTAAAATGAATGGATCTAATGTAAAAAGTATTGGATCCACTATAATTGGTGGAAGACCGATCGTTGGCTGGTATTATAAATGGGATGCTTCTGGACACCAACAAGGAACATTTGAGTACCAAAAGACATCTATAAATGCACCATTTAATACAATGCGTACATCAATTTATATCCAATAGTTTTGAAAGCGTTCGCACATTTAAATAGTCAAAGAAAAGGCACTCCTAGGAGTGCCTTTTCTTTGACTTGAACCATGTTCATATATATATTCCCCATCCCATAAAAACACTTCCCATAAAATAGGATCCTAGACACCAATAGACTTTATTTGAAAAATAGTTTACATATAATAGAAGATGGATGGGAAATACAAATAGACAACAATGAGCAGCAGCAAGTATTAAAAGAAAAGTAGATACAATTAGGGGGCGTATTTCATGTATAACTTACAAGAAGATATGTATGAACAATTGAAAGAGAAAAAAGGGGAAGTTACTGTGTTTTTAAAGAATGGCGTTCCAGTACGTGGGCAGATCCTTGCAACAGATAAATCTGCCGTCCTAATGATGGTTCATGGTAAGCAACAACTAGCCTATAAGCAAGTAATTTCCACAATTCTTAAGTAATTCTTTTTCCTTTTTTCGAGAGAAGAGGAAAAAACACAAAAAAATAGAAGATTGAGATCAATCTTCTTTAAAAAAGGAACAGATGACAGATTACTACTCCAACTCTTAATCAATTATAAATAAGTACATGTAAATATTCAATCCATTCCAAGTTTTCTCAACATCTTTGTCTTATTTTTAAATTATAATATAAGTAATTCTTTTTATTATTATATGTTTGTTCTTTCCTGTTACAGAATCCTTAAGCTATTAAGGATTCCTTTTCTTGTATCTAAAATCCAAAAACAAAAAGATAAGATTCGGAAATACGATCTTATCTTTAGCACAAGGAGTAAACAAAAGGATAACCATCATATTGTTAGTATAATTTGTTTTTTTGTTAATTTTGAATATTAGAGCTGTAATTAACAAGTATATTTATATTGAGAAATTTATTACAAAATTAGTTACAAATGATTCAAAACTCCAATGTAAACTTTTATTTTATTGAAGCTTATTCCACAAACATACCCGTTTGTTCATTTTTTACTGTTTGAAAGCCATACTCTTTATATTGATTCATTTATTGGAAAAACCGAAAGTTTTAAACTCTCTCTATTACATATTTACTTTTGGAAAAATAGCCTAACTCCAAATACTAATAATACTGTGCCAGTAATACCCTCTATTGTACGGTTCACCTTTTCTTTTCTTAAAAAAGTTCTTAATTGACGTATTAGAGAGATATAAAATAAATACCATATTGCTGTCAAAGTCGTAAATGTGAATCCCAACAAAAGAAATTGGAAGAAATGACTTTGATTACTCACAATAAATTGGGGTAGAAAACTAAGGAAAAATACAGCCGTTTTTGGGTTTAAGATTGCCGTGGTAAATCCTTGTCTAAAACTTTTAACCGTTCCAATATCCTTAGAGTTTACTTCCACTGAACCTGACATATCTTCTTTTTTAGAAAAGGCACTTTTAATTGACTTTACAGCTAAATAAATTAAATAAAATGCCCCAGCATATTTTATTAATGTAAATAGCATAGCAAATTTCATTAAGATAGCAGAGAGTCCTAGTGTAGCCATTATTGTATGAATCATCATTCCAGATACCGTTCCTAAGACGGTCTTTATCCCACCATTTCTACCATGAGAGATAGTGTTTTTGTAACTAAAGCAAAACCGGGACCAGGCATCATTATAATAAGGAGTGCTGTTAGGATAAATAGCAAATAATTTTCCACGTTCTGGTATTTCCCTTCTGATTTTTAGTTTCGCTTATAGTATAGCTTTTTTCCTTAAAACATTAAATATAAAAAGTGTGATCAGGATAGTATCATAAACTTTCAAGGTGTTGTAATTGATTTATAGAGGACTTCACTTAAATAATGTTCTTCTGTAAATGAGCGTTTTAATGAAATGCCATTTATACAAATAATCAGATTTTTTATGGAATGATAACGCAATTAAATAAATTAAGAGCGTTTTTTAATTACTTTTTCTCGGAACAATCTTAATTTTCTTTTGTTTATTGAGGGTATTAGTATCAACTTGACCAAATATTATCCAAAAACTACATTGATAAAACAGACAGCAAAGCTATGCATACATTTTCTTTAGACAATTAGCTAAATATCATTTAAGCTGTAATTTTATGAAAATATAATAGCTGATTTCAAATATAATTGTAAATAAATGTAAGTATATGACCTGTTTTTACACGTATCTCGGTTATACCCCATATTGATATAAAGGCGTTATCCTTTCCTATGATTTCTCAGAAAGAATACTGCCTTTTTCTTTTTAGGGGGTATTTTGTCTAGTTAGCTTGATAGCGATGTGGTTCTACCCCTTATAAATGTTACAAAAATCTTTCAAATAGCTCTAACTTGCACAATGCTTCCCGTTAATATAATACGCTGATTCTGTGAAAACCGTAAATACAACCTCTACTTCTGGAAGTCCCAAATCCATTATATATGTAGTAATGGCCTTGGCAAATCGATCACGAATTTCCTGTCCACGCTCGAACCATTTCACTTCAATAAGAGGAAACGCTTCTATTTCTTCTCCATTGAATATAAACGTAGAACTTGGTAGTTCCAACGTAAAATTATCCGTACCACACTCACAAATTTCTGCGAGCTCTTCTACTAATGGCTTACTTAAGTGTTTTAATTGTTCAGTAGTAATTCCACGAAACACAACATGCGGCATGTGAATCCCTCCGTTAGATAGCTTTATATTTGCTCACATCATAGCACAATTTATTTTGCTACACTAGAATCTATTGATACATTTCAATGACATTCTTAAGAATGATCATATGTTATTGAAGCAATACAAGTATTGTAACTATTTAAAACATATGAGTGCTCGGTAATTGGGTAAATAAAAAATGCCTTATCATTCTCCCTGTAAGGAGGCATGAGGGGGCCTCTATTAGAAAAGGGATGGTGCGCTTATATATTTTAAAAAGAAAAGACACCCTAAAGTGCCTTCCTCCGACTTGATAACCACTTTAATTTTAATAACATTGGATTCCCATCCGAATATTATTTTACCACGTTAAGTAATGTTAGTCATTGAGAAAGTCAAATACGTAGTGTTCATATATAGTGACCCCTAGGATCAAACAAGATTTAATACAGTTTTTTTGTTGATCCAAAAACAAACGATAAACCTAAAACCGCGCTAGAATAGAAATGTATGAAAAAATGCATAGGTCCATAGAACGAAAAAAGGAGGTTTCCTTGAGAGAGTAGGGTTCCTCTTTTTCCTTGCTACTTATAATGAGACGTTATATCAACCTAACATGTATAGGATATACACTGTTCCTTATTCAACTAAATGGCAGGTTAGTTGAATTGTATTTTGGTCAATATGGGAATTTTCGGATGCCCTCTAGAATATAAAAAATATAGATTGTATTATAGGGGGTATATAATGAAACAAAACATTTATGATAATCCGTTTTTCTTTAAAAAGTATAAGTCATTACGTGAAGCTGGATTTACCTTTAATGATTTTGTTGAACAGCCAGCAATTAAATCTATAATTGCTAATCTTACAGATAAGTCTGTATTAGATTTGGGATGTGGAACTGGTCACTTTTCTATGTACTGTGTAGAAAATGGTGCCTCGAAAGTTATGGGAGTGGACATCTCAAGAAATATGATTGAACAAGCTGAAATGTATAACAAAAATGAAAAAATAGATTATATGTGTGTACCAATAGAAGAACTTAATTTGCCAAATCAAAAATTCGACTTAATAACAAGTTCTTTAGTTATACATTACATAGAAGATTACTCACATCTAATTAAGAAAATAAGTGGTCTGTTAAAAAATGATGGTGAATTTATCTTTTCAACAGAACATCCAATAGTAACAGCTCGAAAGGAAATGAATAATTGGTTTAAGGATAATAATGGAAATAGATTACATTGGGCATTAGATAATTACCAAGAAGAAGGAAAAAGGGAGGAACATTGGTGGATAGATGGTGTTGTTAAATATCATAGAACAATTTCAACATTAATTAATACTCTAATAGACAACGATCTTGTAATAGAGAAAATTATTGAGCCAGAGTCAACTCCAACAGGATTAGAAAAAATGCCAGAATTAATAAATGAAAAACGGAGACCATCTTCTATTATCATTAAATCAAGAAAATATTAAGGTTGAACCCCCGTTGATTAACTACTGGCTTTATTTTTAAAAAAAGAGTAAAAATTTTTTCTAATTTTAAAAATAAGATTGTGAAGAAATACACTTAAACTAACGGGTGCTTTAAGTGAGCAAGAAATTAAAAACTTTTAACTTCAGCTTTCGAAAATTATGTAAATAAGTTGTCCATATGGACAGCTTATTGTGTTTTTAGCTTAGCGTGGGTTTTTTTCGAAATGCTGGCGGTACCCCATCGTCATCAAGCTAAAATTTTATAGTACCCTCAGAACAAGATTTTTTTCTAATTTGTAACTGAAAAAGATAACAGGATAATATACTAATCATTTAATGGGAAGGGGATGTGATTGAGGTGAATAATGCATATAATGAAAAGACGCATACATCGATTAAACAATTATTAAAAAAGTTTTCACCAAAAGCTCCTGGCTTTGCATATATTGCTAGTTTTGATAGCGTGGTAACTTATAAAGGTGCGGTTGCCTTAGCTACTATAGAGGGAAATATACCTATAACTACTAAAAATATTTTTAATATTGCCTCGGTTTCTAAACAATTTACTGCGTTTTCTATATTACTCTTAGAACAAGAGGGAAAATTGAGTTTAGATGATTCAATTGTAAGGTTCGTTCCTTCTATAGGAGCATATGCTGAACCTGTAACATTGAGACACCTAATTCATCACACTGGTGGACTAGTTGATTATATGGAATTGGCTGTATCAGCAAATATTAAATTTACAGATACATTAACTGTGGAAGAATCGTTAGAGCACCTTAAAAATCATCAAATTGCAAGGTTCCCAGCTGGCACAAAATTTGAGTATAGCAATACAGGATATTTTTTATTATCACAAGTGGTAGAGAAGGTAAGTGGCAAGTCTCTACGTCAATTTACAAAGGAGCGTATTTTTGATCCTTTACATATGAGAGACACAACAATTGTAGATTGCTACCCAACAACTATACCAATTATTAGTGGGTATTCGAAGAATGAGCAAGGAAAATATAAAATCTATGAAAGCCCTTGGGAACATACAGGTGATGGGGCAGTTCATACAAATGTTGAAGATCTTGTAAGATGGGGAGAAAATTTAACTACAGGCACTGTTGGTGGAAAAGAACTTGTTAAAAGAATGAGCGAAATAGGTCCGAAAATTTCTCCAACTGGGGAGACGATTATTGACAATGAAGATTATGCTTTTGGGCTAAGGCTTGCAGAAGGTTTTAACTGTCGATACTTGGAACATTCAGGTAGCTGGGCAGGTTATCGTTCACACTTCATGCGGTTTCCAAAAGAATATTTGACTGTTGTAGTACTAAGTAACTATGATGGATTTGACTCTAAAAAATGTGCTAATGAAATAGCAGAAATTGTTTTAGAAAAGTAAAAAATAGGGCGTAGAAGACAGTATCTAGATTTGGTTAACCTCACGTTGTTTTAGGTGTAATTGATTTTGAGAACGGAAGGCAAGCATATATTTATGCCTGCCTTTTTTCGTATTAAAACGAAGATAAATATTAATATTAATATTTATACAGTTAAAAAAATAATTAGAAATTTTTTAAATATAGATTAATTAATGAGGTCGAATTTTAAAATTTTTAAATTGATATATAAAAATTATATATTATGATTATCAAACTCAATTTTATTAAAAATTGAAATGTTAATTAATATTCCTATTGCTATTAAATTGACCATTAAAGAACTTCCACCAAAACTTACAAATGGAAATGGGGTACCTGTAAGAGGAAATAGTCCTGTAATACCACCTAAATTTACAACAGATTGCATACCGATCATACATCCTATACCAATTGCTATAAAACTGCCAAATGGATCTACACATAATTGTGCAATTTTTAAGGAGCGAAGTACTATAGTCAAAACTCCAGCCAATATAATAAATACACCAATAAATCCTAGTTCTTCAGAAACTATTGCCATTATAAAATCTGTATGTGGTTCCGGAAGATAACCTGTTTTTTGTATGCTATTTCCAAATCCACGACCAGTGATTCCTCCGGAGCCAATGGCAATAAAAGAATTTACAAGCTGGTATCCATTTCCTTGCGCATCAAGAAATGGATTGAAAATCGTAGTAATACGTTTCTTTTGAACTTCTGACAAACTATTTTGAATCAAGAAATATAAAATAGGTAACCACAAAATAGAACTGATGATAATTCTTTTGATTAGTAGATTTATATTTATTCCTGAGCAAAGAAATATGCTAAAACCTATACCTAATATTAAAAGTGCAGATCCTAAATTTGGTTGTTTAAAGATAAGAAAAAAAATTGTAGCTAAAAAGAATAAAAGTTTTCCGATACCTCTCCAGTTATTTTTAGCTTGTTTTTGTCTTAATGCAAAAAAGCGGGCTGTTACAAGTATTGTTCCTAATTTAAGAAATTCAGCTGGCTGTATTCCAAAGATCCATGATTGGGCATTATTTACCACTTTTCCTTTCCATAAAACCATAATCAATAAAAAAATCCCCCCAACCATAATACAGATTGAGACTATTCGTTTTTTCCATATTTCATATGGGAGTAAAGCACAAACTATTAACCCTATTGTTCCTAAAAGTAGCTTTGTTAATTGAGAATCAACAAAATGTCTACTGTTATAACCGTAATGTTGGACAGCGACAATGGAGCTTGCACTATACATCATGATAATACCTAAAGTACATGTTATGAATAGAGGAAGGAGCAATAGATAATCGAGTTTTAATATTTTTTTCATTTTAATATCCTCCTGATTTAAAACAAAACATAATATTACATTTGCTTATGAATAGAATCTTGTTCTCGTCAATTACTAAATATGACTTTTGTTTAGGAAGATTCTATCGCTTACTCCCTGTTTTTTTACGCAAAAATCCCCCTAGTATGTAACTAGAGGGATTCAAAATGGCATGACTAAATAAGGCTTTTTTCCCCCTAGTAGAGCTTTGGCACTATACAACGTAAAGTAATGAAAATTCATTACTTAGCTATCTTAAGAAGAGCCTTAATCCGACAATTCCTGTTCTACCCATTGGCGTCTTTCGACATTTTTGGGCAATAGCCTGTGTTTGCATAGGAGCCTCACCTAACAGGTTAAGCAATATAAATTTTATGTGTTTGTTTCGTGTAGCAAGCATAAATATATTTTTTTTGCTTGTCAAGCAACCATATTGCTAATTTTATTTGTTTTATTGCTTTATAGTCCTTTGAGAAATGATTTGAAAAAATGTATGTAATCATTCCGTATAAGTACATATTTTTGACTTGTAGTGTATCGTTTGATTAAGTAGTTTAACCATATAAATTTGATAAACAGTAAAGAAGATTTTAATCATAAAAGAAGATTTTTTTATGAATGTTCTTTTGATATACAGAATGACTAATTATTCATCTTTTGTTATAAAATTGGAATTTGATTAAAAACAATAAATTTCATATGTTTTATTACGTTTCTTTGAATTAAATCTATTTGAATTCTATGTTTTTTAAGGAGAATTTTAAATTTAAAATAAAATATAATTTCATTTTCTATAAAAGATTTTTTTATGAATGGAATTGAAAGTCAGTTGACAAATATTAAATTCTGGTTTAAATTTTGAAGTAATTCAATAAACTTTGTTAGGTGAGGCTCCTGTATAGAGAAACGCTGCTGCCCAAAAATGTCGAGAGACGCCAATGGGTCAACAGGAACGGTCGGATTAAGGCCCTTTTTAATGTAGCTGGTTATAAAAACCTATGCTATACAGTGCTAAAACTCAACGAGGGAGTGGTATACGATTTGATAGAAAGGCACCTCTGTGATTTTGGTAGGGCGGTCTTAATAATCATTTATTTGTATTGTGAAAAAACCTTTACTCCTTTTTGAGTAAAGGTTTTTCTGTTTAATTTTATTTATTTTTATCTGGTCTATATTCAAAAAGGAGGTAATTCTAACTAATGAATTTATTGCAATGTAACTATTATTGCTCTAATAAAAAATTTAAGGCAGATAAAATAAAACAAAACCACTCATGAAACTCTAGAGTCTCCCTTAGCAATATGAGGAGGAGTTAACATGAAGAAATTATTAAAGGAATTACTTGTAACCAAAAATAACTTGGATGCAGAGAAAGTTTTACGTCATCCATCGTATGATATTGCACAAGAAGTAAAACAGTTTTCAATTGAAAATCAAGTCATATTGCTAAATACGATTCCTGTATTAAAAAGCTCTAAAATTCTTCAATATATGGGTGCAGAAGAAAAATATAATATCTTAATTCACTTATCTGAAAACAAAGCTAAAAAGTTACTAAATTTACAACCGATTGATGAATTAGTAGATTTACTGCTAGCGGTTCATCCGGAAAAACAGGCTAAATTAATGGCGTATCTAGATAAAATCACAAAACATAACGTGAAAAAATTGATGACCTTCAAACCTGAAACGGCAGGAAGTCTTGTAACAAGTGATTTTGTTGCAGTTAGAGGAAATTGGTCAGTAAAAATGACATTGAAGTACATTAGGGAACATTCTAAAAATGTAGAATCAATATCTTATAGTTATGTTCTTGATAGTCATGGTTATCTTGAGGGAATCGTTTCCATACATGAGTTATTACTAGCAGCAGATGAAGAGATATTATCTACTATCATGATTCAAGAGGTAATTTCAGTACACGCTGAAGTTGACCAGCAAGAAGTTGTAAAAAAGCTACTGAATTATAATTTAGCAGCAATACCTGTCACAACAGCAAATAATAAAATGATTGGTATTATAACATTTGATGACGTAATGAATGTTATGGAAGCAGAAGCTACAGAAGATATTCAAAAGTTAGGCGGAAGTGAACCATTGAATCAATCTTACTTTGAAGCTAGCATTTGGAGTATTTTCTTAAAACGTCTACCATGGTTATTACTTCTTTTTGTTGCTGAAGCATATACAGGTACGGTATTAAAGTATTTTGAAGACGAAATTGAAACTGTAGTTGCCCTTGCTTTCTTTGTTCCATTATTAGTAGGTACTGGAGGGAATACAGGAACACAGGTTGTAGCAACAATTACTCGTGCAATTGGTATTGGAGAGGTGAAATTTAAAGACATTTTCCGTGTAATGAAAAAGGAGTTTGCAATTGGTATGCTTCTTGGACTTGCACTTGGGATAGCTGGGCTCACTCGCGCTTATATGTTAGGAGTTGGAACAGAAGTTGCACAAGTTGTAGCAATCACTTTATTATTTATTGTTATTTGGGCCTCTCTTGTTGCAGCTGTTTTACCTTTGATTCTAAGAAAATTAAAACTAGATCCTGCAGTTGTTTCAGGTCCATTTATTACAACATTTGTTGACGGGACAGGATTAGTAATTTATTTCATGGTTGCAAAAACGTTATTAAATTTGTAAGTATACACTCAAATAAATACGAAATGTAAAATAAGTATTTTGCATTGCTTGCTAAGACTTAGTGGGGAACTCGGGAATGAGGAAAATCAACGCTTTTGTCTTTATTAAAAAATATTTTAAAGGATTCATTGAATGTAATTAATACCGGAGGATAAAACTATGAAACATCTAAGAAAAATCTTCAAACGAATTTTGCTTCTATTTTCTATTTTCATGCTTATTGGCATAGGAATATTATTTGGTACTAGCTATGGCCGAGAGCTTCGTATAACAATCGCTGGAAGTATACTAACTTCTCAGCATCCACAATATGCGAAATATACATTCCTAACCCAAAAGGAACTAGATAAACTGCAAGATAGAATTAATCATCCGAAATGGTCAAACAGTGATGAGCATATTTATAAAAAAATAGCAGGAAAAAGATTAGAAGAATTAAAAAATCAGCCATTAGAAATTGATGTAGAAACAATTAAAAGCAATAAAGATAGTCGTTTTCTTTTCGAAGGAAGGTTAGTTACCATAAGCAATCCCTTCAATGTTAAACTTGTTAGTCATCTAGGAACACAGGGCGCTAACAGAGGAGAAAAAATTAGTGTAATGGCAAAACGTAATCATGCACTTGTTGCTGTGAATGCAAGTGGATTTGCTGATGAAACAGGGAGGGGTGGAGGAAATATGGCAACTGGCATAGTAATAGAAAATGGGAAAGCTATTGATACGAATATGGATAGAAATACCCCTACAATTATTACGGGTTTAACAAAGTTTGGGCAAATGATAACAGGAAATTATTCTACCCAACAACTTTTGGATAAACAAGTTGTTTCCGCAGCTGGATTTATGCCACAGTTAATTGTTAATGGAGAAAAAATGATTACAGAAGGAGACGGCGGTTGGGGTTCGGCTCCACGAAGTATTATGGCCCAAAAAGAAGATGGTACAATTATGTTTCTAGTTATTGACGGTAGACAGACGCATAGTATAGGAGCTACGTTAAAAGAGTGTCAAGACATCCTATATGAAAAAGGAGCTATAAATGCAATGGCAATGGATGGAGGTTCTTCTGCTACGCTATATTTAGGGGGAAAGGTTATAAATTCGCCTTCCACATTATCTCATGAAGATCGTTATTTACCGAATGCTTGGGTGGTAACAGCAAACCAAAAACAAAAAATAAAGATGACAATTGATGGGAGAAAAATAGATACCAAAACATCAGATGAATTTGATGCGAACATTTCAACGAATTTATGAATTATTAAAAATAGAACAAATACATGAGTTTTATCTCGTTAGTTGGAAAATTGAAATTATTTTTTGAAATTAGAAATTATTATTTCATATTCATGATTTGCACAATATCAAATGAGAGTGATGAGGATTCCAAATTTACGGAATTCTTATCACTCTTTTTTAGTTTTTTGTAAATATGGAACAATATCCTTACTTTCACTGTCTATTAAGCGTTAAAACATTTTTTATTAAATAAATTACGAAAGGAATCATCATTTTTAACTAAGGGAGAAGATTGAATTGAAAAAATTATGGATGCTGCTTTTCGTTTGTTTCGCAGTTTTGTTGGTAGGATGTAATAAAAACGAACCACCAAAACAAGCATTTGAAGAATATATCAATTTATGGAATGATAGAAAATTTGCAAATATGTATGATCATTTATCAGACCATGCCAAAAAATCGATTTCTAAAAAAGAATTCACAGAAAAATATCAAAAAATCTATGAGGGGATTGGAGCTAATAATTTA
Source organism: Bacillus cereus group sp. BfR-BA-01330 (assembly GCF_022663885.1). Lineage (NCBI taxonomy): Bacteria > Bacillati > Bacillota > Bacilli > Caryophanales > Bacillaceae > Bacillus > Bacillus cereus group sp. BfR-BA-01330. The sequence goes on from NZ_JAKUGK010000004.1 coordinate 116,224, forward strand.
AAAGTTAAAATGAAAGGAGAGAATACGAAAGATAAAGAGCTTTTTCTTTTTGAAGTTAAGATGGATACGGATGTAGGACCAGTTTCATTCATCCATGAAGCAAAACTTGTGAAAGATAAAGAGTCTTGGGAAATAGATTGGACACCAGACTTCATCTTCCCAGGTATGAAAAAAGATTACAAAGTACGTATGCAAATAGAGCAAGGAAAACGCGGAGAAATATATGATCGAAATGGAAAAGGGCTTGCAACGAATGGTAAAGCGACTGAGGTTGGAATTATTCCAGAGAAACTAGGCGAAACAGCAGCGCAAACGAAAGAAATAGTAGCACAATTACTTGATATGTCTATAGAAGAGGTCGAACAAAAGCTCACAGCGAAGTGGATAAAACCAGACTCCTTTGTACCAATTGGCATTTTAAAAGAGGGAACCAGACAGAATGATTATATTGAATTAGAAGGAGTTTCATCTCACCCAGTAAATATTCGTACGTATCCATTAGGTGAAGCAGCGGCACACTTAACTGGATATATAGGAAAGGTGAATGCGGAGGAGTTAAAATCACTTCAAAAACAAGGTTATCAAGCAGATGATTTAGTAGGTAAGACTGGTTTAGAGAAAGTGTTAGAAAATAAATTGCGTGGTGAAAAGGGTGGACGCGTATTTATAGAAGATGAGAAGGGGAAAGAGATTAAAAACGTAGCAAAAAAAGAAGCCAAAGAAGGAGAAAATGTTACGTTAACAATTGATGCTGCAATTCAAGAAAAAATCTTTAATGAGATGAAAACTGAAGCAGGGTCTAGTGCAGCGGTCAATCCTAAAACAGGTGAAACAATCGCACTTGTAAGTAGCCCTGCTTATAATCCAAATATAATAGTTAGAGGAGCATCGAAAGCCCAACGAGAAGCATGGAGTAACGACTCGAAACTACCAATGACGAATCGCTTTACACAAGCATTTGTACCAGGTTCCGTATTTAAAACGATCACAGGTGCAATTGGTTTGGAAACAAACACAATAAATCCGAAGGAAGAATTTAAAATTCAAGGATTGAAGTGGACAAAAGATTCATCTTGGGGAAATTACTATGTAACGCGTGTAAAGGATGCAAGTCCAATTGATTTTGATAAGGCAATGAAGTATTCTGATAATATTTATTTTGCTCAACAAGCTTTGAAAATGGGAAAAGATCAGTATGTAAAGGAATTTAAAAAGTACGGATTTTATGAAAAATTACCAATCGAATACGAATTTCCTATTTCAATCATTGCAAAAGATGGGATAAAAAACGATATTCAACTAGCAGACACGGGCTATGGACAAGGACAAGTATTAATGACGCCACTTCATTTAGCATTAACATATGCACCGATTGTGAATGAAGGGAATATTCCGTCGCCACATCTTTTAAAAGAAGCAAAAGTAGCAGGGAATTGGAAAGAAAATGTGGTTTCTAAAAAGAATCAAGAAATATTAAAGAGTGCATTAATCAAAGTCATTAATGACCCTGATGGTGCAGGGAGAATTGCAAAGGTTGATGGTGTAACGCTTGCTGGTAAAACTGGTACAGCAGAACTGAAAGAGTCGAAAGAAGCAGACGGAAAAGAACTGGGATGGTTCGCAGCTTTCGATGCAAATGCGCCAGACATGATTGTTACAATGATGATTGAAGATGTAAAAGGAAGAGGGGGAAGTAACGTTCCAGGTGAAAAAGTAAAACATGTATTTCAGAAATAATACTTAATTATAAGGTGAATTTTTTGACTACATTTATTACATGTTTGCTTAACTCAAAGATATAAATTGGTGAAAATATAGAGCAATGAAATTTCAAAAAAGCATTCTTTCTAATCGAGAATGCTTTTTTGCTGCGACTCTAGAAAGTTAATACCTTATCTTAATTTTCATTTCTGAAAAGTTGGCATTGCTAATGGTAAATAGAAGAGTATAGCAAGTTGAAATGGACAAGTGGAGTGTTACGTTAAATTCAAAAAACAGATTTTCATGAGTAGAATTTTATCATTGTATGCTTTACTTGTTTTTTAGTAGTATTATTCTGCTTGAAAAAAGATAAACAATGGAACAAATGAAACTTGTATCTTGTCTATATATTGAAACCATAATAAAAGTGAGGGCAGTTTTTATGTTTATTCAAATAAGTTTGAGGTGTGGAAATGGAACAGACGTTTATTGAAAAGTGTAATCATGATGAGCTGGACTATGTTATAAAAGACTATTGGCAAGATGTATGGAATTATTCATTTATTATTACGAAAGATCCACACTTATCAGATGATATCACGCAAGATGTATTTATAAAGGTGTTTAAAAATTGGAATTCATTTCGAAAGGAGTCATCTATTAAAACGTGGATTTTAAAAATCACAAGAAATACGGCAATAAACTATTTGAAATCCTCCTATTTTAAAAGGATATCTTTAATAGGATTTTTTAGTGACGATAAGCAATCCCTGTCAGCAGAACAAGAATTTTTTAACCAAGAAGAGATGAATGAGGTGTGGAAGGTTGTATTAAAACTACCTAAAAAGCACCGTGAAATAATTATATTGGACGCAAAATATGAATTATCATATGAAGAAATGGCTGAAACATTAGGAGTATCCATTGGAACTGTAAAATCGAGATTAAGTAGAGCAAGAAGTAAGGTTTCAAAATTAATAGGGGAGGGTAGTAGTGATGAACAATAAACAAAATCCTGACTGGTATAGAAAAATAAAAAAAGGCCCAATGGAGAATCGTAAAGATGAAGAAGAATTTATTTCTAAAATAAAGCAGTCTATATACGAAAATAATGAAGTGGATTTTGTAAAACATAAAAGACCATTTCATAAAAAAGCATTACCTATTGTAGTTGTTTTAGTTTGTACAATGTTATTTTTCATTGTTCAACAACCTTGGCTTGATGATAATAAATCACCAGTACAAAGTAGTACTCAAATTAAGCCTAAAACAAAAGATGAGTCTGCTCAAGATCCATCATTAAAACAATTTATGAATGAACTATATCAAAGTACGAACTCAAAAAATGAAAATGACTTGTACAAAGCGTTAAATGATGAAGTTCTATTTAAAGGGAAGAGTTATAAAAAGGATGAACTGAAGTTTGATGAAGATATTTTTCATGAGTTGCAAGTCGCCCTTACAATGGGGGGAGAGTTTGGAAATGATACAAAGCAAGTATATAAAGTACCAAGTGGATTGACGGAAAGTAACCAACCAAAGCAAGCACATTTTATATATGCAACTGTTACTGGAAATAAAACAAAAATTTTAGCAGAACCAAAGCGAGAATCACAAGTTTTATATGAAGTATCTAATGAAATGGTAAAAGCTTGGATTCCAGAAAAAGTGCAGAATGATGGATATATAAAAATATCGACAATTAACGGTAATACTGGATATGTACAGAAAGAGTACATTTTAACTGATATTAAATATTCATTTATGTTCGAAAAGAATAATGAAGGTATATGGAAAATAATAAATATAGATTCTATATGGTAAAAGAGGAAGGTTCACTTTAATGAACCTTCCTCTTTGTTTTTATTCTCTTTTTGAAGAGTATTCCAGTACTCTAAAATTTCTGATGTAACGAGAGCGGCAATGTTTTTTTCGGAATTACTGCCAGGAATAACGACAGAAACGGCAATTTGTGGATCTTCAGTAGGAGCATATGCAATGAAAAGAGAATGATTTATCATTCTTTCTTGCTCATTTGGAAAACCTGTAATACCTGTTTTACCTGCGACGTCAAAGGGCAACTTTTTAATTTCCTCTATATTTTGACTCATTCCACCTTGCACGACACTCCAAAAGTTCATCGGGTAACGATTTGAACTTTCTAAAATGGTTTTAAACTTTTTGGTTTCCTTACCATCTTGACCAATAATCGCACTTACGATTTGAGGTTTATATTTATCACCTTTACTTGCCAATGTTGCTGCATATTGAGCGAGTTGAAGAGGAGTATGCACTTCATTTCCTCCCCAAGAGGCATTTAATAAAGCAGAAATCCCATTTTCAAATTTATTAGATGGATGGAATTCATATTGTCCGTCTTCTTCAAAGGGCAAATCAATCCCGGTTTTAGAACGTAGGCCGAATTGCATTAAATAATCTGTCCATATATGTGCCACTTTTTCTATATTTCCATTATTTTGGTTGAATAAGGGCAGAGCTACTTTTGCTGTCATAAATGTGTTAGATGAATTAATGATAGCCTGCCTCGGTGTAATCTCACCTGTTGGTGTTCCAGGTGCATTCGTAATGTTATTTTGATTATCATACTGAAAAGTACCTTTATCTAAATAAGTATCTTCGGGTTGAAAAAGTTTTTCGTTTAATCCAATTAAAATAGTAAGTGGTTTTATAGTAGAAGCCATATTTACATAAGATTCACCATACTTTAATTTTTGAATCGCTTTATTTTGCGAAAGAGATTTAATATTTTCTTTTCTAGAAGATACATGTGTATTTAATATATTTGGATCAAAAACTGTCGAGTTGACCATAGTTAAAATCGCGCCAGTTTTTGCATCGCTCACTACAGCATAACCAGCTTTAGCATCAGGTGTTTTCTTAATTTGCGATCTTAATGCTTCTTCTGCCTTTTGCTGCAACTCAGAGTCTAAAGCTAGCCGTACATCTTTTCCTTTTTGTACTTTTTGAATGTTCCATAAGAACTTTTTATTATTCAATTTAAAAATAAGAGTTTTACCTGGTTTTCCTTTTAAATCATTTTCATATTGCAGCTCAATCCCGCTTTTTCCAACAGCCATATGTTTTGAATTAAGGTCATTTTCTACATACCCAATTACTTGTGAACCAATTTCGTGTTTAGGATAATATCGAATCCATTCATCTTTAATTATTACATTATTGGGTTTGTTTTTGTTTATGAATGCAAGTTCATTCTCAGTTATATCAGAGTATAACGGTATATCATTCATAGTCTGCTTTTTACAAGATTGTTGTAATTGAGATTTTATGTTCTCTGTAGAAATATCATGTTGAAACTCGCTTGAAAATTGATTAAAAAAAGCTAATGTGCTTGATGTATCTTGTTTCGATAGCTTTTCATCATTAGAAGTGCAATATAGAGACTTAACTTTCTTATTTGTAGCTAGTATTGCACCATTTTGATCAAAAATCTTTCCTCTTTCAGCTGAAGAAGTTGCGATAGTAATTGAAATGAAGTTGATTTTTAATAAAATTAGTAAAATCAAACCTACAATAGAAAGAACCGCAAATAATCTCCATCTTTTTGTATGTAACATATAACCCTCCCTTATGTAGCCTACTTCATCTTATATTTAATTATTTTTTTTGTAAATGTGGAACAACTGTATTGTTTAGGTTGTCTATTAAGTATTACAGCATGAAGAAAGGAATAATTAGCATGAAAAATTACTAGCACGTCTATATGTAAGTTTAATAAGAGTCATTATACAGTTTAGCACTTCTCATGCAAGTGGCAAAAAATTGAGGCGATATTTATAACCGATTATCAGTATCTAATATATAAGGAATGCTTTTAGTATTTGTAGCAATTTCTGAAAGGATTAAATGGAGGATTTATGAAAGAACAAAAAGGCAAGAAGCAGAAGACATATATATCTATTCGATTAAATATAATGTTCCTTTGCATATTTGTACTATTCTCAGCTATTATTATGCAGCTAGGAAAGGTACAAATCGTTGAGGGAGAGGCTTATAAGAACCAAGTGGAAAGTAGTCAAAATGCAATAACTAGTATTCCAGTTCCACGTGGACAAATTTTAGATCGAGAAGGGAAAACAGTTGTTAATAATAAATCTCTTCGCACAATTACGTATACAAGGGTGAAGGGAATTACGAGTGAAGATATTTTAAAAACAGCAAAAGACTTGGCGAAAGTACTTGAAATGCCTGAACAAGATATAAATAAATTAACAGCTATCGATAAAAAAGATTTTTGGATGCAGTTGAATTCGAAACGTGCGGAGACAAAGATTACTAAGAAAGATATAGAAAAGTTTAAAGAAAAGGGTATAGAGGGAAAAGAGTTAGATAAAAAAATAGAAGACTTAAGACGAGGTCGTGTTACAGAGGTAGAATTAGCAGAATTAACAGCACAAGATTTAAAGGTGTTAGCTATTAAAAGTAAAATGAGTTCAGGTTATCAACTAACACCACAAATCATTAAAAAAGATGTAACAGATGAAGAGTATGCGCGGATAAGCGAAAATCTTGCGAATTTTCCAGGAGTAGATGCAACTGTTGATTGGGAACGTAATTATGTAAACGGTAATTTATTTCGTTCTGTATTAGGAAATATTACGAGTAGTGAAGAAGGATTACCGAAAGAAAATTTAGAGTCTTATTTAGTACGTGGATATAACCGTAATGATCGTGTTGGAAAAAGTTATATTGAACAACGATATGAAGATGTATTACACGGCACAAAAGAAGAAGTGAAAAATATTACTGATAAATCAGGAAACATTGCTAGCACAGAAATAATCTCTAAAGGAAAAAGTGGTAATAGTTTAACATTAACGATTGATATGGAATTACAAAAGAAAGTGGAAGAAAGTATAGAGAAAAACTTGAGAGCTTTTAAGAGTTCAGAGCCACTGCTCGATCGAGCTTTTGTTGTCATGACGAATCCAAATAACGGACAAATTTTATCAATGGCAGGCAAAAAGATTGTAGAAAAAGAAGGGAAAATAGAGGTTGAGGATTTAGCATTAGGAAACATGACAACTTCGTATGAGCTAGGGTCAGCTGTAAAAGGTGCTACTTTATTAACTGGATATGAGACAGGCGCAATACATCCAGGAGATCAATTTTATGACGCGCCGATGAAATTTAAAGGTACACAAGCTAAGAAATCGTGGAATGTATCCGGATTTGGTAATATTAATGATTTACGGGCTTTACAAGTATCTTCGAATGTATACATGTTCCAGACAGCTTTAAAAATTGCGGGAGTTAATTACGTACCAAATGGCTCATTGGATATTAAACAAGGAGCATTTGATACGATGCGCTATTATTTCAAGCAATTTGGTTTAGGTGTCCCAACAGGTATTGATTTACCGAATGAAATAATTGGACAAACGAGAAAAGTAGATAGTCAACCTGGGTTTTTACTAGATTTTTCTATCGGTCAGTATGATACGTATACGCCGTTGCAATTAGCGCAATATATTTCAACGATTGCGAATGGTGGTTATAGAATGCAACCTCAAATTGTACAAGAAATACGAGAACAATCAATAAAAGAAGAGGTTGGCAAAGTTATACGTTCCATAGAGCCTGTCGTATTAAATCGAATTGATATGAAGAAAGAACATATTGATCGGATAAAAGAAGGGTTTAGATGGGTATTCCAAGAAGGTGATGGAACTGGCGTGAAATATTTCAAAAACGCGCCATATAAACCAGCAGGAAAGACAGGAACAGCCCAAACTGTATATGGTGGAGATGACCCGATTGGTAGAAATGCAAAAGGAGAACGTATGGAATGTTACAACTTAACGTTAGTTGGATATGCTCCATATGATAATCCAGAAGTAGCATTTTCCGTAGTAGTTCCATGGCTTCATGATGATAAAAATGGAATTAATTCTATAATCGGAAAGGAAGTATTAGATGTATACTTTGATTTAAAACAGCAACGTATACATGGTGAAGCTAATAGTACAGGTAGTTCTAAGCAAAATTAGAGTACTTTTCTCAGGGAAAGACCCTGTTCATATAAAGCCATTTATAAGTAAAAAAATGAAATATGAAATAGGAGATAGAGGCGTCGTAGCTACTATCTCTTATTTTGTTAATAACTCTCATACTAGCTATAATTTTTTTAGTTTATGGAACAAATTTGGTTCGGTGATTGTCTATTATGTGTACGTATAAAAAGGTGCTAAAAATTTGGAAGGAATGATGATTTTGAAAAATAAGAGGATGCTAAAAGTAGGAATATGCGTTGGTATATTAGGTTTAAGTATTACAAGCCTAGAAGCTTTTACAGGAGGGGCACTGCAAGTTGAAGCGAAAGAAAAGACTGGACAAGTGAAACATAAAAATCAGGCGACGCATAAAGAGTTCTCTCAACTTGAGAAAAAATTTGATGCTCGGGTAGGTGTATATGCGATTGATACTGGTACAAATCAAACAATTTCTTATCGATCTAACGAAAGATTTGCCTTCGCATCAACCTATAAGGCTTTAGCAGCAGGAGTATTACTACAGCAAAACTCAATTGATACATTAAATGAAGTAATCACATTTACGAAAGAAGACTTAGTGGATTATTCACCTGTTACAGAGAAACATGTAGATACTGGAATGAAACTAGGAGAAATTGCTGAGGCTGCTGTTCGTTCAAGTGATAATACTGCAGGGAACATTTTATTTAATAAAATAGGCGGACCTAAAGGATATGAAAAAGCGCTTAGAAAGATGGGGGATCGGGTTACTATGTCTGATCGCTTTGAAACAGAATTAAACGAAGCTATTCCAGGAGACATTCGTGACACTAGTACAGCGAAAGCAATTGCTACGAATCTTAAAGCTTTTACGGTCGGAAATGCACTTCCAGCTGAAAAACGTAAAATTCTTACAGAGTGGATGAAAGGAAATGCTACAGGAGACAAACTTATTCGTGCAGGCGTACCAACTGACTGGGTAGTTGGAGATAAATCAGGTGCTGGCAGTTACGGGACAAGAAATGATATTGCTATCGTTTGGCCTCCAAATAAAGCACCAATTATCATCGCAATTTTATCTAGTAAAGATGAGAAAGAGGCAACTTATGATAATCAACTCATTGCAGAGGCAACTAAAGTTATAGTTAAGGCTCTTAGGTAATAGTATTTTAGTTTTCGCATTTTTAACATGAAAGTATTAAAAGTATAAAGTTAGAAAACGACTCTTTTCGTGTGATAAGAGTCGTTTTTGTATTCTTATTATTAAAAAGGTAAAAGTAAAAATATAACGAATATATATGACATATCTCATATGAAATTTCATGTATTGTATTATTTTATTAATTTAAATAAATTTCAAGAAAGTATAATATAATTCAGTTAGCATATAGAAGTGTTTGATGAGAATGTAAAGGAGAAAATATGAAAAAGAAGATTAATAGAATTGTAATGATTATTTGTATATTAGTAGGTTTTACAATCTTTTTATATTTACAGAACAATTTAATAAGTATAACTGAGATTAAAATAACCTCTAGTAAAATACCATCCTCTTTTAAAGGGTATAAAATTCTACAAATTTCAGACTTACACAATAAAAAATTTGGCGATAATCAAGATGTGTTAATTCAAAAAATGAAAAGTATAGAGCCAGATATTATTGCAATTACGGGTGATTTAATTGACAGTAAATCATACGATGCAGAAGTTAGTATGCAATTAATACGAGAAATGGTAAAGAAGTATCCTATATATTTTGTGACAGGAAACCATGAACAATGGTCTGGAAAGTATAACAGTTTAGAAAAAGAGTTGAAGAAATATGGTGTCAATGTTTTAAGGAATGAACATGTAGGCATTCGAAAGGGTGAGCAAGAGATAAACTTGCTAGGTATTGATGATCCAGAGTTTGGTACTGGAAACCATGATGAAGGAAATATTATAATAGATGAAATTAAAAAAGCAAAAATTGAAATGCAGCCAGATAGATATAATGTATTATTATCCCACAGGCCTGAATTTATAAAGGAATATACGAATGAGCGGTTGGATTTGGTTTTATCGGGACATGCTCATGGAGGGCAAGTTAGATTGCCATTTATCGGTGGATTAGTTGCTCCAAATCAAGGTGTTTTACCTAAATATACAGCGGGTTTATATGTAGAACAAAATACATCAATGGTAGTGAGTAGAGGATTAGGAAATAGTATCATTCCGCAAAGGATTTTGAATAGGCCAGAAATTGTAGTCGTGCAGCTAAATTAAGCTGTACGATTTTTTTATACAAAAATGAGTAAAGGGGCTTTCTGTATTTTGCAGGAGTAAACATTACAATTTTGTTAAAAATTTTCTACGTTACATAAAGTAACAAAATTTGACCCTCAGTGTTTGTTATAGTGTAAATAATCAAAAAACTTAAAATTTGTCGAGTGAAAATTGTGATAAGTAATTCATATAAAAAACTTAAAGGGGTGTACACATGCATAAAGAATATGAAATTGAAGAATACACGGCGATTGAGGAACAAATCCATTATTATTGTAAATGTTTATTAGTAAGTCATCCTGATCAAATAATAAAGTATTTAGAAAAAAGGTTAGAAAAATATGCAGAAACATTACAATATGCACATTTATATCCTGACACAGTTATTTTACCGTTACAGCAATTAGTTATCGAATATTCTTTAGACGTTGCTAGAATTCGGAAGTATATGAATTTAAAAACGTAAAGTGAAATTTATAGTTTAAATGAAACAGAGTCGACTTTAGGAAATGAAATTCTAATGTCGACTCTGTTTCATTGTTTAATATCGGTGATTGAACATACATACTAATCAACGAAGTTTGACATATAATTAAGCAAGAGTAAAATAAAAGTGAGTACTCACTCATTTTATTAGAAAAGGAGGATGAAACGTGCAACAACCTTCAATTATTTTACGGACTGTATCAAAAAGTTTTGGAAAAAAAGAAGTGTTACACAATCTTTCATTGCAAGTTGAAAAAGCAGAGATTTTTGGTTTTGTTGGACCTTCTGGATCGGGGAAAACAACGCTCATTAAAATGATTGCAGGTATTAATGAGGCAACGAAAGGTGAAGTGCTTGTTAATAATACTAATATGCCTAATTTAAATGAAATGAAACGAATTGGTTATATGGCCCAGGCGGATGCATTATACGAAGAATTATCAGCATATGAAAATGCAGATTTTATAGCAACGATGTATGGACTAAAGGGAAAACGCAAAAAGACAAGAATTGCAGAGGTTTTTGAACTTGTACAATTGTCACAGTATATGAAAAAGCAAGTACAACAATTTTCAGGTGGAATGAAAAAACGCTTATCATTAGCAATAGCGCTCCTTCACGAACCAGAAATATTAATTTTAGATGAGCCTACAGTGGGGATAGATCCGCTTCTTAGAAAAACGATTTGGGAAAAATTTTATGATCTTAAAAAGAAAGGCACAACGATTATTGTAACGACGCACATTATGGATGAAGCTGAATTTTGTGAGCGTCTAGGGTTAATTAGAGAAGGGAAACTAGTTGCGGTTGGAACAACTGAAGAATTGAAAAAACGCGTGTCATCTGGACGGATTGAAGATGTCTTTTTGCTAGAAGAGGTGGTGCCATCATGAGAGTTACTGGTGTAATCATACGTATTATTCGTCAATTTTTTCGAGATAAGCGTTCGTTAGCAATGATGTTTGGAGCACCGATGTTATTACTTTGGCTTTTGTCACTAGTGTTTACACAGAAAGACTATATACCGCAAATTGCTGTTGTTGATATGCCCGCTCAAATAGTAAAAGTGATGAAAAATCAAGAAGCGTCAATTTATGAATACAGTAAGGAAAAGGCGATTTCTGAGTTGGAAAAACAAAAGGTAGATGCAGTATTTCGAATAGAGAATGGAAAAATGAAACTTCTGTTGGAAGGTAGTGATTCGTCAAAAAATCGTGCTGTACTTCAAGTATTGCAAAAAAGCACAGAGAAGAATGATGTATCGATTATGAAACCTGAAGTAAATTATTTACATGGCTCTAAAGACTTTACGATGTTTGATGGGCTTGGTCCTGTATTAATTGGTTTCTTTACATTTTTCTTTGTATTTATATTATCAGGTGTATCTTTCGTAAGAGAACGTTTAAGTGGTACGCTAGAAAGGTTATTATCCACCCCAGTAAGAAGATGGGAAATAGTCGCAGGTTATATTATTGGTTTTGGAATCTTTGCCTTTATACAATCCATTATTATCGTAAGTTTTTCCGTTTATATTTTAGATTTATACGTAGCTGGCTCCATATGGCTAACGTTACTTATTACATGTATGCTCTCTTTAACTGCACTAACATTAGGTACGTTTTTATCGGCATACGCAAATAATGAGTTTCAAATGATTCAATTTATACCGCTTGTTATTGTGCCACAAATCTTCTTTTCTGGATTGTTTCCAATGGAATCTATGAACCTACAAATGTTAGGGAAAGTATTTCCACTCACATACGGCGCTGACGCAATGAGACAAGTGATGATTCGGAATCAAGGGTTTACAGAGATTGCATTAGATCTTACTGTGTTATTACTTTTTGCAATATTATTTGCAGTAGGAAATGTATTTGCTTTAAAGAAACATCGCAAAATATAATAATGACAAAAAGGAGCTTTATAAATGCAGAAGGATTGGCTGGAGGAATTAATAGCTGCAACTAATACGGATAAACGAAATGAACGTCAAATGCGTATATTAGAGGCGGCTGTTGATATGTTTGGAGAAAAAGGATACGCTTCAACTTCAACAAGTGAAATTGCAAAGCGTGCTGGTGTAGCGGAAGGAACCATCTTCCGCTACTATAAAACAAAAAAAGATTTATTACTAGCGGTCGTAATGCCAACTTTAACTAAGTTCGCTGCACCATTTTTCGTACAAACCTTTGCAAAAGAAATATTTAAATCGGATTATGAATCATACGAAGGACTTTTAAAGGTTGTAATTCATAATAGGTTTAAATTTGCTCAAAAACACTTTCCTATGATAAAAATATTAATTCAAGAGGTGCCATTCCAACCAGAACTGAAAAATGAAATACAGCAATTAGTAGAAACAGAACTGTTTTCACATTTCAAAAAGTTGATTGTGAAATTTCAAGAAGAAGGGGAAATTATTGAGATACCACCATCTTCCGTACTACGTCTTACTTTATCAGCTGTATTAGGTTTATTATTAACACGATTTTTATTATTGCCTGAAGAAAAATGGAATGATGAAGCGGAAATTGAAAATACGATTCAATTTATATTGTATGGATTAACTCCACGATTTTAATCGTTGAAGTGTGAATTACATACATTACTTTTAAGTAAAAATAAATCGCCTTTAAAAAGGCGATTTATTTTCATTATATATTTTTGATAAATAAGTACTTGTTTACTAAAAACATTCTAAATCAGCGTGTTTCTTTGTCTCTTCTTCTAAGACCTAATAATCCTGCTAGTCCTAATAAACCAAGCCAAGCCCAATTATTATTTTTATCACGATTATCATTTAAATCATTTGTTGTATTTACATTTCGAGTTCTTACATCATTATTAACTCTGTCTAAGTTATTGTCATTTACTCGAGTTGAAATATCAGTGTTATTAACTCTATTCATATTATTTCCATCGTATTCAGCTTGCGTAGATGTACCTAAAAACATAATAGATAGTGCTAAAACACTTAAAATAGATGATAATTTCTTTTTCATAACAATCCCTCCTTTCTTAATCATTAATTTCTCCGAAGCATGTGTGTATTATTCATTTCACAATATCTAAACCCTCATTAATAGGGCGCACATTTATAGAAAATAGAGTTGAATGATTGTTAATATATCATTGGATATATATTTCTCATAAAAATAACTGAATCAAACTTTGCTTAAAATGTTAATCTTAGTACAATTTATATTATACGGGCTAGCAATAAGGAGGTAATAAGATGCGACAATTTGCAAAACCTACAATCGTCGTAAGTAAGTGTTTAGAATTTGATGCTTGTCGTTATAATGGAGAGATGATTCCAGATGTAACAATACGAAATTTGCAGCCATTTGTTACATTTATACCTGTTTGTCCAGAAGTGGAGATTGGATTGGGGACTCCTCGTGAAACGATACGAATTGTAGAAGAAAATGGTGAGAATAGACTTGTGCAACCGTCGACACGAGAAGATGTAACTGAAAAAATGGAGCAGTTTTCAAATGACTTTTTACAAACGATACCGGATGTGGATGGTTTTATTTTAAAGAATCGTTCACCAAGTTGTGGTACGCGTGATGTGAAAATTTATTCTGGTTTTGAAAAAGCCCCAGCAAAGGGAAAAGGAGCTGGCTTATTTGGCGGAGCAGTAGTAAAAAATTTTTCGCATCTTCCTATTGAAGAGGAAGGTAGATTGTCAAATTTTATTATTAGAGAGCATTTCTTTACAAGGTTATTTACAATCGCATATTACAAAATGATTAAACACAATAAAAATATGAAAGAACTTGTATCGTTTCAGTCGGACAATAAATATTTATTTATGGCATATAATCAGGTGAAACAAAAGGAATTAGGGCGTATAATTGCAAATCACAAAAATGAAAAGATTGAAGTGGTATTTGAAAACTATGAGAAGACTTTATATGAATTATTTATGCGTGCGCCCCGTTATACATCGAATGTAAATGTATGCGAGCACATTTTTGGATATTTTAAAACAAAGCTAAAAAAACAAGAAAAAGATCATTTTATAGAACTGTTACAAAAGTATGCAGAAAAGAAAATACCACTTAGTAGTTTACTTACAATTTTAAAATCATGGGCCATTCGATTTGATGAAAAGTATTTATTAAGACAAACGTATTTCGAACCATACCCTGAAGCATTAGTAGAAATTTCTGATTCGGGAAAAGGTAGAGATTATTAAACAATAAATTACATAATTCGACACGAAATCTCCTATGTTGTTGTAGAACAATGTAGGAATTTTTTTGTGCATTAGTACAGAATCTGTTTTAAAATTAAGTTATGACAGAATTATAGCAATTGTCTAACTAATATTCTTGTCTTTTAAGTTGTTATGTTTGTAGTAGAAACTCGCACGCTGTCGAAACTCAATATTCGATAAGGGGTGTGTAGCGGAATGGAATTTACTCTAACTCGCGAAAAACAAATGATTAAAGAAATGGTACGTGACTTTGCTGAAAAGGAAATCGCACCGAAAGCTGTATATTATGACAAAACTGCAGAGTTTCCATATGAAACATTTCAAAAAATGGGCGAACTAGGATTATTAGGCATCCCATTCCCAGAAGAGTATGGAGGTTCAGGTGGCGATACGGTATCGTATGCGTTAGCAGTTGAAGAAATTGGTCGCGCTTGTGGTGGCACCGGTTTAAGTTATGCTGCAACAATTTCATTAGGTGCTTCTCCAATTTATTATTTCGGTACAGAAGAACAAAAACAAAAGTATTTAGTTCCAATGGCATCAGGTAAAACATTAGGTGCCTTCGGATTAACGGAGCCGAATGCTGGATCAGATGCAGGTGGTACTCAAACGAAAGCGGTATTAGATGGTGATGAGTATGTAATCAGTGGTGAGAAGTGTTGGATTACAAACGCAGAGTATGCAAATACAATTATTGTAACCGCTGTCAACGGTGTTGAAGAGAATGGTAGAAAACGTATTTCTGCATTTATCGTGCCTACTACGAGTGAAGGATTAACGATTTCAAGTCCTTACGATAAGATGGGTGTTCGCGCTTCTAATACTTGTGAAATCGTACTTGATGGTGTTCGTGTACCGAAAGAAAATATTCTTGGTGATGTAAATAAAGGCTTTAAACAATTTTTATATACACTTGATGGAGGGCGTATTTCAATTGCTGCATTGGCAGTTGGTATTGCGCAATCAGCCTTTGAACGTGCATTACAATATGCGAAAGAACGTCAACAATTTGGAAAGTCAATCTCTAATTTCCAAGCGATTCAATTTAAATTAGCTGATATGGCGACTGAAGTAGAGCTAGCACGCAATTTAGTACATAAAGCAGCTTGGTTAAAAGATAACGATAAACCTTTCGGCAAAGAAGCGGCAATGGCAAAACTATTTGCATCGGAAGCAGCAAGCCGTATTGCGAATCAAGCAGTACAGATTCATGGTGGATATGGTTATATGCGTGAATATGAAGTTGAACGACATATTCGTGATGCGAAACTATTAGAAATTGGTGAAGGAACTTCTGAAATTCAACGTCTCGTAATTGCTAGACATTTAGGATGTAGATAAAAGGGAGGAATCACTATGTTTCAAAAAATATTAATTGCGAATCGCGGGGAAATCGCTGTTCGTATTATGAAAACTTGTCAAAAACTTGGCATTCGCACTGTTGCTATTTATTCTGAAGCAGATGAAAATGCCCTTCATGTGAAAATGGCAAATGAAGCTTACTTAGTAGGTGGACCGCGTGTTCAAGAAAGCTATTTAAACCTTGAAAAAATTATTGAAATAGCTAAGAAGACAAATGCAGAAGCCATTCATCCGGGTTATGGTTTATTATCAGAGAATCCGTCTTTTCCGGTTCGCTGCAAAGAAGAAGGAATCGTATTTATCGGTCCTTCAGAAGAAATCATTACGAAGATGGGAAGTAAAATTGAATCACGTATCGCAATGCAAGCAGCAGATGTCCCAGTAGTCCCAGGTATTACTACAAATATTGAAACTGCTGAAGAAGCAATTGAAATTGCAAAACAAATTGGTTATCCATTAATGCTTAAGGCATCCGCAGGCGGCGGAGGCATTGGTATGCAGTTGATGGAAACTGAGCAAACGCTCACCAAAGCGTTTGAAAGTAATAAAACAAGAGCGCAAAACTTCTTCGGTAACGGAGAAATGTATTTAGAGCGATATATAGCAGATGCGCATCATATTGAAATTCAGCTTTTAGCAGATACACATGGTAACACAGTGTATTTATGGGAGCGTGAATGTTCGGTACAGCGCCGAAATCAAAAAGTAATCGAAGAAGCACCTTCACCATTTTTAGATGAAGGTACACGAAAGGCGATGGGAGAAGTTGCTGTACAAGCTGCCAAAGCACTTGGCTATACAAATGCAGGTACAGTTGAGTTTCTTGTAGATAATCAGAAAAATTTCTATTTCTTAGAAATGAATACGAGATTACAAGTAGAGCATCCAGTGACAGAAGAAATTACGGGATTAGACCTTGTAGAACAGCAACTCCTTATCGCAAGTGGAGAGAAACTATCATTTACTCAGGATGATGTAAAACGTAGTGGTCATGCCATTGAAGCTCGTATTTATGCAGAGGATCCGAAAACATTCTTCCCGTCACCTGGGAAAATTACAGATTTAACATTACCGTCAAATGTACGAATTGATCACTTCTTAGAAAATCATGTAACGATTACACCTTTCTATGATCCAATGATTGCGAAAGTCATTGCACATGGCGAGACTCGTGAAGAAGCAATTTCGAAATTACATGATGCTCTAGAAGAATTAAAAGTAGAAGGTATTAAAACGAACACGCCAATGCTACTGCAAGTTTTGGAAGACGAAGTGTTCAAAGCGGGTATTTATACAACGGGTTTTGTAACGAAACAACTCGTTAAAAAATAAGATCTAACAATATTAAGGGGGAAAAAATGATGACGAAAGTATACGCATCGATGGCAGGAAACGTTTGGAAGATTGTTGTAGGAGTAGGAGATACAGTAGAGGAAGAGCAGGATGTCGTCATTTTAGAATCTATGAAAATGGAAATTCCAATCATTTCAGAAGAAGCCGGCACAGTTATGAAAATTAATGTGCAAGAAGGCGATTTTGTAAATGAAGGAGATGTATTATTAGAAATTGAATAGGGAGATATAGGGGGAAGCGAATTGAAACTACCTAATTTTGCTGTCATTAAAGAAGTAGGACCACGTGATGGTTTACAAAATGAAAAAAAGATTGTTGGCACAAAAGATAAAGTAAAATGGATTCAACTACTTACAGAAGCAGGATTGTCGTATGTTGAAGTTTCCTCATTCGTTCACCCAAAATGGGTCCCAGCATTAGCGGATGCAAATGATGTGTTTTCTGAGCTGAAAAGGGATCCAAATGTTACATATGCTGCGCTTGTTCCGAACCAAAATGGTTTGGAACGAGCTTTTTTGCAAAATGTAGATGAGGTGAATGTTTTTTTATCAGCAAGTGAATCTCATAATAAAAGTAATATTAATAAATCGATTAAAGAAGCGTTAGTTGTAATCGAAGATATAACAAAACAGGCATTATTCGAAGGGAAAAAGGTAAGAGGTTATGTTTCTACTGTATTTGGATGTCCTTATGAAGGGGATATAAGTGTCACAGCAGTTGACGAATTATGTAATCAACTATTTTCATACGGCATTTATGAAGTTTCTCTTGGGGATACAATCGGTGTAGCGAATCCATTACAAGTAGAACAAGTATTAGAACATCTATTAAAGAAGTATGATGCTTCGCAGTTTGCCATGCATTTTCATAATACGTATGGAATGGCTCTAGCAAATGTAGTTAAATCATTAGAATACGGTATTACAACATTTGATAGTTCTTGTGGTGGACTCGGGGGCTGCCCTTATGCACCAGGAGCATCAGGTAATGTTGCTACTGATGACCTAGTACATATGCTCCATAAATTAGGAGTTCAAACGAATATAGACGAAGAAAAGTTATTGCGAGCTAGTCAATTTATTCAAAGTAAGCTAAATATCCAATTACCGAGTCATGTGTATAGAGCGCTTCAACATAAAACGATAAGTAGGTGAGAAGATGCTACAATTACAAAACATTTCAGTTGATTATGTAACACCTCACGTTGTAAAGATTTCGTTATATCGTGAAAGACAAGCAAACTCATTATCTTTAGCGTTATTAGAAGAGTTACAAAACATATTAACTCAAATAAGTGAAGAGTCCAATACGCGTGTAGTTATTCTAACAGGTGCTGGTGAAAAAGCATTTTGTGCTGGTGCTGATTTAAAAGAACGTGCTGGTATGAATGAGGAACAAGTTCGCCATGCTGTTAGTATGATTCGCACGACTATGGAGATGGTTGAACAATTACCACAGCCAGTTATTGCTGCTATAAATGGAATCGCACTTGGTGGTGGTACGGAATTAAGTTTAGCTTGTGATTTTAGAATTGCTGCTGAATCTGCAAGTCTTGGTCTTACTGAAACGACACTTGCAATTATACCAGGAGCGGGTGGTACACAGCGCTTACCGAGATTAATTGGTGTTGGTAGAGCGAAAGAATTAATTTATACAGGTAGACGTATTTCAGCGCAAGAAGCAAAAGAATATGGTTTAGTAGAATTTGTTGTACCAGCTAATTTACTTGAAGAGAAAGCGATTGAAATAGCAGAGAAAATTGCTAGTAATGGACCTATTGCTGTTCGATTAGCAAAAGAGGCAATTTCAAATGGTATTCAAGTTGATTTACATACCGGATTACAAATGGAAAAACAAGCGTATGAAGGTGTAATCCATACGAAAGATAGATTAGAAGGATTACAAGCATTCAAGGAAAAACGCACACCAACGTATAAGGGGGAGTAAATATGTTAGATCAAAAACAACAATCTAATTCATTTGAAGAACGAGTTGAAACGATTAAACAAGGCGGCGCACCAAAGTATCATGAACAAAATAAAGCAAAAGGAAAATTATTTGTTCGAGATCGTTTAGCGCTTCTATTTGATAATGGCGAATATGTAGAAGATGCATTATTTGCTAACTGTGAACAAACAGGCTTACCTGCGGACGGCGTTGTAACGGCAACGGGTAAAATACATGGTCGTACTGCATGTGTAATGGCCAATGATTCTACTGTAAAAGCTGGATCGTGGGGATCACGCACAGTTGAAAAGATTCTACGTATTCAAGAAACAGCTGAAAAACTACGTGTTCCGTTATTTTATTTAGTTGACTCTGCTGGAGCACGTATTACAGATCAAGTAGAAATGTTCCCAGGGCGCCGTGGTGCAGGAAGAATCTTCTATAATCAAGTGAAATTATCAGGTAAAGTTCCTCAAGTATGCTTATTATTTGGACCTTCTGCAGCTGGTGGTGCCTATATTCCAGCCTTTTGCGACGTTGTAATGATGGTAGAAGGAAATGCATCTATGTATTTAGGATCTCCTCGTATGGCTGAGATGGTTATCGGTGAGAAGGTAACTTTAGAAGAGATGGGCGGAGCTCGTATGCATTGCTCTGTATCAGGATGCGGAGATGTTTTATGTAAGACAGAAGAAGATGCGATTACACAAGCAAGACAATACATTTCATATTTTCCAAATAACTACTTAGAAAAGACTCCATTGGTTACACCTCAAGAACCGAAACAATTCGATAAAACGTTAGAACAAATCATTCCAGAAAATCAAAATGCTCCTTTCAATATGAAAGATCTCATTAATAGAGTTATTGATGAAGGTTCATTCTATGAAGTAAAAAAATTATTTGCTCAAGAGCTAATTACAGGCTTAGCACGTATTGATGGTAAGCCAGTTGGTATTATTGCAAATCAGCCGCGTATGAAGGGCGGCGTATTATTCCATGATTCAGCTGATAAAGCTGCTAAGTTTATTAATTTATGCGACGCATATCATATTCCATTATTATTCCTTGCGGATGTACCAGGATTTATGATCGGTACAAAAGTAGAGCGTGCTGGTATTATTCGCCATGGTGCAAAAATGATTTCTGCAATGAGTGAAGCAACTGTACCGAAGATTTCTATCGTTGTTCGTAAAGCATATGGTGCTGGTTTATATGCGATGGCAGGTCCAGCATTTGAACCAGATTGTTGCCTGGCATTACCGACAGCCTCTATTGCGGTAATGGGTCCAGAAGCTGCGGTTAATGCTGTATATGCAAATAAAATTGCAGCTTTACCAGAAGAAGAGCGTGCTAGCTTCATTGCTGAAAAACGTGAAGAGTATAAGAAAGATATTGATATTTATCATTTAGCATCAGAGATGGTGATTGATGGTATTGTTCATCCAAACAATTTACGTGAAGAATTAAAAGGACGTTTCGAAATGTATATGAGTAAATATCAAGTATTCACGGATCGTAAACATCCTGTATATCCAGTTTAAAAGCCCTATTTAGGGCTTTCTTGCTTAAAAAGTTAAGGAGGGGAAAACATTGAAACAAGCAGTTTGGTTTCCAACAGAAGAGTACAAGGAAAAAACACGTTTATATGGTTGGATGAAATCATTGGGATATGAAGATTATGAAACTTTTTATAATAAATCTATCGAGGAAACAGCTTGGTTTTGGGGAGAGGCAGAAAAGGCAGTAGGCTATCAATGGATGAAACCTTATACAGACGTGTTAGATTTAGAAAATGGTACACCGTTTGCACAGTGGTATAATGGCGGAACATGTAACGTTGTAGAATCAGCTTTATCCCGCTGGCTTGCGGATGAAGAGACGAGAATACAGCCAGCACTTCAGTACGAAGGGGAAAATGGAACTTCAAAATCATTTACATATGAAGAGCTTGACAACTGGGTAAGTCGTGTTGCAAATGGTTTGAAACACGCGGGTATTGAGAAAGGTGACCGTGTAACAATTTATATGCCGATGATTCCAGAAACAGTTGTTGCGATGCTAGCTGTAATGAAAATCGGAGCAATTATTTCACCAATATTCTCAGGCTTTGCGTCTGATGCAGTCATGACACGTGTGCAAGCGGCAGGTTCAAAAATGATTATTACCGCAGATGGATTTTCACGCCGCGGTAAAATTGTTTCTTTAAAAGATGAAGTAGATAAAGCTTGTGAACATTGCCCAACTGTTGAAAAAGTTGTTATCGTTCGTCATGCAGGAAATGATTTTACACCACATAACTATGACTTTTCGTGGAGTACGCTAGAAAAAGAAAAACCATTCATACATGCCGAGGAAATGCAAAGTGATGATCCATTAATGCTCATTTATACATCAGGAACGACTGGTAAGCCGAAAGGAACAGTACACACGCATGCAGGATTTCCTTTGAAAGCAGCTTTTGATGCAGGATTTGGAATGAATATTAAACAAGGTGATCGTGTATTATGGGTAACTGATATGGGCTGGATGATGGGGCCGTTTCTATTATTCGGTTCACTCATTAATGGAGCAACGATGGTTATGTACGAAGGTGTTCCAGACTTCCCAGAAGCAGACCGGTTATGGGAGACAGTTGATAAATATGAGATTACTCATCTAGGTATTTCGCCAACGTTAATCCGAGCATTGATGGCAAAAGGTGATGAGTATGTCAATAAACATTCTTTAAAGAGTTTGGAAGTATTCGCATCAACAGGAGAACCTTGGAATCCTGATCCATGGATGTGGCTGTTTGAAACGGTTGGAAAAGGAAATGTCCCAATCTGTAACTACTCAGGTGGAACTGAAATCTCTGGTGGGATTTTCGGTAATGTTCTTATTAAGCCAATCGCACCGATTAGTTTTAACGCATCTTTACCAGGAATGGCAGCTGTCGTACTGGATGATCAAGGTAAACCCATTCGAGATGAAGTCGGAGAATTATGCTTAGAGAAACCTTGGGTAGGTATGACGAAAAGCTTCTGGGAAGATGATGAACGTTACGTAAACACATATTGGTCGCGTTTTGAAAATAAATGGGTCCACGGTGACTGGGTCATTTACGATGGTGAACAATATATCATCACAGGGCGTTCAGACGATACGTTAAATATTGCAGGTAAACGTATTGGACCTGCTGAATATGAATCTATTCTTGTGAAACATAACGATGTAATCGAAGCTGCTGCAATTGGTGTACCTGACGAAGTAAAAGGTGAAGTTTGTCATTGTTTTGTAGTGTTAAGAGATCATGTAGCATTCACAGGAGAATTAAAGAAAGAATTAATGAGTTTAGTAAACTCTCATATTGGAAAAGCGTTGTGTCCTAAAGACATCCACGTTGTAGAAGATTTACCGAAAACACGTAATTCTAAAGTAATGCGCCGTGTTATTAAAGCAGCTTACTTAGGAAAAGAATTAGGTGATTTATCATCGCTTGTAAATCCTGAGGTAGTTCCGTTTATTCAGGGGTTACAGTCTAGTAAATTATAAAGTTAGAAAGGATCTCTATATAAATAGAGATCCTTTTTTTATGTTTATAAAAAGAAAAGAAGTGAATTTGATGAAGAAGAAAAATTTTACTATTAGTGTTAAGTATGTTTTTTAGTTTTAATCAAAATACGATATTATGGAATGTCTATTCAATGGAGAAATACTAATTTACAACAACAAGGTGATGACAAAGCGTGACTGCTTATATGTCTGTTTAAACCTTTACGTGTTAATATATAAAAAGCTGACTATAAGCAGTCAGCTTTTTATATATTACATTCTAGTATTTGCCGGGCAGTAATGCCCCCATCTAAAAATTCAGCAAAAGCAAGGAAGTAGGTGAGGGATCAACTTTCCGGAAAAGCCCGATTGGTTCCAAAAGACATATTCTTTCCTTTACGTTGACATTAAAAATATTACCAATTTTTTCTTTTACAATGGCAACAAATAAAGAAACATTTACAACGACACTTATTTCGTTTAGAACTCCAATTATCATCACAATGACACTTTTCTTTAGATTTCCACCAATCATCATTACAATGTTTTTCCTGAGAACTCCAATCGTCATCACAATGACACTTTTCTTTAGATTTCCACCAATCATCATTACAATGCTTTTTCTGAGAACTCCAATCATCATCACAATGATGCTTTTCTTTAGATTTCCACCAATCATCACAACAATGCTTTTTCTGAGAACTCCAGCAATCATTTTTCCAGGACATTTATTTCTACCTCCTTTCAATAGTGTTCATATTATTCTATGTTTTAATAAAAAAATGGCTTGTTTATTAACCTACTATTTTATCTTTATATGATAGAGTGTCTTCTACTCGATATAGAATTCATACAAACTATGCTAATTTTTAAGAGAAAGTGGAGAGAACTACTACTAGTTATGGTATTTTTCAATAAACACTTGTTGAAGAAAATGTTCTGATTACAAATAATATCTTATTTTCGAGTACGCTTTTTAAATGTATATTTCACAATGAAAAATGGGAAATCCACAAATAAAGTCTATGTATATGTGAGTTAATGGGGAAATCTAGTGTGTTTTTAAGGGGCGTCTTATTTAAAAGAAAAAAGGTTTGTTTTAGAAAGTGGTGTCTAAACATTAAATGGAGTAGGACTAAATTCACGGCCGCTCATTAAAAAGCTTTTAATTAGGAGAAGTCTGTTTTTATAATGAATAATGAAAAGAAAGTTTGGTACAATTGTTTGTTTTTTTCTTTTTATGTGTTTGCCTCGTACCCTTTTAAGCTAGTGGACATACTTTACTAATAGAAAGGATTAGGGGGTGAGGTATTGGGTTCTCGATTTAATAATTGTAAAAAGAAGTGTACATGTAAACAAGATGATTGTTGGGAAGTATTCGAAGAGTGTAAAAAAGAACAGCATGAGAAATGTGATAATTCTTGTGTACAAGGAATTAGAGATGAACTTAAGAAATTAATTAATCGAACAGTTCAAATTAATACAGAGGGACGTACTTATGTAGGTACTGTTTCGTCTGTAAGTTGTGATGTAGTTAGGCTTGCGGCTATTCCTGGATCGGTTGGAGTAATTATTTCCATTTGCAAAATTGAAGCAATTTTCCCACCGGTTACAACGGTTACTGCTGACTTTGATTTTAATGGTATTGATGTAGCAAACAAAGCATAATTATGCTGCTTTTTTGTAAAGCCATTCACATGAATGGCTTTATTTTAATTTTATATAAAAGGAGAATATATTCTTTATATAGAAATAAGTTTGAGGTTATAAAGCATGATGTACGAAAGGAGCAAGGAAGTGATTAAACTAGAAAGCTTTAAGAAATCTGATTTTAAACAATTAATAAATTGGATTAATTCCGAAGAATTTCTAATACAATGGTCAGGAAATGCATTCACATTTCCTTTAGATGAACAGCAATTAGAGAAGTATATAGAAAGTGCAAATACACTCGCTTTCAAAGTGGTAGATGAAGAGACTTCAGACGTTATTGGACATATTTCGCTTGGCCAAATAGATAATATTAATAAGTCCGCTAGAATTGGAAAAGTATTAGTTGGTAATACGAAGATGAGAGGACGTTCTATAGGAAAACATATGATGAAAGCAGTACTTCATATTGCTTTTGACGAATTAAAACTACATAGAGTAACTCTTGGTGTGTATGATTTTAATACATCGGCCATTTCATGTTACGAAAAAATAGGGTTTGTAAAAGAAGGCTTATTAAGAGAGTCAAAAAGAGTAGGAGAAACGTATTGGAATTTATGGGAAATGAGTATGTTAGAATATGAATGGAAGAAGTAGCAACGCTAGTAATTTATAATTATATTATTTTAATAAAGGGGTTTGGTGGGTATAGTGGATAATAAAACAAAAATAATTTCAATTGCAGCTGTTTCGGGAGGAGGTAAAACTACAATTACAGAAAGATTAAAGCATAAGTTTAAAAACTCAAAAGCTCTATATTTTGATAGTTATACATTTGATAACTCTCCTGCTGATATTTGTAAATGGATTGATGATGGGGCGAATTACGACGAGTGGGTATTAACACCATTAATTCATGATATTGAGCAACTTATACAAAATAATACCTTAGACTATATTATTGTAGATTATCCTTTTGCATACTTAAATAGTGAGATGCGAAAATTCATTGATGTAACTATATTTATTGATACGCCTTTAGATATTGCGATGGCTAGAAGGATTTTGCGAGATTTTAAGGAAGGTACAATAGATGAAATACATAATGATTTGGAACATTACATGACATATGCGAGAAAAGCTTATTTAGAGGCAATTCATACTGTTAAGCCGAATTCAGATATCATATTGGATGGTTCTTTATCTGTAAGTGAAATAATTAATCACGCTGTAGAGGAACTTGGCCGAAGAGAAGTGATTGTCAATGGTTAAATGTATAACAGATGCTGTTAGGTGGATAATTGAAGTAAGAGAGAGATAAATGTGTACACTTTATTTCAATATAATTGGCAAGTAAGAGATGATTGGTTTAAGTGGTGTGAACAACTTTCAGAGGAAGATTTACTTTGCAAACTGGGGGTATTTTAGAAACATTATTTCATATTGTAGATGTAGAGTATAGTTGGATTAGTGCTTTTCAAGAAGAAGATAGAGAACCGCAATTTAAAGATTATCAATCGATTCAAAAAGTGAAAGCGTTATCTGATTTATATAAACGAGAACTTGAAGTTTTTTTGCAGTCATGATCATCTAGCCTAGAATGCTAGCACACTTAAAATAAGCCGTATAAAAAGTTAATCATTGGTGCTTTGATTATATAACGTCGGCGAAATAAATAGTGTGAGGGACAGCTATTCTAACAAGTATTTTATGTAACGTTCGTATATTTAAATTTTCTTGTAATTAATCGAATTCTAATTTTTTAGAAACGGATAATGAGGTATGGGTGGAGCTCTTTTTTATTGAATAAAATGGGTTAATTTTTCGGATTTTCATTACAATATAAAAAATAAAATTTAAATTTTGTTTGTTTTTAAGAAAAGGTGAGAAGAAAATAAAAAAAGAGGGCTAATGCCCTCTTTTTTTATTAATTTGGTAATTAATCACAGATTGGTATCCCAAGCACTCTTAGAGCTAATGCTACTTGAAGGGAAATCTCTAATCTAGCAATTTCAATACCAGCTACTGAAAGAACTAAAAAAGGTTGTCCGTTTACAAATACAACACAACTATCCATAGTTAAGCCTCCTTTCTAGTAATCTACTATAGTATATGAGTAGAACTTTAAAGTGTAATAGTTCGATTGTTGGATTTAATAGAATTAATAGATTAACCCATTTAAACTAAACAAACGAACACAACGAAAGGAAACAGAGATGGATGTATGCCTCAAAAAATATAGGTTTTAAGACATGTAATGGGATATTAAATTTATCATATTGGTCAGTTATCTATATGGGCGAGAGAGTTAAACTTGCAACTAGTTTCAGCAAACTTGATTGGAAGAGGATGATAGAATTAAAAACCGACTTGCATCTCAAGCGCAAGTCGGTTCTATATATAAGAAGATTTCTTAATTGAAATCCTCGGATTTTTTCTGACGTATATGTAAAAACATTAAGGTGGTAATGATTAAAAAAATCATTATAGTTTGTATAATTAAATTTTTAAACTGAAGCAATATTGTCCAAGATGTAAGGGCGTCTTTAAAAGCTTGGAGTGCAGAGTACGAGGAAGGATCAAAACCATACTGTAGCAACTTTTTTGTTTCAATAAATGAAATGTTTTCTTCATCTGCATCTAATATTACTGAAATTAGTCTAGTATCTCCAAGTTTTGCTGTACTGACAAAACTATAATTACCGTTAGTTGAAAAACTAGTTTGTAAGCCATCAACACCTTGAAGTTTAATGTTTTCATTAAGGGAATATATCATTTTATTCGTATTGAAAACCTGGGAATCTTTGAAGGTAAATTGGTAAGAGGTTAGTTTCGTAATATTCAATACATCTGGAAAATCTTTTACTAATCGTGCTGCTAGTTTAGCTGCGTCTATCGCTGTTGTAGTTGATTGTTTATTTGTATTATTATTAATTCCAGTAGAGTTTAGAAATGGAGATGGTTGTAATAACTTTAGTTCTTTTGCTTTTTTATTCATTAATACTGTAAAGTTATCTTCATTTCCAGCAATGTGTTCTGCTAGAGCGAGTGCAGAACGATTATTCCCTGCCAGTAGCAATGCATGAAGTAAATCACGAACCGTTGTTTTATCATTCGATGTTACTTGTATAGGGCTTGTTTCTACTCGGAAAACTTCGTTACTTATTTGTACGAAGTCATCTAACTGTATCTTTTTATCATTTAGTTGCTCCAATACGATATATTCTGTCATTAATTTAGATAAAGCAGCTGATTGTACTGGGGTTTCTTCATTTTTTTTATAAACAATTTCACCTGAATTAGCATTTATTAAAATAGCTGATTTAGCTTGAATAATCGGACCATTTACATAAAGATAAAAATATAAAACGATAAGTGCAGTAATAAAAAAAGATAATAATAAAATAGCGAATTTCTTTAAGAATTGCATAAGCGATCCTCCTATTATGACATCAATAATAGTATTGTAAAAAGGAATGCTTAATTAGGAAGAAAGAAAAGGTAAAGAATTTCTAAAGAATTATAAAGGATTATTAAATTTAGGGTAATTATGGAAAAAGTTCAATTTCTTATATGGTAAGAAATTGAACTTTTTATTTGTAATATTAACATTTGTATGGGAGTAGTTTTACAGTGAATGTTGTTTTTTCGTCATCACTATATACCTCAATTGTTCCTTTATGCAATTCGACTATACTTTTTGCAATTGCTAATCCAAGTCCAGATCCACCAGTGTTTGTAGAGCGAGATTTCTCAACGCGATAAAAACGTTCAAAAATATGAGGTAAATCCGTACTAGGAATAGGTTGTCCGTAATTTGTTATATCAATTGTAATCATATTATTACTTTCATAAGCAGTAAGGTCAATATAGCGACCTTCGCTTCCATAAGCGATAGCGTTTATAATAAGATTTTCAAACACACGCACTAATTTGTCACCATCAGCTAATACCATGAGCTTTTGAGACGGGAAAGAAGGCCGACATTCTATATTAGCTTCTTGAACCTGTATGCGGAATTGAACAGTTAATTGTCCAAGTAACTCTACAATATCAATAGGAACAGAATACAAGCTTAATTCTTTATTTTGAACACGTGTATATTCGAACAAGTCATTCATTAATGCATTAAGACGAGTTACTTTATCGTAAATGACTTGAATATAGTATCGCAATTCCACTTCATCTCTATAATTATCATGATGGATTAAATTTACGTATCCAACTATAGAAGTAAGGGGAGTGCGTAAGTCATGTGATACATTTGTAATAAGTTCACTTTTTGCTTGTTCCGCTTGTCTTTCTTCATCAATTGAGACTTTTAATTGTTCAACAATTTCATTGACCCCGATTGCTAATTCTTCTAGATAATTATGATTTACAATAGAAACTTTATGATTGAAGTTTCCATTTGCAATATAACGAATTTCTTCTATCATTTTTTTTATACAAGTTTCATAATAAAGTTTTTTCTCGTGACGATAAAAAATGTAAAGATAGGATGAAAAAATAGAAAATAAAAACAAATAAGATACAATCATCATCCATAAAGACTCTTTAATCCCTTTATACTTTTCATAACCAAAAATTCGAATGAATTCTTTACCGAGTTCGGTTAGAGTAAGTGAACTTTCAATTACACTCGTAACGAGGCGATAAATAATTAGTTCAGTAATAGGAGTGAGTGTGATAGCTAATAAAAGCCAAAAAATAAGTTTCCATTTAGGAATATCTTTTAATATATCAAATGCTTCATTTCTCAATTTTATAGCCAACTCCCCAAACAGTATGAATAAATTTTTCTCCATTTATTACTGTTTCAAGTTTATCTCGTAAGTTGCTAATATGGACCATTACCGTCTTATTTGAACCATAACCATCTTCATTCCAAACGCGTTCGAAAATTTCTTCTGAACTAAATACTCTTCCTGTATTACTCGCAAGTAAATATAAAATATCGAATTCAATAGAGGTTAGTTTAATGTACTCTCCATTTACTTTAACTGTATGATTATGTTTGTGTATTTCAACAGAGCGAATACGAATAATACCATCTTCATTCTTTTGCGAAGTAGCATTTTGGAAAGAGGATCTTCGTAATAAAGCTTTCACTCTAGCTACTAATTCTAATGGATTGAATGGTTTGATCATATAATCATCAGCACCTGTCATAAGGCCTAATATTTTATCCATATCTTCTGCTTTTGCACTAAGCATTAGAATTGGTACAGTATTATTTTCACGCACTTCCTGACAAACTTCTAATCCGTTTCGTTTTGGCATCATAATATCCAAAATCATAAGGTCAACTTCATATGTAGAAACCTTTTGCAATGCTTCATCGCCATCATAAGCTTTATAAATGTTATAGCCTTCATTTCGCAAATAAACAGCAAGTAATTCAACAATTTCTTTATCATCATCAATAATTAATATATTTTTATTCATTGTGTAGTTCCTTTCCTTACAAATCATCAACATTACTATAATATCAAACATTTATGTACTTGTAGCGATGATTATGTATAAAATTTCATGTAACGTATTAAAAAGGAGTAAAAAGATTAATAACGAATATAAAATAACAAGGATATTTAGATTCTACATTATAATGAAAGTTAGTTATAAGGGGGATTTTCTATGTTATGTAATGATATATATTCATTTACTCCAACTGGAAAAATAGACAATGATATTAAAGCTTTTCTACTAAAATATAATAAAGAGTTTACATATAAACATTCAATTCGTGTGGCAAATGAGGCAAAAAAGATTGCAGAAAAGTTTCACGTAGGTAAAGAAAAAGCAGCAATTGCAGGATATTTACATGATATTAGTGGCATTTTTCCAAACGAGGAGCGGATTGCAGTTGCTGAAGAATTTGGTGTAGAAATAGTGGAAGCGGAAAGAAAGTTTCCTATGATTATTCATCAAAAATTATCGAGGGTAATCGCAAAAGAAATATTTAAAGTCGAAGATGAAGAGATTTTAAATGCAATTTGTTGCCATACAACGTTGCGTAAACATGCAACGAAGATGGATTTAGTATTATTTGTTGCAGATAAAATAGAATGGGATCAAAAAGGGACACCACCATATTTAATAGAAATAAAAAAAGAATTGGGAAAATCTTTGGAAAAAGCAGCTTTTGTATATATTTCATATTTGTGGGAAAGGAAAGATACATTGAAAGTTATACATCCGTGGCTAGAAGAAGCATATTGGGATTTAAAAAGAATTGTACAGTAGAAAGGACAAGGAAATGCAATTAAAAGAATATATGAATCAAACATTTCCAGGAGTTACATTAGGACCCTACTTATATTCTCAGTGGGAAAATCATTTACATTTTGATTTCGGAAAAGATAAATATCAAATTGTAGAAGGAACCGACGATTTAAATATGGAATACTTTTCTCAACTTTGAAGACATATTTTCAAAAGAAGATGTAGTGTTTGTAGTGACAAATGTTTATAGATTTAAAAAGGAAAACATAAAAACTTCACAGAAAATAAATATATACAATAAATATATTAAGAAAAGAGATTTAAGATTTCATATAAGATTAGAAACGTTACCGTTTTTATTTGAAGATGAAGAAGCAGATTTATCCCGCTATTTGCCGGGCAGTAAGACCCCCCACTGATTAAAGTTTCACTTTATATTGTACATATCAATTTTCTTTTAAATGTCTTGCGGAAGATATTAAATATGAACCGCTGATACAAGCTGCTAATCATGAGGATTTTTCTGATCTGTATCTTCGATTTGGACGAAAAAAAGAAATCTCTTATCCAGATGTATTTCTCATAAATGCAAAGAAAGATATTGTGATGTTTATGTATGATGATAGAGGATGTGAAGTAATTGCGAAGAATAAAGAAATAATACGAGATTCATATAAGAAATACAAAGAATGGATTCCAGATTATGAACGAGAAAGTATAGATAACTTATTTAAATGACAATAGGGGAAGTGAAGCGTGTAATGAAACGTATTGCAATTGTATCTGCATGGGAACCAGAACTGACGTATTTGCATCAACATTATCCGAGTGAACGTGTTGAAAAAAGAGCAGCTTGGGAATTTCATTTTCATACTATTAATGAGCTGGAAATTATATCAGTTGTTACTGGTGTCGGTAAAGTAAGCTGCGCTAGTTGTGTACAATTGTTAATTAGTGAGTTTCAGCCAGATGAGTTGTTTATGACAGGAATATGCGGAAGTTTATCAAACAAGGTGAAAAACGGTCATATTGTAGTGGCACTAAACGCAATACAACACGATGTTACTGCAGCTGGCTCAGGGGAAGATGTTTTTAATTTATATAACGGTAGAACAGCACCTATTGAAACAACAAAATCACTTGTAAGAAGAATAAAAAAAATACGATCATATGATCCAATACATTTCGGTACATTTTTATCCGGAGATCAACGTATTCGTAGTTCAGAAATGAGATATTTACTCCATACCGTATATGGAGCATTGGCAGTTGATCAAGAAGTAGCAGCTTTCGCCTATGTGTGTCAAATAAATAAAAAACCATTTCTCTGTTTAAAAGCTGCTTCAGATCAAGTAAATGATAAAACGAAAGAAGAACAAAAAATTTTTAAAATGCTAGCATGCGAAAGAGCATGTGAGCATTTAATTGCCTTTTTACGTGTTTATGAGATTAATGTAGTAAATAATAGATAGTTAGAGGGTTTTAACATAAGTAATTGGAGGCATCATTATATTATGATTCAATATAAAAGGTGTAGTGATGTAAATATTGATTTAGTATATGAAGCTTTTAAAGTTGGATTTTCAGATTACATTATTAAAATGGAAGTTTCAAAAGGGGATTTTATACAACGTTTTTTGGGACCAGAAGGTAATTTGCTAGAACATTCTTTTCTTGCTTTAGAAGAAGGCAAACCTGTTGGCGTAATACTAGGTGGTATAAAGGATTATGAAAGTATTAAGACTATGCGCTGTGGAACATTAGCGGTTCATCCTAATTACCGCGGTATTGGTGTGAGTCAAAAATTATTTGAACTGCATAAAGAAGAGGCGATTCAACATGGATGTAAGCAACTTTTTCTCGAAGTCATTGTAGGAAATGACCGAGCGATTCATTTTTATAATAAGTTGGGCTATGAAAAAGTGTACGATCTTTCTTATTATAATTTAAATGATTTGACTAAAATAATGAATAAAGATTGTAAGGATATTGAAGTAAAACAATTAGAATTTCCAACTTTTAAAGATGAAATTCAGAAATGGTTAAACTTCCATATAAATTGGCAAAATGATATTGATTATATCAAAAAAACAAATCATGTATTTTATGGTGCATATGTCGATAATGACTTAAAAGGCTCTCTATGTGTAAATAAACAAGGTAAAATTAGTTTTATTTTCGTAGACAAAGATTATAGAAATATTGGTGTTGGGATGAAATTATTACAAGTAGCAAGAGAAGAATTAAATTCATCAAGTTTATCAATTGGGTTTCCTAACAATAATTTACTGGAAGGTTTTCTTAAGAAATGTGGATTTGAAAAGAATTCTTTAGCGCAATATGAAATGTATTTATTACTCTAAGAGCGGAAAGATTTATTCTTTTCGCTTTTTATTTTGCTGTTACGTTGGTAAATGCTCCGCAACTATAATTTATAATGAGAGGGATTTTGTTTATCCTTAAGTTATTTTTTAAATTGTCAATTTCATGCTAATAATTTTCTTTGTATAATATTCTAATTTTATGTAGAATAGATACGATGGGAGGGGATGAAATGAATAATGGATTAAAGTTTAAGATTTTTGAATTGCATTGTCTCGTTCAAAAGACTTATTCTGATATTAAAATAGCGTGTGATATTGCTATTTATCAAGAAAACACTTCTAAATATTTAATTTCATTAGGATTTTTAAATAAATCATATATGACTTATATAGAAGCAAAAAGATTCTATCGCGAAAATGAAGAGCTTGTAAGTGTAGAATTTGATAATTTCTTTGATATGTATGATAAATTAGAAAACGAATTAAAACAAGTTATTTCAACTGAAGATAAAAATCCTTCATTGTTACATAGCAGACTTGATCAGTTTCAGCAGAAAGTTGAAAATATAAATGACCTAATAAAAGTATTGCAAAATGCTCGTTAATGAATGCTTTTTTCTGTTCGTATAGAAATTATGTATTAAAAACATTTTAGGGATATTACATATTGAAGAGGTGGCTTTTGTAGATTACAAAAGTCATCTTTTTATGTTAGGAATAGATTGTATACATTTTAGCAGTTTCATATAAATAATAGAAATTTATACGAGGTAAATATCATGGGAAATAAAAAAGAAATAGCTATAGTTGCATTAACAACAGGATTCGTTTTAACAAGTGTAACACCATATGGAGTAGGTCATGCAGAGGAACCTGGTCAAATGCAAGTTGAAATTCAAGAGGATTCGTTCCGTACAGGTGATCTGACACAACCATCAAAAAAGGCACCAGAGAATGTAGTGAAAGATGCACTTAAGGAAAATACGGAGCATGCTTTGTCTCCAAAACAAGTTAGTGCAGAAACAGGAGTAGATTACAAGGTTCTTCAAAAACGTGGTTCTTATGATGGAACTACACTTGTGCGCATGCAACAAATATATGAAGGAAAAGAAGTATATGGCCACCAGTTGACTGCTCACGTAGATAAAAAAGGTATTATTAAAAGCATTTCAGGAGCTAGCGCACAAAATTTAACACAAGAAGATTTAAAGAAACCTATTAATTTATCAAAAGAAGAAGCAAAACAATATATTTATAAAAAGTACGGAAACGATACTAAATTTATTTCTGAGCCAGAAGTTAAGGCAGTTATTTTTGTTGATGAAAATCATGGGCAGGCTAGCAATGCATATCAAGTTACATTTGCTGCTACAACACCAAATTATGTATCTGGAACTTATTTAGTGAATGCTCATAATGGTGAAATGTTAAAAGATATGGTACAAGAATCAAGTTTGAAAATAAGTGAAGAGTATGTTGAATCCGTTAAGGAAAATAAAACTAGCAATTTTACATCATTAACTGGAACAGGAAAAGATGATTTAGGCGTAACTCGTACATTTGGTATTTCTAAACAGACCAGTGGGAATTATGCGCTTGCTGATTACACAAGAGGACAAGGAATTGAGACATATGATGTAAATTATAGAGATATTACAAATGAAGAAAGTTATTATCCTGGTATACTAGCAACTAGTGTTTCAACAACATTTAATGATCCAAAGGCGGTAAGCGCTCATTTCTTAGCAACAAAGGTATACGATTTTTATAAAGAAAAATATAAGCGTAATAGTTTTGATAATAAAGGAAAAAAAGTAGTTTCAGTTGTACATGCATGGGATTCTGGAGGAACAAATGATCCTGAAAATTGGGAGAATGCATTTAGTACTAATATTAATAACATTAGTATGCTTTTATATGGAGATCCCATGGTAAAAGCGTTCGATATAGCCGGTCATGAATTTACACATGCAGTTACATCAAGTGAATCTAACCTTGAATTTTCAGGAGAATCTGGGGCAATTAACGAGGCATTATCGGATATTATGGGAACGGCTATAGAGAAATACATAAATAATGGGGAATTTAACTGGACAATAGGAGAACAAACTGGATCGACTTTTCGTAATATGAAAAATCCAACTGCAATTAATTTTTCAGAAGGACTACCGTATCCGGATGATTATAGTAAATATAATGATTTAAATGGAGAGGATTATGGAGGCGTTCATTTTAACTCCAGTATTATTAATAAAGTTGCGTATTTAATGGCACAAGGTGGTACTCATAACGGTGTAAATGTAAATGGTATTGGTGAAGATAGAATGTTTGATATTTTCTATTATGCAAATACTGATGAATTAAATATGACTTCTAATTTCTCTGAATTGAAATTGGCATGCCTTAAAGTGGCAACTAATAAATATGGAGCGAACTCAATTGAAGTTCAAGCAGTCCAAAATGCTTTTGATGCGGCAAAAATTACAGGAACGGTGAAAGAGAACGAAAAAACAGCAGAAAACCAAGCTCCAGAGTTAACTGTACCGTTTACGATTACACTACGTGTAGGTGATACGTTTGATCCAATGAGAAATGTAAAAGCTGTTGATAAAGAAGATGGTGATTTAACAAATAAAGTAAAGCATAAAGGCGATGTAGATACTTCAAAACCAGGTACATACATTGTGGAATACATGGTTGTTGATTCTCAAGGGCGGAATGCAACGGCAACACAGACTGTAATTGTAGAGGGAAATGGAGAAACATCAGATTTAGAACCTAAATTAACAGTGCCTGTTGGAGCGACAATTCATGTTGGAGATTCATTTGTTCCAATGGCAGAAGTATTAGCTATCGATAAAGAAGACGGTGATCTCACTTCTAAAATCAAAGTTGATGGTGAAGTAGATACAACTAAAGCCGGTACTTACGTATTAACGTACACGGTTACAGATTCTAAAGGTCATGAAGTAACGGCGAAGCAAACTGTAACGGTCAAAGTTAGAGAAGAAGTTAAAAATGATAAACCAATACTAAAAGTACCTGCTACAACTTCAATTACTGAGGGTGATCAATTTGATCCATTGGTAGGGGTATCAGCTACTGATAAAGAGGACGGTGACCTTATTTCTAAAGTAGCGTATGAAGGAACTATAGATACAACTAAAGCTGGTACTTATGAAATAATATATAGTGTTAGAGATTCCGTGGGTAATGAGGTAAATGCAATACAAAAAGTATTAGTGAAAGATAAAGAAACTAGCAAAGCTAATGGCCTTGCTAATAAGGAAAATAAGAGTAATATCTCAAACAACAGTAATAGCGATAAAAAAGAATATACATATAAGGAGCTTCCAAAGACGGGTGTAAGTACAACTAACAGTGCAGCAATCGGCATATTGATGATTATTACAGGCACAGTACTCACTTTTGTTCGCAAATTTAGAAAGATACAAAAATAATAGTAGGGATCATTCGTTTGAAGAAAAGAGTTCATTATTCAAAAGAAATAAAGTAGAAAGTAAGTAAAACAAAATATGGATTTTTTACTTAATAAGATTTTAGTAGTTAAGCGGTGCATTTGGCTTCTATAAAAATTTGTAGTTGGATCATGTTCTGTCTACAAAACTACATTACATAAAAAACACGTTACTATTCTCATTAAAATAAAAGAATAGTAACGTGTTTTTTGGTTTGGAAAAAGCATAAATCCTATAGTTCATGAATCTGGGAGTGCTTCTAATCTGCCATTGATGAGTTACTGAAAACATTTTGTTTTAATGGAAGTTTCACTCTAAATGACAACATGAGATTTCCGATATTTACCAGGTGTTTCATTGGTGAATTTTTTAAAAATTTTAGTGAAATAACTTTGATCGCTAAAATTAAGCGAAGCGCATATGTCTGATAAAGGATAGGTGGTGAAAGTTAATAATTTCTTTGCTTCTTCGATTCGTTCACGTTGAATGTACTCAATTAATGAAATACCGACTTCTTTTTTAAATAATATAGATAAATAATCTGAATTCACATTTGCAAATTTAGCAACTTGTTTAACAGATATTGGATTGTAAATATTTTTAAAAATGTAGTTTTTGCAAATAGCAATAGTCTGTGAATGTTGCTGTGTTTTTTGTGCCTTTACACGGTCTGCAAAGGTACAAAAAGCATTTTTTAATAAATCCCAAACAGATTCTTTGTCTTTTAAATCTTCTGTTCTTTGAATATGTAAATCATAAATTTTGTAAGCAATCCCAGATGGAAGTCCCCCTTTTATCGCATATCTAGTAGCGAGCGTGATGGATGAAATACAAATGTTTTTATGACGTCTTAATTGATGGAATGAAGATAAAGATGAAAGAGTCTCTTGTTGGAATTCGTAATAATATTTGAGTACGGTTTCTTTATCCCCGTGTTCTATAGAACTAAGTAGTTGCTGCTCTATATATAAATTATGATAAATGGATTCGTCTTTTTGCATTGAAATATATACATCTTCGTTTAAGATGCTGCTATGACTTATATGAAGTGAGTCACTGTTATTTGAAAAGGTGCTTACATCTGAATTTTTTTTATAGAGAATGTTATAGAACAATATCGCTATATTTACAAAGAAATTTTGATCTTTGACTGACAATGAAAAATAATGGTCTCTTGTTCTTTTATAATTTGGAATAAAATTAAGGTTACTATCCGCTTTACTTGTAGAAGAATTCACATGTGTCAAGGGCCCAATAATAACAGTACCGTTCACCATATAATCGCTCTTTATGTGAATTAAAATAAAGTGCCCTAGATATTCGTGAGTTCTGAAGATGGGGGAATTATATGTATCATTTCTCTGAAAAAGCATATGTAACTCTTCTATTTTTGATGTATATAACGAATGTGAATCATTTTTTGATTTAAATTCTAAAAGAATATTTTTGTTACAATCTAAAAAACAAACTGGAATTTCGAAAGATTGAAAAAACATATTGCAAATGTACTCTATCTCAACTAGACTGAGTTTTTTAGTCATATTCTTCCTCCTTACAGTTATGCGTAATAGTTAAATAAACATATATTCCTTTTTCATAAGTAGATACGGAAAACCTTTATCAATAAAAAATATAAATAAAAGTTATAAACTTCTAAGAATAATACCATAATTTAACATGAATAGCACATATTATTTGAATATACAGGTAATAGTTTTGGACAGTAACGTAAAATATGAATCGTCACACTTATTTGTTGGTTATTACTTATATGTATTAAAAAATGATTAAGATTGGATTTTAAATCGGGATAGGAAGTGAGAAATGAATAGATTGACAGTAAGTGAATAGTCGAAATTAGCGGTGAAAGCTATTATGTAACAAATGTAATGATTCTTGAAATAGGGATATACGTGTAATTTAGGGGAGAAAATTACATATATCATGTGGAGAGACAACGTAATAATAGAAGATAAGAAAAGTGAATAAGTGATTGTAAACAATGGATTGTTGGACGACTATGTTTTATGTTATTCGTTTAAATCTGATACTTGGCACACTATTGCTTTTAAGAAGGTAATAGTAATAAAGAAATTTTTAAAATGATAGAAGTAGTAAAGGGGATAAGAGAAATGAAAAAAATATTTAGTGTGCTTTTAGTGTTATTCTTAACATTTTCTACATGGTCTAGTGTATTAGTAAAGGCAGATTCACCATCTAAAGGTACTTTAACGATTCATAAGTATGAACAAGAAAAAGATGGAGCGCAGGGACTAGAAGGTGACGGTTCTGCAAATCAAGAGGTGCCAAAGGATGTGAAACCATTAAAAGGTGTAACGTTTGAAGTAAAAAGGGTTGCTTCTTTTGAAAAAATTTCAAACGATGGGAAAATCGTAAAAGAAGACGTGAAACCTGTAATGGGAGCCACTCCAAATCAAGTAGTAACAGATGATAACGGACAAGCTGTATTAAAAGATCTTCCGCTAGGACGTTATGAGGTGAAAGAAGTGGCAGGACCTCCACATGTTAATCTAAATCCCAATACGTATACAGTGGATATTCCATTAACAAATAAAGAGGGTAAGGTGCTAAACTATGATGTTCACATGTATCCCAAAAATGAGATTAAACGTGGTGCAGTGGATTTAATAAAAACTGGTGTAAATGAAAAAGCATTAGCAGGTGCAGTATTCTCTTTATTTAAAAAAGACGGTACAGAAGTGAAAAAAGAGTTAGTAACAGATGCTAATGGTCATATTCGCGTGCAAGGATTGGTGTATGGAGAATACTATTTCCAAGAAACAAAAGCTCCGAAAGGCTATGTAATAGATCCAACTAAACGTGAGTTTTTTGTTAAGAACTCCGGAACAATTAATGAAGATGGAACTATTACTTCTGGTACAGTAGTTAAATTAGAAGTGAAAAACTATGAAGAACCAACAATTGATAAAAAGATTAACGGAAAATTGGAAGCGTTACCAATCAATCCGTTAACTAATTATAATTATGATATTAAAACATTAATTCCAGAAGACATTAAGGAATATAAAAAATATGTGGTAACAGATACTTTGGATAATCGTTTAGTGATTCAAGGAAAGCCAATCGTGAAAATTGATGGAGCAGAAGTAAATGCAAGCATTGTAGAGGTAGCTATAGAAGGTCAAAAAGTAACAGCTACAGTAAAAGATTTCACAAAATTAGATGGTAAAAAAGAATTTCATTTGCAAATTAAATCTCAAGTAAAAGAAGGAGTACCATCTGGTTCGGAAATTTTCAATACAGCAAAAATACATTTTTTAAATAAAAATGATGTAATTGGAGAAAAGGAATCTAAACCCGTAGTTGTTATTCCGACAACTGGAATAATTGAGTTAACAAAAATTGATGGTGCTAATAAGAATAAATTAAAAGGTGCAGAGTTTGTACTTAAAGATAATAATGGAAAAATAGTTGTCGTAGCAGGAAAAGAAGTAACAGGTGTATCAGATGAAAATGGTGTTATTAAATGGTCTAACATTCCATATGGAGACTATCAAATTTTTGAAACGAAAGCACCAACATATACAAAAGAAGATGGTACAAAAGCATCTTATCAATTATTAAAAGACCCCATTGATGTAAAGATTAGTGAAAATAATCAAACGGTTAAATTGACGATTGAAAATAATAAAAGTGGATGGATTCTTCCGGTAACGGGTGGTATAGGAACGACTCTTTTTACTGTAATAGGCCTTACTTTAATGCTTACAGCGGCATTTGTTTTCTTTAGAAAAAAGTTTGCTAGAAATTAAGATTTTAGGAACATGTAACCATACGAAAAGGGGAGAAGCAAAATGCTTTCCTCTTTTCGATATTTAAGCGTATACAGAGGTGGAAATATGAAACGAAATCTTGTTTTGGGAGGTATTTTCTTATTTGGATTAGGTATTTTTTTATATCCTACTATTAGTAATTGGTTGGCGACCCGTGCACATTATTCTGAGATTAGCTCTTACGATAAGAAGATCAAAGCGCTACAAAAGAAAGAAGTCGAACGTAGGGAAAAAGAAGCAGCCGAATATAATAAACAAGTTCACACTTCCACGAAAACATTTACTGATCCATTTTCTGAAAAAAAAAGTAATCATCAAGCATATGCTGATGCGTTAAATTTAGGAGATGTAATGGGGTATATTGAAATATCGAAAATTAATATAAAACTGCCAATCTATCAAGGGACATCTGAGGAAGTATTGAGCCGCGGGATAGGTCATTTAGATTTTTCTTCGCTCCCGATAGGTGGAGAAAATACGCACACTATTTTAACAGGGCATCGTGGTTTACCATCAGCAAAATTATTTACAGATTTAGATAAGTTGAGCGAAGGAGATCTCTTTTATATTCATTCTTTAGACAAAGTTCTTGCTTATAAAGTAGATCAAATTAAAGTAGTGTTACCACACGAAACGGACGATCTACAAATTGTAGAAAATAAAGATTATACAACTTTAATTACGTGTACGCCTTATGGAGTAAACACCAATAGATTGCTAGTTCGAGGTGTGCGTGTGGAGTTAAACGAGAAAGAAAAACAAAAAATGAGTACAGAGATATTTATGTTTAATAAGTGGACTGTAATAGTTCCAATCCTATTGTTATGTGTGTTTCTAGTCGTAATTTATAAGAAAAGGTTAACTCGATAGAATGTATGTATTTATCCTGCATTAATGGACATTGGGACCGGAAATTCAGAGATAAGTAAAGAAGGTATATAGGGAATGAAGTAAATCCTCATTGATAAACATGTCATTTTATTCGACTATAGAAAAAATACGGTAAAGGTGGGAACAAAGGAATTGAGGCTACGATTAAAGCTGGTAAGTATTCATTTTATTGTTTTGTTAATGTTAAGTGTAAGTTTTGTCATATATGTACCAAAAGAAGTATATGGATCCACGACAAACTTAGAAGGTCTAGGTGATATATCGCGCTATAATGCTGTTGTCTTTGGTAACCATAAAGCAATAGGTGGCGACATTGAAGGAGCAATTGCAGTTCAAGGTGATATGGATGCATCGGGGTATACAATTGTAGGTGCTGCAGCGGGAACATCTAATATAGTAGGTGAAAAATGGGTTGATGAGGGATATCCGTCCTTGTTATTGTCTGGAAAATTTAAGAAATCAAGAGAAGAATCTTTTATCATTCAAAACGGAATAGTCGTAATGACAAAAGAGAGTGATCCAGATCGCATCATACAATCCTCTTATGATCGTATCGTTTATAAAGAAAAACTAGAAATTGACGCGAAATTTAATGAATTTCGCAATATAGTGAACCAAGTCAGTAAAAATGCAGGTCAATATAAAACAAATACCCCAATTCCAAATATGAGTCATGGAATCGGAAAAGATATAAACAATCCTAATATTTATGTTTCATCAGAATTGACAGGGAAAATTAATTTAGATATAAGAGATGTATTTTTACCGAGTGCTAAGGACAAAGATTTTATTGTTATGTATTCGGATGCAACAGAGGTTACATTTAAAAATGGGTCTATTCTATATGACACGAACAATATTGGAAGGGCTACAGATATAGTTCCTACATCACAACCATATTCTCCTAATTCCCCGTTTACTGAGCTATATGGGAAAGTGATTTGGGTTTTTCCAAATGCGAAAAAAATTATAACAGAGGGATATGGTGTCGTTGGTAGTGTGTTTGCCCCCAATGCTGTATTAGAAACAAAAGGCGGTTCGATTAATGGACAAGCATTTGTCGGTGCGGTACAACAAACTGGTGGATTTGAATTTCACAATTTCAAATTTAACTGGCAACATTGGAACAAGCCTAGTACAGGAAAAATAAAAATAAAAAAGGTTGATAGTAATAATGTTAATAAAAAATTGATCGGAGCAAAGTTTCATATAGAAGATTCAAATAAAAAAGTAGTTGGAGAACTAGTAACAAATGAAGAAGGAGAAGCGATATCAAAAGACTTACCAAAAGGAAACTATACCCTTGTAGAAATAGAAGCGCCAAAAGACTATGAATTATTAAAAGATAAAATAGCTGTAAAAGTAGAAAAAGATGCAGTAGTAGAAATTAAAATAGGAAATAAGAAATTGCCAGATCCAATGGGAAAAATGAAGTTAGTGAAAGTAGACATAAGTGATAAAAATAAAAAGCTAGCAGGGGCAAAGTTTCATATAGAAGATTCAAAAGGAAAAATAGTTGGAGAACTAGTAACAAATGAAGAAGGAGAAGTAATATCAAAAGACTTACCAATAGGAAACTATACCTTAGTGGAAGTAGAAGCACCTAAAGGTTACGAATTATTAAAAGAAAAAATAACTGTAAAAATAGAAAAAGATGCAGTAGTAGAAATTAAAATAGGAAATAAGAAATTGCCAGATCCAATGGGGAAAATGAAGCTTGTGAAAGTAGACATAAGTGATAAAAATAAAAAACTAGCAGGGGCAAAGTTTCATATAGAAGATTCAAAAGGAAAAATAGTTGGAGAACTAGTAACAAATGAAGAAGGAGAAGTAGTATCAAAAGACTTACCAATAGGAAATTATACCTTAGTGGAAGTAGAAGCACCTAAAGGTTACGAATTATTAAAAGAAAAAATAACTGTAAAAGTAGAAAAAGATGCAGTAGTAGAAATTAAAATAGGAAATAAGAAATTACCAGATCCGACTGGACAATTTGAAATTGAGAAAGTTGATGATAAGGATATCAATTTAAAACTACAAGGCGCTATATTTCAAGTCTTAGATAAAGAGGGTAAAGAAGTGGCTAGATTAACAACGGATGAAAAAGGAAAGGTGATTTCCAGTCAATTAGTACTTGGAAAATATACGATAAAAGAAATAAAAGCGCCAAACGGATATATGTTACTTAGGGATCCAATAGAAATAGAAATTACAGAAGCAGTAAAGACAAAAAAAATAACAGTGAAAAATGCGAAGAATAATTGGGTAATTCCTAATACTGGTGGGAGCGGAACAACAATTTTTTACGTAATTGGTATTATGCTAATGTTTGGTGTGCTATATTTCTGTAAGAAAAATCGTATATTATGAACTAATTTTATAGAGTTAGACAGATTGTTACGTTAGAGAGTTTTTAGGACATGAGTTCGGTATTGTACTGGACTCATGGTACTAAATTTGTTA
The DNA here is from genome assembly GCF_022663885.1 of Bacillus cereus group sp. BfR-BA-01330. NCBI lineage: Bacteria > Bacillati > Bacillota > Bacilli > Caryophanales > Bacillaceae > Bacillus > Bacillus cereus group sp. BfR-BA-01330. The sequence continues at coordinate 159,958 of NZ_JAKUGK010000004.1, forward strand.
AAGGAGGAAGGATAATAGTAAACATAGAATATATTAATGAATTAAAATGTTTAAGAGGTGAACATGGTGGCAATAAAACAAGACGAAATTAAAGTAGTTGTCGGAGCTGGAGTGTTTAATAATAATCCAGGTTGGATTCAAACGCAAGAAGATGAACTTAACTTACTAGATAAAGCTACGTGGGAAGAAAGATTTGAATACAACTCTATTTCAGCTATTTTAGCTGAGCATGTATGGGAACACCTTACTTTTGAAGAAGGTGTAAGAGCAACTGAAATTTGTTATGAATTTTTAAAACCATCTGGTCATATTCGGTGCGGAGTCCCTGATGCATTCTTTCAGGATGAGGCATATCAAAATATAGTTCAAATAGGGGGCCCCGGTCCGAAAGATCATCCAGCAGCAAGTCATAAAATCGTTCATAATTATATAACATTAACGAAAATGTTTGAAACTGCTGGATTCGAGGTAGTTTTACTTGAATATTGTGATGAAAATGGTCGGTTTTATTACAACGAATGGGATGCAAACGACGGTGTTATTTTCCGTTCGAAAAGGTATGATTCTAGAAATAAAGGCGATAAACTTGGTTTTCCATCGCTAATTGTCGATGCGATTAAGCGCTAATCATTCAACAAAAAAAGGAGTTAATCCTATGATTTCATAAGTCGCAAATGCGGCTTTTTTATTTGTACATAAATCTATATTTAATTTTCAATATTATATAATTCGATTTAGAAAATATTTAAGTTTTTCTCAGCACCATTCACTTTAAATTAACACTTCGTTGACATAAATATTTATTTTATATTTATATTCGTGTAAAATGAAATGGGAACATATATTCTATATAAGGAGACAATCAAAATGATAGCTGAAATTAGGAAACTAACTGATGGATATATTGTAAAATTTGAACGCCAATTTCCATATACGGCAGAAGAAGTTTGGTCTGTATTAACAGAAAACAGTAAGCTGAAAAAATGGATGCCGAATTTACAGATTGAAAGCCTTAAAACTGCTGGAATAATAAAGTTCGACATGATGGACGGTTCATTCATAAATATTGATATTTTAGAGTGTCAACTAAACTCAGTACTTGAATTTACTTGGGATAAAGACCGTGTCAGATTTGAAATACATAATGAGGAAAATGGTACTCTTTTACTTCTTAAAGAGTACATTCATGAATTAACAGATCATACACCGAGAGATGTAGCTGGTTGGCATATTTCTTTAAATCTTTTTTCTTTCGTTTTAGAAGGAGAAGAGAAAGAATTTTCTAAAGATGAATGGCAACAGTGGTTTGAAATATACAAGGATAAGATTCATGAAGTGAGAGGATAATTGCATAATAGGTAATATTCATTATGTAATTATTATATTGTAAAAATGCTTTTGTGAATAAATAAGAATAGAGGTTAATATGAAAGTAAATCAATTAATTGCTAATAACATAAATAAATTAGATGCAACTATACCGTTTAATAAATCGTTTGGAATTGCTGGTTTATCTGGATCGGGTAAAACAACTTTTTGCCAAACAATTGGTGAAGAATCAAAAAAACGATTAGTTTCTTTATTACCAAAGGCTGAATATCAATATTTATTTCCTAACATTATGGAAACAAATTTTAGTGCCATTAAGATGGAAGAAATGCCTTTAGTACTTTTTCTAGGAAAATCATCGATTTCGTCTAATCCGCGTTCAACGATTGGTACTCATACTGGTGTTTTTACAGAGGTTCGGGAAAAACTTGCTGAAGTATTTAATCTTTCTCCAGAGGTCTTTTCATTTAATAATCAATTAGGCTGGTGTACTGGTTGTAAAGGCCGTGGTACTACAAAAAATGTTGAGTGTAAAAAATGTAAGGGAAAACGTTATAGTGAAGAAATTGAACAACATGAAATTGATTTGTTGGCCAAGCCACATTCAATTTCAAATATTAATGATTTAAGTGTTGAATCTATTCTTTCACTAGCAAAAGAGTTAAATATTAGTGAAGAAAAACAGCATATACTGCAAAATATTATTAATATGAACATTGGTTATTTAACATTAAATCGAATTATGGGTACGTTATCAGGTGGAGAGTTAACACGACTTTATTTGGCCGAATTCATGGCAGTAAGTGAAAATGCTGTAATTATTATTGATGAGATTTCAGTTGGACTTGATCATGAAACTTTATTACAAATTTTAGAAGAGATTAAACGATTAGGGTGTAAAAATCAAATTTGGCTTATTGATCATTCAGATACAGTACTAGATACATCTGATGAGCAATTGTTCTTTGGACCTGGTAGCGGAAAATATGGCGGGAAAATTGTGGAAGAATCACCAAGACCAAAGTCAATACTGTGGGATCGAAATAAAGAAATACCAACAGAATTTTATACATTCTATGATTTATATTGCCGTAATATCCAAATGGAGGAGTTTCAAATTCCTAAAAACAGGCTTGTAACAGTTACAGGAGAATCAGGATGTGGGAAATCTACACTTGTCAACGAATGTCTAGCTACAGATTTTTTGAAACGATATCCAAAAGATAAATTAGTTATGGTAGGACAAGACCGAAATCAATCAATTACAAGTCGATCAACTGTAGCAACTTTCCTAGATATTAAAAAGAAACTGACAAAGTATAGTGAAGACATTGATGATATTTTTGAGCGCTCGATTGAGGATATTATTGATGAACTTCCAAATGAAGATATCGCTTATAAACGTTTGAGCCTACTAATTAAATTAGGACTTGGCTATTTAACATTAGAGAGAAAAACACAAACATTATCGACAGGTGAGTTTCAATGTGTTCATTTAGTTTCGGAATTATTTGCAAACACTAGAAATCCACATACATTATTCATTTTTGATGAGCCTTCAAAAGGTTTATCACAAAATATTTTAAATCAATTTATCGATAGTATTAGAGGTATTCTGCAAGATGAATCAGTTTCTATCATTATGATTGAGCATAATCGTTACATGTTAGAAAGCTCTGATTATATAGTTGATTTTGGAAAAAGGCAGAATGAATCTGTAGAGCATTTGGATGTTGTTAATCATGAGGATTACTATCGTCAAAAAAGTAATGTGAATAGCACAAAGAAAATAAATATCTCTTCAATGCTTAAGCAGAAAAAGGAGTTCACTATTTAGAAGAAAATCATATTAACTATTTTAAAAATGCCGAAAATGTTTATAAGGGCGGTATTTTAAAAAGTTTATCATCAATGGCTAGGTTAATTTATGGTGAATATGAATCTGATACAATCGCACCTGTTATTGCTATTGATCTTGAAAGACATTTATATAGTCAATATAGTTTCTTATATGAGATTGGTGGATTAATTAATCATATTGTAGCTGCTCATCCAATTAATAAAGATACGAGAAGTTTTGATTTCTATTCACAGGACAATCATTGTCCATCTTGTTCTGGACGTCTTCAAATTGAAGTTTTTGATAAAGATATTGCCATTCAAGATAAAAGTGTTCCATTTTGGGATGGGCTATTCGATCCAGAAATCATGAAGGTATTAAAATTTTATCAGCATGAAAAAATAGAATTTCTATTCGAAGAAATAAAAAATGAGCTTGGTCACGATTTGTCAAAAAGCTATAATGATATGTCAGAAGAAGAAAAGCATACGTTTTGGTACGGATATTTTGAAAAATCATTTTATGATAAAAAAGGAAAGACACGTAGAACATGGGTAGGGTTTAATACAATTATTGGTGGATATATTGTTATTTCAAAAGCACCTATTAAAGAAGAAATTAAAAGTTCAAAAAAAATGATGAAATGTCCAATTTGCGAGGGGACGGTTTTAAATCATCATAAACCACTTAAATTTGGTAACGTAGATATTCGTGAAATAATCAATCAGCCTATTAATGAAGTATTGAAAACAGTTGGTGATTTACCGGCACTTGTTAAATTGAAGTCTATTGTTGGTGGCGATATGGTATTGACAGAAGATGTTTCTTTATTGCCAAGAAAAGCACAAGTTGCATTGAAAATGTTTGAATTAGAACAAGCAAGCTTTTCAAACTATGAAATGGTGTTACAAAATGTCTTACCATTCTGGAGCGAAATAAAAGGAAATATCGAATCCATTAGTGTTAATAATCAGGTAACTGTTTGTGATTTCCCTAATGTTTATGAAACGAGAGAAACCATTATAGATAAGTATTTCACAAATGGTAAATATAAAAAACTTACGTATGTATACGAAGCGTTTGGATACAAAAAATTAGTTACCCAAATTAATAAAATTAAAAAAAGTAATCCATGTCCATTTTGTAAAGGTAAGAAAGTGATAACCGAAGATAATCTACATGATGGTGTCTTTAAACTAACAATTCCATGTGTAACTTGTAATGCAAGTGGTATTAATGACGAAGGGTTAAAAGAAGTTGTCGAGGGCGTGGATGTACAAACATGGTTAACTGGAAAAGTAAGTGATGTTGTGGATGAAAGCTTATTAACAGAAGCTGTTGCGCAATTACCAATTTTTAATCGCATACGTGAGTTGGATAAACGAGATATGATGGCGGTTTATGAATGTCTGGAGAAAAATAACTAGTGATGGATTGTCAATTGCAGTAGTCATAAAAACAGGAATATAGGTTTTTAATTATATAAATATAACATGTTAAATTGTTATTTAAATCGTTAAAAATAGTTGACCCTCACATAATGTCATTGTTTATGATGAAGTTGAGCTTCAAAGTAGATGTAACTTATAGGAGGAAATCATGTTTAAAATAGGGGATTTTTCGAAACTATCTTCCATTAGTATACGTATGTTGAGACACTACGATAAAGTGGAATTATTACAACCAGTAAAAGTCGATGAGCAGAGTGGATATCGATTTTATTCAGCTGACCAATTAAAAAAGGTAAATCAAATTCAAACATTAAAAGCTATGGGGTTTAATATTGCTACCATCAAAGAAATAATAGAATGCGATAATATAGATAGCATAAAAGAGCAATTTTTAAATCGTAGTGCTCAAATTAAAGAAGACATGAATAACCGCCAAAAACAATTACGTCTCCTCGAAGACTCAATGAAAACGATGAGAGAGGATGTTGTTGAGATGAATTATCATGTTTCAATAAAAGAAATTCCAGAAAGAACTGTAGCTAGTGTTAGAAAGATTATTCCATCGTATAATTGCGAAGGTGATTTATGGAGTGTATTAATGCAAGAAATTCAAATGAAAAATATTAGTATTGCCCAACCGAGTTATAGTATTGCGGTTTTCCATGATCGTGAATACAAAGAAAATGATGTAGATATAGAAATACAGCTAAGTATTCTAGGTAAGCACGAAAATACAAAAGACGTTACATTTAAAAATATGGAATCGACTAATGTAGCTTCTATAACAGTTAATGGAAGTTATGAACAGATGACAGCTGTAAATGAGGCTGCGGCAAAGTGGATTGAGACAGAAGGTTACAAATTAGCAGGCCCGATGTTTAATATTTACCATGTGAGCCCAGCGATGGAAGCGGATCCTAATAAGTGGGTTACAGAAGTTTGTTATCCAGTTAAATGATGATAAAGAAAAAAGGCATTAATTATATGCCTTTTTTCTTTGTAAACTTATCCATAAATATCAAGACAAATTACTTCGAGATTCGATTCGTCAACTACTAGCACAATTTTATTTGCAAATGTACAAAATGAGCAGATTGTAATGAATCATCTATTTGGAAATTTCAGCAATGTTTAAATGAGCAACAAAAACCATCGTAATAAGGGGCTTCTGTCTTAAATAATTTAATGATATGTGTACCCTCCATCTGGAAATAATACATTACCCGTAGTAAAACTATTTTGCATTAAATATAGAACAGTATGTGCAATTTCATTATTATGGCCAGGCCTTTTTACAAGAGAAAGAGATTTATAAGATTTATAAGCAGCTAGTCTATTTTCGTTTTGTTCATTCTCTCTTTGTATCGTTCCAGGAGAAACCACATTAACTCTTATAGGAGCTAATTCAACAGCTAAAGCTTTCCCTAAACTTTCAATAGCACCATTGCAAGCTCCATAGGCAGGTGCGCCTTTAAGTGGTCTTTGACTAAATGCACCAGACATTAACACAATCGATCCAGAGTTTGAAAGAAAAGGAATTGCATATTTTACGGCATAATATTGAGGCCAAAACTTTCCGATGAAGCTACTTTCAGCAATTTCCTCTGTAGAGGTAATTGGTCCAAGTGTGTAAGAGGCTCCCGGTGTGAATAAATGATCAAAGTTCCCAACTGTCTTGAAAAAATTTTGTAATTGCTCTTTATTTTGATTATCCAATATATAAGTTTGAAGATGATTGTTATTTATTACTTCTCGAGCAACTTTTAATTTTTCTTCCGAGCGTCCGGCAATAATAACATGTACGCCTTGTTTAATTGCTTGTGTTGCTGTTGCTAATCCAATACCAGAACTCCCGCCAATGATAACAATACGGCTATTTTTTAATGTAGTAATAGACATATTTTAGCCACTCCTTTAATAAAAAATTTAGAATATAACTAACTGTGCTATGCTTTTATTATTCGCTAAAAGGGAGCAAGTGAAAAGTACGCACTTTATATGTACATAGTCGCAAATTTCGTACTAATCGCTATACATGCGGATAAGTAATGGGAAAAATTTCTAAATATGGTTTATCCCGCATTAACGGGCAGTAAAACTCTCACCTCAAAGTTAGGAAAATGCAAGGAAGTTAGGTAAGAGATCAATTGCCCGTAAAAGCCCGATTGGTTCAACTAATAATCAGTGTGGGATGAACAAAACCCCCACTGATTAAAGTTTCACTTTATGATATCTGAGGAGAGGTGAGAAAAATGGATTTACAAGAAACGAAGTTAAAAGGGGTAATAGCAACATTACAAATAATCGGTGGGAAATGGAAGTCACTCATTTTGTTTATTTTGCTAACAGATGGAATGAAACGTTTTGGTGAATTAAAGCGATTGATACCAGATATATCTCAAGGGACGTTAGCGAAGCAATTACGTGAATTAGAGCAAGATCAACTAATAAAACGCGAAATTTATCAAGAAATACCACCTAAAGTAGAATATAGCTTAACTGAACATGGAAAAACAGTCAGTACTGTTTTGGATAGTATGTGTAGTTGGGGAAGAGGGCATTTAGAATATATAGATAAAGATAAACCATAAAAATGTTATGTAAACTTATTGTAGTGTGAAGGGAAATGTTGTTTTAATAATTTGTATTTTATAATATATAATTAAAGAGTGTCGTAGGTTATTATACATATTTAATTTATTTTTACAAAGGGGAAGTAATAAGATGAACGAATTAGAGTATAAAAGCTTCTATGATAAAGTAGGAAGATTAAATGGATGGGATTTTAGCAAAATAAAATGTGAAACTGTAGGAGATACATGGGACTTTTATAGTGAGGTAAAAGAAAGGTGTAAACCATCACATATTTTACTTGATGTTGGTACAGGCGGAGGAGAAAATGTACTTAACATAGCATCATCAGCTAAATTGTTGATTGGAATTGATAATTCTAACGGCATGATTGCAACGGCACATTCTAACTTGAAAAAATCAGGTGTACAAAATGTTGAGTTTCTTCAAATGGGTTCTGAAGCTTTAACATTTCCACATGCACATTTTGATATTGCTTCAAGTTGTCATGCCCCGTTTCTGGCATCTGAGTTAGCGAAAGTAATGAAAAAGGGTGCCTTTTTCTTAACACAACAAGTAAGTGAGCATGATAAATTAAACCTGAAAGAAGCATTTGGTAGAGGACAATGCTTAGGTGAACGGGATGGTACTTTAAAAGAAAATTATATGAATGAACTTATTAGTGCAGGATTTGATCTCGTGCAAGTACGTGAATATGATGTTACTGATTATTACAGTAGGTCTGAAGATCTCATTTTCTTATTAAAACATACCCCTATTATTCCTAGATTCGGAGAACAGGAAGAGGATTTTACTATTTTACAAAAGTTCATTGATACGTATAGTTCTGAAAAAGGGATTCGTACTAATTCAAAAAGATTTATGATTATTGCTGTTAAATTATAATGTATTTTAGTGTAAAAGCTGCTTTTCATTTAAAGAAAAGCAGCTTTTTGTGTGGAAAAGAATACAGGAAATACTTGAAAATAATAGAAATAAATAAAGTGTAAATTAAAAAATCAAAATATGGAGGATAAATGTTTTGAAACGTTACTATATTAGCAATGAAAAAATAAATGTACATATTACTGAATGGGGGAATAATGAGAAGCCCGTTATCTTTTGTTTACATGGATTAGGTAGTACGAGTTTAAGTTTTATAGAAATTGCTGAGGAATTAAAAGAAGAGTATAGATTTATCTCCGTTGATGCACCTGGACATGGTAAAACACCCCCATTTGAAAGAACAGAAGATTATGAGATGCACAATTTAGCAAATTGGTTAAATGAAAAAATAAATGAATTGAGAATCAAATACTTCTATTTTCTATCACATTCATGGGGAAGTTTTGTAGCGTTATTTTATTTGTTAAATCATCCAGAAAAAGTACAAGGAAGTATTCTTATTGATGGTGGATATCAAACAAAAAGGCTTCGAGAAGAAACGTTGGAAGAAGAAATTGCTTATTATGAAAAGGACTTTGATGAATACGTTTTTAATAATTGGGACAAATTTTTCAAAAGTGAAAAAGAAGCTTATACTAGGTGGTCTTCATTGTTAGAAGTTGCTGTAAAGGATCTAGGGATCGAAATGGATAATAAAGTATGGTGGCATGCCAGGGGAAATACAGCTAGTAATATAATAAGAGGTATGCATAAAGATGAAACAATAGATATATATGAGAAGCTACCGGCTAATATTGTATTACTTCGAGCTACAGTCCCACAAGTTTGGGCGGATTATAGAGATAAGACAGTAAATATTTTTAAAGAGAAAACGGACAGTATAGTAAAAGTAATTCCTGATACTACACACATGTTGCACTGGGATAAACCAGAAATTGTTATAGCGGAAATAAAAAATAATTGGAGCTAACATATTCATACTAAAGTTGTAGTTTCTATATGAAAAATCCATCCTTCCGTTTGATTTTATCTATTTATAATTGTAATACAATACGAATAGATAATAAGAAATGAGGGGGAATGTAAAGTGATTACACATATATCAGATATAAAACTACAAACGGTTTCCATAGAAGGGGTAAAACAAGTTTATAAGGACATATTATCTTTTCCAATAAAAAAAGAAACAGAATCCTTCATTCAATTTGAAGTAACACCTTATACAAAAATTAGTTTTCAAGAAGTGTATGAACCAATCGCACCTGCACATTTTGCTTTTGAAATCCCATATTCAAAATTCCATGAAACAGCAAGGTGGTTAAACGACTCTGGATTACTCATTGTGAAATGGCAAAATGGAAATGTAATTGGTGAAGAGAATGGTCTATTCAATTTATACTTTAAAGACGGAGATGGAAATCTACTCGAAATTATTGCGCATAGTTATGTTAAAGAAGATGTATTAGTACCATATTCACCTTTAAACATTTTATACGTAAGGGAAATCGGTCTTCCCGTTAAGAGTGTACCTGTTTTTACGGAATGGTTAAAATCAAATCTAAATATGAAAACGATGGAAGATGGGGATATTTTTAACTTTGTTATAGGTGGCACTGCATATATCGTCGCGACTTGGTGGCAGCGACCTTGGATTCCAATCGCGATGAAAGCTCTATCACCGAAAGTACACGTTTCTTTCGGAACACCAGACGTCGCATTTTTACAGCGAATCCATAATAACTTTAAGATAAATAATGTTCCCTTTGAATGTAAACATAATGAAGTATCATTTATTGAGCAGGGATATTCATTTTCTATTGTGTATACACCAGAGTTTCATTCCAATATTCCTAAAGAACTAAACTTACCACTTTCTATTTAAGGATAGAAAGTGGTAAGTTTTTTATATCTTCGTGAAGAAGGTTTTCGTTATGATTAGAGTGAATGCAAAGAAAAGGATTAAGCGTTATTCAAATTTATTTTAAGGAGAGAAATGAATCTAGGTAATCCAATTGCAAAAGGGAATACTGCAGAAATTTATTTAACTGATGATAAGGTTGTAAAATTATTTAAAGATTACCTCCCAGATACAGAGTCTATGAATGAAGCAAAAAAACAAAAATATGCGTATTCATGTGGGTTGCCAGTTCCAAACGTATTTGAAGTGAAAAAGATACAAAATAGACAGGCAATTATTATGGAACATGTAAAAGGGGACAACATTGGTGATCTTCTGCTTAATAATTTAAATGAGGCAGAGCGTTATATCAGCCTTTGTGTTAATGAGCAAAAAAAGATCCATGCTATACATGTAAATACAGATGAAATGGAGTTAATGAGGGAAAGGTTAGAGCGTCAAATTAAATCTGTGTATAAATTGGATGAACGCAAAAAGAAGGATATATTACAAAAATTAGATTTTATTACATTTGATTTTAGGCTATGTCATGGAGATTTTCATCCATTTAATTTGATTTTGAGTAAGGAAGAGAAAGTGAAAGTTATAGATTGGGTAGATGCTAGTTCAGGTGATATTCGCGCAGATGTATTTCGAACATATTTGTTGTACTCACAATCTTCGGTAGAATTAGCTGAGATGTATTTACATATATATTGCAGTCGTACCGGCTTATCAAGAGATGAAGTTTTTCAATGGGCTCCTATAATTATTGCAGCTAGATTTTCTGAAAAAGTATCACCGCAAAATGAAGTGTATTTGAGAAGATTATTGAATCAGTATTTATAAGTCATAAAAAAGGTTGTCAGCTAATTAATAAATGCTGTTGTTTAACCAAAGTTTCCTTGCAGTTAAACAACGGCATTCTTAAATATTGATATAGGTATTCTTATTTTCGATCTTCATCCTATAAAGGTTCATAATCCGTACTTGTTCCTCCGTTAATTCTTCTCTATCCCAATACATATGCATTAAGCTATATTCAAAAATCTCCTTTAATTTAATAAATAACGGAAACTTGTCTTTCATCTCTTTTGGTAGCTCATTTTCCTCTTGGTAGCCTTCAAATAGTGCTTTTGTAATAGAATACTCATAGTCAACGATATTCCCATTTCCAGCAAATGAATATTCTATCGCACTATAAATAGGAACGGCTAAATCGAATATGTAAAAATGTTTTTGGAATGAATCCAAGAGAATATCAACTTAACAAAATGCCTATCCAATCATTTGTTAAACTAAATTTAAATAAAGAAGGGGCGTTTAAAATGAATATTTCTAGAAAAATAGAGGTTGAACAGTTACGAAATAGGAAGAGTGAGCTATTTGATAAAGAGGTACTTAACATATTAAATGGTCAAGTTATGTATGAAGAATTTAAAAATAAAAAGCTAATGGGTGATTCTGATTATGCACCATTTAATGAGGCAATGTGTGTGAACCCTGCTACTACACAAGTTTTTGATGAGGATTTTATTAAAACAAGAGCGGAAGGACATAACAGTTCCGTAGAAAGTTATACAAAAAAGGTTATAGATCCGTTAGAAAAACTTTTTACGAAAAATTATAAATGTATTGTTTTATGGTTTGGTGAAGATATGTTTTGTCAAATGAACCTACTTACCATACTTTCTCACCTTGAACAGTCTGTTTATGAAGGGAAGGTATACTTAAATAGCTTTAGAGAGGATGAATTTAAAGTAAATCAAATTGAACTTGAATTGGGGAAGTATTCTTCTATATACAATGAAGTATTAGTAAACCATAAAAAGACCTCTCATAAGGTACCACCTGTAATGTATCAGGCTATAGACTTATTTTTAGAAATGTTAACAGAAGATAATGCAGTAATGAAATTCATCTCTAAAAATAAAGATTTATCAACTCGTGAATTATTAATAAAGTTGTTTTATCTTTTTCCAACAATCGGATATGGAGATACTCAGTACATAGAGCTGATTAATAAAATAAAGAAGAAAGCTACACCAAAAATATAGGTGCAGCTTTCTTCTTATAATTGCTCAAGTAATTCTAATTCTTTTTCTACAAATAGCATTAGTTCTTTAATTGTTTCACCAGAAAAATCAAAACGAATACCGGCTGCATCATACACTTCTTTTATAGATTGCGAGCTTCCTAGTGATAATGCCTTTTTATAATTTTCTAGCGCTTGCTTAGGATCCTCTTTATATTGTTTATACATTTGTAATGCACCAAGTTGGGCGATCGCATATTCAATATAATAAAATGGTACTTCAAAAATATGGAGTACAGGTAGCCAACTCGTTGCTATCCAGTTTTCGTAGCCATCAATATGTATGACGCTAGACTGATAATGTTTTTGAAGTTGTAAGTATTTTTCATTTCTTTCTTCAGAAGTATGACTTGGATTTTCATACAGCCAGTGTTGAAATTGATCGACAATAAGCATAATAGGTAAATATGAAATAACATCTTTAAAGAAGTTAATTTTTGCTTGTTTTAAATCTTTTTTGTCTGTATAGAAGGTATCCCAATAATTAAGCGAGAATAACTCCATTGTCATACTGGCTAGCTCAGCTGTTTCAGCTGGAATTTCTATATACTGTCGTAATTTTAATGGTTTTATGAGTTCGTTATGAATACTATGACCCATTTCATGTATAAAAGTGACAATATCATCTTGTGTATAATTTAAGTTCATAAAAATATAAGATAATTGTGAAGCTGGTAAGTACTCACAAAAGCCACCAGCTGCTTTTCCTTTGCGGCTTGTTAAATCAAGACAATTGTGTTTATACATTCGGTTTAAAAGTGCTGAAAATTCAACATCTAGTTTATTAAAGATATGAGTGCTCTTTTCAATTAAATCATTTTCATTTGCAATAGGTTTAAGTACTTTTTGATCTGGAGTTACAGCTGATACATCCCACGGGCGAAGTGTATCCAATTGCAGTTTATCTTTTTTCTCTAGCAATATTTTATCTTTAAGAGGCACAACATACTTACGTATGGATTCAGCTAGTTCATAGCAATCTATCGCTGAATAATCAAAACGCTCGTATTTTTTGAACATATAATCGCGATAATTCTCTAGTTGAATATTTTTTGCTTTTTGATGGCGAATTTCAATTAATTGATTTAATATGTTTTGGAGTTCTTTTTCAACAGATAAAAATTGTTCAGAAATAATGGTTTTTGCCTTTTTACGGGTGTCACGATTCGAATCTTGTAAATAGGATTGTAATTCTGTTATCGTTTTTTCTTCTCCGTCCCAAATTCCACTTAATCCTCCAGTGATTTCAAAGTACTCTGTGACTAATTTGTCTTCCTTTATTTCTAATTCGATATTTTCCTCACAAAATAACTTTTGAGCATTTTTTATTTTTGTATCTAATAAACCATATACGTTAGAATCTAATTCGATTCGAAAAGGTGACTCTAAATATTTATTATCCAATAAATTTTGGTACCGCTTTAAAAGTGGCTTTACAAATTGTTGATCATGTTCAAAAGTATCCTTTATTTCTTCATCATCCGTATTACATTGAAAGGCGATGTAATGTGATCTTAATTGTTCTTCGATGTCCCAAATTACTTTTGACTGCTCTTTTAACCAATTTTCAAGGTCTAGTTTTGAAGAAATCATTTTATTTAATAAAGTCGAAAGAGTTTTTTCCAATTGTAGTACATTACTAATATCAATCGTATTTACATGTTGCATTATATATCCCTCACTTTTTATTTATTCATAGAGATATTCTATTTATTAATTGTAATTCCCTTGTTAAGTGGGGTAAATGTGAAATAATGTTAAATTTAATAATTAAAGAAGGTATTTATATGTCAAAGTAAAAAGTTTATCGTAAATGAAAATATATGGAGGGGTGCTGCATGAGAAAGGGAAAGAAGTTACTTGTATTTTTATTTCCACTTGCTTTATTATGTGCCTGTGAGAATGACATTGAAGATGCTAAAAGTGAAGAGTCTATAGTGATGGATATTGCTACAGCCGCGGTAAAGGAGGAATCTTTTTTTAGTGCTGCTATAAGAGATGAAAAAGAAAGAATATTAGATTTAGAGATTGCTGATAGCGAAGATAGTAACGAAATAAAAAATGATATTAATAAAAGATTGGTGATACAAGGTGTAACGTCTTATAAAATCAATATAACTCAAAGGAATAGAGAAGTTGTAAAGGCAGAGAGTAGATGGAATCAAGTTTTTGGACATATATTTGATGACGTATTCAGAAAAAATGGATATGAAGGGTTTGGTATTCAGCAAATAAATTATAAAAAGAATCAACCTGTTACCATTGATATAAAAACTAAGATTAGCGATGATGAAGTAGGGGCGAGAGAACTTGGACAGAAAATAGAAAAAGAAGTTGAAGGGGTACTTAAAACAGAAGCAGTAAAGAAATGGATTGAAAATGATTCATATGCTATTGGGATTTACGATATAGATGATCGGAAAATTAACTAATTGAGGAATGAATGCTATATGAATGAAAAATCGATATAATTAAATATAGAATTACTGAAGGAGGTGTAAGATGTATAAGTATTTACATATTTTAAACGACATAGAAAATATGATTCAAAATGGAGAAATAAGAGAAGGAAAGAAATTACCGTCTATACGGTCACTCGTTACGCAATATGAATGTAATAAGGCAACAGTTATACGTGCTCTTCATGAATTAGAAAAGCGTCACATTATATATTCTGTCCCTCAAAGTGGATACTACGTTGTTAAAAAATCAGAGAGTACTATAGAAAATAACGAGATAATTGATTTTGCCTCCTCAGCACCAGATCCAGATGTTTTTCCGTATTTAGATTTTCAACATTGTATTAATAAGGCTATTGATACGTATAAAAATGATTTGTTTGTATATGGAACGCCGAAAGGCTTACCATCTTTAATACCAGTTATTCAAAAACAACTAGCAAATTATCAAGTCTTTACAAAAGAAGAAAATATTTTTATAACATCAGGTGTTCAGCAGGCACTTGCTATATTAACTTCTATACCATTTCCGAATGGAAATGAAACTGTATTAATTGAACAGCCAACATATCATCTATATATTGATTATCTAGAAATAAATAAAGTTCCTGTAATCGGTATTAAACGTACGAATGAAGGTATCGATTTGAATGAATTGGAGCAAATATTTCAAACTGGAAAAATAAAATTCTTTTATACGATACCGAGATATCATCATCCGCTTGGAACTTCTTATTCTAAAGATGAGAAAGAAAAAATCACACTATTGGCTAAGAAATACAATGTATTTATAGTGGAAGATGATTATTTAGCAGATTTAGAAACTGATTCAAAAGCAGATCCGTTATATAGCTTGGATAATTGTAGTCATGTCATATATTTGAAAAGTTATTCGAAGATTATTTTTCCTGGTTTACGGGTTGGAGTTGCAGTCATCCCACCATCCATTGCAAATGCGTTCTATACATACAAAAAGATACTAGATATTGATAGTCCGATGATTTCTCAAGCGGCTTTAGAAATTTATATAAAGAGCGGTATGTTTGAACGTCATAAAAGTAAAATTAATTCTTCCTACTATAATAGATCAATAAAACTAGCAGAAACATTAGAAAAAGTGCAAAATGAAGATCCATCATTATTTACATATAATAGACAAAACACATTTGGAATACACACTTGTTTAGAAATGCAGAAAAACACAGTTACAGAAACACTTATACAAAAATTAGGTGACAGGCAAATAAGTGTCGATACTATTGATAAGAATTATATGAGGAATTTTCCTAAAGAAAAACTGTTAAAGTTAAATGTTTCGAATGTAAAAGAAGATAAGATTGAAGAAGGTATTCGTAAAGTAATTGAGGAAATCAAGCAATTAAGACAGTTTAATTTTCAGTTTAGAAAAGAATAATTTGAATTAGGAGGTTCGTTGTGAGGCGCAAAATCATTCTCTTGTTTGTATGTAGCGCTATAGTGGCAGGTGCAATTGTTGTGATTACATATTATAAAAAAGAGGATCAATGCATAGCAGTTGCAAAGTATTCAAGAGGTATTATCGTAGATTAAAATAACGAACCTATAACTAATGTGAAAATTTATGAAGATTCAATTGAAAGTAAGATGCGTAGTATTTCAAATGCACAAGGTGAATTTGAAATACCACATGGAGTTTGTGGTGAAATTGCATTAAAATTAGTTACTCAGAATGGGGAAGTCTATACGAGAAAACATGATAAGAATCATGTGTAAGAAGAAAACTAAAGGTGAATAAAATGAAACCATTACAGAGAAAAGTAGCAGTTGTGGACGGAGCAACTATATATGTAACTGAATAACTATATGTTTTTTAAGAGCGCTCTTAGAAAAGAGTGCTCTTTTTCATTAATGTAAATATTTACTTAGCATCTTTTTAAAATGATTTTTATCATAATTTACATATTGCGTAGCTGTATTTCGTATTGGATCTCCGGCATAAAATCTTTCATACAATTCGTGTCTAGATCCTAATGGACTTCCAATGATATCCCAGGCTAACTTAAATAATTTTGTGCGTTGTTCGGCATCTATATTCGTTCCTTTAAAGTGCTTTTTCAATAAATTAGCTATCGGACTTTGGAAGTCATTCGAGCTCGAAGGAAGTTGAATGAACCCACCTGCTCCAATTAATTGTAAAATTTCTATTGCACGGGGATAATATTTGGAACCAAGATTCCTTGCAGTTTCGATATATTTAAAATTCGGCAAATAAGTTTTCGTTTCATTTGTAGTACCTTCAACTTCTGCAGCAATTAAAAGTGCGCGAATTGTTTCGATTTGCATAATTAATTCCCCAAGCTTCTCTTGAACATGCAAATAAGTAGTAGCACCGATCGCTTCAGCAATTTCACAAGCAATTGCAGTTATAAATTCTAGCTTTACTACTAATCGTACAATTGCTTGGTGATAAGCTAAACTACTAGAAGCTACATCTGACTTTATTGCCCATAACGCTTCAGGGTTGTTATATAGTAAGACTCGTTCCCATGGTACAAATACATTATCAAAGATTAATAGTGCATCCATTTCATCGTACTGTGAGCTAAGAGGGGAATCAACTGTAATTGAATGTGTATTCGCAAATGGTTCTCTACAAACCATATGTAATCCAGGGGAATTGGCTGCCACGATGAGAAAGTGAGCTAAATCTTTTTGAGTATCAGTCAGTTTTGCTAATGGATAGATTAATAAATCATTTGAATAAGGAGAAGCAGTACCAATCATTTTAGCACCACTTAAATAAATTCCATCAGAAGTTTTTTTCGTAACTCTTAGTAATCCTAAGTCGTTTGTATTCAACATTGATTCTGTAGATCGATTTATTTGTGGATCACGTTGAACTACGCTTAAGAATAAGTGATTATCTCTTGCTTCTTCATAATAAGATGTAATTTTATCTGGAAACTGTGCATCGAATTTTTTATAAAAATATTTTGATACGTACCAGCCAGTAAGTCTCGATCTTGCGTAATCAGATAGTCTACTCATTACACCGTCTGTAGCATAACTCCACGTTTCAAAAGCGGTTCTCCTCATTAATAATTCGTTATAGGAATTCGGAACTAAAAAGGCTGTATGGACAAATTCTTTCGTTTTTGGACTAACATATCCAACAGAATTTCTTCGTATTGGATCATCAAACAATGTAAATAAATTAGAAATGGTACTTAATGTTCCTGCAAAATGTTTGTCTGTAGTTACATCTACTTTTTGTCCATAGAGCCAAACGTTACGACCATCTTGTAAGCTCTTTATATAGTAATCTTTCAAATTTTGCATATTTCCTCCTTCTAAAGACTATTCATATATTTGGACATCTTTTAATGGTGGGGAATATACGTGGAAAGTTATTACTGCTGAATTTGTAGCATTATACATTTTATGCACAGTATCTTTTTTTACTGTGAAAATATTTCCCTCTGTAAACTCTTCAATCCGCTCGCTATTATTTTCGTACGTTATATTTTGTAACGTACCATTGACTATTAGTATACATCCTACAGATATTCCATGATCGTGCACAAAGGTCTTTGCTTTGCTGGGGAAATTTAATACTAAAATCTCTACGAATTCAGACTGATAGATAACGTTCCTTCCGTATTCAAGATTAACTGGTGAAGTAATAAAAGGAGCTATTTTATGAAGTGAAATATTTAATGATTGAATAGTGTGTATTAAATTGAACGTATCGTAGTTACATAGGTTATTAAATGCCTTTCTTATGTTATGAATCAATTGCATGTACAACTTCCTCCTAAGCATTTGCAGTGAAAGAAAGTAATCTCCTATTATATCGTGTGTAGTCGATTACATAACATTGTATTGAATAAATTCAAAAAGGTGACTGGTTTTAATTGGGTAATATTTGCTCTGGACTACATGGTAATTAATTCCTTTTTTATGGTATGCTTGAACTATAGCCCGCTTTCTATTGGAAAGGTGATGAAATAAATGGCAGTTCTTTTAGTGGATAATCTATATCAAATGTCTATTGTTTTACTGATCTTATGTTCATTTTGTTTTTATAGATATTTAAAGAAAATAAAAAGGGAAAGAAAGCTTACAGGTTTTGAAATTACGATGTATATCGTGACGCAACTTGCGTATTTCATTTGGGCGGCAACGACTTTTCTTAAAATGTTATCAGAATAGTAATCTTGAAGTATTAGACGCTGAACAGAAAGGTACAGGAGCATTAAAGGTATAAACGTGGGCAAGGGTAATTTATCATCTATTAGGTAAATAAATTTAGTCGAAATTTAGATGGATAACAATATTACTTATAACATCTTTATAAAAAGAGAGGATATAAATGGAACAATATAAGTTAATTGTAAAAGGGCCTAAACAACTTAAGTGGGAAACAAATGAAATTAAGGACATACAGGACGATGAAATTATCGTTAAAACAATCGCAGGATCGATAAGCATTGGGGCCGAGTTACCACAGTATAATGGATCCGATGTTACAGATCCGCATCCTTTTTATCCAAGAAAAACTGGATATGAAAGTTATGGTGAAGTGATTGAAGTTGGTAATCAAGTAACACATGTAAACGTAGTTGATAAAGTAGTTTCTTTTTATGGACATGAAACGATAGGGATAGTTAAGGCGCATAAAGTAATTCGAGTGCCTAGTTCTATACAACCTAAAATTGCTTTATTATCTATTCTTTCATGTGATGCCGCTAAAGGAGTATTGAAACTAAACCCGCGACAGGATGAAAAAGTACTTATAATTGGAATGGGAGTTATTGGTTTACTCGCTTGTTATTTCTTAAAATACTATGTAGGCATTGAGCACGTGGATGTTGTTGAGCCTAATAAAAATAGAAGAGATTTTGCAAAGAAGTTTGGTACGAAAAACATATATGATTCAGAAGAGAAAATAATAGAAACATATGATTATGGTTTCGAATGTTCTGCTACAAATAGTGGGTTCCATACTTTGCAAAAAGCTCTTAAAACTAATGGTAAAATATGTATACTGTCTGATGGCAATATAGAAGAACTAACATTAACTGCTAACTTTTATCAGAAAGAATTGCAAATCATTGGATCAAGTGATGGATACGATTATCAAAAGCATGCAGATTGGTTTTTTGAAGAAATAGGAAAAACACCATTTATAGAAGAGATCTTTCAACATGAAATACATTATACTTCACTCATACAATGCTTTGATGAATTGAGTTTAGGGATAATTAAACCATTAAAAGTATATGTTTCATATGAATAACGAAAAAAATGAGAAAATATTTGTCACATACCTTACAAATGTTTCGTCACATTTATGATTACTAAATGAGGAGGAACATATATGAAAATATTTGTAGCAGGTGCAACGGGTGTAATAGGACGTTCTTTATTGCCAATGTTAATAAAAAATGGGCATACAGTTTTTGCGATGATCCGTAATACTTCGCAAGTAGAAGCAATGAAAAAGGTTGGTGCCATACCAGTAATAGCTGATGTATTTAATAGAAAGGCTGTATTTTCTGTATTAGAAGAAACAAATCCCGATGTAGTTATTCATCAATTAACGTCATTATCTTCATGGGATTTTGAGGATAATGCAAAAATTAGAACAAAAGGCACTCGTAACCTTGTCGATGCAGCTAAAAATGTAGGGGTACAGAAAATAATCGCTCAAAGTATTTCATGGGCGTATGAACCAGGGGATACATTTGCGACTGAAAAAGATTCACTACATATTACTGCTTCCATGCCTCGACAAGTCACTGTTAATGGCATATTGAAATTAGAAGAAGCTGTTACTGAATTACCTGAATCGGTAATACTTCGTTATGGCACATTATACGGACCAGGAACATGGTATGCGGAAAACGGATTAATAGCAAATCAAGTTCGTAATAATGAGATTATTGCATCAGACGGGATAATCTCGTTTATACATGTCGAAGATGCTGCAAGAGCTACTATGCTATCCCTTAATTGGCCTTCAGGAATCGTAAATATTGTAGATAATTATCCAGCAACTAGTAAAGAATGGTTACCAATATATGCAGCAGCGATAGGGGCACCTAAGCCTAAAGTTCAAGATGGGAAAAATAGTTGGGAAAGAGGAGCTTCCAATAATAAAGCACGTAAAGAGTATGGTTGGATACCTTTATTTCCATCATGGTCTGAAGGATTTAACAACTTAATAGGTAAGTAAAACACACCTTTAATGGGAATGATAGTAAAATACACCATTAAAGGATTGGGTTATTATGAATATAATTTGGGAAAGTATTATATTAACTTTTACTGGAATAATTGTTTTGAAAATGACAGGTAGTACATCTGTCAGCCAAATGACAAGAGCTGAAATCATTATAGTTGTATCAATTGGCCGTATTATTGTAGAACCTGTATTAAGTAGAAAAGTAGTCCCATCTATATTCGCGGCTATCATATTTGCAAGCATATTACTTATCATTCATTTCTTTGAATTGAAATTAAGGAAGGTGGAACAATTTTTAAATGGAAGTAGCATTATAATTGTTGAAAACGGAGAGATTGTAAAAGAGAATTTGATGCAGGCAAAAATGTCGGAACAACAACTTTATATGCAATTAAGAGAAAAAGGGATTCATGACGTAAAGAGTTTACAGCAAGTTACAGCGGAACCGAATGGTCGTATTGGTTATCAATTAATAAAAGAAGCAGAACCAATAACTTTAGAAATGTTAGAAAAAGTATTAGATCGGTACAATATAAAAAGATAATTTCTCGTGAGAAAAAGCCAATACTATAACGGAAGTATTGGCTTTTTTATTTTTCTACAAACGTAAGGATTAATAAAATAGGGTGGATTTTAAACCAATCATTATAATAGATATAGGCTTATAATTGTGCTATATTCAATGGACTTATAGTGAATGTGGTAAAAAACTAATTTGGCATAGGTAGACGCAGCGTTAAAATTTATAAGTTTTTAATGTGATACTAAAAATGGATTGAAAATAAGGAGATAGATACATAATGGAATTTTGGGAATCAAGTTTTATCGAAAAACAAACGATGTGGGGATTTGAACCTACAGAATCTGCAATTTTGACAAAAGATTTTTTTCTTGAAAAGAACGTTAAAGACATATTAATTCCGGGTATTGGATATGGAAGAAATGCAAAGGTTTTTATCGATAATGGTATAAATGTAACAGGTATTGAAATTTCAAAAACAGCCATTGATTTAGCAAAGCAAAATGGACTAGAAGATATTAGTATCTATCACGGTTCGGTAAATGAGATGCCTTTTAATAACAAACTGTATGATGGGATATTTAGTCATGCACTTCTTCATTTGTTGAATGAACAGGAAAGAGAGAAATTTATTGAAGATTGTTATAATCAGTTAAAATCAGGCGGATATATGGTTTTTACAACTGTTTCTCAAAAAGCCCCAATGTACGGAAAAGGAAAACAGCTGGAGCAAGACTATTATGAAATAATGGAAGGCGTAAAAATGTTCTTCTATGATTCTGAATCTATAAAACGAGATTTTAATCAATATGGATTAGTACAAGTTTCGGAAATTGATGAACCAAATAAGAACGTGGTAAATAAACCTTCAATCAATTTTTTTACGATAAAATGTAAGAGAGAACTATAATTAAAAGTTATTAAGAATGATTAAAGATGTTTATATATTGATTATGCACAAATAAAAAGGACAAGCATATAATAGAAGTACCTATTAACTTTAAGTAACCTTAACTTTCTTTAATAGGATATCTCAAAATCCCCAAAAAGAGCACTTGCGGAAACAAGTGCTCTTTTATTTTTTGTTTCATAAATATTTATAGTTGCAAATTTCGTGCAATAAAAATAAATCTGAGAGAAATAATCATATCTTTATTATACGATTATTTTTGAACTACAAACGTTATAGCATTTGTTTTTAATTGAATGTGTCTTTCATTACGAACTATATTATAAGCTAATTCTTTTATTTCAACTTTTACTTCTTTCCATCCTTTATAAATGCTTTTTAATAGACGTATTATTTCTTCGGTTGGGAGATTAATTTCAATTAAAGCTTCTAATGCTTCATTCGTTTTTAAATCAATTTCTTGTATGTTAGAGTTAATAATCAAACAATTAATACCGCCGTTTTTTGTCCCTTTTTTCATAGAATGAAGCACGTTTTTAAAATCTTCTTCTGATTTGACATGTTCTAAACTTGATACTGCAACGATATAATCATAAGCGTTAGAGTCAATATGATAGTTTTCAATTGCTGCTTGTTCTGTTTTTATAACCTCGAATACATCATGTTCTTTGCTATAAGTTTGTAGCTTTGTTAAAGCGGAATTAAGTAAATCAACACATGTAACAGTGCCGCTAGTATTTCTTAACTTTTGTGCAATTGGAATGCTATTTCTACCGACGCCAGAGCCAAGATCAAGTACTTGCAAGTTGTTTTGTCCTTCAAAGTGATCCATCAAGTCCATAACTGTTTTAACCGGTTTGTACAGCCAAGAGCCAAATTCAAATAGTTTATATTGTTCATAGCAAAGGTCGTGATATTTCTTTTCTTCTTGTCTTATGTAATCGATACGGTTCACATTGTTTCAACTCCAATATTTTTATTGCAAAATTCATATGTAGGACAACCTTTTATATTTGTTTGAATTCGAAAAATACCACCAGCATGTGGATACTCTTTTAATTCGTCATCCGTCATTCTTGTTCTGGCTGTTGTAACATATAAATCTGTTAAATTAGGTCCTCCAAATGTACATGATGTTACATATAAAGCTGGAATTGGAATATTTAATATTTGTTCTCCAGTAGATGGATTCCATCTAGTTATTTTTGAACCTCCCCAATGTGCAATCCATAAACAACCTTCTTCGTCAATTGTCATACCATCAGGTAGACCATCATTTTCAGAGAAAATGATTACATCACTTGGATTATGAATTTCTCCAGTACGTATATTATATTGATAGCGAACCACTTTTTTAGTAGGTGTATCTATAAAGTAAAAGTATGTATGATCAGGTGACCAAGCAATTCCATTTGATGTATTTACATGTGAAACTTTTTTCTCTACACTTAAATTATGATGTAAACAATACAAGGAACCTGCAGCATTCATACCGTATGTATCTGTAGAACCTGCCCAGAAACGACCAGCTGGATCACATTTTCCATCATTGAAACGATTTTCTATTAAATGTGGTTCAGGGTCAAAAATATGTGTCAGTTTTTCGGTATTTACATTAATAGAATAAAAGCCTTTTTCCATAGCTAAGAGTAGTACATCCTCTAAATATGGAACAACACAGCCAATTTGTTGATTGAGAGCAATTACTCGGTTCGTATTAGCGGTAGGATTGTATATGCATAATTTTCTCTCCATAATATCAACCCAATATAAAAGTTGCTTTTTTCCATTCCAACATGGTCCTTCAGCTAAACTTGCTTTAGCATCTAAAACTAATTCTATATTACTGAACAAGATGTTCACCTCGCGTTATAAGATATTAATATAATTCGATAAGAATAGAGGTAAACCTTTTAGTCAAAGGATATTAAAATTTATACTGTAGAAAAATGACCTTCTCACAAGTGATTAAAAAAGTGTATAAACAAGGAGAGGAAAATGCATATGATGTTTTATGAGATTGTTTGCTTTTCTTGTAAGAATATATTTCGTGTTTACGAAGGCAGTGAAAAATATAAGCGATTTAAAGAGAAACCAAACGGGGTATATTGTTGTGATGAGTGTAGTCATAAAATTCAATTAGAAGCGATAAAGAATTTTTTTAGGTAATTATATGTTTTTAATTCGGAAAAGTTCGACAATAAAAGTGTTATAAATTATCATATTAAAAAACTAATATTTAAAATGGCATGGAAGAGAAGAGTAGTTAAGAAAGAATACGTACAGAGAGCTCTGGTAGCTGAGAAAGAGCGGTATACATCTTAACGAAAAAAGACTTGGAGCTGCGCAAGGAACTAATTTATTTAGGGATGGTGTGACGGATTCTCCCGTTATAGAGATAGGGTATAAGCATATTTTGCCGTACCTGAAGAGGTTAATATGGTGACATATTAACAAACTGAGGTGGTACCGCGAAGCTAACAACTCTCGTCCTCAAGATGAATAATCTTGGGGGTGGGAGTTTTTTTATTGCATAAAACTGAAAATGAGAAAACAAAAAAATAATCGAGGTGAGTAATATATGCATTGGGCG
This sequence comes from Bacillus cereus group sp. BfR-BA-01330, assembly GCF_022663885.1. Lineage (NCBI taxonomy): Bacteria > Bacillati > Bacillota > Bacilli > Caryophanales > Bacillaceae > Bacillus > Bacillus cereus group sp. BfR-BA-01330. The sequence goes on from NZ_JAKUGK010000004.1 coordinate 184,755, forward strand.
TATGAAGTAGCACATGAATTAATTAGGAAACATCCAAATAAAGAAACGTTTGTTTGTGCATCAGGAATTAGTCCGTCAGGTTCTGTTCATATTGGGAATTTTCGTGAAATCGTAACGACTTATTTCGTAGTAAGAGCACTTCAAGATTTAGGGAAAAAGACTCGTTTTATATTTTCGTGGGATGATTATGATAGGTTTAGAAAAGTTCCCCAAAATATTGATCCTTCTTTTGCGAAGTATATTGGTATGCCATACTGTGATATTCCAGATCCGTATGGATGTTATAACTCGTATGCGGAGCATTTTGAAAAAGAGTTTGAAAAATCGCTTCAAGCATTTGGAATTGAAGTGGAATTTATTTATCAACATGATGAATATAGAAGCGGAAGGTATAACAAAAATATTTTAGAGGCTTTGTATAAACGAAAAGAAATATATGATATTTTAATGGACTTTAAAACTGGAGAGTGTAGTGAAGAAGAGCGAAACAATTTTTATCCAGCTGCATTATATTGTGAGAGGTGTGGAAAAGATACAACAACTATTACACATTTTGATGAAGTATTAAAAACAGTCCGGTATGAATGTGAATGCGGAAATGAAAAAGAATTATCCGTATTAAATACAAATAAAATGAAACTAAACTGGAAAATCGATTGGCCGATGAGATGGATGATAGAGGATGTTATTTTTGAACCGGGTGGAAGAGATCATTCATCAGAAACGGGTAGTTATAATGTATCAAAAGAAATTGCAAGGAAAATATTCAATCGTGAAGCGCCTCATTACGTTGCTTACGATTTCATTGGTATTAAAGGAAATCATGAAAAAATGTCTAGCTCTTCAGGGAATAGTATTACACCAAGTAATTTATTGAGAGTGTATATACCAGAAGTAATTCTCTTTATGTTTGCAAAATACAAACCAGGCGCTGCTTTTCATATTGGGTTAGATGAAGATGTGATTCGCAATTATACAGAGTATGAGCGATTTAAAGATAGCTATGAAAATAAAACGCTCAAAAATGAAGATTTATTTGATGCAATTAAAATCTCTAAAGTTGATAGCGAGTTTAAAGAATATCCGAAATTTAATCAAGTAGCAGGAACGTTACCATTATTAAATTTTGATTCTACTATTTTACAGGGGATATTAAAGAAAATAGATAAGAGCTATGCATTAGATGAAATGAGAGCGATAAGTAATCGCGCAGAGTATTGGATAAGAAACTTTCAATCTGAAAAATTAATTGCGGTAAATCAGGAGAAACATAAAGAGTTTTACTATACATTAGATGAAAGGCAGAAAGAATGGCTAGTAGAAGTTTGTAAAATACTTCGTTCTAATAAAGATTACTCTAACTTAATGGAGCAATTGTATTCCATTTGTCATCACGAAAATAAAAAAATAATGAAAGAAAATCAAAAACAATTATTTATTATTATTTATAAGCTCATTATGAATCAGTCTAGTGGCCCACGTATATCGTTATTAATACATGTGGTGGGCATCGAAAAATTCATCTCATTACTAGATTTCTAAAATAAAGCTAAAAGAAACGCAAGTACTTAGAGGTCTAAGTACTTGCGTTTCAAATTTTGCTAGCGTGAATACATTTTTGGACATTCATCACCACTTGGCTCATAAAAACAATGGCTTTTAAACTGTCCTACAAATGGCTGATTATACCATTCAGGTGGACAAGCTCCAACTGGACGGAAATACCAAAGAGCCCATCGTGCAGGCCAGCGCCATTGACCTTGTAAAACTTTTCGTGCGATTTCTTTTTCTGATTCACGAGCGCGTTGATAAAAATATCCATATTGTACTGCTTCAAATCCGCCGGGGCTTTGATATACAGCGTCTCGTACGGTACGGAGTTGTTTAAAATCTAAGCAATCACAAAATACACGGTTTACTACAACGCATCCAACTAACTCCTCACCTTGGCGACCTTCGCCTTCAGCTTCAGCACGAATTAATCGAGCTAGTAAATCAACATCACTTTCGTTGTATGGAATAAGGGGCATAGTGATACCACCTTTCTGTTATAGTAAAGAGTGTATGTTATAAAACAATCTGCGTGCTTTTTTACATAAAAATAACATTTAATTTTAAGAGGAGCTTGTATAAAAAGAGCTAATTAGTAATAGTAGATAAATATAAAAGGGAGAGGTATTATGTATCGAATTCATAAAGACCATATTATTTACGCGATGTCATCAGAGAATAAACCATGTATGGTGTAGTTTTGAAATAAAGTTGCGATGCTGTATCTCTTTAATCAAAGAATTGTAAATATATGATCAAACTTTTTTATAAAACATAAACCTGCTGGATAAGAAACCATTTGGATTAAACTTTTTTCAAAATGGTTTCTTTTTATTCAACATAGAATACGGTTTAACACAATATTTTTAATCAAACTTTATTTTAAAGCCACACATTGCTTTTTCTTATGGTGAATTTGTTTCTTAGTTATTTCCTGCATTTTATATCATTCACCAATCATGTAATGTTAAGGGAGATGACAAAAGAAAGGAAGGATGTACAAATGAGTATAGTAAAAAACGGAACATTGCAAGTAATTGGAGCAAGCATCTATTATGAGGTGCGTGGCTCGGGTCCAATTCTTCTTTTGATTCATGGTGGGGGTGGTGATGCCGACAAGTTCCATAATATTGCCGACCATCTTGCTAAATGGTATACCGTTGTTACTTACGATCGTCGTGGTCATTCCCGTAGCAATCTCGTCAATAAAACTGAGGATTACCATGTGCAAACACATAGTGAAGACGCTCACCGGCTGCTAGCCAATTTGACCAATGAACCGGCTTATATATTCGGAAGTAGTTCTGGTGCTGTCATCGGACTTGATTTGTGTATACGCCATCCTGGGCAGGTACAGTTACTAATCCCACACGAACCGGTTTTACTACAACTTTTACCTGAAAATGAGTTGAAGCAGGCTATAAATTTCATGGAAGACCTTAAAGGGAATCATAAAAGTGAGGTCATGAAGTTATTGTCAAATATCGATGATAGCAATTCCGGACTATCGAAGGATATGCTAACAAAGCGACTACTCGGCAATTCGATTTATTTCACTGAGTATGAAATCCCGGGAATTCTCAGCTATACTTTAAACATCGATGCATTAAAGCGCTCATTAAAACCTGCATCGATACAGGTACGTCCAGCCGGTGGAAGTATTTCACGAGAATTTTTTCCTTACCATTGCGCATTCAACTTGGCAGAACACCTCGGAACAGAATTCGCAGAGTTTCCAGGAAACCATGTGGGCTATAACACAGTGCATCATAAAGAGTTTGCTGAGAGGTTACACGAAATTCTTGAGAATTAATCCGGAAACGTATCAATCGGTAGTGTATGAGCACACCAAAGAGTTATAAGACACTTCGTAATTTAGGGTTTTGTCTTTATGTCTAAATTATAATACGATGCATGTTGTTCAAGAAAAGGGCGCGTTTGTTGAAGAATAAAGATAGAAAATGACCAAACTTTTTATAGTATAGAAACTTAAATTTGTTAGATAAGAATTCATTTTGATCAATCTTTTTTCAAAATGAATTCTTCTTGTTTACCATAAATTACGAGTCTGTGAGGTATGTTTAATCAAAGTTTATTTCAAAGCAACATATGGAAGTAGAAATTGGGAGTCGTCTTATATTTGGAACATATGATTGCTTTGAGAATCAAATTGACTCTGAAGATGTTGCGTTTCAAGAATTTGATTGAAACCGAATTAATCCGACGACTGGACCTGTATATATCAGTGGTGCAGAACCTGGTGACATATTAGCTGTAACGATTGAAAAGATAAAAATTGCAGAGCAAGGTGTTTTAACTACAGGGGTGAACCTTGGCGTAATGGGTGAAGATCTACATGAAAATACAATAAAAATCGTCTTAATACATAATGAACATGTTTTGTTTTCAAATGAACTACAAATTCTGATTAATCAAATAATTGGTGTAATTGGTACTGCACCGAAAGAAGAGAGCATTTCATGTGCCACACATCAGCTGCCGGTGATTTAAAAGTTTGTCAAGTTGTGGATCCACTTAAAACGGCACGAATGGAACTAAGTATGGATTATGTGGAGAAGCTAGGTTTTAATTGCAGTAACTTTCATATTAAGTAAGAATAATAGAAGAAGGATACTTTTGTATAAAAGCATCCTTTTTTTAATTTACGGATTTTGTGAAAAGAGGTAGTATTTATTTTATATAAGTATATTTGAGATTGTGGATTAAAAAGGAGTTCAATAATGGTCAAAATTATGATTGTAGAAGACGATATGAAAATTGCAGAACTATTATCAACATATGTTGCGAAATATGGTTATCAAGGAGTTATTGTATCGGACTTTCAAAATGTATTAGACATTTTTTTAGATGAACAACCAGAGTTAGTTTTATTAGATATTAATTTACCGAGTTTTGATGGTTACTTTTGGTGTCGTCAAATTCGTAGTGTTTCTACATGTCCGATACTATTCATTTCGGCTCGTGAAGGTACGATGGATCAAGTTATGGCGTTAGAAAACGGTGGCGATGATTTTATTCCGAAGCCTTTTCATTATGAAGTTGTAGTGGCGAAAATTCGTAGTCATTTAAGACGTGCATATGGAGATTATGCACCGAAACTAGAAGAGCGAATGATTGAGCAACAAGGCCTTTGTTTATATCCTGAAAGACTTGTATTGAAACTTAGAAACGAAGAGATTGATATAACGAGAAACGAAGCTATTTTATTAGAGACATTAATGAAAAATTATCCGCGTGTTGTGAGTAGGGAAGTGTTGTTAAATAAATTATGGGATAGCGAATCTTATGTTGATGATAATACATTAAGTGTAAATACAACACGTGTGCGTAAAAAGTTACAAACGTTACATATAGAAGGTGCGATTGAAACGATTCGTAGTGTTGGATATAGATTGCATATTACTTGGGATACTGGTATAGAAAAATGATAAGGTTGTTTATACGTGATCATATACCACTTATTTGCTTTACTATAATTCAACTACTAGCTATATTTCTCGTATATTGGTTTGATGGGCATAATCATATTACAACGGCGTTATATGCAATGTTTCTAGGTGTTTTCTTTATGGGAAGTTATTTAGTGTTTCGTTATTTTACACATCGTTCTTTTTATGAGCGCTTAGCAAACCCGATGCAATCTTTGGATGAATCTGTTCAAAAATCTGATTTTGCAGCTGTATCGGCTGCTCTTCAAGAACTACTTGAGGTGCAATATCGACATTATCAAAATCAGCTGCAAATACAAGAGAGAAAAAATAATGACCATTTAACCTTTATGAATCAGTGGATTCATCAAATGAAAACACCTTTATCTGTAATAGAATTAATTACACAGGATGAAGTAGATTCACGTTTTGAAAGTATAAATGAGGAAACTGATCGATTAAAAAAGGGATTAGAAATGGCTCTGTATGTCGCACGTTTAGAAGCATTTACACAAGATTTTTATGTAGAAAGAGTACAACTACATAAAATAGTGAATGATTCGGTACATGAGCATAAACGTTTCTTTATCCGGAATTTTGTATATCCAGAGCTTGAAATTGATAAGGACATTACTGTAGAAAGTGATGCGAAATGGTTACAATTTTTAATCGGACAAATACTATCGAATGCGATTAAATATTCATCAGGTAGTAGAGAGAAAATTAAAGTGAAAGCTTGTAAGGAAGGTAATAATGTTATACTTGAAATTGCTGATAATGGTGTAGGTATACCGAAGCAAGATTTACCAAGAGTATTCAAACCTTTCTTTACAGGAGAAAACGGTAGAGATTTTAAAGAATCAACTGGAATGGGGCTATATCTCGTATATGAAATTACGAAGCAATTAGGACATAGTGTAGAAATCTATTCAGAAGTTGGTAAAGGTACCGTTGTACGTATTATATTTTTTAATGTGTAAAATGACTCAGGCTAAAGAACTTTTGAAATAAGTTTTTTAGCCTTACTTTATATGGATTAAATGAAATGATATACAAGACTGGTATGATTCTAATAAAAGGTCGTGTAAGTATGTGTAATGACACAATAATAAATAAGGCTGTTAAATGAGAGGGATTTAATAATTTATTAATATATAAATAGTTTATTGTAAGAAAAAAGCTCGCCCTTTAAAAGAGCTAGCTTTATGAATTTTAATTAAGTAAACAAACTTAATAATTTATATCCAATTAATCCCAAAATAGTGATAGGAATCATCATTAAGAAAGAAGAAATTCGATGAGCATTAGAGCGTTCTAATACAAGAATCAAGATAATCCCGACTATGACTTCGGTATATCCAACAGGTAACATGTGACTATAGTCTTCAAAATTTAAAAGAATGTGAAGTCCATCTGTTACAAAAACTCCACTAATAAGTGAGCTTCCGAATTTATGAAGTGGATTTGTAGTATCTTTCCATAGAAAACCTGCAATTCCAAAGATAGTTCCTCCTATACATGCACATACAATCCATACAGATATAAAATAAATAGAGTGAGCTATATTTTTAATAACTATTGCATAACCATAGTAGCCTAATACCATTCCGAATAGTGCAAGGATACCAGAAAGTATAGCTGTACGCTTAGAATAACTAAAGCTAGCCACAAAAAAGGATGGAACTAACCAAACGCTTCCTAGATTAGCTAATGAATTCCAATGTCCAGGAAGTATACTTTGCCCCAATTTAGTTAGTATACCAACAATTATCCCTACTATAATCGGGATGAGAAAAATCATTAAAAACATATTTAACTTTGTGATTTTTAATGTCCTGTCCATAAAATCAATCCTTACATTAATATTTTCTGTAAAAATATAATAGCTTATTACAAGGGGATAATCAATAAAAAATTATCGATAAACAATAATTTATTGTTGGGTAATGAATAATATTTTGTTTTTATACAAAATTTATCCCGCTTTAATGGGCAGTAAGACCCCCACCTCAAAATTCAGCGAAAGCAAAGAAATTAGGTGGGGGTCGGGCTGCCCATAAAAGTCCGATTGGTTCAACTAATAATCAGTGGGGATGAAGAAAACCCCCACTAATTAAAGTTTCACTTTATATAAGAGAGAGTGCTTAGAAGTTTACTACTGGGGAAATCTAAAGGACGTATTACAATCAATGTAATTTGTGCTTATTCAACATGAAGTTAAGGAATGATAAATAAACCTAAAAGAAAGCAATCTTTTTAACAGCACATATAATTGCATTTACTCATACAGTACTAGTATGGTACAATATGGTTATTAACGATGGAAAGGAATGATGGGTGGACGATGATTAACTAATCTTATTTTTAAATGTTGAAATTCAATAAATTTCAATTTCTAAAAAATAGGATTAGTCTGCCCAATTTCCATACAACGGTATTGCTATTTATATTGCGCAATAGCTTATTTGGGTATAAATAATGTAATGACTAATCCTGCCAAATTTATTTGGGAGGATTTTTTTATTCTCCCTTAATGAAAGGGATCGATATTTATGAAAGAACTATTAAAATTAAATGATGTTTATGTTGAAATAAAAGAAAATATGTTGTTAGAGAAAATGAATGTGACAGTAAAACAAGGGGATGTTATCGGATTAATCGGTAAAAATGGTGCTGGTAAATCAACGTTACTTCAATTAATAAATGGGAAGATTGAACCTTCAAAAGGTACTGTTGAATGGATGCAAATGAATATGACAACAGCATATGTTGAGCAAGAAATAGAATCTTTTATTAGTAATGATGTAATTGCAAAAGAAGCAGAACTTCTTGCGAAATGGGGCGTGCCAACGAACGATTTTCATACTTTAAGTGGTGGTGAAAAGCTGAAAATTCGATTAGCAAAAGGATTTGCTGAAAATCCTAATGTCTTAATATTAGACGAACCGACAAATCATTTAGATGAGATCAGTACGGGATTTCTCATTAAACAAATAAAAAACATGAGAGGTACAGTTATCGTTGTATCGCATGATCGATATTTTTTAGATGTTGTCGCAACAAAAATATGGTCAATTGAGGACAAAAAATTAATTGAGCATAGTGGTAATTATACGAGCTACATGAAAGCACGTGAGCAAAAAAGAAAGTCGCAGCAGCGTGAATATGAAAAGCAGCAAAAAAAGATAGAACAAGTAGAAACACATATAAAAGAATTGAGTTCATGGTCACAAAAGGCACACGCGCAGTCTACAAAACAAGAAGGTGTGAAAGAATTCTATCGTGTAAAAGCGAAGCGAATGGATGCACAAGTGAAGTCAAAACGAAAACGACTTGAAAAAGAGCTGGAGAAAGCGAAAGTAGAACGTGTGAAAGAAGAGTATTCAGTTGAGTTTTCTATTCAAGCGAACAAAAAAGTAGGAAAACGTTTTTTAGAAGTGAAGCAATTAAAAAAAGACTTTCATGGGAAAGTATTATTTGAAAACGTTAATTTTACAATTCAGCACGGTGAGAAAGTTGCGATTGTTGGACCAAACGGTAGTGGGAAAACAACATTACTGAAGATGATTATGGGAACGGAAACTGCTGAAGGAGAAATATGGATTTCACCATCTGCGAACATCGGCTATTTAACACAAGAAGTTTTTGATTTACCGCTTGATAAAACACCAGAAAATTTATTTTTTAAAGAGACGTTTGAAGAAAGAGGAAAAGTCCAAAATTTAATGAAACATTTAGGGTTCCAAGCTTCTCAATGGAAAGAGCTGATTGAGCATATGAGTATGGGAGAAAGAGTAAAATGTAAGCTAATGGCTTATATTTTAGATGAAAAAGATGTACTCATTTTAGACGAACCGACGAATCACTTGGATCTACCTTCACGTGAACAACTTGAAAATACATTAGCTGAGTATAACGGAACATTAGTAATTGTATCTCACGATCGATATTTTCTGGAGAAAACAACTAACACAAAACTCGTGTTTTCAAACAATACGATACAAAAGCAGCTAGAAGAACCTACGAAAACAAGAGATGATATTGAAGAGCTACGTTTAACGTTAGAAACAGAGAGACAAGAAGTATTAGGGAAATTAAGCTTTTTAACTTCTAACGACAAAGAATATAAAGCACTGGATGAACGGTTTATGGAACTTACGAAGCAGATTAAGGAGCTTTAATGTAAGTAAGGGGGATTAACATGGATGAAGAGAGATTCACTAAGTTATTTAAAATAGATTGTGGAGATATATACCTACAAGAGTTTACGGTCAAAGATGCAGAGAGTATTTATAACATATCCAATCAACCGGAAATAGAAAAGTTTTTACCGGACTGGAAATCGACGAAAGAACAAAGGGTTAATTGGGTTGTAAATTATGAAATACCAGAAAATAAAGCGTTTCTTCATGCAGTGAGAACTACGACTAACATAGATGATCACATATTAAGACTAGGAATATTTAAGAAAACCACAAATGAATTTATTGGATGGTGCTGCACAGGTATGAAAGAAGAACTCCCTTCACCAAACAGAGAGATAATGTATGCTATCTCAAATGAACATCAAAATCATGGCTATGCTACAAAAGCGACTAAAGGTTTAATTGACTTTTTGTTTAAAGAAACAAATTTAAATGTCCTTAACGCAATTGCTTTAATTAACAATGTAGCATCAAATAAAGTTATTGAAAAATGTGGGTTTATTTATAAGAGCCAACAGAGGATAGAAAATCAAATATATAATCATTATATATTGAGAAGATCTGAGTGGATAAAAATATAACGTTGGGTAGTAAAAGACCGATAAAGCAATCGGTCTTTTCTCATTTATATAATAAAGGTTTCATATACTTTGTATTTCCTGCTACTATACAATTATTATAAGATAGTTATGCGTTAATTTCAGTTTGAAAATAGTTTTATTATCAGTTTTTTTAGAAATCTTACAAGCGTGTAAGATAAATGAAAGACGAATCAATATGAGCTGTAAGACAATTCATTTACACTCTGTTATGAGACGTGCAAATGAAGGGAGAATATACATGGAAATTTTACATGCAAAAAGTATTAGTAAAGTATATAAAGGGAAAGTACCTTATAAAGCATTAGTTGATATTGATTTATCAATTCAAGAAGGTGAATTTGTAGGGATTATGGGGCCATCTGGTAGTGGAAAAACAACGTTATTAAATATGGTATCTACTATTGATTCTCCATCATCGGGAGAAATTTTAATAAATGGTACAAATCCTTTCCAATTATCATCAGAAGATTTAGCGTTATTCCGCAGAAAACAATTAGGATTTGTTTTTCAATCATTTAATCTTCTTAGCACACTTACTGTAAAAGAAAACATCGTATTGCCGATGACTTTAGATGGTGTTTCCGTGCAAGAAATGAACAAGCGATTGGAAGAGATTGCAGAGAAGTTAAATATTACAGATATCTTGAATAAAAGAACATTTGAAATATCAGGGGGACAAGCTCAAAGAACAGCAATCGCTCGTGCGATCGTTCATAAGCCGCAATTATTACTTGCAGATGAACCAACAGGGAACTTGGACTCTAAATCTTCAAATGATGTAATGGAGATGCTTGATACTCTTAATAAAGAAGAAAAAGCAACGATGATGTTAGTTACACATGATCCGTATGCTGCGAGTTTTTGCAGTAGAGTAGTATTTATTAAAGATGGTCAACTATATAACGAAATTTATTGTGGTGAAAGCAGACAAGCCTTTTATCAAAAGATTATGGATGTTCTTTCTTTGTTAGGAGGGAAAAGGCATGACTTTTCGTCAGTTCGCATTTAATAATATTTTTCGTAATAAGCGTACATATGCTGCCCATTTTTTAAGTAGTACATTTTCTATTATGGTTTTCTTTACGTATGCTCTTTTATTATTTCATCCTGATTTACAAGGGGAATTAAAATCAACAAGTGCAACAATGAGTGCATATGGTACGATGGGATTTACAATTTCGCAAGGTTTGATTTTTGTATTTTCATTTTTCTTTATTTTATATTCAGTTAGTTCATTTTTAAAAACTCGTAAGAAAGAATTTGGCATATTAATGATGCAAGGTATGTCAATGAGACAGTTTAAGAAATTATTATTAATTGAAAATATGTTGATTGGACTTGGTTCAATTTGTATAGGGATTTTCATTGGACTCATATTTTCTAAACTAGTTTTATTGATAAGCGCAAGTGTATTAATGATTAATAATGGTTTGCCTTTTTATACACCAGTGAAGGCTGTATTATTAACAATTATCACTTTTCTTTTCTTATTTTTCATTGTTTCACTATTTACATTTAAAATGGTAAAAATAACGGAACTTGTCGAACTTATTCGAGCAGAGGAAAAACCAAAACCTGAACCGAAATCTTCAATTTTATTATCACTGCTTTCTTTAATTAGTATAGGATATGGATATTTCTCAGTATTTCGCTTTATTTCAAGTTCCAGTTTTACTACACTTGGAATGGGTGTCTTACTAGTAATTATAGGAACGTACTTTTTATATACACAGTGTAGCGTTTATATATTACATCTTGCTAAAAGGAGAGAATCTTTCTTTTTAAAAAGAACAAATATATTAACGTTTTCTGAATTAATTTACCGTATGAAAGATAATGCAACGATGTTTTTTATTGTATCTATTATTTCAGCAGTTGCATTTACAGCTATTGGTACAACAGCTGCTATTGGTAATAGAAATTTAGTGTGGATGACAAACCCATATACATTTCTGTATGAAAGCTCTGAAAACAACAAATTGGTAGATAAACATCTCTCTATTATAAAAAAACATCTCTTGGATGCAAATATTCCGTATCGAATGGCTTCATCTTCAAGTAAATTTACAGAAAGTAACGTAAATGTATTGAAATTAAGTGAATATAACGAACTTACGAGAGCACTCGGGTACCAACATGAAACGATTGAAAAAGAAGATGAAATTTTACTAATCCCTGGGAGGGTGTCACAAAAGCAAGAATTTAAAAATGGTGACTACAAAAAAAATATTGAAGTCATTCAAGGAGATTGGACAAAGACATTTCGTGTGAAGAAAACTGTAGAGAATTTAGTTTTACCACATGATTCTAGTAGTATTTATATTGCTGTTCAAGATCATGTGTATGATGAAATTCCTCTGACGAGTAATCCAGAGGATGAAGATATTCAACATCGTACTTACGGATTTGTTGTAGATGATTGGATAAGAACGAAAGAGATTTCAAATCAATTAAAAAGTATATTCGATAAAGATCTTAGGGACAGTGATTTCTACTTTGAAGCTTTAACATTAAACTTGTTGGAGGCAAAGCAAAAGAATGGTTTATTACTTATGGCAAGTGTTTTAGTCGGAATCGTTTTCTTTACATTTGCTGCTAGTTTTATTTATTTCCGATTATACACTGATTTGGACCGTGATCAACAACAATATAAAATGATTTCGAAAATGGGATTAAGTAAACAAGAGTTAAAAAAAGTTGTAACGAGACAGTTATTATTAATGTTCTTCTTACCGATTGCTGTTGCGGTGATTCATACTGTAGTAGCGTATACGGCACTGCAACAATTAGTTAGTTTTTCTATTTTAAATAGCTCGATTTTTATTTTAATTTCATTTATATGTATACAAGTTTTATATTTCTTTATTACTCGTTGGCGTTACCTACAAAAGCTTTATAAGACTATGGAGCAATAAAGGATATCAACTAATAAAATTACAGAAAAGCATGTAAAAAATGATATGAATTATGAAAGGAACCGTGATGAAAAGAACTTTAACTATTTTTATGTTAACTATAATACTTTTAATAAGCTTTAGTTCATGCTCTAAAAAGGATAACTCATTTCCTGCAAACGGTGTATTAATTATTGGAGATGAAAATAATATTTCACCAATTATTAATCGTTATAAGGAAATTACGAAAGAAAATGAAGTGTTTTCTGTGAAAAAAGGTGAAGTTGGAAATGGACATGTATTAATTTTAAATGAATCTACAGCACTAGCACTGATTAAAGAAAAAATTTTTCATAAACGAGGTAATGGCTCCAATTATATTTTAGATACGTTACCAAAATTCCCAAAAGAAGGATCACTATTGTTTACAAATGAAGACGAAAAGAATATGAAAAGTATTAAAATAGAAGGAAATGACATTCCTGTTACATACGATAGTGACACTTGGATAGGAAACACTCGTAAATATCCAACGCAATCGTATGTGATTGTAGCAAAAAATAGCGTATATAAGGAAATAAAAGCAAATGAAACGAAAATGCACCTTCTTCAATTAAAGAAATCTCTAGGTGATGAAAGACCTAAAATGTCGACAGATAATACAATGGTTAATGAAAATGTCAAAGTAAAAAAGCTAATTAAAGGTTTGGAAGGAGAAGTATCTTTTCAATTTGTAACGATTGGCGAAAAACCTTAAAAAAGAGTTCGGAGTTGATAAAAATTTCATCAGCTTCGAACTCTTTTTAGTTTATAGACAAATCAATTATTATGCTTTACATTACTTCATTTAATCGAGTCTCGTTTGTTTCCTCAATCCCATTTGAATTTTGAACTGAATTATTTTGGGCTTCTTTTTCTTTACGAGCCTTTTGTAGCATTTCAAGGATGATCCATAAGGGAACACCTTTATCCTTTAACATCTTCCATAAATCTAATTCATTAAATTTATGCTCAGGCTGTTTCATTTCTTTTTCAGATAAACGAATATCAAACTTGATAGGATCACTTATTTTCTTACTTTCAAGTTTAGTAGAAGAGATAGTATTATGCTCAAGATTAGATGGAGTTATTTTAGTAGGTTGAGACAATGTATGAATATTTGATCCGATTTGCATGATTTTTCCTCCTTTTCAAGCAATGAGATTAGTTTTCTTATGGTTTTTAAATCTTTTTAACATGAGGAAACTATATCTAATTATAAATCTAAATAAATAGATTTACAAGTTATATTGTAAAAAGTAAATACTCACTTGAATTAATATTTATCAACATTTTTATATGTTTTCTATATATACAACGTATATAAAATACTTTACATTATGTTTAAGTTGTTAAATTATTCTGTTAATTTTTTAAAAAGAAAAATGTAAACGTTTTATTAGGGGGGAGAAAGTATGGGGAAGTTATTTTTAAAAATATGTTTTTTTGCATTAGTGACCGTATGTTCATTCGCAGCGAAAATATCATACGCTGAAGAGAGGCAACAAAATAATTATCCTATCATATTGGTGAATGGATTTGCTGGATGGGGTAGAGAAGAAATGCTTGGCGTAAAATATTGGGGTGGTGTTCATGATATACAGGAAGATTTGAAACAAAATGGTTATACGGTACATACCGCAGCTGTTGGACCTGTTTCTAGTAACTGGGATCGTGCATGTGAATTGTATGCACAAATTAGCGGTGGGACAGTAGATTATGGTGCAGTCCATGCTGAGAAACATGGACATAATCGTTTTGGCAGAACTTATAGTGGTTTTGCGCCGAATTGGAGTGAAACAAATAAAGTTCATTTAGTTGGACATAGCATGGGTGGACAAACGATTAGAACATTAGTACAGCTATTAAAAGAAGGTAGTTTTGAAGAAAAGAATTATGTGAAAAATCACCCAGACACCAAAATATCACCACTATTTGAAGGCGGAAAATCATACGTTCATAGTGTTACAACATTAGCAACCCCTCACAACGGTACAACACTTGCGGATGGTAGTCTTCTACTGCCGTTCGTTAAAGATTTACTCATTACAGCTGCAAGCTTTGGAGGAAACAATAATTTATCATTATATGATTTTAAATTGGATCAATGGGGTATAAAGAAGAATGCTGGAGAGTCCTTTTTCCAATATAGTAATCGTATTCTAAATAGTTCACTTTGGAAAAATACAAAAGATATAAGTCAATGGGATTTAAGTACAGATGGTGCAAAGGAGTTAAATAATTGGGTAAAGACGCAACCAGATGTGTATTATTTATCCTATAGTGGACATGCATCACAAGCAGCACCTATAACAGGTTTACATTTGCCTCATATAACGATGAATAAAGTGTTAATGGGAAATGCATTTTTCTTAGGTTCTTATGCGAGATATGAAGAAAACCGTCCGCTAGTTGATACTTCTTGGTGGCAAAATGATGGTGTAGTAAATACAAATTCTATGATTGCACCATCTTCTAATGTTACTGTAAATAATAATGAGTCATTACAGATTGGAAAATGGAATCATATCGAAACGAAAGCGAATTGGGACCATCTCGACATGATAGGGTTAAGTGTTTCAGACTCGTTAGGTTTTTCTAGCATTCAAGAGTTTTATAGAACAATTGCTGAAAAGCTATCACGTTTACCGAAATAGGTAATAATAAAGCGCTCTCGATGGAATTCGAGAGCGCTTTATATTATATTGAAAGAGGGATTTGGTAGAAAAATATGGGGGGATATTATGAAAATTCAAGTTGTATTATCAGGATACGGAACAGTAGGTAGAGAGTTTATAAAATTATTAAATGAAAAATATTCATATATATATGAAACATATGGGATTCAATTAGTTGTAAGCGGCGTATTAGGGAGAAATATTGCAATACATAATGAAGACGGCTTATCACTTCATCATTTATTAATGTATGGTGGCGGTACCGCTGCAATTGAAAAATATTTAGAGTATCATCCGAAGGAACGTGCAACAACTAGCATAAGTGGTACTGTATTGGTAGAATCAACAGTTACAAATCTTAAAGATGGAAATCCAGGGAAACAATATATGAAACAAGCGATTGAAAAACAGATGGATATAGTAGCAATTTCTAAAGGTGCGCTCGTTACAAACTGGAGAGAAATAAATGAAGCAGCAAAAGGCGCAAATATACGAATTCGATATAGCGGTGCAACAGCCGCTGCACTACCGACACTAGATATTGGACAAGTTAGTTTAGCCGGTTGCAGTATTGAAAAAATAGAAGGAATATTAAATGGAACAACTAATTATATTCTTACGAAAATGTATGAGGAAGATATGACATTTGAAGAAGCACTGAAAGAAGCACAAAATAAAGGAATTGCTGAGACAAACCCTATATTAGATATAAGTGGTTCAGATAGTGCGTGTAAATTGTTACTTTTGACA
The DNA here is from genome assembly GCF_022663885.1 of Bacillus cereus group sp. BfR-BA-01330. Classification (NCBI taxonomy): domain Bacteria; kingdom Bacillati; phylum Bacillota; class Bacilli; order Caryophanales; family Bacillaceae; genus Bacillus; species Bacillus cereus group sp. BfR-BA-01330. The sequence continues at coordinate 200,923 of NZ_JAKUGK010000004.1, forward strand.
AACAGCTTAATAGAAACAGAGAAAACACTTACTGATATACATATAAAAGGAATCGAGCACGTTACAAAACAGCAAATTCGAAATGCTAAGGAACAACATAAAATTATTAAATTAATAGCATCAACATATAAGGATGAGGGAGGCAATGTGAATTTAAATGTTGAACCGTGCCAAATAGAAAAAGATCATCCGTTAGCAAAAGTAAATGGAACCGAAAAAGGAATTACGTTCTTTACAGATACGATGGGACAAGTTACTACAATTGGTGGGGCTTCTAATCCAAGAGGCGCTGCAGCTGCAGCTTTAAAAGATGTAATAAACTTATATCGAAAAGATTTGTAAGACCGTACCGCCCTTTATAAAAAATACATATGCCGTGGACCTTTTGAGAATGAAATAAATATGCAAAAATGATTGCAGGGGGTAAGAAATTGTTTAAGGATTTTAAAGTTGTTAAAGAACGTCCCGTTTATATTCAATTGAAAGATTATTTGAAGAAAATGATTATGAAAGGGCATTTGCTCGGGGATCAAAAAATCCCATCAACAAGGGAACTAAGTGAATTACTAAGTGTGAGTAGAAACACTGTACTCGCTGCTTATGCAGATTTAGAGCAAGAAGGACTCATTTATGCAGTTAAAGGAAAAGGGAACTTTGTTGCCAAGGTGGATATATCTAACACTTCGTCTGTTGAAATAGATTGGAAAAATAAACTTAATACAGTGACCGCATTAGCGGACGAATTAGATTTAATGAAACATGGTGTTCGTTGGGAAAAGGGAATGATTGTTTTTAATAGTATAGCCCCGGATGAGAAGCTATTTGATGTTGAAAATTTCAAAAGAGCTTTTCTTACTCGTATGTCCATTGAAGGGGACATCGTATTGAACTACGGATATGCAAAGGGATATAGACCGTTAATGAATTATTTACTTCATTACATGGAAATGAAAGGTGTAGACATTTCGAATAAAGATATTCTAATTACAAATGGATTTACAGAAGGATTGGATATTGTACTCTCTTCTTTATCAAAAAAATCCGGTCGTGTCATTTGTGAGAATCCAACTCACCATGCTGCACTTAAGCTTTTCCGTTTACATGGACTTGAAGTTCATGGGATTGATATGCATGAGGATGGTATTGATACGAATGAAGTTGAAAAAAGTTTGCGTGAAAAAGATTTTGATTTTGCTTATTTAATTCCTTCTTATCATAATCCAACCGGTATTGTTACGAGTTCAGAGAAAAGAACGGAATTGATGAGGTTATTTTCAAAATACAACGTTCCTATTATAGAGGACGGATTTAATGAAGAATTACGTTATTCAGGTTCACATTTAGCTCCATTATTAACTTTTGCGGGAGCTGGCAATAATGTGATTTATATTAGTAGCTTTTCAAAGGTGCTTTTCCCTGGTTTACGTGTAGGCTGGATTATTGCAGATAAAGAGCTGATTCATTATTTAGAAAGCGTAAAAAGAGCAAGAACGATTCACACATCTACGCTAGATCAAGCTGTTCTGTTTCAATATTTACATGAGGGATATTTTGAAAAATATTTAAAAAAGGCAAGATCTGTTTATAAGAAAAAATATGAGTTAGCTGTCGGGGCATGTAACCAGTACATTCCTTTTAAAAGAATGACTGGAGATGGTGGGCTGCATTTATTTATAGAGCTAGAAGAGCATATGAATGCCCGCACACTTTTACAAAAGTGTTATGAGAAAGGCGTTACGTTTTCACCTGGAGATGTTTTTTACTCTGATGGAGAAGGAGCGAACACTTTCCGATTAGGTTTTTCGCGCTTGAAAGAAGAAGAAATAGTTCGGGGAATTAAAATAATTGGTGATACATTAAAAAATGAAATTTGGAGTTGAGAAAATGAAAATCGGTGTTATTATGGGCGGGGTATCGTCTGAAAAACAAGTTTCAATTATGACGGGGAATGAAATGATTGCTCATTTAGATAAAAATAAGTATGAAATAGTTCCAATTACATTAAATGAAAAAATAGATTTAGTTGAAAAAGCGAAAGACATTGACTTTGCGTTGCTCGCATTACACGGAAAATACGGAGAAGATGGGACAGTTCAAGGAACACTGGAGAGTTTAGGGATTCCTTATAGCGGAAGTAATATGTTATCTAGCAGTATATGTATGGATAAAAATATTTCGAAAAAGATTTTACGTTATGAAGGTGTAGAAACACCAGATTGGATTGAACTTACAAAAATGGAGGATCTAAATCTTGATGAGTTAGATAAGTTAGGATTTCCATTAGTAGTAAAACCAAACTCTGGCGGATCGAGTGTCGGAGTGAAAATCGTTTATAATAAAAATGAATTGATCTCAATGCTAGAAACTGTATTCGAATGGGATTCTGAAGTAGTAATTGAGAAGTATATAAAAGGTGATGAAATTACATGTTCAATTCTGGATGGAAAACAGTTACCTATAGTTTCAATTCGACATGCAGCCGAGTTCTTTGACTACAATGCAAAATATGATGATACTAGTACAGTTGAGGAAGTTATCGAACTTCCAGCAGAAATTAAGGAACGTGTAAATAAAGCGTCACTTGCTTGTTATAAAGCATTAAAATGTAGTGTTTATGCAAGAGTTGATATGATGGTGAAGGACGGAATTCCATATGTAATGGAAATTAATACATTACCAGGGATGACACAATCAAGTTTATTGCCAAAAAGTGCAGAAGCAGCGGGGATTAGTTATAGCAAACTATTAGATATGATTATTGAAACATCATTAAAAGTTAGAAATGAAGAAGGGTTTTAAGGAGATTATATAACGAATTCTTTTGACAGTTTCACGAAGTATGCTATGATGAATACATTATAAAAACAAAATATTTATCCACTAGGGGGGCCTTTTATAGGCTGAGATCAAATGTGATTTTGAGACTCTTAGTACCTGATCTGGTTAATGCCAGCGTAGGGAAGTGGGAACGACGTTGCTATTTAATGAGTAAATAAATACTGTCAATTTCACTTTCTTTACGCCTGTAAAGAAAGTTTTTTTATTTTACAGCTTTAATAATTGTGGATAAATACTTATATTTTATACATTATTGGAGGGATTTAAATGACTTTTTCACAATCATTACGTAAAGAAGTAGATTCAATTTGGGAAGCGAGTTTTAACCATCCTTTTGTAAAAAAACTTGGTGAAGGAACATTAGATTTAGCTAGTTTTCGCTATTATGTGCTTCAAGATTCATATTATTTGAGTCATTTTGCTAGAGTACAAACTTTAGGAGCTGCAAAAGCTCTTGAATTAGAGACGACAGCTCGTATGGCACATCATGCTCAAAATACATATGAGGCCGAGTTATCTTTACATGAGAATTTTGCTAAAAAGCTAGGGATAACAAAAGAAGAAAAAGATAATTTTATTCCTGCGCCAACTGCATATGCGTATACTTCACATATGTATCGTGCTGCGTATGAAGGGCATTTAGGAGATATCATTGCAGCAATTTTACCTTGCTATTGGTTGTATTATGAAATTGGCGAACGCTTAAAAGAGTGCCAGCCGGAAGAGCCAATTTATAACGAATGGATTTCTGCTTATGGATCTGATTGGTTCCGTACGCTAGTTGAAGAACAAATTACACGTTTAGATACTATCGCTGAAAAAGTAACAGAGGCAGACCGCAAACGTATGAAACAGCATTTTATTATTAGCAGTCAATATGAATATTCATTTTGGGAAATGGCTTATACATTAGAAAAGTGGCCAGTGGATACAGACGTAAAAGACGTAATTGGATAAAGAATAGAAGTAATGTTATAGATAGGTATGGATCATACCTATCTATATATTTTTTCTTGTCAAATTTGCGTAAAGTCATTAGTGCTACGGATATGGCGAAATAGAATATCGATAATTTAGCTCATTTACTTGTCTACGCATTAACTGGATAAACTTCTGTCACATTTATTTTACAATTAAAGAACGTAAATGTTGGTGGTATGAAGTTAAATAAGAAAAGAAACCCGAGCTGTTAGCTGTAACGGAGTTGTTTTTTCTTTGCAGGAATTTCTATATTATCATGGAGTGTTGTTAATACGATATGCAAATATGCATATTGTATTTTTTTGAGTTCTTTATGTGTTAAAATTAGATATAAAGATATGAAAATATAAAGAAGCAAAAGCAGGAATATCCAATGAATTTTGAGAGGTGTTATATGTTTACAAATAAGAAATTAATTCGATTTGGTTTATCGTTGTTTGTATTTTTAGGAATCATTAATTTTACAATCAGCTATTTCCAAACATATCTTGAAACAGCAGCAGATATCAAATGGGTAGTTCCAGAAATTTGGAAAACTATTTTACTAGATGTTCCTCAAGGTATACTTGTTCTTTTAGGCGCAATTGCTTTATATGATTTCACAAAAGAGGCATCACAAAAAGACGCATCAATCTAAGTGTGTCTTTTTTCAATTAGGAATTTCATAGAGAGTTTTGCTGGAGAAATAGAATGAAAAGCCCTAATTAGGGCTTTTTTTGTTGGAATTTCATATCCGTCATAGAAACCGGTCACTTGGAGGTGTTATAGCGAAAGCCATTTACAGTACAGAAAAATCTAAGCAGCAGACGGAAATATATAGGACATGGCATCATAATTATTGAGAAATTAATTGAACTTAGTAAGTATGAAGATATGACGCTAGAATTCATATTTTTTAATTTTTATTTATCCCGCTATTTGCCGGGCAGTAAGCCCCCCACCTCAAAATTCAGCGGAAGCAAAGAAGTTAGGTAGGGGATGAACAAAACCCCACTGATTAAAGTTTCACTTTATAAAAATGAGCCCATAGTAAAAATAGGTATATGAACAAGGTGCATCATCTAGTGATAAGTCATACTTTGTTGGTGTACGTATTGAACTTAGTTTATAGCGCTATTTCTACTTAGATGTAACGAACAGGAATATAGGGAAGTATCGATGAGGTTGTATTTTATAAACGGAGGTTATGAAAATGAATCAGTTTCAACAAGAACTACAAGCGTTAAGCCTTAATGATTACCGGTCTGGAAATATTGTCTATTGGGACCAGCAAAACCAATATCCATATTACTATATTGAAGATGCTGCTCGTCGCTGTGGCGGTTGTGGTCGTTGTGGCGGTTGTGGTGGAGGTCGTTGTGGCGGCTTCCGTTGTGGTGGCTTCCGTTGTATTGGTTGCTTCGGTTGTTTTGGTTGCGGAGGCTGTGGCGGTTGTGGCGGTTGTGGCGGCTGTGGTGGTTGCTCTAACTGTTTTGATGGTTTTACTGATACTACCGGTACTATTGTAACGTATGAATATTGATAATATCTATCTTGCTAGTTGCGGGCAGTAACATCCCCAAAAAAATTCAGCGAGAGCAAAGAGAAGTTAGGTGGCGGACTGCCCATAAAAGCCCGATTGGTGAGAGCTGATTAAAGTTTCACTTTATCAATAAAAAAACATTAGTTATATGTACGTGCCGACAAAGAATATAGCCATTTTTAATGGATATATTCAATCATTCAAGTGAAAGAGTAACAATAAGATATATAGATGTAATCAAGATGTGATGGATAAAGCAATGACTAGATTTAAAATCTAATCATTGTTTTTTTCTTATGGTTTTGTCATTAAATATCTGTCTAGTTTGGGCATTGCTTCCTTCTAGCTAATGATTTTATTACAACCGTGTAAGGTTAATGTAATGTTAATCGATAGTAAAATAAGTTGCTTAAGTGTATTTTAAATAAGATTAAAAAGTACTGTTTATCTACAAAATAATAGGGTAAATACTATGTAATTAGGAAGTGTCTGAATATGGTTGAACTAAAATCTATTTTCCATTCGTATAAACTAAAGAGAAAAATAGCTAAAGATTTATACGGAAAAAGAGATGAATTATCACTGTTATTAAATGAATTTAATAATATGAAATGTACAGTAACATCTGAAAAGAAGAAAAATAATATATTATCTCGTTTGCAACTAATTTATCAAAATATGAAATCGGATAAGCAGTACCCTCTAGCAGTTGCTTTTGATAGTAAATTATTGGAGCAATTAGAAAAAGAATCTGTACATACTATTGAGGAGGGTATAACATGTCTACATTTAATGTTAGATATGAATTATGAGAAGATAAAACAATATGGTTCGGGTACAAGTAGGTCATTCGTTCCATTATCGCAGTCTTCTATTTGTCTTGCTGATTGTATTTGTTTAACAGGATTTGTAGTAGGTTTACTAGGAACAATTTCATTTGGAGGATTACTGTTATCTATATGTTCAATTACATAACGCTTAATATTTGTAAAGAGAGCGCCGATTTAAGGTGTTCTTTTTTAGTTTTTTGTAAATTTTTTGTAAATGATAAGTACAATACATTATATAAATTGTATAATTTAAATGTATTAAAACATAAATATAAGAGGTGCTGTATATGATAATTACTTTTAATTGTTAAAAGAGTCGATTTGATAATGTTTTATTCAGATAAATAGTTTTTACTTTTCTTTTAAATACTTGATTTAAATGGATTAGATTAAGTAACTATTGTTCTAGCTTTTTGATAATCAAGACAACTGAAGAAAGGAAGGAATCATTTTATGAAAAAATTAAGGCTGCTAACATTTGAAAATATAGTAGAACCCCTTTTAAATGAAAAGGTATCATTTATATACTTTCCTATTGAATGGCTGGACATCGTAGAGATACATTATAAGACATTTTTATTAACGAGTAAGTTGAAACGTTTGAATGAAAGATTGTATGATATGTTTTCGGATATATTGTTTATTCAGCATAACCCATACGTATTAAATGAAAATACACCATGGATTGTATCGAAAGAACCTATTAGACAAGAGCAGCTCGATTATATTTTTCAAAGTTGGTATGAGATTATTCATGATTGGAAACCAAATAGATTAGTAGAACCACCAAAATATGAATGGCAATCCGATTTGATTTCTAATTTGCCAGTACTACATGATAATGAAACGTATTCTAAGTGGGTGCCCGCTTTAATCTCACATATTTTTTGTGAGCGTCCTATATATTTAAAAAATACAAATGAAGAAGAAATCTATTTTTCCCCTCTTAGATCACAAAATATTTGTGAGGCGATGTCAGGGCCGATAAAAGATGAAAAAACACAAGATTTTTTCTCCTATGTATATCGATTCGAATGCATAACCCGCGGTGGTGAGAACGCTCCATTATTAAATATTTCAATAGGGATTCGGAGATTTTATCAAGAATATAATCACCCAGATATTCCTTTACTTTTAAGACGGAAACGAGGCATTATATTGATTTCTACCTCAGAGTTTGCGTCAAATAATAAAAAAATACGGTTTGTAAAACTAAAAATACAACAAGCTACAACCGGCATGAAATGGATTAAGATATTTAGAAATTTAAAAGATGATTTTCAAATAGGGGGAGAGGTGGATTTAGACCATATTCTCCAATATCCGAAAGATTATATTGTAGGAGAAAATAAAAGGGTGTTATTTCCATACAATGAGAGAATTTATAAAGTTCAAGGTACTAAAATAGAACCGGGTATAACAGTAAAGGAAAGAGAGTATTTATTTAAAGAATTTCAGCGTAAATTCTCTTATTTCACAATACTTCCAGAATGTAAAAAGGTAGCTACAAATAACAAAAATGAATTATTTCCTTTATTTGCCCCAAAAGGATTAGAGACATTAACATTAGAAGTTTGGTCTGAAGATATAGTGTTGGAAATAGAACAAACATTACTTGAGAGTCAAATTGTTTTGACTAAAGTTGGTGAAAATTCTTATGTATTGAATACAGATTTTCCAGTGTTATTAAAGATTGTGAGATACAATATTGAAAAGGTGTTACAAAATCCATATAAAATGCAATATTGCCAAAAATATAAAACAAATCTTGTAGATGATGTTACGAAAGCTGTCTATGCTACCGCGGGCGAGCGCAGTGATGCGACATTAGCATTAATCGCATTGAAAAATTGTGATGGACGAGAAAAAATTGATCCAAAACAAATCATTAGAGAGGGATTTGCACGAGCAAACCGTATTTCAACATTTATTAATTTATTTATAGGCCAAAGTGTATCTCGTAAAACAATTGTAAATAGTGTTTTTAGTTTATTAGAGCAAAAAGGATTTTTGAAGCGTAGTTGGAATAAGATAAATTTACCTTGTATATATGTTAACTTATCAATTGAACGAATATCGAAATTTGATTTCTTACCTATTCTTTCAAAAATAAAAGGAAAAGAAATTTTATATAAATTATATGGGAATACAGAATGGCAAACGATTGATTACGTATTATTAAATATAAATAAACATAATGCATTTTTACCACAACCATCAAAGAGAAATGATATGGGAGTTCTTTTTAAACAATATGTTTCCGAAACATTAATGGAAATTGTACAATATGCAAAAGAACAAAATGAACAAGTTTATTTCATTGTAGATGCAAATTTGAGAAGGTATTGGATAAAAGAGTTACAAAATAAAGAAATTAATACAGATATTTTACCTGATATTGTTCCAGAGGTGTTAAAGGTTCCAAATTTAAATATTATTAGAATAAATACAGGTTTTGATGTACCAAGTTACGGTGTAATAGAATCTGATGATGCTCTAGATAGCATTGGCTTATATACAGATCAAAAAGGGATGTATTATAGCACTGGTGAATATTCACTTAATTGTAGTGGGATTTTTCAGCGATATATACTTGAAATTCTACCATTAGGTGTAAAACCTGTAGAAAGGGATTATATCGCTAAAATGATACATTACATGTGCTGTAATTCTAGTATGCTTTCGAAAAAGAATGTACACATTACATATTCCATGCATATGGAAAAAGTAATAAAGAGTTATATTACTGACATAGATGCAAGAGAGTTTAAAGAATTTGATGATGAATTGGATGTAGATGTAGTAAAAGTAGAAAAGAAAGATTCAATTATTCTACTTTAAATACTAGTAAACAAATCCTGCTCGTTATATCGATCAGGATTTGTCATTTTTTTATGTAAATAAGGATATCCTTTGTCAAGTATCTTTTCGTTTACATATTTACTTTATGTGCAGACAGGATTAATATGTTTTTTAGAAATACAAAAACTATTTCATATGGAAAAACGATTTTTATTAATTGAAAAAATTTGAAAGGAATGGGGAATTGTGAAGAAATTAGATGTGCTCTTAATGCTACTGAGCGGCCTCTTTCCAATTGCAGGACTTACAAAGCAAATCCCTCTAGAACAATCTATATATATTGGAGGGCTTTTATTTTTTACTAGTTTCGGTAGTTATTTTGCTAAAAAGATGTATTCACGTATATGCAGTTGGATAGCGTATGCGCCATTTATAACACTACTGTTAGTTATTTGGCATCAAGATATTGCAACAAGCTCAATCATAGCAAATGCGAAAATTGCTGCATGTGTCGCGTTAATTCCATGTTTATTCCGTTTTCGTACATATGGACTTACTTTGGGCTTATTCTCATTATGGGCCGCTTTACTATGGGATATAAAAGAAGTACAGTCGTTAGTCATACTTGAACGCATAATGAGTTTAATGACAAGCCATTATGTATATATATTACTATTAATTGGAGGACTTGTAATAGGAGGATTACTTGCGATGTTCATTCACCGCAAAGAGAAAGATAATAATAAAGAAAATATAAATCTACTTGGACCAAAAAAGAAACGCAAAAGATTATCAATTAAGATTCGACTTCCAAGATTGCCGAAATTAAAGATGAAACTATTTAAGTTTGGTGGGAAAGAATCTAAAAGTAAAATGCCAGAAAAGATCCATGAGTATAAGTACGAAGAACCAGTTGCAACATATGAAATGACAGAGCAAATAGATCCATACAAAGAAAATGCAGTTCAAGGTCAAACAAGGATGGAACGCCGAAGAAATAGGTATAATGCATAATGAGGTTTAATAACCCCGTAATGACTTATCTTAATATTGATAAATCATTACGGTTTTTTTATGTAATGAAATGAAGGTTGCTAATGTGGGGGGAACAGCATATTTTATAGGTGGGAACCAAAATGAAATAAGGGGAGGATAAAATGCTTATCATTACATATATATCTGCTTGTATATTATTCTTAGTTAGTTTTTTACATGTATATTGGGCTTTCGGAGGTAATTGGGGGACAAATAGTGTTATTCCAACTAAAGCAGGGGAAAAGGCGTTTACACCTCGTGCCGGAATGACATTGGTCATTGCATTATTATTAAGTATGGCAGCAATAATTTTGTTGCAACAAGCAAATATTGTTCATTTTGCAGTTCCTAATGTTATTATTCAAGTCGGTTCCTGGATTTGTATGATCGTCTTTTCTATTAGAGTAATTGGTGAATTTAACTATTTTGGTATCTTTAAACGACAAAAAGATACGCACTTTGCAAGAATGGATACCGGTTTATATATTCCACTTTGTGCATTTTTATCTTTATCTTTCTTATTAGCAATAATTTTGTGAGTGAATAATAGTAGTTTCCGTTCTCAAAATATATATAAACGTGAGAAATCTAAGCGGTAAATAAAAAGGATGTAAGCGCCTTCTTGTCGAAATGTAAATTATTATGAAAGGCGGTGACACTATGAAGTATGTAAAAGTTAGTATGAATGGTGGAAGTGAACATAAATTCTCAATGACTTTAGATCGGTTTGAAGAACTTATTACTACAGAGAATGGGATATTAGAAAATAAATTAGTATGTATTGAAAATGTAATGATTAATCCTACTAATATATCTTCTGTAGTTGAAAAAATTGGTGTACCGGCTAAGTTTATGGAAGCTTAAAATCTTTAGATAAAAAACATCCATTGAGGATGTTTTTTAATTTATAAATATGAAATTGTGCAGTGAAATTTTGAGTAGATTTTTTAGCAATGACTGTGCATATATTAAGTACCTGAACATGGTGCTTAATACATGCACGAAATAATAAGCACAAGCATATATTATGTAGTAGGACAAGATCTTCGTGTCCTACTTAATACTCAGAAAAAACCTCTAATCACATAAGAGCAGCTAATTGCAGGGTGCTCTTATTTTTTATGAAAATCTACTATGAGCCTTATTTTATAGTAGGATGCAATAATAAAGGGCTATTTTGAAATAGTGTTTTTTAGCCTTTAATTTTAAATTTATCTTTAACGTTAATAAATATTAAAAATAATATGATAGCAGAAATTAAGTTAGATAAGTAGAAATTTTGATGAAACAGTAGTTCAAAGATGACATCGAAAGTAACGAATAAGGCAATAGCAGGTAGTATGCAAATAAATATAAATCTCCAATTTTTTAAGTAATGTTTATAATTTGTAAGTACTTTATCCATAAATATAGCTCCTATATTTTTGTTTTTATATAATTATACATTTAGATACAAGGATTTTCAAAGTAAAAATATTTAGCAATTCAAAAATATAAGGAGAGCTTTTGTTGAAAATCCAGATTGCTGTAGTAATCTGGATTTGACTTTAAAGAACTATACTAAAATGATACACTATAATCTACGTTATTTTTGAAATGAATAGAGGGATTTGTGTGATAGATAAAATTAAAAATGCTGTAGAGGATATGTACGAAGATGAGGCTAAAGTTTTACTTCAAAGTATTCTCATACAGTTAAACTTATTAGAAGAAAACTATAGTGAAGATACAATTAAAAATTTGATGGATATTCCGAAACAATTAACAAGTAATCCTACTTATAAAAGGAATGTAAAAGACAGTACGCACGTACATATTGCTTTTGATGATTCAACGGCTGGTTGCTTAAAATATATGTTAAGTCAAGAAGAATTATTTGAAGAGAGTGTTGTTGCTTTTTCGGAATTTTTTTCAATTGGACCGATATATAGGTTGCATACGAATGAGGGGCAACTAGCAAGACAGGAGTGGTTAATAAATAACTTAACTGCTTATGATAGTTATTTTGAAGAAGAATATTTATCAAGATTTATAGCAACTATAGAAGAACTACATACTATTCCTGTTGAAACACCTATTACAATTTGGAAGGCTGATAATGCACATGAACATGTAGGCCTAAGTTTTGTAATAGCACAATTAAAGGATAAGAAAAACATTCGAGTTATTAATACGTCTGAAGCAAGCAGAGAAATATTAAAACAAGAGTATGATATTCGTGGAACGGGAGAATTACCACCTGAAAGTTTAGCTCTATTCCAAAAAAGTTTTATAAAGTTACCTTATTTAACTGAAGAGAAGCGAATGAAGTTTGAACATGAGTGGGATAGATTATCGGAAAGCATAGAATGTTTAAGAGTGTGGAAAGAAAATGAAGTGCATTTTGTACAAGAAGATTATTTTGATCAATTTATAATTGAATGCGCGAAAAGTGTGGGTGCTGATCGAGAGTTCCTCAAAGCTCCTAGAGTAATTGGTGAAGCACTTGGTCTTGTTGAACAATTGGTTGGAGATACATTCTTAGAATATCGCTTGAAACAATTAATTAAACAAGAAGTATTTGAATTTGAAGGTTCGTTAGATGAAATGCGTTTTTATAGTGTGAAGTTAAGGAAATAATAAACACATTCTATTTTTGAAAGGCTCGTATTTTTAATAATACGAGCTTTTTAAGTTGAATTTGGGCTATACATAAGCTTCCTAGAGAGGGCATATCACATATGAATGATAAAGGTAATGAATGAAAAGAAGGTGATTTGTTAATATGTATAACCAACAAAATTATCCATATGATCAAGCGATGTATTATAATCCACAAAACTACGGGTATGAACCTACAAATGAAGTGAGAGATATTGAACAAGAAGATTACAGACCAGATGATGCGGAGGATGCTCCAACGTCACCACCACCGTCACAAGCGCCATCGTTACCGTCTACATTTGCTTCTCCAGCACAACCAGGCAATATGAAATCATGGATGTGTAACTGTTTAGGAAGATGGGGCTATTTACGTTTACATCGTCCTGGACCTTTTGGAAGGGATTTATGGTTCTTTCCGACTGAAGTGAGAAGAAACGGAGTATCAGGTTACACTTGGCAAGGTGGTCGTCGTCGTAAAGTAAGTTATCGCTATCAACAAATTAGTAATTTTATGTGCTTCGCATAAAGAGAGGTGGGAGAGTAAAACGATTGTACTCTCTCACTTTTTTATTTTTCAATATACGAAGTAAGATTTTGATTAAAAATTTACAATTTTCACGTTTTTATTAGAGTATAATGCATATGTTGGTTGGTTTTCAAAAACAAATGAGAGTGAGGGAATACAATGTCAATGAAAAACAAAGTTGGGTTAAGCATAGAGGATGGCATTAATTTAGCTTCAGCTCAGTTTAAAGAAGATGCGTATGAAATTTATAAAGAATCGCGAAAAAAACAACCTATATTATTTGTAAACCAAGTTGAAATCGGTAAAGAATGGCTCATTACTAGATATGAAGATGCTCTGCCACTTTTAAAAGATAATCGTTTAAAAAAAGATTGGACAAATGTGTTTTCTCAAGATATAAAGAACATGTATCTTTCCGTTGATAATAGTGACCACTTAACAACACATATGCTAAATTCAGATCCACCTAACCACAGTCGTTTACGATCTTTAGTTCAAAAGGCTTTTACACCGAAGATGATTGCACAATTAGACGGAAGAATTCAGAGAATAGCAGATGATTTGATAAGTGATATAGAGCGAAAAGGTACATTAAAGCTTGTGGATGATTATTCATTTCCATTACCAATTATTGTAATAAGCGAGATGCTCGGTATTCCAAAAGAAGATCAAGCGAAATTTAGGATTTGGTCTCATGCTGTTATTGCATCACCAGAAACACCTGAAGAAATAAAAGAGACTGAAAAACAACTATCTGAATTTATTACATATCTTCAATATTTAGTTGATATTAAAAGAAAAGAGCCAAAAGAAGACTTGGTGAGTGCTTTAATACTTGCAGAGAGTGAAGGGCATAAACTTAGCGCTCGGGAACTATATTCAATGATAATGCTATTAATTGTCGCAGGACATGAGACGACAGTGAATTTAATTACAAATACGGTATTAGCACTTCTTGAAAATCCAAATCAATTACAGTTATTAAAAGATAATCCAAAACTAATTGATTCGGCTATTGAGGAAGGATTGCGTTATTATTCTCCAGTTGAGGTTACAACTGCAAGGTGGGCAGCGGAACCTTTTCAAATTCACGACCGAACAATTGAAAAAGGAGATATGGTTGTCATTGCCTTAGCTTCTGCAAACCGTGATGAAACTGTATTTGAAAACCCAGAAGTATTCGATATTACTCGAGAAAATAATCGTCATATTGCCTTTGGTCATGGTAGCCATTTCTGTTTAGGCGCTCCACTTGCGAGGTTAGAAGCAAAGATTGCTATTACTACTTTGTTTAATCGAATGCCTGAACTACAAATAAAAGGGAATCGTGAAGAAATTAAATGGCAAGGGAACTATTTAATGCGTTCTTTAGAGGAATTACCTTTAACTTTCTAGAATAGTTAAAAGGAGACATGCATACATCGAAAATGATTTACATAGAGTATGTATGTGTTATTTAAATTCGAAACGGAAGGGTGAAGACATCCCAATGATCAACTAATTCTATTTGTAAGAGATCTTCGTTAAAAAACGAAATATTCTTCTGAATAGGGTTAGTCTGTACATTTATAGAAAAGGGATGTATTTCGCTCTGCGAATATATAGTCTTTTTATATGATTTGTGCTGCCTCCTGTTCAGAACATGAAATAGGAGGCTTTTTTATGTCGACAAATGTAGTAACGAAACAAAACAATGGGGTATCACAAGTATTAAAAAATCGGTTTGTACAAGGGATTTTAGCATCAGCATTATTTTTACAAATAGGAATATGGGTTCGAAACTTTGCGGTATTACTATATGTAATGGAAATGACAAAAGGTGATGCTTTTGCTATTTCTATGATTTCAGTTGCTGAATTCGCTCCAATTTTTATTTTTTCATTTATTGGCGGTACCTTTGCTGATAGGTGGAAGCCAAAGAAGACAATGATATGGTGTGAAACGTTAAGTTCCATTTCAGTATTCGCTGTATTAATTACGCTTATGTTTGGAACGTGGAAAATTGTGTTTTTTGTGACACTCATCTCTGCAATCCTTTCACAGTTTTCACAACCATCTGGAATGAAGTTGTTTAAACAACATTTATCAACGGAACAAATTCAATTAGCGATGTCTATATATCAAACGATATTTGCAATATTTATGGTATTAGGACCAATTCTAGGGACATTTATCTTTCATAGTTTTGGAATTTATATTTCAATCATCATAACAGGTATCTCGTTTTTACTTGCGGCAGTTGTATTGTTATTTCTTCCGAAAGATCTTGAAAACGACGTAGAAAAGAAAGATATCACTCTGCTGCAGGAGATGAAGGATGGTATTAAGTATGTCAAAAAGAAAAAAACATTAACTTTGCTAGGGCTTTGTTTTATGGCTGCAGGACTAGGTATAGGATTAATTCAGCCATTAGGTATATTTATTGTGACTGAGCAGTTAGGATTATCAAAAGAGAGTTTACAGTGGCTACTAACAGTAAATGGTGCGGGAATGATTGTTGGCGGAGCATTAGCAATGGTATTTGCGAAAAATGTTGCTCCGCAAAAGATGTTAATTATCGGTATGCTTGGTCAAGCAATTGGTATTGGCATTATAGGATATTCTACAAATTTATGGGTGACACTTACGGCGCAGCTTTTTAGTGGTTTAGCTCTTCCTTGTATCCAAATTGGTATTAATACGCTTATTATTCAAAATAGCGATACCGATTTTATAGGTCGTGTAAATGGTATTTTAAGTCCGCTTTTTACCGGTTCAATGGTAGTAACGATGAGTATAGCTGGTTCATTAAAAGAGATGTTTTCATTAAGTATGATGTATGAAGGGACGGCTTTACTTTTTATAATTGGATTATTGTTTATTTTACCTATATACAATTTAAAGCCAGTAATAGCGGTAGAAAGTGAAATAAGTGGTAAAGGAAGTGCCGTACAAAATGAATCCTAATCCAAATGTTAAATACCCTATTGAAGGAAATCAAAACGTTCAATTTATAAAAAATATAATAACAAAACCTAATATACTTGTTGGTGACTATTCTTATTTTGATGCAAAAGATGGAGAAACATTTGAAAATCGAGTATTACATCATTATGAATTTCTTGGAGATCGCCTTATTATTGGAAAGTTTTGTTGTATTGCATCTGGAGTTAACTTTATTATGAACGGAGCCAATCATCGGATGGATGGATTTTCGGCATATCCATTTAATATCTTTGGAAATGGGTGGGAGAAGTATACACCTAGTTTGTCTGATTTACCTTATAAAGGTGATACAGTTATAGGAAATGACGTTTGGATTGGTATGGATACAACAATTATGCCCGGAATAAAAATAGGGGATGGTGCAATCATTGCAGCTAAATCTGTTGTGACTAGAGACGTCGCACCATATACAATTGTTGGTGGAAACCCTGCAAATAAAATAAAAGAGAGATTTTCAAATGAAATAATTCAAGAATTATTGCAAATTCAATGGTGGCATTTTGATATTGAAAAAATAACTGGAAATATTGATGCTATTGTATGTGGAGATATTGAACCATTAAGAAAGCTAAAAAGGGAATAAAAAATGGATGACAAATAGTATCATACCTCCGAATGTTGTTAATGATAATAGAACAAGGAGGTGTGATACTATGGCACAAGACGTTTTATGTGAAGTAAATAACTGTAAATTTTGGGCGAACGGTAATAAATGTAGTGCAGAGGCAATTTACGTAGTAAGTCATAAAGGTAAACATGCATCTACAACGGAAGAAACAGATTGCAAAACTTTCGATCCAGAAGTGTAAATGTTTGAAGGGTAGCCAAATCGTGGTTGCCCTTTTATTAATTATAGTATTGATAATAAATATCATTTTCATTCATTGTTTTTAACTTTTCTTGTTATTTTTTCATATTTTTTTCATAAGTGATGTAATCCAACTCAATTCATGTTCAATTCGTGATTTACTAAATTCAATGACTTCAGTAATAAAAGATGAGGTAACATCTAGAGACTGAATAGCAGTAAGCTGATTATGTAGTACGTTTTGACGTACAGTCAAAATCTCTTTTCTATCCTCATAGTCAAGTTTTTCAAATAGCGCAATACGAACAAGAAATTCTGTATTGTTTGTCGCAAGTTTTTCGGGAAACTCTCGTAACATTTCAGAAAAAATTTCTTCTCCTGTTTCTGTTATATCGTACATATTTCGGTTTGGTTTTCCGACTTGTTTATGTGTTTTTTTCGTTATAGCACCCATATTTTCAAAGCGCCGAAGGGCTGGATAAAGCATGTTGTGATTTAATTCGAAATTTTCACCTAAACGATTTTGAACATTTTTTTTAATTTCATATCCATGTTTTGGTCCTGTCGTTAATTCTGCTAGTAGTAAAATGTCAACGTACATAAAAATCCCCCTTATATATTTCTCAAGTTCTCTAATGAAAAATCCCCTTTGGTATATGTTAAAATAACATATGATAGTTTATACAACTTTGGACTGCCGACCTATCACTTTTATTGTAAAAGAAAAGGGAGGAAAGAACTATGGCTTCACCTGAAAATGTTATTTTAGTTCATGAAATTTCAAAGCTAAAAACAAAAGAAGAATTATGGAATCCATATGAATGGTATCGTTTGATGAGGGATAATCACCCAGTTCATTATGATGAAGAGCAGGATGTATGGAATGTTTTTTTATATGATGATGTAAATCGTGTTTTATCAGATTATCGCTTATTTTCAAGTAGAAGGGAGCGCAGACAATTCTCAATCCCTCCTTTAGAAACTAGAATAAATATAAACTCTGCAGATCCACCAGAACATCGCAATGTACGTTCCATTGTTTCTAAGGCATTTACTCCAAGAAGTTTAGAACAGTGGAAACCTCGAATACAGGCTATCGCAGATGAACTTGTACAACATATCGAAAAATGTAGTGAAGTTAATATCGTTGAACAGTTTGCTGCACCTTTACCTGTTACCGTTATTTCCGATTTATTAGGAGTCCCAACAACAGATCGTAAAAAAATTAAAGAATGGTCTGATATTTTATTTATGCCGTATAGTAAAGAAAAGTTTAATGATCTGGATGCCGAGAAAGGGATAGCATTAAATGAATTCAAAGCATACCTTCTACCGATTGTTCAGGAAAAGAGATATCATTTAACCGATGATATCATATCTGATTTAATTCGAGCTGAATATGAAGGCGAAAGATTAACCGATGAGGAAATTGTAACCTTTTCATTAGGTTTACTAGCGGCTGGGAATGAAACCACTACAAATTTAATTATTAATAGCTTTTATTGCTTTTTAGTAGATTCACCTGGAATTTATGAAGAGTTAAGAAAAGAACCTAACTTAATTTCAAAAGCGATTGAGGAAGTATTACGCTATCGCTTTCCTGTTACATTGGCCCGGAGGATTACAGAGGATACAAATATATTTGGTCCTTTCATGAAAAAGGATCAGATGATTGTTGCGTGGGTTAGTGCAGCGAATTTAGACGAGAAAAAATTTTCACAAGCCTCTCAATTTAATGTACATCGAACAGGAAATGAAAAGCATTTAACCTTTGGGAAAGGTCCTCACTTTTGCTTAGGAGCACCACTTGCACGTTTAGAGGCTGAGATTGCATTAACTACCTTTATAAATACTTTTGAAAAAATAGAACTATCTCCATCTTTCTGTTTAGAAAAATGTATATTGGAAAATGAACAAACATTAAAATACTTACCTATTCGATTGAAAGCTAAATAAAAATCTTAACAAGGTGCATACATTTGCATCTTGTTTTTTGTTTCTCAATTGTGAGTTTTCCGAAATTACCTTAATATGGAATTGTATAAAACGTAGAGGAGGATTCTTATGTTGACTTGTAATGGAAGTAAATCATTTCAAAAGTTTATTAAAGGTGTTACAGATCTTATGGAAAACGGTTTATTTGAAGAAGAAATAGTGTGTGGCATTGAAAAGTTACTAGAAGAACTTTTAGAAAAGAAAACATGGCTTCCGTTAGATAAACAGAAGGCCAATTTGACTCAATATGCACGACATTTATTGTATGAAGATCCGCTCAAACGTTTTGAAGTACTAGCTCTCGTATGGAAAGATGGACAATCTACACCTTTACATGATCATGACGGCACATGGGGAGTAGAAGGCGTTTTTTCAGGAAGGATAATGGTGCAGAACTTTATACAAACGAAACAACTTGGAAATTCACTTGTTTATTTAACACATACAGGAAATCTTTATTTGGGAGAAGGAGAAACTGATAAAGTAATTCCACCAGCAGATTGTCATATTCTTGAAATTAGCACAAATGAAAGCGTTATTACGATTCATGTCTATGGAAAACGGTTAGAAAAGTTTAAAGTATATATCCCAACTGAAGAAAAAAATGTGTACATGTATGAGACAAAATACATTAGTTATAATTCATAGTTTAAAATCCAAAGCTTTTTAAAAAGAAAAGCTTTGGATTTTATTTTTAATTATTTCTTGACCTGAAACGCTTTTCATAAATTATAAATAAGAAGTACCACACGAGGATTGTATGAAAACGATACCTAATAATTAATTAGAACTCGTGTATTTATAGAAAGTGGTGAAGAAATAATGAAATTAATCGCAATTGATTTAGATGGAACTCTTCTTTCAGGGAATAAAATGATAAGTAAAGAAAATGCAGAAGCAATTCGAACATGTCAAGAAGCTGGCCATGTTGTAGCAATTTGTACAGGACGTTCTATTGTTGACATTGAGCGATTATTGTTAGAAGTTAATTTAGAGTGTCCAATCATTGCAGAAAATGGGGCTCTTATATATAAGGATAAAAAAATGATGAAGAGATATCCAATTCAAAATATGCAGGCACTTGAAATTGTAGCATATCTTGAAGAGAATGGTTTATATTATCAGCTTTATACTGATAAAGGTGTGTATGTACCGGATTATGGAGTAGAGAGTGTACGTAATGAAATTGAGTATGTGAAGAATTCAAAAGAAAATTTCGACTTGAAAGAGTTAGAAACAATCGCAGCATTATATCTTGAGCATACAGCGTTTCATAGTGCGGAAAGTTGTAAACCAATTGTAGAAACAGACATACATGTGCATAAACTATTACCATTTTCTTATGATATTGAGAAATTAAAAAAACTAAAAGAAACATTTCTTCATAATACAGATTTAGCAATTACATCTTCATATTGGCACAATTTAGAGATTAATCATCGAGATGCTCAAAAAGGGAATGGATTATATACTTTAGCAGAATATCTTAATATTCCGGTTGAAAACACTGTAGCGATAGGTGATGGACTAAACGATGTTTCTATGATGGAAAAAGCGAATATATCAATTGCAATGGGAAATGCAGTTGAAGAAATAAAAGCAATGTGTAAATACGAAACGTTATCAAATGAAGAACATGGTGTGGCACATGCTTTATATAAATATGTAATGTAATTAAAAAAAGAAAAAAGAATCCAAATGGATTCTTTTTTCTTTTTTATTAGGGGTAAGGTATTCTATGAGATTCATAGAAGCCTTATTACATTTTATTATATAGAATATATTGGAATAAATGTTTATATTTTTCATGGGAAATGTGAATATCTTATGAACTTTATACTTATTGCATGTTTATACCGCTATTAGTAACGTGTATGACTCTCGAGTAAAAATTCAGTGAATGTAAGGAGGAATTCAAGTTATCTAGATAATAAGTGAGGAATCAACGAAATATATACTAATTAAAGGTATATTCAGTATATATATTCTTTTCTTTTTTTAATTGAAAAATAAAATTTGTTCGAATAATTATTCTACAGCTATATACCTACACTAGCTTTCTTCGTATAATGGAGAAGTATGAATTTTAGATTTGTATTAATTTTACATATTGAGGTGAAAAAGGAATGAATTCGCGGCTAATGGAACTTATTGATGTGAGTACAATAGAAACCATGGCAGAACAATTTTATAAATTAACTAACATATCACATCAACTTCTTGATGCTGAAAAAGAGTGTGTTTTTTCATTCGGAATGAATGAGATAAAAAAGAGTAAACTTCCAAAGATTGAAATCCCCATTTTCTTATACAATCAACATTTAGGATCTTTTGTTGTATGGTCCAAAAAAAGTGAAATTTTCAGTTGTCAAAAATACTTTGAAATGCTCTCAAGTTTAATCTTAGATAGTGCAATAAAAGTATTTCAAAGTAAAAATACAACGTTGCTTTCTCAGAAAGAGGAGGAACTACATACGATTTTACAAAACATGCCTGTTATGGTCGATGCGCTTGATTATAATGGAGATTTTGTTTTGTGGAATCGAGAATGCGAAATTGTAACAGGTTATACCGCTGAAGAAATAATTGGAAATCCCAATGCACTGCAATTATTGTATCCTGATCATAATTATCGCCATCAAATACAAAAGAAATTTTTAACTTGTGGAAAAAATTTCAGAGATTGGGAAATGCACTTAACATGTAAAAATGGTGAAATCAAAACAATAATGTGGTCGAATATATCAGAACAGTTTCCTGTAACAGGATATAGTTATTGGGCTGTTGGTGTAGATATTACACATTTAAAAGCGATAGAAGAGCAGTTAAAACAACAAACATCTGAACTGGAATTAATTTTTAAAGCTTTACCAGATTTATGTTTCTTAACAGAAGATGATGGCACAATTATAGATTACAAGGCAGGATCTCCTACAAAGTTTTACGTACCCGCAGAAGCTTTTATGGGAAAAAAGTTTTACGAAGTATTACCAACGTCAGTAGCACAGCAGTTTCAGGAAGCCATTAATCAAGTGAAGGAAAAAGGAACGAATGTAATTGTAGAATATCCACTCACACTTAATGGAAGTATTGATTTCTTTGAGGCTAGGTGCTTACCATTATTACATGATAAAATTATGATTATTGTACGCGACATTACAGAGCGAAAAAAGACAGAAGAATTGCTAAATAAATCAGATACGCTTGCAGCAATTGGTCAATTAGCAGCTGGCGTGGCTCATGAAGTAAGAAATCCTTTAACTGTAATTAAAGGTTTTATACAGTTATTTCAAATTAATAAAGAAGATCAAGAAAAATATTTTGATATTATGCTCTCTGAAATTGAAAGGATAGAAGCGATCCTGCAAGAATTTCTGGCAATTGCTAAAACAGATGAGATAAATACAGAAAAGAAAAATATTTATCAAATTTTTAAAAATGTCGTATCGTTAATGAATACAAAAGCAATTATGACAAATATTCAAGTTGAACTATTTACGGATGACAAAGATATAATTATTGAATGCTCAGAAAATCAATTGAAACAAGTATTTATTAATATTTTGCAAAATTCAATCGAAGCTATGCCAAATGGTGGGGAAATTTCAATTCACATAAAAGAAATAAATGATGATGGTGTCATCATTCATGTAATAGATGAAGGAATAGGAATACCTGAAGAAAGAATTAAGAGATTAGGTGAACCTTTTTATAGTACGAAAGAAAAAGGGACTGGTATTGGATTAATGTTAAGTTATAAAATTATTGAAAGTCATCGAGGGACAATTAGTATCATGAGCGAGGTTGGTGTCGGGACAACAGTAACTATTTACTTACCGAAAGTACTAAGTAAACAATCTCTTTCTAATTGTGACGACAAATGTATAGCAATACGCACTAGTAGTAATTCTTAAATCAATTAATACCCAATAACAAAGCGATTAGTGAAAACTAAGCTTTTTGTTATTGGGTATTTTTTATATTTAATTTAGTAAACTTTACCTTTTCTTTACCTTTGTTTTAATTTCTATTAAGTTTTAAACATTATATTAATATTTGTACAAAGCAATGTATAGAAATTGTACATTACTTTTAATATAGAAATGTGATTATTATTTGAAATATTGTAAGGAGGAGATTATGACAAGGTGAAAAAGCAAGAGAAGAAAAGTGGTAGAGTAGTACCTCTCCGGTTAAATATTTTATTCCTTTGTGTATTTTTATTATTTTCTGGCATTATTATTCAGTTAGGGAAAGTGCAAATTTTTGATGGAGAAACATATAAAAATGAAGTAGAGAAGAGAGAAAATGCAACCGTGGGCCTTTCTGTACCACGTGGGAAAATATTTGATCGTGAAGGAAATCCAGTAGTTGATAATAAGTCTTTACGTACGATTACATATACAAAGGTGAAAGGTGTAAAACAAGAAGAAATATTAAAATCAGCAAGACAACTTGCAGATATTATTGAAATGCCACAAGAAGATATAGATAAGTTAACTGAGACTGATAAGAAAGACTTTTGGATGCAATTAAATCCAGAACTTGCTCAAGACTTAGTATCAAAAACAGAAATAGATAAGTTCCGAGATAAGGATATTACCGGAAAAGAGCTAGACAAAAAAATAGAAGATTTAAAAAGGAAACGCGTTACAGATAAAAATCTTCAAGAACTAACGGCTAAAGATATAGAAGTGTTAGCTATTAAAAGTAAAATGACCTCAGGTTTTCAAATGGCACCTCAAATTATTAAAAAGGACGTTAGTGAACAGGAATATGCGGTGATTAGTGAAAATTTAGCGAACCTTCCAGGAGTAGACACATCAGTTGATTGGGAGAGAATCTATGTAAATGATGGATTATTCCGTTCTGTCCTTGGTAACGTTTCAAATGCTGATGAAGGATTGCCACGTGAACGATTAGATTATTATTTAGTGCGTGATTATAGCCGAAATGATAGGATCGGCAAAAGTTATATCGAACAGCAATACGAAGATGTACTTCATGGTACAAAAAAAGAAGTAAGAAGCATTGCTGATAAACAAGGAAATACTATTAGAACGGAAACGGTTTCGGAAGGGAAAAGCGGTAAAAATTTAACTTTAACAATAGATATGGAATTGCAAAAAAAAGTAGAGGAGAGCATAGAAAAAATATTAAAACAATATAAAGGATCAGAATCAATGTTAGACCGTGCTTTCGTAGTGATGATGAATCCGAAAAATGGCCAAGTATTATCGATGGCTGGGAAAAGGCTTGTAGAAAAAGACGGGAAAATGGAAGTTGAAGATTATGCTTTAGGCACGCTGACAAGTTCATATGAGCTTGGATCAACGGTTAAAGGTGCGACAGTGTTAACAGGGTTTGAAACAAATGCAATAACTCCTGGAACACATTTTTATGATGCACCTATGAAATTTAAAGGAACTAAGGAAAAGAAGTCTTGGAAAAATTTTGGTGATATAGACGATCTAAGAGCGTTACAAGTTTCTTCAAACGTTTATATGTTTAATATAGCATTAAAAATTGCTGGCGTGGGTTATGTGAAAAATAGTTCACTAGATATTAAACAAGAATATTTTGATAAAATGAGGTATTATTTCAGGCAATTTGGACTAGGCGTACAAACTGGTATTGATTTACCAAATGAAACCGCAGGGCAAATTGGAAGAAAAGATAATCAGCCTGGTTTCTTATTAGATTATTCTATTGGACAATATGATACGTATACACCACTTCAGCTTGCACAATATATTTCGACTATCGCAAATGGAGGGTATCGAATGAAACCACAAATTGTTCAAGAGATTAGAGAACAAACCGTTCAAAAAGATGAGGTTGGTAAAGTAGTACAATCAATAGAACCCGTTGTTTTAAATAGAATCGATATGAAACAAGAATATATTAATCAAGTAAAAGAAGGATTTAGAAAAGTATTTCAAGAGGGAGATGGAACGGGAGTAAGAGCAT
Organism: Bacillus cereus group sp. BfR-BA-01330; assembly: GCF_022663885.1. Lineage (NCBI taxonomy): Bacteria > Bacillati > Bacillota > Bacilli > Caryophanales > Bacillaceae > Bacillus > Bacillus cereus group sp. BfR-BA-01330. The sequence continues at coordinate 225,858 of NZ_JAKUGK010000004.1, forward strand.
TCCAAAAAGCACCATATAAACCAGCTGGTAAAACAGGGACCGCACAAACTGTATATGGTGGAGAAAATGAAATTGGGCGAAATGCGAAAGGTGATCGTAGAGAATGTTATAACTTAACATTGGCTGGATATGCGCCATATGATGATCCAGAAGTAGCATTTTCTGTTGTAGTACCATGGGTTGAAAATGATAAATCGGGAATTAACTCCGATATTGGAAAAGAAGTTTTAGATGCTTATTTTGATTTGAAAAATAAGCGATTAACTGGTGAAGCGCCAAAAACAGATGCCTCTAAAGAGAATTAAAATGTACGAAACGTCTCTAGTATTTCTGTAAACTAGAGGCGTTTTTATCTGGGAATAGATTAGAAATGAGGTATATATGAAGCTGTTTATTCTAAAATATTGGCGGAACATATGTAGCTACATATTCATTATAATAGGGGTTATTTTTATTAATAAATCCTTTTTATTTTGTATGGTAGAAGGAATTTCTATGCAACCTACTTTGAATGAAAAAGATTATATACTTGTTAATAAGGTAAACGTCTGTTTATCGTCTTTTCATCATGGAGATGTTGTCATTATAAAAAAAGAAGACGAGCCTACTTACTATGTGAAACGAATTATTGGATTATCGGGGGATAACATACAACTAAAAGAGGATGAGGTATTTATTAACAGTAAAAAGCGTGATGAGTCGTATATACATTTAGATATGTCGCAAGTATCCAATCGTTTTTCAAATTTTAGAGAAATAAAAGTTCCTACGCATAAATTATTTGTGTTAGGTGATAATCGTAATCATAGTAAAGATAGTAGGAATACACTTGGACTTATTGATGAATCAAATATAATAGGTAAAGTAGAAATGGTATTTTATCCATTTGATCATATAAAATGGATAAAATAATTCTATTAACGATTCACATTTTATAAAATAAATCATATATTGATAGCATAGGACAAGCAGAAACGCTTGTTCTAACCTCACAGAACACTCCTTATCACGGTTAGGCATCTACATAGGTAGATGCTTTTTTTATGTTGATGACTGAAAATTATTTATCAATATAATGTAGCAAGCATATTAGGACTATTAGGGGAAGATTACTTGTACAAATAACAGTATGCTTAATTAAAACAGTGAAATGTAAGGAGTGAGGAATAAGTGCTAAATATTTTAGTAGTTAATTTTCCAGCAGAGGGGCATGTAAACCCTACATTAAATTTAGTAAAAGCCTTTACTGAACGAGGGGATAACGTACATTATATTACAACGGCAAACTTTAAGGATAGAATTGAAGATTTAGGAGCTACTGTACATACTCATCCGGATCTATTAAAAGAGATTTCTATTGATGCTGAAACCTCATCTGGGTTAAATGCTTTCTTTCATGTGCATGTTCAAACTTCTTTATATATATTAGAAATTACGAAACAATTATATGAAAGTATAAATTTTGATTTCGTAATTTATGATATATTTGGCGCAGGAGAGTTAGTAAAGGAATATTTACAAGTTCCAGGTGTAGTGTCCTCACCTATATTTTTAATTCCGCCAGAATTTTTGAAGACATTACCTTTTCATCCAAATGCAGATATGCCATTTCAACCAGAGGAAATCTCTGAAAAATTACTAAATCAGATGGAACATAAATTTGGAGTAAAACCAAAGAATAATCTTCAATTTATGAATAATAAGGGTGATGTTTGTCTCGTATACACAAGTCGTTATTTCCAACCTAATAGCGAATCGTTCGGGGAAAATAACATTTTTATTGGGCCGAGTATTTCAAAGCGTAAAACAAATATAAAGTTTCCACTGGAATCACTTAAAGAAAAGAAAGTTATTTATATTTCAATGGGAACACTGCTTGAAGGACTCGAACCATTCTTTAATACTTGTATTGATACTTTTTCAGATTTTGATGGGATAGTTGTAATGGCAATTGGTGATAGAAATGATATTTCTAAAATTAAGGAAGTACCAGATAATTTTATAATTGCTCCATACGTACCTCAATCAGAAATATTAAATGAAGCAGATGTTTTTATTACACATGGCGGTATGAATAGTGTACACGATGCCATTCATTATAATGTCCCATTTGTAATAATACCGCATGATAAAGATCAGCCAATGATAGCGCGAAGATTAACTGAGCTTGAAGCGGCACATAGACTATTGAAAGAACATGTTAATGTACACACTTTAAAAGAGGCCGTAACAGATGTACTTTCAAATGAAAAGTATAAATATGGTATAAGAAAACTTAATGATAGCTTTTTAGAATGTGGTGGTTCAAAAGAAGCGATTGCAGTTATTGAATCTCTTTTAAATAAAGTAAAACTTTAATTGGTGGGGCTTTACTGCCTGCAAATAGCGGGATAATTAGTCGTAACTGTATACAAGCATAGAGGTTCTCACCTTTATGCTTGTGTATTCTTATCCAGCAAATTGTACAGCAGTATTTGCATGTAAAAAAGCAGTATCAAAAACGGGAACAGTAAGATCATTTTGGGAGATGAGTAAAGGTATTTCAGTGCAGCCTAATAATATACCTTCAGCGCCGTTTTGAATTAATGATTTTGTAATTTGTAATAACCTTTTTTTAGATGTTTCTGAAATGATCCCTCTACTTAATTCATCTAATATGACATGGTGGATAAAAGTTCTTTCCTCGTCATTTGGGATAATTGTCTCAATGTTATATTTCGCTAATCGTGATTTATAGAAATCTTGCTCCATCGTTTGTTTTGTTCCTAATAGTCCGATACGTTTTATATTCTGTTCTACCATTTCTTTAGCACTTACATCACCAATGTGAAGAAGCGGGATAGATATTGCTTGTTCTACCTCCTCGGCAAATAGATGTACAGTATTTGAACACATTAATAAACATTCAGCCCCAGATTTTTCAACTTTCTTTGCAACTGTAACTAGTTCATTTTTCACTTCTTCATATTGATGGTTTTGTAATAAAGTAGTTACTTCACCAAAGTCCATACTATATAAAATTAGCTTCGCATTTTGATCGTATTGAGAGAGTGTAAGTGTATTAATATGTTTATAGTATAATGATGTAGATTCCCAACTTAATCCTCCAATCAAACCAATAACTTTCATAATGCATTCCTCCCGAAACGATTTTGAATTCATTATTTCATAATTCCGATAAGAATACAATGATTTAAATGTGCTATTTAATAAAAAATAAAAATAGTAAGAAAAGTGTTGAAATTTACATTCTTTAGTGCCATAATACGAATTACAAATTAATACTTATCCAGAGAGGTGGAGGGAACGGCCCTAAGAAACCTCAGCAACCCCTATGCAATTTTATAGGAAGGTGCTAATTCCGCAGAGGACACGATGTGTTTTTTGAAAGATAAGAGGATTCTTGAAAGTGAAAGAAAGTGACCTCTTATGTAAGAGGTCATTTTTTTGTTGTATAGAAAGGGAGTGTCGATGCATAATTCATTTTTAAATTAAATATAGAGTAATAAAAGTTGACTAATATGAGAGGGGAATTGTCATGAATAAATTATCAACAAAGTTAGTAGTAGCAATCGGTATTGGAGCAGCATTATACGGGATATTAGGACTTTGGGGATTTTCTATTGCACCGAATACATTTATTAAACCAGCATTAGCTATATTAACTGTTTTTGGAGCATTATTTGGTCCAGTGGCAGGACTGTTAATCGGACTTATCGGTCATACCGTAACAGATACGATTGCTGGATGGGGTATTTGGTGGGGATGGGTTATTAGTTCAGGAATTATTGGTTTTTCAATGGGGCTTATTCAAAAAAGAGTTGGTTTTAGTGTGAAAAACGGGTCGTTTAACAAGGGGGATATTTCTTATTTAGCAATTACTGGGCTAGTTGGTATTGTCATTGCTATTATATTTGCTGGGGCATTCGATATTATTGTGATGGGAGAACCATTTGACAAAATTGTTATACAAGTATTAGGAGCAACAATTTCCGATGTCATCGTTTTCTTAGTACTTGGATTGCCACTTACAATTGGTTTGGCGAAATCCAATAAGAAACATACACATTTAAAAATTGAAAAGTAGGGATGTTAACATGCAACCAATTATTTCGTTTGAACAATTCACCTTTCAATATGGGCATGCTGCGCAGCCTACTTTAAGTGATATTACCTTTCATATATACCCTGGGGAAAAAGTGCTAATTGCTGGACGAAGTGGTTCAGGAAAGTCGACATTAGCTCATTGTATAAATGGGCTAATCCCATTTTCTTACGAAGGGAATAGCACAGGTAACGTTTTAATTGCCGGTAAAGACCCAAGGGAAGGAAGTATTTTTGAACAAAGTAAACAGGTAGGAACAATTTTACAAGATCAAGATGCTCAATTTATTGGTCTGACAGTAGAAGAAGATGTAGCTTTTTATTTAGAAAATGAATGTGTAAAGCAAGATAACATGAAAAAGATTGTTTCGGACTCATTAAGAAAGGTGAAGATGCATACGTTTCATAAACAAAGTCCACATGAATTATCAGGAGGTCAAAAGCAAACAGTTTCTCTTGCTGGTTTATTAACAACAAATGCGGATATATTATTGTTCGATGAACCATTAGCGAACTTAGATCCACTAAGCGCCATACATACGATAGAACTTATGAAAGATATACATGAGCAGTATAATAAAACGATTGTTATTATCGAACATAGGATAGAAGAAATTTTAAAACTGGATTTAGACAAAGTTATATTAATTGATGAAGGTAAAGTCATTGCGATGGGAACACCAAAAGAAATCTTAGCGTCAAATATATTACCACGTATTGGCTTAAGAGAGCCTATTTACATCGAAGCATTAAAGAGATTACATTTTGATCGTAATAATGACGTAATATATCCAATGGAAAACCTTCAAAAAGAAAAGGTAAGCAACGTTATAAAAGAGTGGATGGAGAAACAAGTCATATTAGAAAGGAATGCTAAAAACAAGGAATTACTTAAAGTGGAGAATTTATCATTTTCATACCCTAATAAACAAAAAGTATTAGAAAATGTAAACCTTTTAATATATGAAGGAGAAATTGTGGCACTGTTAGGACATAATGGAGCAGGGAAATCAACATTAGCTCATAGTCTTATAGGTATAAACAAAATGAAAAATGGGAAAATTGCGTTAAAAGGTGAAGATATTAGTTCTTGGTCTATTCGTAAACGTGGGGAAATCATATCTTACGTGATGCAAAATCCAAATCATATGATTACACAGCCTACTGTTTTTGAAGAAGTTTCATTTACATTAACATTACATAATTTTTCTAAGGAAGAAATTAAGAATAAAGTAGAAGGGATTTTAAAAATTTGTGGTTTATATCCATTTCGTAATTGGCCAATTCAAGCACTAAGCTATGGGCAAAAAAAGAGACTAACAATCGCATCTGTATTAACAACAAATCCTAAGCTTATCATATTAGATGAACCGACAGCGGGACAAGATTATTATCATTATAAACAATTTATGTCGTTTATTAAAAACCTAGCTAAAAAGGGAATTTCATTTGTTGTTATCACTCACGATATGAATCTCGCGCTAGAATATACAGACCGTGCAGTAGTTCTACATGAAGGGAAAATTATTGCGGATAATACAGTGTTTGATGTATTAGGCGATCAAGAAACGTTACAAAGAGCCAACTTAAGAGAGAGTTCTTTAACCAAGCTTATTAAATTTAGTGGGATTGCATGTCCAGAAAAATTTATGGAGCTTTATTTAGACAGTAATAGGAGGGAGGAAGGTGCATAGTACATATTTTCATCGTATGGATGGGGTAGTGAAATTGTTTTTATTTATTTTTTGTATGACGCTTACTTTTTTGTTTTTTGATTTTCGGGTGTTGCTAATATTATTTATTATTGGGTGTATCGGACTCAGCATTGCTAAAATTCCATTTCGTAAAATTTTAATTGTTTTTAGTGTCATATTTACATTTAGTTTATTAAACTCTGTCATGATTTTATTTATTACACCAACTCATGGATCTGAATTAACTGAATCATATACCGCGTTTTTACATGTTGGATATGCAACGATTACATATGAAACATTATTTTATGCAGCTACACTTTCATTAAAGTATTTTACGTTATTACCATTTACACTTCTTTTTATTTACACGACAGATCCAAGCGAATTTGTAAGTAGCTTAAGTAAACTTGGTATTCATTATAAGATTACATATGCAATAAATATTGCACTACGTTATATTCCTGACATCCAGTCTGAGTATAAAATTATTAAACACGCGCAAGAAGCGAGAGGAGTGGCTTTTGAAAAAGGAGAAGCAAGTTTATGGGTTCGTATGAAGAACCGTGTTTTAATTTTCTGGCCACTAATCATTCATTCTCTAGAAAGAATAGATACGGTTTCAAATGCAATGGATTTAAGAGGATTTGGAAAGAAGGATAAACGTACATGGTTTTATACAAGTAAGGCGAAACGTGAAGATTTCATCGCTTTATTTGCCGGTATTTTCATATTTATTGTTGCGGTATATTTAAAATTAAACGTATTTCAAAACTTTTGGTATCCATTTTAAAGCACTCTTTAAACGAGTGCTTTTACTTATTTTTATGTAGACATGCTCAAAAAAGGGATATATACATAATGTATAATACGAACCAGTTAAAATGATCAACTACCTATTAGTTTTCAAACCAAAAGGAGGAGAAAATATGAGTTACGGTGGTTCTTGTGGTTTTGGTGGAGGTTTCGCTTTACTAGTTGTGTTATTCATTCTATTAATAATTGTAGGATGCAGCTGCTGGGGCGGAGGATACTAATTTTTAATTAGTCTTCACAAATGTAAACTAAAAAACATTGAAGATACTTATGTATCGAAACAAATAAAAAAGGAGCAACTATGCTCCTTTTTTATTTGTTTAAATGCGTATTCTCAATATATTTCGGGAACGTAATCGTTAAAGTCGTTCCTTTACTAACGATACTTCGGATTTTTAAACTTCCATGCATCGTCTCAATAATCTTAACAGCAACCATTGTACCTAAACCAGTTCCTTTTGTTTTTGTACTAAAATACGGTTCACCGAATCGATGTATTTGCTCCTGTGACATTCCAACTCCGCTATCTTCAATTCGTATTTCAACTTTACTATTATTGATAGATGAGGAAATATTTAAGGTACCACCATTAGGCATTGCTTCAATACTGTTTTTTATTAAGTTTAAAAAACATTGTTGAAAGTGCTGTTTATTACCAACAATGTTTGCCTGAGAAAAATCCTGTGTAATATGTATCGTATTCATATTACACAATGGCAATATCATATTAATAACTCGATTTAACTCTTGTTTTACTGAAATTTGATCTAATTTTTCTGGAGCAGGTTTGGCAAACGTTAAGTAATCATCGATAATTTCTTGGGCACGATTTAACTCTTCAAGTATATGTTTAATATATTCGTCTCTTGATTCAGGAGTTAAATTTTGTGTTTTTAAAAGCTGTGTAAATCCTTTTACAACCGTTAAAGGATTCCTTACTTCGTGCGATATACTTGCAGCGAGTTGGCTAACAATCTCCATTTTTTCCATTTTAATTAATTTTGAGCGCATTAATACAGCATCTTTTATAACTTCATTTATATAAACAATAAATAACATTAAAGTAGTCGGTAATACCATGAAATAAATAATATACAAATTATTCACTTCAAAATCTGATAAAGTTAATACAATTACAGTTGTAAATATTGCTAGGAAAAAGGTTAAAAACATGGAAAAAGCTACTTTAAGTTTTCTATTATATGTATTAAATTTTGAAGATGCGAGTGCTGTAACGATGAACATTATTCCGTAAACAACGACTGTTAGCATGTTAAAGCCATAAAATAAAAATCTTGTAATTAATAAAATTGTAAACAATATGATACCGACAGGGAATCCACCATAAAGCGTACCTATTATGACCGGAATTTGTCTTAAATCATGAATACAACTTTCATCCATATAGATAGGGTATCGCATACATAAAATAAGCGGGATACTAGAACAAAGGGTAATCAGTAGTATTTTATATTTCTTTAAATAGTGCCGGCTATCATATATGAAATAAAAAACAAATATACTACATAAAATGTATAGAAGATTATTTAATACGTTTTGATTAATATAAACAAAGTCCATAATATTTGCCTCGTTATTCTGAATTTACTTAACATATGTATTATACATAATAACATATGTTAAGGTGAATAAACCTTGTTAATACAAGATTAGTTTGGCTTTTTGTTATAAAATGCAAACATTTCTCAAACGTTAGCTATCCAAAGCTACTTTTACTAAAATTTTTTACTCCTTCTTCCTGCATGTTCGGTAAAACATGAGAATAAATCCTAAGAGTTAATGAAATGTCTGTATGACCTAATCTCTCACTGATAATTTTAGGATTAACTCCTTGTTTCAATAGTATAGTTGAGTGTGGATGTCTTAAATTACGAGTTTTAATTTTTTTCACTGCTGCATTTTTTATTTCCTTATAAAATTTTTCCTTGAAAGCATTTCTGCATAACCCCCCACCTGATTTATTACAATTAATTAAATCTAAATCTTGATAAGCAGAACTGATTGGTAATAAGAAACGTTTGCATGAGATTCTAAATAAATATAAAAATACTAAAGGAAAGTAAGGTATGAAAAAACAGGTGTTTCAAGAAAAGTGGACGAGCTAGGTCATGTAGTAATTCCAGTAAGAGTTTATTTGGGAAGTGGCTTTTAAAACTGATGTTGTTGAGTACATGTGGTAGTAAAAGGTAGATGGACATATGAAAAAAGTAGAAATTGATGTTAGTAGCAACAAACTTTTAATAGTTTAGGACGAAAATGTAACAGTAGTCAATCCACCAATGAGCGGATTTGGTGAGCAAGTCGCGGTTTAGATAAACGGTAAGGTTGATCGTGTAGATACTAAGTTTACTGAAAAGATAAAATGATTATTTTTAGAAAGATACCCAGACGGATTTAGTCGAGAAGCTAGTCAAAATCGCGTAGATGTGAAGTGAAAATCGTAAAAAAAAAGAGTCATGAGTGGAAAGGCTCATAGCTCTTTGTATAAGGGTAATGGTTTTATAGGTAAATATTATTATTAAATTCTAAAAAATTCAATGTTAGTAAATTAATTGGTATGTGATTTGGGTTTTATAGAAAGAGATCAGCTAACAACAGCTAGCACTTCTTTATTTTATTCACAAATAGTTCCAGTAGCTATTCCGGTTGGAGCGACACCTACTGGGACATTAGTGATAACAGTATTCGTAGCAATATCAATAACAGAAACAGTATTACTAGCTTGATTTGTAACATATGCTCGAGTGCCATCAGGTATGATGGTTACTTGATCAGGGGATAAACCAACAGAAATTGTATCAATCACAGTATTTGTCGCCACATTTATTACAGATACATTATTGCTAACTTTATTTACAACGTAAATAAGGTTTCCACCCGGTGTAATATCTATGCCAACAGGTTCGGTACCTACGTTAATTGTATTAATAACTGCATTGGTAGCGGTGTTAATAACAGAAACCGTATTGCTGTTTTGATTCGTGACATACGCACGAGTACCATCTAGTGTAAACACGATTATTCTAGGACGAATACCAACAGGGATGGTAGCAATAACTGTGTTGGTAGCAGTATTAATGACAGAAATTGTGTTGCTTAATTCGTTTGCAACATATGCAAAGGCACCATTTGGGGAAACAGTAATCCCTTGTGGAGCGATGCCAACAGGAATAGTATTAATAACTGTGTTTGTTGCCGCATTAATGACAGAAACCGTATTATTACCATGATTTCCAACATAAACAGTTGTGTTATTTGGAGAAACAGCTACACCTATTGGATTAGTTCCAACAGGAATGGTAGCGATAACAGTATTCGTAGCAGTATCAATAACGGAAACGGTATTAGAAAAAATATTAGTAACATAAGCACGAGCTCCATTTGGTGAAACTGTTACTTCAAGTGGTGCATTACCTACAGTAATTGTATCAACTACTATATTTGTTCCGGTGTTAATTACAGATACTGTATCATTTGTAGGGTCATCTATGAGTCCTGCATTTGTAGCATATACTAGGAAATTACATGCAGGTCCGGTTGGCCCGGTAGGTCCGGTAGGTCCAGTAGGTCCCGGTGGACAATCACAATCTCCAGTAGGTCCTGGTGGTCCTTCCGGTCCTTGAATACCTGGCACACCTTGAGGTCCAGTAGGTCCCGGTGGTCCTTCCGGCCCTTGAATTCCTGGCACACCCTGAAGTCCAGTGGCTCCTTCCGGTCCTTCCGGCCCTTGAATTCCTTGTACACCCTGAGGTCCAGTGGGCCCTTCCGGTCCTTCCGGTCCTTGAATCCCTTGGATACCCTGAGGCCCAGTAGGTCCAGGTGGTCCAGGAATTCCCATTCCGGTCCCTGAACCAGTAGGCCCAGGTGGTCCTGGTGGTCCTTGAATCCCTTGTACACCTTGAGGTCCTTCCGGTCCTTCTGGTCCTTCCGGCCCCTGAAGTCCTTCTACACCTTGAGGTCCTTGAGGCCCTTCCGGCCCTTCCGGTCCCTGAATCCCTGGCACACCTTGAGGTCCTTCCGGTCCTTCTGGTCCTTCCGGCCCCTGAATTCCTGGCACACCTTGAGAACCCTGAGCGCCTCTAGGTCCAGGAAATCCTCTAGGTCCAGTGGCTCCAGTCGGCCCCGGTGTTCCGATGTTACTTAATAGCGAACTATTTAAGATTCCTTGTAAAATTAAGTTGAATGTTTGCTGTAATAAGGGGTCCGATATATTTGAACAACTTATAAGTGAAGACAAGCTTTGGAATAGAAATTGGAATAATGCTGAGATTTGAGTGAGAGATGCGGTAGGTAAAGAATTAATTAATTGATTTATAGTTCTTATAACTAAATTTCTATTTGGTGTATTTGGTTGTACTGTTATTAATAAATCATTTAATGCCTGTAATGCTGATTGGAGTATTTGTATAGTTGTTGGATTTGGTGTTGTGAAAAAAGAAAGGATGGCTTGATTTAATTGATTTATTATTTGTAATAATTCTTGTTGTTGAGAATTCGAGAAAAAAACAGGTGTACAGCAATTACTTTGATCACAAGCGGATATAGAAATAAAGCAGGGTTGCTGAAATTTATCACACGAATTTTGGGAATTTGATTTTCGATTATATCTCATAAATACCTCCTTTTAAAAATTGAATATTAAGTAATTTTCGGTAAATTATTAGCAACTGAGTTTGTAGGTATATGTTTAATGTGAAATGTTTTTTCCTTCAAAGTATATGCCAATAAAATAGAGGTGTTCATATGGGATATATAACCAATACTTGGTTGTTAGGAGGATGTTGTAATCATAGGAAAGAAAATGAAGGTTACAAAGTTTATAGGCAAGCGATTGTATTTTAAAAAAGCGTTATTGTAATAAAATTTGAAGTTTATTAAAAAGAAGGAATGAAGGAAGATGTAAAAGATTTTGAAAGATCCATAAAAAAGAATTCAGTAAAACTCTGAATTCTTTTACACGTATTTTTATTTGTTAATCCATTTAGAAATAATAGGAATTTGTTGTGCCTATTAAAATATGTACTGTTGGTAATTATAACATGAAAATGGATTGTAATAGAATAATGCATAAAAAAGAACAAGTAATAAATTAAACAAAAGCTTTATTTTATTATAGATAAATAGGTGACTCAGCAATTGTGCTAGCCGAGTCACCTAGTACTATGGAACCAAATAATGTTCTTTTTCTATATGTAGTTATGTGGAGTTCTTAGAGGCTAGCCCAATAGACAGTTAAGGGATAAATAAAATCATTTTAGAGAGTTTTACATTTTATTATGTTAATGCTACAACAGCAAGAGTTAAGCCCAATGTATTTAATGTATTAGAATATGGTCCTACATTAACAGTAAGAGTACTTGTTATACCTAAAGGTGTAGTGAAAATAGCGGGTGCTGATACAGAAGTGAATCCTGCAGTATATCCCAGAGAAGTACCAGAGCCAATGATTGGATTATTATTAAGATACATAGTGATACCTGCCGAATTACCTCCTGGTTGAATGATAACTTGCACTTCATAGATTGCCAAATAGGTTCTTCCACCTTCAAGTAAAACAGTTGTTGGTGGTGTGAATGAGATTGCCGTACCATTAGAATTTACCACGGTATCTAGTGGAATCGCAGAATTTACCGAGACTATTGATGGGGTAGTTTGAACAACATTTAAACTGTTAGCCGTGGGGGATGGACAAGTGCAAGGTTTGTGAATGTTAGAGTTATTATCATTTTGGTAATTCACAAATAATCAAGCTCCTTTGCGTAAGATAATTTTTTATCCTATATAAAACGTAGCTTTTTTGTATCTAAGTTATTTTTAATAAGTTTTTAAAGATAAGTCGAATATTATTGATCAGTCAACTCTTAAAAGTATTTGATACTCTGGGATTTAAAAGTGCATCTGATAAATATATATGAATGTTTTTTTATGACATTACTGTAAGTTAGAAAACATAATAAAATAGTTATTTGAAACTGTTCATGAAAAAGAGCACCATCGAAAGTGCTCTTAGAAAATACATTTTATATTCTGCTTTGAGCTACGATTTTAATATTCTCTGGTGGAATGATATCTTGAATTTTTTCTTTTAAATCTGCTTGGACCATTTCTTCAAGATGTTCAAGTGAAACTTCAAAGTTTATACATTCCGCAGTTGCGATGCTTAATAAAGAATAATTTTCATTCTTTTTAACAACAAGATATTGCGATTGATCTGTTATTACTATACATCCTTGTTAAATGCCTAATTTACGATTGTCTTCAAAAGTCATATATGTATTAACCTACAAATTTTTTATTTTATTAATTTGTAGGTTGATACAGTTCCCCAAACGAAAAGAACCAAGTAAAAAAGTTTTTGTAGTAGACCGGCAGGTAAGGGGAAAATAAAAACAAGTGAGATAAGGATTAATATTACTATTAAGCTTAGTAAACAGAAATACGTCCATTTTCTAGTTTTTTTAAGATTCTTAGCAAAAATAAATAGTCCTGGAAATACAGTAAGCATACCTATCCAAACAAGGATAGAATGTCCAATTAGGTTTACATTTGCAGGAATTAATCCTGAAACTATAGTGGAGACTCCTATTAATAAGTATAAAAAATGTTGCTATTTTATTAATTCTAGTTTTTTCTAGATGTTGTGAAATATATAGTACTCCAATGCAAAATGTTATTCCATTAATAATAAAGAGTAAATTCATCCAAAAATGATTAGGGGAGCATATTTCATAAGGGGCTATTTCGTAGGTGAATTCTCCACAGGTTGTTACACCAAGATCACTCATTGCATGATGCAAATAGTTATAAGATGCTGTAGAAGTGAAAATAAAGAAAGGTTCAATTAAAAAGTATAGGCAAGTTGCAATCCAACTAAATAAGCCAATCCTATTTGATATATACATTAGATGCCTCCTTTGAAAAAGGTATATTTCCGTTGTAGGTGGTTGCATTATCAAAAGTGAAAAATTTCAAGTTGAGAGTCGATAACCATTTTTAATAATATAGGGTTTTCTAGACAAATGTGTTTAGCGGAAAGACGTGTGAAAAATGGATGGGGTATAACTTAACAAAATCGTTATTTAGTAGCAAATGAAAAGAGCACACTAATAAATATGATCTTTGAAAGGTTGACCTCTATTCCTGGAGGGTTTCCATACAATAATATACGCTTGTCCGGTTTAAATGTGAAAACAAATTTAAGTAAAAGAGCACATATATAAATGTGCCCTTTAAATAGGTGTCAGCCCACAAGGCCTAATTTGTAAGCTGAATACATGTGCACTCAAATAGTATATGTATTTTTTCATAAAGATGCTTAAAGAAGAAGTAATATTCTTTAAATATTGATGAGAAGGATATTTAAATTAAAAAATGTAATAAAAATTTCATTTTTTAGAAATAAGGAAATTAAAAAAGAGCAGCTAGTAAAAACTAGCTGCTCAGCCTTCGGGTATGAAGGGAAATCAGAAACTGTATATACATTATTAACGGAATATTGGGTTTTATTCAGGAGTTAGAGGAGAATGAATAAGTTTAGACCGTTCCAACTTGGTTTTGGTCTGCAACATCAGAATCAAATGTGTTTGTTGCACTAACACCGTTAAATGTATTGAGAACAAAAGCAACGTTAGATGAACCTGAACCATTATAAGCTTTTGTATTTTCTTTTGGGGAAACGTTATAAAAATCACCTAAGTTGAAAGAACCGTTACTATTTTGCACAACCATATTTCCGACAATAGATGGCATAGCTTTCACCTTCTTTCCTAGGAAGCATTTAAATTAGTATATGGTGTATGCGTCTAGTAGTTCATCTGAAACTGAGAATTTTGAAATGAAGTTTGATTGAAAACCTAATAAAATAATCCTTTTGAAATTATATAGGTACAATTCACATCTGAGCGGCTTTTTGAATGTAAGAAGGTATTAAATTGATGGAAATTCCTAAAAATGGAAAAACGTTTCGTAAGAAGGAGTGAGAGGATTGGATAATTTAAAGAAAAAGAAACTAAAAAAAGCAATTGCTCGTCGGACAAAGGTTATACAAAAATATGAGAAAGACAGAATAGATAAAGCTTGGAGGAATCTTTTTAAACAGACAAGTATAATGAAATATATATACTCCAGCTAGAAAACTAGAGGACACCAATTCATTAAAGCAGCAATTCAAGTTGTTTTAATGAATTGGTGTCCTTTTTATTTTGGAAGGGGGGAGATAGGAAAATATGAGGGCACTACAAGACTAATCACGTGAGTGGCAAAAGCAATTGAATCAAACAAGAAAGAAAAAAAGATATAGAGTTCAAGTAGTTGTGAGATAAAGTGAAAATAGAAATTGATAAGTAAAAAGATAAATAATTAAACATACGGATGTATTGAATGAAAATGAAATAAAAATTAAACAGGTATATTTTTAATTTTTAAGTTAAGTATAGAGAAGAAATGAATTATCTAGATATTAAGAAAGGATGGATTTTTATAATGAGCTCAAATGAATCAAATTTCAGTTTTACCAGTAACAAAGATATTGTAAAGTACCTTAATGTAAGAAAAGACCCTGTTGATTTAAGAGACAAAATGTTTCGGAGTTACTTGTTTAGTAATGAGGCGGATTTGCCAACGCAAGTCGATCTTCGTCCTAAAATGTCAGGTATAGTAAACCAATGGAATATAGGTTCTTGTACGGCAAATGCAATTGTTTCAGGGTTACGAGAATATCTATTATTACAATCAGGTCGTCCATTTACTTGCTTATCTCGTTTGTTTTTATATTATCATGAACGAGAAATAGAAGGACATATTCAGGAAGATAGTGGAGCGAATGTTCGTGATGGTATGGGGGTTCTTAAAAATATTGGGGTATGCCCTGAAGAGGATTTTCCTTATACTGAGAATTTTAGAGATAAGCCATCACCAAAGGCCGAATCAGATGCTGCACTTTATAAAATTGGAACCTACCATCGTATTCAAGATTTATCGGGATTAAAGGCTGCACTTGCTCATGGATTAGTTGCTGTACTTGGATTTGCTGTACCAAAATCTTTTATGTCAGAAGAAGTGAAAAAGACTGGTATAGTTCCAGTATCAGGAACAGATGATGTAATTGTTGAAGATGGTCAGCCAGCAGGACATGCTGTTTGTGCTGTTGGATATGATGATGATAAGCAAACGGTTATTATTCGCAACAGCTGGGGAGAAGACTGGGGAGATAAAGGATATTGTTATTTCCCGTATGAATTATTTAAAAATGGAATTGTGCAAGATATGTGGACAGGTCGTTAATTAGAAAAGCGATGGAAGTATGGAAACTACAAAACATGTTATACGTGTTACGGGTAGCATAAAAGAGCGTGAAAAAGATGTAGAAATAAAAGATGTAATGCATTATCATCTATTAATTAATGATATATCAGTTTTACATACAAGTGGTGTAGAGGTATCGTATAAAGGTTATGTACAAGCTATGAAGCAGCATGTGATTTCTTTTGGTAACTATGCATTCCGTCGTTTCTGAAAATGATGCACGCGTAGAAGCCCGTGATTTCTGGAACTGTGGTGACAAGAGTGCAACAGTTTGGGTGGCTGATGTAGAAGTGAAAACAATGGATGATATGCGAGCAGGTACACAGGCTTTTATAGATGAATTATGTCAATTAGGTGCTAAGAAAGTCGGTTTATATGGTGATCATCATATGTATGCACCTTTTGGGTGTGAAATATTTAAACAAAAAAGTGTTAGCAAGTTTGCAAACGAACTTGCTAACACTTAT
This sequence comes from Bacillus cereus group sp. BfR-BA-01330, assembly GCF_022663885.1. Classification (NCBI taxonomy): domain Bacteria; kingdom Bacillati; phylum Bacillota; class Bacilli; order Caryophanales; family Bacillaceae; genus Bacillus; species Bacillus cereus group sp. BfR-BA-01330. The sequence goes on from NZ_JAKUGK010000004.1 coordinate 242,263, forward strand.
ACAAAATAGACATAAATTATCACTGATATGTCTTCCTCAATAATAGCCATAATCAACTAGAACACACTAGTACGAAACGCTCATAAAACTATTTTTAATATACATGAAAATAGTATAAACTCTATATTTCTTTTAATAATTTAGGGTTATATCTTTACTGCGTTAGCTGCTTTTAACCACGCTTCGTAGAATTCTGTAACTGATGCATACCGTTCTGCGCGATCTTTATTTACAGCACCATACGCTACCTCATATAATTCCTTACTTGCTTCCCATTTTAGAAAAGAACGATCTTTTTCGCCGCCTAAAAGTGAGAAAGCCATTGCTCCCATATTAAATACATTTGTTCTTTCATCAATTATTGCGTTTAGTTCAAATTCCTCTGGTGACATAAAACGGGAGGAACCCCATAGCCGGCCCATTCTATTTATGTAAGGTTTTTTACTGTATAAATCTATATCACAAATTTTTGTTTCGTTTGTATTAAAATTATATAAAATACTACCGTCATAAAAATCTATTGCTACATAGTTTTTCTTTTCTACATAACTATGGAAAGAAAAAATGGAATGTAAGGAATGAATTCGTTCTATAGCAGATAAATGCCTAAATTTATAAAATGGTGAGTTTGGATTTTTATATTTTTCAGGAGGTGGGAAACTCCAATGCGAATGAAGACATTCACCATCAAACCAATCGAAAATTAATACATATCCAGATTGGACTGGAAAATGATTAATTAGTCTTATGAGCGATTCATGCTTTAAATCTTCATAGATAGTAACTGAATTTTTTAGCCTTTTAATAGCATCACCCGTTGTTCCTTCATATGCAATTGTTTGTGCTCCTGCGTATTTGATAAATTTCTTATGCCCATCTTTTTCTACACCAAAACTTATATTCCCTGAATCTTGCTGGTCAAAAACTGCAAATACGGTCCCTAATTTAATAAGCCAATCAAAATTATGATATTCTTTTAATTGGAATGTTACGTTATTTAACTGAATTTCGACTGAATTATCTTTCATAGATTACCTCACATTTAATATAATTAAGTTGTACATTCCACTATTCGACATATTTTATGGAAATCCTATGCTAATAATATAAAATTTTATAAATATAATGATAAATACTTATAAAGAGGTGAATACAATGGATCAACAAATTGTTATTAAAGCATATCAAAAAGACTGGGGTGAAGAGTATATAAAAGAAAAAGAGAAATTTTGTTCCTTGTTAGGACAAGAAATAATTGCTGTTGAACATATAGGGAGCACAGCAGTAGAAGGATTAGGAGCTAAACCTCTTATTGATATGATGATTGGCGTAACAGACTTGCAAATTACTGAAAACTGGATTGAAATTCTATCGGAAATTGGATATGAGTTTGTTCCAAAAGAAGCTACGAATTGGCGTTTTTTTAGAAAGGGAAAATGGAGAGCGGGTACTCATCATTTGCATGTTTATATTTATAATAGTGACGAATGGAGAAACAATATTTTATTTCGTGACTTTCTAATAAGCCATGAATGGGCACGTAAAGAATATAGAGAATTAAAAGAAATGCTTGCTATTACATATGCTTTTGATCGTGTCTCATATACAAAGGCGAAAGCGCCGTTTATTCAAAATATAATAAAGTTAGCTAAAAAAAATCAATAATAATTGTCAGTGATATTGAAATTCTCATTTTATTTTAATCTTTCTCTCATGTTCTTTTCTTTTTTATTTGATAGACTGCTTGTTACAAAGCTTTTGTGAGTAAGGAGATTAAATAAAATGGAGAAGATATTAAGAAATAAATATTTTCGTGTGTGTGTTAAAATTATGGGCATTACTATTATTATTTGTAGTGTAGTAATGCTATTTATTAATGTTATGTACGGCAATGCACTAAATGTAAAATGGTTAAATAAAAAATTAGGCTCTTTTGGTGAATATGGGGCTATTATCGCTGCCTCACTATGGTTTTTACGCCATATATGGGTGTTTTTAAAGAAGAAAAATATACAAGGATTTAAAAAAGTTAAAGAAGTGTATCTATTTGCAAAAAAGTTTCATGTATTAATTGGATACGCTATAATAGCTGTTACGATTACTCATGGTGTTTACTTTTTTATAAAAGGGAGTCCTCATATTTTACTCATATACAGTGGTATATTTTCTCTATTAGCCTTAATCGCACTAGGGGTTGTTGGGTTTTATTTACAGGAAATAAATAAGAGAGAACCATTTATGATGTATAGAAAATTGCATCAAATCATTGCGATTATATTTGGATTAGGATTATTTATTCATTTAATCGTCTAGGAGGAACTACCGTTGCAACACATTTTAATTATTGAGGATGAGGAAAGTTTAGCAGATTTTCTAGAATTAGAACTAAAATATGAAGGGTATAAAGTAGATATACAACTAGATGGAAGAAAAGGATTAAGCGCAGCACTTGAAAAGAATTACGATCTCATTTTGCTTGATTTAATGCTGCCTGGATTAAATGGACTAGAGGTATGTCGTCGACTAAGAGCGACTAAAAATACACCTATTATTATGCTGACTGCTCGTGATAGTATTATGGACCGTGTGACAGGTTTAGATAGTGGAGCGGATGATTATCTTCCGAAACCATTTGCAATTGAAGAACTGTTAGCACGTATGAGAGTGATATTTAGAAGAGAAGAACATATTGAAAACAAGCAGGTTTCATTTCTTACATTCAAAGATTTGCAGCTTCAGATTGAATCTCGAACTATAACTAAAGGAAATGAAGAAATTGAACTTACAAATAAAGAATTCGAGTTATTGCTTATGTTTATGAAAAATATTAATCGCGTACTTACTCGTGATGTTTTACTGGACCAAGTATGGGGATATGATGCAATTGTTGAGACAAATATCGTTGATGTATATGTTCGTTATTTGCGAAACAAGTTACATAGTGTAGATAAGGAGGAGTATATCCAAACAGTCCGTGGTGCGGGATATATAATGAAATGATAAAAAATATTATGTTTCGAATTCGAAATCTACCTATAAAGTGGAAACTAACACTTTGGTCCACTACACTAGTATTTATTTTGTTCATCTTATATAGTGCTTTGCAGTTTATTGTAATCAATAAGTGGACTATAGATTATGAACAGAAACAAATAAATAGGCAAGTGACGGAAATAGCGGCATATTTCCAAGATAAAAATGATACCCTTTCGAGTAAAACATTTGAAAACAGTAAAGATTTTCTAAACAATATGATTGATAAGCATCAAATGATTCGTATTATTGACATGGATGGGGGGCCGATTATTACTGTTTCACGAGATTTTAATGAAACGTGGATAAAGCCGAAACAGGTTATAAAAGATGAGTCATTTATAAAAAGGCATTTAGAAGATCGAATATTAGTTAAGCGCATACCAATTAAAACGAAAGAGTTTACTGGCACTATTGAACTTACGAAAAACCTAGAGACATTTGATTATTTATTAAAAGTTATTTTAGTGGTAATGCTTATTGCTGGAATATTTGGATTGATATTTAGTTTTTTAGGTGGGATTCTTATAACGAAGAAACTATTATCAAGTGTTCAAAATATAACAGATACGATGAAACGTATTAAAAAGAATGGACTAAATGAACGGGTTCCAGTACGAGAAAATAATGATGAGCTTGCAAAATTATCATTTCTCTTTAACGAGATGATGGATGAAGTAGAAACTTCTTTTGCACAACAGAAACAGTTTGTCGAAGACGCATCTCATGAACTAAGAACACCGTTAACAATTATTCATGGTCACTTAGCGATGTTAAACCGATGGGGGAAAAATGATCCAGCAGTATTAGATAAATCTCTTCAATCTAGTTTAAAGGAAGTAGATCGTTTAAATAAATTAGTTTCAGAATTGCTTGAACTATCAAGAGCTGAATCTGAACAAATGTATCCAATAGCAGCTGAGCCAGTCCATGTAAATAGCGTATTAAAACATGTTACACAAAACTTTATAGTAATTCAAAGTGATTTTCAATTTGATATGAGATTCGGGGATGACGAGGCTTATGTTTCAATGCCATCATCTTACTTAGAACAAATTATTATTATCATAATGGATAATGCAGTTAAGTATACAAAAGAGGTTAATAAATATATTTGCATAGAATCCAGTTTACAATCAGGGAAAGTTACAATTCGTGTAATAGATCATGGAACGGGAATACCTGAAACCGATTTACCATTTGTTCTTAATCGGTTTTACCGAGTTGACAAAGCGAGAAGTCGAAAACAAGGTGGAAACGGACTAGGTTTGTCTATTGCAAAACGACTTGTAGAAAAATATAAAGGAGCTATTAAAATAGAGAGTAAAGAAAATGAAGAAACAATCGTTACGATTACATTACCATGTATAATAAAATAAGCCTTCAAAGAAGGGGTGCGTTTTGCATTCCTTCTTTTTTTACGATCAAATCATTTTGTTTATTTCGAAATTTCTAGTACATTAAAATTATTAAGGGGGAATAATAATGAAAGCTATCGTACATCAATATAAAACTGGGTTTGACGGTGTAGAATATAAAATATCACCTGAGAGAGCACTTAATGATGGGGAAGTTAAAGTGAAATTAAAATCAGCAGGCTTAAATCATCGGGATTTATTTATTATGAATAATAGAAAAGAAATGCAATTACCTTTAATCTTAGGATCAGATGGTGCAGGTATTGTTACGGAAATTGGAAACGGTGTTTCTGATAACATATTACATACAGAAGTTATTATTAATCCTAGTATTGGATGGGAACATGCTACTGAAGTACCGGAGTTACCGGAAGTGCTAGGTGGGCCGAAAGATGGAACGTTTGCTGAATATGTAATTGTACCAGTTGAAAATGTTGTAGAAAAGCCGTCATATCTTACTTGGGAAGAATCAGGTGTTTTATCTTTATCCGCATTAACTGCATATAGAGCGCTTTTTACTAAAGGTAGATTGAAGCGCGGCGAACACGTTTTAATTCCGGGAATAGGCAGTGGTGTTGCTACATTTGCCATGTTATTCGCGAAAGCAATTGGCGCAAAAGTGAGTGTTACTTCAAGGGTAGAGAATAAAATGGAACTTGCTGTAAAATATGGTGCAGATATTTCTTTTCATAGTGCCGGAAATTGGGAAGAGAGCTTACAAGGTGAAAAAGTAGATTTAATAATAGATAGTATAGGTCCAGCAACTTTTTTGAAATATTTTGATGTATTAAAACCAAACGGAAGAATCGTGAATTTTGGTGCAAGCTCAGGAGATAAAATTGAATTACCATTACGCGCGCTATTTTACAATCAAATTGATATTATGGGAACATCCATGGGTAGCCGTGAGGAATTTAATGAGATGATAAAATTTATAGAAAAACATCAAATTAAACCAATTATTGATAAAGTTTACTCGTTAGAAGAAGCAATTCGAGCCCTAAGCCGTATGGAACATGGAGAACAATTCGGAAATATTGTACTTCAAATGAATTAAAAAATATGATTTTGCAATTAGTATATTTAAATGAACATGTTATGTATTCCAAACATGAAAAAAATACGAACCGCCTTATTATAAAGGTTTACCGGCTTTATACATAAATAGCGTATAAAATTTGTTTTATAATTGTCAAATGAGTAATAGTAAAATGAGAATTAGATGAAAAAAGTTTAAGCCCATTTTCATAATGGTATTGTATACTGTGTAAATCAAGAACACTTGTAAGTAGGGAGAGAGTATTATGAATTACACAGTATTTCAGTGGTTTAATAATTTTGCTGATTCATCCAAACTATTAGATACAATAATGGTTGCAATTACAAATAGCGCTGCATACGTAGCCATTTTATTTATGCTTATCTTATGGTTTAATAATGGAAAGAAAGAGAATGCAATTAGAAAACAATATACAGTTTTATATACGACGCTTTCGGTTATTATTGCATTAGTAGTAAATGTTCTTATACACGCCGTATATTACCATCCGCGTCCGTTCGTATCACATGATGTACACCAATTAGTACCACATGCAGCAGATTCATCATTCGTTAGTGATCATTCTGTACTTGTATTTTCAATTGCCTTCGTATTTATTCTTAGAGGAGAAAAACTGAAATATATCGCGCTCTTATGGGCAGTGTTAGTCGGTATATCACGTATGTATGTAGGTGTTCATTATCCTTTAGATATACTTGGTGCAGCTTTCATAACACTTGTTACGAGCGGTTTAGTAATGCAAAGTACACGTATGTTTGAACCAATAGCGAAATTCGTATTCAAAATGTATGCATTAGTAGCGAGACGAATTCCTTTCTTAGCAAAATATAACCATATCGCATAATTTTCTTATAAAAAGTTCCCCTTTGGAAATCCAGAGGGGAACTTTTTATAGTAAATAAGAAAAGAGTTTAGAGTGCTATGCAATCAAGTTTTGGTGAAGTTAATATTCGGAAATTTCACGCACCGTATTTTAATGAAATAAAACAAAAACAAAAAATAACAATAGTTAGTTTCGTATTGTTTTAAAGGAATTAAAAAGAAAACTTCGAAACATATAGTATCGTAAACAAAAACTACAACTTATAAAACGCATCTTCGTACGAATCCATTCCAAAAGAGAGGAGATAAGTATGCAAAAACTTCAAACGAATAAAGGCGCTCGATATATGATGATTGCTTTTATTGTTTTGTTTCTTATTATGATTTTGCGTATAGTCTATATTCAGGCAGTAGGAGTCGTGCATAATGTAAATGTAAAGGACCTCGCGGATGAACAACATAATAAAAAAGGTGTTTTAGAAGCGAATCGTGGCACTATCTATGACCAAACGGGAAAGGTGTTAGTACAAGATTCTACAACATATCGAGTTGTTGTGAATTTAAAAGGAAAAGATAAAGTGAAAAATAAAGATGAAACCGCACAACAATTAGCCGATGTGCTTGAAATTGATAAAGAAGAAGTATTAAAAAACTTTCATGAAGGGCGTACGCAAGTTGAAATTGGGAAAATTGGTCGGAACTTATCTAGGGAAAAGAAGGAAAAAATTAATGATTTAAAAATACCAGGTGTATCTTTTATGTCGGAAAAAGCAAGAGTGTATCCAAATGAAGACTTTGCATCCTATATACTTGGTTTTGCTAGACCAGATGATAAAGGGAATACGGAAGGGAAGTTTGGGCTTGAAAAGAGTTTGGATAAATATTTGCGCTCTACAAACGGGAATATAGAATATGTGGGTACACGAAGGGGAATTCCGCTTACAAATGATATAGGTAAAGTAGAACCAGCTAAAAATGGGAATAACGTATATTTAACGCTTGATAAACAAATTAATAGTTTTTTAGAAGAAGCGATGAACAAAGCGCAAGAACATTATGATCCTTCTATGTTAATTGGCATTATTGCTGATCCACAAACAGGAAAGGTTTTAGCAATGTCTAGTAAACCTAGTTACAATCCTAATGTAGGTGATATCGAATACTTTTTAAATGACCCGATTGCAAATGCATATGAACCAGGTTCAACAATGAAAGTTTTTACGTTAGCAGCTGCCATTAATGAAGGTGTATATAACGGAAAAGAATATTTTCAATCTGGAAAATATTCCGTTGGTTCCTCTGATATAAAAGACCATAATGGTGGATTTGGATGGGGATCAATTACATTTGATGAAGGTTTTGAAAGGTCATCAAACGTAGCTTTTTCTATTTTAGAAGATCAGTTACTGAAACCATATAAATTTAAGCAATATATGAATAAATTTGGATTCAATCAAAAAACAGGGATAGATTTACCTGGAGAAAGTAAAAATACTTTATTATTAAATACACAAATTCAACAGGTTACAACTTCTTTTGGTCAAGGTTCTACAGTAACTCCAATTCAATTAATCCAAGCGGCTACTGCTATAGCAAATGACGGGAAAATGATGCAACCATATATCGTTGATAAAGTTGTAAATCCAACAAACAAGGAAGTTATTATGGAAAATCAACCGAAAGAAATTGGGAATCCGATAAAAAAAGAAACAGCGGACAAAGTTAGAAGCTTAATGGAGCGTGTTATAACATCTTCAAAAGGAACTGGTACAATGTATAAAGTGGATGGTTATCCAATTGGAGGTAAGACAGGAACAGCACAAATACCGAATCCTGAAAACGGCCGATATATGGAAGGGAAAGAGAATTACATTTTCTCCTTTTTAGGAATGGCTCCAATTGATGATCCGGAGTTAATCGTATACTTAGCTATTAAGCAGCCAAAGTTAAAAGGAGATGAGTATGGAGCTCAGCCTCTTGCTGAAATATTTAAACCTGTTATAAAAAACAGCCTTGAATATTTAAAGGTGAAACCGTATACAGAAAAACAAATAGCTGATGCAGCGAAACAATCTCAATTAAAAGTACAAAATTATGTAAATCAATCGATGGATACAATAGAGAAAAGTGTAGAAAAAGAGAAGCTACAGCCGGTAATTTTAGGAGAAGGAAAAATAATAAAACAATATCCACAGTCTGGCGAGGTAATGAGTGAAGGTGATCGTATATTTTTATTAGGGAATAACGCACAAATGCCAAATGTAAAAGGGTGGTCCATGCGTGATGTTATGTATTTCTCTAAACTTTTGAAATTAGATTTGAAAACTTCTGGTACGGGTTATGTAACGAGTCAAAGTATTGAAAAAGGACAAGATTTACAAGAAGGAGATATACTAGAACTAGAATTAGAACCGCCGTTACAACCGTTAACAGAGGCGAATACGAATTAATTCAAACTTGTTGAAGAACCTACATCCAATAGGTTCTTTTTTAAAAATTTATGAGTAATTTCACGCACCGTATTTTTCAGAAAAAATAATAAATAAAATACTTAACAGTTACTAAAACAAAAAAACTTACATATATTGAAATTAGAACGATTGTTCAATTTTTGTATTAAACGATGGAAGGAGTCTACATTGAATAAAAGACGATATGATAGTGATTTAGCCAAAGAAATAATAGCAGAAAAAGCGATAGAGTTATTTTCCTTAAAAGGGTATACAAGAACCTCCATTGATAACATTGCTAAAGCCTCTGGTTATAGTAAAGGACATATATATTATCATTATAAAAATAAAGAAGAATTATTTGTTTATTTAGCTAAAGACAGTATGAAAAACTGGCATGATAAATGGGAAATAGCAGAAAAACAGTATACAAACGCAACTGAAAAATTATATGGAATGGCTAAATTTGTACTTTATAATTACAAAACGCCGTTATTAAGAGCGGGGCAAGAACTTGCCTCTGATCCGAGCACGAATCCTTCTACAGTTCAACAACTTTATGGTTTAGCTGTTGTCCCTTTAAAGGCATATCAACAAATTTTAGATGAAGGTATAAAAAGTGGTGAGTTTTATATGAAAAATGTTGAGGGTTCATGCCTTTTATTAGGTTCATGGCTAGGTGGATTATGTCAATTCATTCATTCAATTGAAATGGAGAAATTAGAAGTTTTATTTGAAGAAGCTATTAAAATTTTTTTACTCTCTATTTCAAACAAATTTATGTAGCGTGACACGCGAATTAGAACGATTGTTCAAATCCTTACACTCGTCCGTTTTCATTATATGTATAAACAACAGGAGGTTATTTATATGGATGAGCAAAAAATCGCAATTATAACTGGCGGCGCTTCTGGTATTGGTAAAGCTTTAGCCATTCAATTAGCAAATAAAGATATATTTGTAATTATCGCTGATATTAATGAAACTTGTGGCCAAGACCTTGTGAATAATATAAAAAATAATAATCAACTAGCTAGGTTCGAATATTTAGATGTTACTAACGCTGGATCCGTAGAAGAACTTATTATAAAAATAGTTAATGAGTTTGGTAGAATTGATTATATGTTTAATAATGCAGGAATTGCTATGTATGGAGAAGTATTCGATATGTCTTTGGATGATTGGAAACATATTATTGAAATAAATTTATTAGGAGTAATTTACGGAACACAATTGGCTTACCAATTCATGAAAAAACAAGGATTTGGTCATATCATTAATACTGCTTCTGCAACTGGTTTAGGACCAGCTCCCCTTTGTACCGCGTATGCAACAACCAAACATGCTATCGTAGGTTTAACAACTTCATTACATTATGAGGCGGAAGAATACGGTGTAAATGTAAGTGTGCTTTGTCCAACTTTTGTAGATACACCCATATTTGAAAAATCAATTGCAATTAATATGAATAAGAATCAAATTATAAAACAACTAAAAACAAATAAGCCAATTTCAGCTGACAAATTCGCTGAAATTGCACTGAAAGCTATTCATAAAAATAAATTAGTAATTTGTCCAATGCCATTAAAAAAAACGATGGACGTATTCTTCACTTTATTTCCTTATCTTCATAAAAAGCTAATGCGTTTCGTATGTCAAATTGGTCGTAAAGCAAAAATGACGAAAATATAAATATCTGATTATTTTTTATTTACAGTTAAATGTATATGTGATAATATGGAAAAAATCAAATGCAGTGAAGAGAAGAGTAAATAAAATGAATTTTTCACAGAGAGCTCCATTTAGCTGAAAAGGAGTAAAAATTCTTTATTGAACCAAGCCTCTGAGCAGCTCATCGGAACCTATTATTAGGGGATGGTGTGACGGGAGCTCCCGTTATAGAGCTATGGTATAAGCATGAATTAGAATGCAGTACCTGATAAGGTTAGTATGGTGACATATTAACAAACTAGGGTGGCACCGCGATGATAAATCTCGTCCCTAAGATTAAAAGTCTTGGGGGTGGGATTTTTTTATTGTTGTAAAACAATTTTGAAAGCGGGGGCCAAAAATGAAAAATTTACTTAAAGATTGGAAATATCCTTTATTACTATTGTCCGGAGTTGGTATTGCGAATTTAGGGGCATGGATTTACTTAATAGCACTGAATGTACTTGTCTATAATATGGGTGGCTCAGCCTTAGCTGTTGCTACTTTATATGTAATAAAACCATTAGCCACTTTATTTACAAACGCTTGGTCTGGGAGTATGATTGATCGTTTAAATAAACGGAAATTAATGATTCACCTCGATATATATCGTGCGTTATTTATCGCTATTTTACCTTTACTTCCGTCACTTTGGATTGTTTATGTATTCGTATTCTTTATAAGTATGGCCAGTGCAATTTATGAGCCAACTGCTATGACATATATGACGAAATTAATTCCAGTAGAGCAAAGACAACGTTTCAACTCATTACGCAGTTTAATAGGATCTGGTGCATTTTTAATTGGTCCAGCGATAGCGGGGGTTTTATTAATTGCGAGTACACCAGAGTTTGCTATATATATGAATGCTATAGCATTTTTCTTATCAGGATTCATTACATTACTTTTACCGAATCTTGATAAGAAAGAAGATTCGGATACAACTAGTAATACATTATCACTTACAGTATTAAAAAAAGATTGGAACACTGTTATAAATTTTAGTAGAAAACATGTGTATGTCGTATGTGTGTATTTCTTATTTCAAAGTATGTTCGTATTAGCAACTGCTACTGATTCACTTGAACTATCGTTTGCGAAAGAGGTATTACTACTAACAGATAGTGAATACGGTTTTCTAGTTAGTATAGCTGGTGCAGGATTTATTTTAGGTGCCGTAACAAATACAATTTTGTCAAAAAAATTAGCACCTTCATTTCTAATTGGAATAGGATCATTATTCATCGCAATTGGTTATTTAATTTATGCTTTTTCAAATGTATTTTTAATAGCTGCTATTGGATTCTTTATTTTATCTTTCTCTATGGCATATGCAAATACAGGATTTTATACATTTTACCAAAATAATGTTCCCGTTCATATAATGGGACGGATCGGGAGCATATATGGACTTGTTATTGCGTTAGTAACAATCTTTATTACAATACTATCTGGTGTTGCGACTCAGTTCATTTCTATACAACTTGTAGTTATTGTAGGGTCAGTAATAATGTTATTTATTACTATCGTCTTGTGTGTGTTTACTTTATTCCCATCACAATCTAAGTTGTATTCTACTGAGTCAATAAAGTGAAATTTTAATCAGGGGAGCATCCCCCACTGATTATCAGCCCTCACCAATCGGGCTTTTACGGGCAGCAGGGTCCCCACTTAACTTCTTTGCTTTCGCTGAATTTTGAGATGGGGGTCCTACTGCCCACAAATAGCGGAATACATTCGAAATGAACTTTGTGTTCTCATTAACAATTTATCGTATTTAATAAAAGGGTTCTTTCTCTTTTATATGGAAAAATTAATAAGGGTAAAGAACAATACCGAAAGACAAGGGTGGTTGTCGTGATAAAAACAAAAGATGAAATTAATAGAATTGTAAAAGAAATACAAAAGAAAATAGATTTCTCTGGAGTAGTTTTAGTAAAAAAAGAAAAAGACTTAATCTATGAAAAAGCAATGGGTTACGCAAACAAAAGTGAATGTATAAACAATACGATACAAACAAGATTCGGCATTGCCTCAGGATGTAAAATTTTCACTGCAATTGGAATCTGTCAATTTGTTGAAAAAGGTGTTATTTCTTTTCATACAAAATTAAAGGATTGTCTAGAGATAAAACTTCCAAACTTCGATGAAGATATTACAATACATCAACTACTAACGCATAGCTCTGGTATACCAGATTATTTTGATGAAAGTATTATAGATAACTTCGAGGATCTTTGGAAACAAACACCTATGTATCTATTAAAGAGCTTAAAAGACTTTTTACCATTATTCCAAAACAGTAATATGATGTTTGCACCTGGGAGTAAGTTTCACTACAACAACGCAGGTTTTATCATACTTGGATTAATAATAGAAGAACAGACGGGACTTAAATTTACGGAGTATATAGAAAAGAACATTTTTAATTCGATTAGCATGAATGATTCTGGCTATTTTTCGTTAGATAAATTACCAAGACGTACAGCTCTAGGATATATAAAGGACGAAACCAACCAAAATTGGAGAACAAACGCTTACTCTATACCAATAAAAGGAGGGGCTGATGGAGGTGCATATGTTACTGCACCAGACATGTTGAAATTTTGGGCGGCACTATTTAATAATGAAATTTTAGGAAAGGAATATACAAAGTTACTTTTAACTCCCCACATTCATGTAAATGATAAACAGTCTTACGGATATGGAATATGGATTGAAACACGAGAAAATAAGGTATTCAAATATCATGTAATGGGATATGATCCAGGCGTCAGTTTTCGCTCGGCCATATATCCAGAATTAGGAATCACTTTAGTTATTCCATCGAATAAAGAGGCAGGACCTGAAAAATTAATGACAGAAATAGAAAGAGCTTTTTAATTATATGGATATAAAAGAAGAGATACGAAAATAATTTAAACGGGTTTATGATTGTTTCTGTTCTGAAAAATATTTTAGTTAACGAGGAACCCTTTATTTATTAAATAAGGGGTTTTTGTAATTCTGCACAATTACATATATTTATACGGATTTTTAAATTAAAAAATATTACTATATAATTGTAAATTTAAATTATTAATTCATATGAAAGGATGTGTTAACAATTTGTATATGATCAACGGTAGTTTGTTTATTATTTTAGGGGTTATTTGTTATTTAATTGTACGTGGAATATTAATTGGTACCAAAAATAAAAAACATGTGATTTGGTGGAAAGAAATAGTAAGTTTTTTATTCGTGGTTTACATTTGTATGGTTGTTGCAGTAACTTTATTCCCTTTACCAATCGGTTTTCCTTCTAATATTGAAAATCTGAATCGCTCGGTCAATATAATACCATTTGCATCAATTATTAAAGACATCAATCAAATTGGTAGTGCTTATGATGGGGATGCCCTATTTATGATTGGTCTAATTGTAAGAAATGTAGGCGGGAATATTTTATTATTAATGCCTTTAGGATTTTTAGCACCAATTTTATGGGATAAATATAAAAAGTTCAAAAATACTATTTTATTAGGATTTACTATATCAGTTAGTATTGAATTGCTACAATTAATTCAGTCTTTATTTAGTGGAGTGGGACGTATTACTGATATTGATGATGTGATTTGTAATGTTCTAGGTTCTATTTTTGGATATTGTATTTATAATAGCTTTTTAAAAGCCATTAATAAATTTAACATTCGAGTGTTGGGTAAAACTAATTCTAAAGGTGTGGAATTAGTTGATAAATAGGAGTTTAAACGAGTTATTAAAGGCGTACGAGTAAAAAGTACGTCTTTTTATTTTATAAATAATGCTTAAGGCTGATGAGAAATCACATTTTCCATCTTACACTTGAAAGTAGCTATCGTATTTCAAGTATGGAATGAAAAGAGGAGAATATAATTTTTAAAGATAAACAAGTTTATAGGAGGATTCTAAATGGATATTTTACTTGTTGTTCTTATTATTGTTTTGATGCAAAATAAAGAACGAAAAGTGAAAATAAACCGTATTTGGCTCATTTCGGCTTTGTTGTGCTTTGTAACAATCCAGTCCATTATTCATATGGGACAAATAACTTTGCTGCAAGGACTACTGTTTGTTGTAATGCTTGGAATCGGCTTAGGTCTTGGAATTATACGAGGAAGAGCTTTAACATTTCGAGTAGATAGTGAAACAGGTCATGTACTACGAAAAGGAAATTGGGTAAGTACAATAATCCTTCTTATTATTTTAGGAGCAAAAATTATAATTAAACAAAGTATGTTTTCTGGTAGTACACACCAGACATTAATGGTTGTAACAAACGCCTTTTTATGTATTACATTAGGCACCGTGATTAGTAGACGTTATTATATTTGGAAAAAATATAATGAATTAACACAAAAAGCGTAAATACATTCATCCCTTGTTTAACATTGCTAAGAACGGTAATACTAATTAACATTGAACTTTTACAACAAGGGATGATAATATGATATACATTTACACAGATTTTGGTGGAACACATACTACCTCACTAGCTGCAGCGTATCATTTAAATAAACTACCAACGGATCGTAAGTTAACGAAAGAAGAAATTTTGAATGTAGATTACTTTAATAAATTGAAAACAGAAGATATGGGAAAAATTATTTTTCATGGAATCGATGAACATGGTCATCCTGTATATACGATTGGATGCGGCGCATCAAAAGTTGTTGTACCTGCGATGAAGCATTTAGGAGAAATCTTGCAAAAACATTATCAAAGCCATGAAAAGATTATATTTTCTAATACATCACCAACAGTGCCTTTACCGATGACTTTCGGTGGGCTGTTTTCTAGAAGGTTCCATATTGATTTTATTGGCGTACCGTTACTCGTATGGGGAGCAAAAATTTGCTGTGATAATATACAAAGGCTTGTTAGTTATACAAAAGAAGCTGGACGATTAACGAATGATTATGTAGTAATTTTAGATAATGAAACTTTTAAATAGTATATGATAAGAAGAAAATCGAGCAAATTCCTTGATTTTCTTTTTTATTTGTGAAATAGACAAGAAATAGTCACATTTAATATGCATCTACTATAGCCAAAACAATAAAGTCCTGTTACTATTACAGGGATATTCTCTTTTCATAACATAAATATATAGAAAAATTAGAAAAGAGGAATTGAATTAAGGGAGGAACAACATGAATCGTGTTGCTTGGATTACTGATAGTACAACTGCGAGTTTTAAAACAGAAGGAGATAACTTTGTTATCCCAATTGAAGTTATTATTGATGGTGTGTCGTACAAAGATTGTGAAGAAGGTGTGCGTGAGCGCGTTTATAATGCTTTGAACGAAGGTAAAACTGTCACTACATCACAGCCTAACATAGGGGAAATGGTAGAGTTATTTTCGAAATGCAAAGAAGAATATGAAGAAGGATTTGCAGTTGCTATTAGCGGAAAAGTAAGTGGAACCTATCAAAATATGAAGTTAGCTGCAGAAATGGCAGGTTTTCCATTAACGGTATTAGACAGTGAAACAACAAGTTATCCAATGGATGAACTAATTAGAAAAGCGAAATCGTTATACAATGATGGTATGACTTTACAAGATATACACAAAACATTAGTAGAGGAAAAAAGAAGACCTTTTCACGTATTCCCAAAAAGTTTAAAAGGCCTTTATGCAAGTGGGCGTGTAAAGGGAGTTCAATTTTTACTTGGAAGTTTATTAAGTGTCAACTTAATATTAGAAGTAAAAGGTGGAGAGCTTTTACTTGAAAAGAAAGTTCGTAAAATCCAAAAATGTCGAGAATATATTAAAAATGAACTTGAAAAAGAATTACCAAAAGTACTTCACATGTTCCATGCTAACGATAAAGCTGGAGCTGAAGAATGGATTGCAGATATTAGACAAGCATTCCCTGAAATGGATTTCAAATTATATCCATTACCAATTTCATTTGCGGTTCATGCAGGTGAAGGTACAATTGCAATTAGTTATTAAAGTAAAACCCGTGAATAGTTCACGGGTTTTTTATTTATAAATGGTGCACGCCATCATCAAGTTGAATTTTTATAGCACTCTAGAACGAAATTTGTGTTAACTTGAAACAAAAATCTTATTTTATCGTTTTGGGGAGCAACCACAATTCCTTGACTTGATTTGAGATTAAAAATATAAACCTTTTCCTACTGGCTGAACAGTTTCTAGTACAATATCAACCATCTCTTCATTAAGTAGGGTCCTTATAATCCAGGCTGAGAGTTCTTGAGCAGCAAAACAACCCGCAGCAGTCGAGATATTTCCTTCGTTTACGAAACTTTGCTCAATAACGTCTACATCAAATTGTTTTAGCTGTTCTACTGCGGATGGATATGTTGTAGCTTTTTTACCAGTTAGTAATTTTTTAGCTCCTAATAGTAGTGAACCAGAGCACATAGATCCTATTAATTGTCTTTGAGGATCTACATGAATGCTATTAATATATTGTTGATTTTTATATAAATCCTTTACACCTTTACCACTTGCAAATATTACAGCGTCGGCAAAAGGGATATCAGATATGCTTCCTGTCATGGGAATACGCAAGCCAGACATAGATATATGAGTTTCTTCCGTTCCTAAAAGCTGTACATCCCAATCAGAAAGACCACCGACTAAACGTACACGATTTAATAAATCCCATGGTAGAAAAACATCTATATCAGTAAAGTTATCGAAGCAGACTATTGCAATTTTCATTTTCTAACCCTCCACTTATATATATCATTTTATTTATAATATAAACATCTCCTTTTTATGTTCTATATCAAGTTATAAACCCCTGTATATTACACGTATATGAAGGAGGTGTAGTGATTTTTTAATTCCTCTAAACATAAAAAGATATAAAATCATTTTCTTGGTTTCTATCGATTTTTTGTACAAAACCAAGACCCGTAGCAACAACTCGTATGGTATTGGGTATGAGGATTTTTAAAATTCTCAGGGAAATAGGTGTAATTTATCACACATACAAATAGAAATAAAAACGTCATCCTTTCTTATAAATTCACAGATAGAAACACGTTTTTCGCTTTTAGGGGGCATTATTTCAGTAGTTTACTAATCTATATATAATATGATTTTTATAATTTCCGTAAAATAATTTTGACGTATTTATTTTTTCAATATAAAATAATATTCATCCATCCAAATTTAACCAATAGTATATAAAAGATATATCTTTAGTTTCAAGGGGAAAGGTTAATATAAAAGTAAGGAAACTAGTTACGCTTGCAGTACCATTTATGCTATTATACGTGTCAGTTCAATTAACCAGAATTCTTCAAGGCAATTTCAGCAACTGAACGAAATCAGAATGGATATTATTTTTGAAGAAAAAGTTTAAGGAACAATTGATGAGTTATACCGAAAATCGGAAATTTATAATAGAAAATAAGTTTCATATAGAGGTGAAATTATATGCCTAAAATTGACAATATGTTAGCAATTCTTTGGATGCTTCGTTCAGGTGAAAAAATTACTGCAAAACAAATTTCAGAAAAATTAGAGATGAATATAAGGACTGTGTATCGTTATATTGATACAATTTCAACTAGTGGAGTACCTATAATTTCAGAATCAGGACATAACGGCGGATACACTTTATTGAACAATTTTATTGAAGCCCCTCTTTTTTTTGATTTTGAGGAGCAAACTTCACTATTTCATGCTGCTGTTTTTGCAGAAGAAGCCGGGTATTATGGAGGTGAAGCGTTAAATAGGGCCATTTCAAAACTAAGTAAATACTCAAATCAAGAGCAGGAAACAAAGATAAATCAACATTTAACTAGTCTTGAAGTAATAAGTCGATTAAGTCCGCTCTCTATAGAAACTTTTTTGAAGGAGTTGGAGCAGGCCGTAGCTGACGGGTACTCAGTAAAAATTCTTTACCATAAAAATGGTGAAAAGAAATTAAATTATAGATTGGTCGATCCATACAGAATTATCTATTGGAATAATAAATGGTATGTGATTGGATTTTGTCATCTTAGGAATGATATCCGTAGTTTTAGAGTAGATCGAATTGAAAGTTTAATGTTAACGGAAAATAAGTTTAACCGGCCAGAAAATTTTTCAGCACGGGACTTTTTTATAAAAAGTCTTCTTCCAACTATAGAAGATAAGAAAGATATTATTTCTTTGGTTATTAATGGGGATAAAAATGTATTAGCTGATATTTGCCAACATTGGTTTTTAGGACATTATTTACAAGAACGGACTTCAAATCAAGCTGTTTTTCTTCTTGAAAAAGATATGATACATACATATGTACCTTATTTACTTTTATCGTACAATAAATCTATTAAAGTTATTGAGCCAATAAGTCTTAAGAAAAGACTTATTGAAGTTCTGTCGGAATTAATAAAATTTCATCAAGTATGATAACTTCCCTGACGTTAACTGTCAGGGAAGTTATATTATAATAGCTGTATAAATTGTGATTGGAGTGTTATTGGATGCAAACAAAAAAAGTTTTTCTATATGTATTTAATACAATGTCGGACTGGGAATATGGATATTTAATTGCTGAACTAAACTCAGGAAGATATTTCAAAAAAGATTTAGCACCTTTAAAAGTAATTACAGTAGGAGCTAATAAAGAAATGATTACTACTATGGGAGGACTGAGCATAAAACCAGATATTTCCCTTGATGAATGTACTCTTGAGAGTAAAGATCTTTTAATTTTACCAGGAGGGACTACTTGGAGCGAAGAAATTCATCAACCTATCTTGGAAAGAATTGGCCAAGCTCTAAAGATTGGCACTATTGTTGCTGCAATTTGTGGTGCAACTGATGCCCTAGCGAATATGGGATACTTGGATACTAGAAAGCATACAAGTAATAACTTAGAATATACTAAAATGGTATGTCCTAACTATAAAGGAGAAAAGTTTTATGAGTTGGGATCTGCGGTATCTGATGCGAATTTAGTTACTGCATCAGGAATAGCTCCTCTGGAATTTGCAAGGGAGGTACTGAAAAAAATAGATGTATTTACACCAGATGCATTACATTCATGGTATAATCTAAATAAGACTCATAAACCTGAATACTTCTTCCAGTTAATGAATTCAATAAAAAAATGAAATAATTAAAAAGCGCAATTTCTCTGTTTTGATTTGCAGAGAAATTGCGCTTTTTAATTTGGAATACCCTTATCATTGTAAATCGGCATTTTCCTGACGCTCCCCCTATGTAACCTTCTACAGTAATCCTACGTGTTGAACGTAATTAAATAATATCGAAAAAGCGCAGGATCAGCATCCTGCGCTTTTCTATCGTAATTCAGCGGTTTTTCTAATGACAATCTTATCAATATCATCTTCTTCATCACCAATAAATAATCCGCGTTCTTTTAAATATGCTTCAAAATATAAATCTGCTTCAGCGCGTTCGTCATATGGCTTTACAGAGAGAACGAAACCTAATTTGTTTTGTTCTTCTAAGTGAGAAGTGGAGATGTAAGCCGGTACATTATGGCGTAAAAAGAGTTCTTTAACTGGAATAATCATATCTTTCATTAATTTCGTTAGCATACCCATTTCAAACTCGAAATTAAAGCGATCTATACTAGATAAATCAGCGAATACTACACCGATAAAACCTGTATTAAATACTTCTTGATATTCTACATCTTCATCATGGCCGCCATAAAAATTCTTTTCGATTAAATAATTTACAAAATAAGCAACGCCATCACTTTGTTCAAATGGTTTCGTTGAAAGAACAAAACCAATTTTCTTTTGTTTATGTAAATACACACATGACATGTATGCTGAAATGTTATGTTCTTTAAACAAAGCGCTTGTTGCTCCAGAGAGACCATCTAATACGTGATGAACAATTTGAAGTTTTTTACGAGCGAAATAATAGGATTTCTTTTGTAACTCCAATGTATCAATAAAGACAGAGCCGATAAAGCCTGTATTTGAAATAATAGGTGCTTGCTTTTTTCTTCCTCTGCGCTTTAATGGAGCCATTGTTAAAATCATCCCTTCATGTACGTTTAAAATAAAAAAGAACATTTGTTCGTATATTTATATTTTACTATTAAAACGCTATAAAGTAAAGGGTTTTTGATGAAAATATAACAAAAAAGACACCTTATAAAAGGTGCCTTAAACGCTGTAGGGAATAGGGTTTATCCTAACTATTTATATTATGATACAGAAACAATCTCTTCTGTATCTTCTACATCTAAATGACAGTCCATAGTACGAACATCTTGATCTTCATGACTTCCGAAATAAATAGTAATTTTCATATGTATCGCTCCTTTATTCTAGGAATACCTAAAATAATTACTAGTAATGTTAATATTTATTATATACCACTTTTTTCATTCCGACAACGTTATATCATTTTTAATTATTTTAAACTATAGAGCACAATTTAAAGAGGTACTTTTTATAAAAAAAGGTAAATTTCTAATATGTTATATTTAATATAGAGGGATTCGAGTGTTACTTTTTATGAAAAGGAGAACTATTGATGAATTATAAACAACTACTACTAGAAAACTTTGCATTTAAAACTTCATATGTTGCACAATTTGTGCCCGGAATGAGTATAAAAAAAACGAAAGATTATATTGCTGTTGATTGTGGATTACCTGCCGATACATTTAATATCATCACTCTACTAAACAATAATTTAACGGAAGGGATCGAGAAATTATATAAAGAGGTAGAATACTATTATCAAAGAAATTTTCCAATGAGTGTTTGGTTATGGGATGAGGAGCAAGAGCGGGATATAAAAAGTAAGTTAATTAAAATCGGTTTAAAAGAAGTGGAACAGAATATTGCGATGGTAGCAGACTTAAAAACAATTTCCCCAACAATAAACATGCCAGTAAGTTTTACTATTCAACAAGCATCTTCACCTGGACAAATAAATAAATTTGGAGAAACGTTAGCTGATCTATTCGGTACATCAGAAGAAGGTATACATGTACAAGCATTCTATAATCAAATTTCTAATCTTGATATATGTAACAGTGAGAATCTGAAATTATTTTTAGGGTTATATGAAGGTGAAGTCGTAACTGTTGGTTCATTGATATGTTCAAAAGATAGTATTGGTATTTATGACATAGCAACGAAAGAAGGAATGAGAGGACGAGGGTTCGGATCTGCTATGTTCAATTTCCTGCTGCAAGAAGCACATAAATTTAAAAATACGTATTGTGTATTACAAGCTTCAACCGATGGAATCAATATTTATAAAAAATCGGGATTTCAAGCTATCGGCAAAATGACTGTATTGGAAAATCGACATTTAATTGAGTAAATCATTCAAGTTAAATTGTCTTTATATAGGAGCTTATAAATCGTTATGAAAAAGATATATCTCGTTACAATAATTTGTGCCTTTATAATAATAAGTATCTTTGTTTTTCAGAAAATTAATGAACATAAGTATACTAAAGCTATGAATCAATCAAATCATATAAAAAATATCGCACATAGAGGTGCTTCTGCGTTCGCGCCTGAACATACAATAGCAGCATATCGATTAGGCCAACAAATGAATGGAGATTATATAGAAATTGATCTCCAAATGACAAAAGATGGACATTTAGTGGCTATGCATGACGAAACCTTAAACCGTACAACAAATGGTACAGGGCTAGTGAAAGAGCATACATTAGAAGAAGTAAAGCAACTAAATGCAGGTTCTTTTTTTAATGAAAAATATCCGAACTTAGCAAAGAAAGAATTTGAAAATGTTAAAGTCCCAACATTAACAGAAATTATTAAAACGTTTGGGCATAATGCGAACTATTATATCGAAACAAAATCACCTAATGAATATCCAGGAATGGAAGAAAAATTATTAGAAATTATTAATCATTATGAAATACAGGATAAAGTTATTATTCAATCGTTTAGTGAAGAAAGTCTACAAAAGATTCATGGCTTAAATAGTAATATATCCTTAGTACAATTATTACCTTATAAAAAAGCAGTTCAATTAACAGAATTAGAGATAGAAAAGTATAAAACGTACTGCATAGGTCTTGGTATGAATTACAAATATATTGATTCAGATTACGTAAAGAAAATAAAGAAAAGCGGATTAGAAGTTCATCCATTTACAGTAGATAATGAAAAAGATATGAAAAAGTTACTTTCATGGGGAGTCGATGGGATGTTTACTAATTATCCGGATCGTTTACATTCAATATTATTGGATTTGAAAAGTCATGAATAAGAAGTGTTATTCATAAAGGAAAAATTTACAAAACCTGCATATTAGGATTATCAATGCAAGAAGGCATGTAGCATATAAAAAGAAAATACCAAAAACCGCAACTTGAAGACTTAGGTTGTGGTTTTTTTATTGCTTCGATTTCAACTTACAAAGTTTGAAGCTAGAAGTGAAAACCTTTTTAGCTGAATTGGCTTCCTATGTATTTGTACTTCGTATCGTTCTAGGTATATGTACAACCCGTGAGACGAGTTTTGCATAGGATAATAGAAAAGGAGATGTTGCATATTGAAATACCACAATAGAAATGTAAGTAATCTGAATAAATTAGCGGATAATACGAAAGCTGCAGCTTTTAAGTGGTATCAGTACTGTATCGACAATGGAATTGAAGTATTAATTTATGAAACAATCCGTACAGTCGAGCAACAACGTGAATATGTTCGTAAAGGAGCATCACAAACGATGCGCTCATATCACTTAGTAGGACAGGCATTAGATTTTGTTCCAATTCAGTCGAATGGTACAGAAGATTGGAATGGCTATAATAAAGAACCGTGGGCTTCAGCAATTCGTTATGCTAAACAAATTGGTTTCGAATGGGGCGGTGACTGGAAAGGATTTGTGGATAGCCCGCATTTGCAATATAACTACAAAGGGTATGGAACGGATACTTTTGGAAAAGGTGCTCAAAACGTAGTGACTCCTCCCACGTCGAATGATAATGTAGGGGTTGCTTATATTAACGGTAGTAATGTAAATTTACGAAAAGGACCTGGTACTGGATATGGCGTTATTCGTCAATTAGGGAAAGAAGAGTCCTACAAAGTATTTGGACAATCAAATGGCTGGTTAAATCTAGGTGGCGATCAGTGGGTTTATAACGATCCATCATACATTCGTTATACGGGAGGAAATGTACCAGCAACTTCACAATCATCAAACGATGGTGTAGGTGTAGTTACTATAATCGCTGATGTATTGCGTGTTCGTACCGGCCCAGGAACAAATTACGGCATTGTGAAAAACGTGTACCAAGGTGAAAAATATCAATCGTTTGGATATAAAGATGGTTGGTATAATGTTGGTGGAAATCAATGGGTTTCTGGTGAATATGTTACGTTTGTAAAGTGAAAATAAGAGCCGTCCAGTTGGGCGGCACTTTATTTTAAATATTCATAGGGCGAACACTTATAATATCATTCGTGATACATAGAGTATAATTTTTCATTCTAATAATCAGAAAGTAATCAAAATGTAATTAATTTCAACTACGCTTTTTATATTTTTTTGATACACTGGCTACGAGGGGGATACCAATTAAGGTCGGTAAAAACCAAAACCATATTGGCGGAAGTAAATTTATAATGGGAATATGGATGCCGACATTTACTAAAAGCGCGGTGACTGCACCAATATAAGAACCTAACATGCCTCTAATGTGGTGATGGAGCCAATTTTTCCAACGTTTTTTTCGTGCAAGGTATCCATAAATCGCAAATGAATAAGAGAAGATTGCTACATAAAATAAATATGCGATTTTATCCCAGTTGATAATGGATAATATTATTGCCGTAAGGGTAATGACAACATAGGATGCATGATATATTTCGCCCCATTCGGTATGTTTTCCTTTCTTCTTTTGGGCAACCATCGCTACAATACCAGTGATTAAGCATATTGTTCCAAATAGGATGTGTATGGTTAAAAGAATGTTAAAAATGCTCATAATAATTCCTCCTTTTTTATTTTTATAGTATTGCAGTATAGGAGAAAAGTTGAAAAATATAGTTAGTTCGGCTTAATATATTGAAATAAAGGTACTCCTAGAACAAAACCCAATGATTTAAATATTTAGTGAGATGATTATTATGTTAAATGAAGGAGAGACTTCTATGTTTACATCTATTACATATTTACAATCTGGCAATGAGAAACAACAAAAAATATATGATGTTTTGAATAGCCTAAACATAATGGAGGATTTAGCTTTATATAATCCCGTTCTTTGCGGGACAATCCCTATAAGAATTGATACTCCTCAATCTGACTTAGATATTGTAATGGAAGTATATAATTTTGATGTTTTTGAGCAGGAAATGAGATCTTTATATGGTTCTTATGGAGGGTTCAACATAAAAAAGAAAAAAATTAAAGGTACTGAATCGATAAAGGTGAATTTTGAATTCGAAGGTTTTGAATTTGAATTATTTGCTCAACCTAAGCCAGTGCGTAATCAAAATGCATATAGACATATGATAGTGGAGCACATGTTATTAATGCAGCACCCCCATATAAGGGAAGAAGTTATTCACTTAAAGGAACAAGGTTTAAAAACAGAACCTGCTTTTGCTCAAGTATTAAATATTGACGGAGATCCTTATGAAGAACTTATTTTATTAGGGCAGGAAATGAAATTGTGGTAAATAAGATACATAAAAAAATCCTCCAAAAACAAAAGAGGATTTTTTTATGCTGTTAACTTCCGAATTAATTCACTGAGCGATTTAATTCCGTTAGTCATTTGTTCTGGAGTAGCATATCCATATGATAAACGAATGTACTGATCTGATTCTTCTTCATAAATACGTCCCGGATTTAAAAGAATTCCTTTTGATAGTGCCTCTGAAAATAGTTTTTTCATCGGAATGTTATGTACAACCTTTAGCCATATAAAAAATCCACCACTAGGAATATCCCATGATGCAATATCTGCACAATATTTATTTAAAGCTCGTATCATTATTTGTCTTCGTTCTTTCAGGTGCATTCTTACGTTTGCTACATGTGCTTCATAAAAACCTTCATTTATCCATTTAGCAGCTACTCTTTGAGATAAAGAGCTGGATCCATAGTCTGTTTGCATTTTTATATCTGACAATCTATCAATAACAGGTTCTGGTCCGATTATCCATCCAATTCTAAGTCCTGGGCTAAGTGTTTTAGAGAGACTACCAATATATAATACATGTCCATGTTTATCCATCGACTTTAAAGGAGCTGGAGGTGATTCATCAAGCCATAACTCTCGGTAAATATCATCCTCGATGATAGGCAATTGCTCTTTTTCACATATTTTTAATATTTCTTTTCTTCGCTCTTTGGACATCAATATCCCCGTTGGATTTTGAAAACAAGGGATTGAATATAAAATATTATTCTTTTGACTATATTTAATTCGTTTTAATAAGTCGTTAGGTAAAATACCGTGATGATCCATTGATATACCTGATAAATTTATATTTGCTGATTGAAAAACATGAAGTGAATATAAGTAAGAAGGTTGCTCAAGTAAAACAGTTGATTTTCTATGTAAAAGACCAATCGATATTAATTGTAATGCTTGGAGTGCACCAGAGACTATTAATATAGAATCCGGTGATGCATGTATTCCAAATGATCTTACATATTTGCTTATTGCTTCACGTAACGGATAAATACCTTTTTGTTCTTCGTATCCGAAATAATCTAATTCCTCACTGACGTTTTTTATTATAGATTGCATAGTTTCGAGCGGGAAAAGATGAGGTGCAAGTTCACCTTTACTAAGATGGATAAGCGTTTTATTTGCTTCTGCTTCATTTATTTCTCGCACCATTAACTTACTTGGTTTATGAATACCGGCTTTTACATATTCACTCCAATCGGGCGGAGGATTAGTTGCTAATAATGACCATGTATTATTCATTACAATTGTTCCTGCTCCGATTTGTCCTTGAATTAAACCATCTGCTATAAGTTCATCTAGCGCAGTAATTACAGTACTTCGATTTACATGAAATAATTTTGCTAACTGCCGCTGACTAGGGATTTTACTTCCAATTGGCCATTCTCCGTTTTCAATTTTTTCTTTCATATAGTCTATTATCTGCTGATATTTGGGCACTTTTTTATCGGTCGTCATATAAAAAACTCCTTCGTTTATTTAAAAGATTCAAAGTGGTTGGTTTTTCCGATAAATAACTGGTTGAAGACATTGTATCAACTATTAAATATGATGAAAAGAAATAATGGGTAATTTAAAAATGGTTGGTTTTTTAGGGAAGGAGAGAAAATATGCATAATAAAAAATGGGATTTACGCATTATATGTGCTCACGCTTTTACAATTCTTATATGGGGAACTGCTTTTCCAGCAATTCGTATGGGGCTTGAATCTTATACGCCTGAACACCTTACTTTACTACGCTTATTAATCGCCTCATTTATACTTTTGTTATTTTCATTTATATACAAACTACGACTACCGGATTTAAAGGATATCCCAGCAATTTTTATATTTGGTGCTTTAGGGTTTACTATTTATCACATCGCATTAAATTACGGCGAAAAAACAGTAAATGCTGGATCTGCAAGTTTAATAATTTCAGTCACTCCAATAGTAACGGCAATTCTTGCTTCTGTTTTTTTGAATGAAAAAATGAAATTAAATGGTTGGCTTGGTGGTGTAATTAGTTTTGCAGGAATTGCCTTAATTTCATTTAGCCAGGGCGATGCTATTCAATTGAATAGCGGGGGATTATTTATATTATTAGCGGCGATTTCAGAAAGTCTATTTTTCGTTTTCCAAACATCTTACTTAGAAAAATACGGCTTCTTACCATTTACCATATATACAATTTTGTCTAGTACTGTATGTATGCTTATTTTCTTACCCGGAGTTTATCAAGAAATACTAGCAGCTCCTCTTGAAGTTAACTTGAGCGTTATATATTTAGGTGTCTTTCCAACAGTACTCCCGTATATTGCATTGGCCTATATTATATCTCGTGCTGGTGCTTCTGAAGCAACAAGTTCTCTATATTTAACGCCAATAACTGCGTGTTTCATTGCTTGGATATGGTTAGGAGAAGTGCCAACTTTAGTTTCGATAATTGGCGGAGGAATTACTATACTTGGAATTGTGATTGCTCATATACCAATATTAAGAAAAGAAAAACATAGGAATTTAGCAAATAATCAATCCGTATAATGTAATTCAATAATAATTTTATGATACTTTTTTATATAGTTTCTTTCTTATGTTGATAAATATAATATTTTGTATTTCAGTTAAATATTGTATGTTACGTTTTATGTAGTAAGCATTTTAAAAGGAGCTGACAACATAATGAATGGAAAAAGAAATATTTTTACATGTATTTCTATTGTAGGAATCGGACTAGCTAGTTTTTCTAATTCTAGTTTCGCAGCAAGTGTAACGGACAATTCAATACAAAATTCTATTCCCGCAGTTAATCAACAAGTAGCTGCTGCAAAGGAAATGAAACCATTTCCCCAGCAAGTTAATTATGCAGGTGTTATAAAACCGAATCATGTTACACAGGAAAGTTTAAATGCTTCTGTAAGAAGTTACTACGATAATTGGAAAAAGAAATATTTGAAAAATGATTTATCTTCTTTACCTGGTGGTTATTACGTAAAAGGAGAGATTACAGGTGATGCGGATGGGTTTAAGCCACTTGGAACTTCAGAAGGTCAAGGGTATGGGATGATAATTACAGTATTAATGGCTGGTTATGATTCGAATGCTCAAAAAATATATGACGGATTATTTAAAACAGCAAGAACTTTTAAAAGCTCTCAAAATCCTAATTTAATGGGATGGGTTGTCGCAGATAGTAAAAAAGCACAAGGTCATTTTGATTCTGCTACTGATGGAGATTTAGATATTGCGTATTCTCTTCTTCTTGCTCATAAGCAGTGGGGATCTAATGGAACAGTTAATTATTTGAAAGAAGCACAAGACATGATTACAAAAGGTATTAAAGCTAGTAATGTTACAAATAATAACCGACTAAATTTAGGAGATTGGGATTCTAAAAGTTCACTTGATACGAGACCATCTGATTGGATGATGTCACACCTTAGAGCATTTTATGAATTTACAGGTGATAAAACTTGGCTTACTGTTATTAATAATTTGTACGATGTTTATACGCAATTTAGTAATAAGTACTCTCCAAATACAGGACTTATTTCAGATTTCGTTGTAAAAAACCCACCACAACCCGCACCTAAAGACTTCTTAGATGAGTCAGAATATACAAATGCATATTATTATAATGCTAGTCGAGTACCTTTAAGAATTGTAATGGACTATGCGATGTACGGCGAGAAGCGAAGTAAAGTCATTTCTGATAAAGTCTCTTCATGGATTCAAAATAAAACGAATGGAAATCCTTCTAAAATTGTGGATGGTTATCAATTAAATGGATCCAATATTGGTAGTTATCCAACTGCTGTATTTGTTTCACCGTTTATTGCTGCAAGTATAACGAGTAGCAATAATCAAAAGTGGGTAAATAGTGGTTGGGATTGGATGAAGAATAAGAGAGAAAGCTATTTTAGTGATAGTTATAATTTATTAACTATGTTATTTATTACAGGAAATTGGTGGAAGCCTGTACCTGATGATAAAAAAACACAAAATCTAATAAATGATGCAATTTATGAAGGATACGATAATTAATTAAATTTGAGAATGGTTACTGAAGAAAGGAATTAGCATTCGCTAGTTCCTTTTTAATGTTTTGTAAAACATTATCCATTCTAAAATTCGCATAGATATACTTGCTTTTTTCATATACATAGTTATTGATGACTCTATGTTTTTATGAAGGGAGAGTATTTCTTGGAAAAAGTATTATTTTTCGGAGACCCAGGTATTGATGACTCATTTGCCATTATGTATGGTTTACTGCATCCCGAAATTGAAATTGTCGGTATTGTAACCGGATACGGAAATGTTGAGCATATACATGCTGCACATAATGCAGCGTATATTTTACAGTTAGCAAATAGACAAGACATTCCTGTCATTAGTGGTGCAACAAAACCACTTACAGAAGAAATCACTACGTACTATCCTGAAATTCACGGAGCAGAAGGATTAGGGCCCATCCATGTTCCAGAAAATATATTATCTATTCCAATATATAATTTCGGCAGTATTGCTGCGATTCTTATAAAGTACGGAAAAGATTTAACGATTGTTGATGTAGGAAGATCTACCTCGTTAGCAATTGCTTTTAATTTATGGAATGATTTAATGCTAAATGTAAAAGGAATCTATTTCATGGGTGGTGTTTTTTTAGAAGTAGGAAACGTTACGCCATTAGCAGAGGCAAACGTGTATGGAGATCCGATAGCAAGTAAAATTGTTTTCCATCAAGCAAAGAATTTATTCATATTCCCTTTAAATGTAACAAACAAAGCTGTGTTAACACCAAATGTATTTAACTATATTCAAGCTAATACAAAGAATCCATTTCATATGATAATGAAACCAATGTATGATTACTATCTATCCGCATACCAAAAACTTAATCCATCTATGGAAGGGCCTTTGCTACATGATGTGGTTGCAATAAGTGGATTAGTAAATCCAAGTTTTTTTGAATTTGTGCATCGTACAGTAAATGTAGATACATACGGAGATACGAAAGGACAAACATTTGCTGATTTTCGCCCTAGCTCTATATCTGATGGAGCCCATATAGCACTAGAAATAGATGAACAAAAATTCATTCAAGATTTTATGAAAATTATGTTATAAGTTGTTGTCGAAAAAGGGAATTATTTCACTACGTTGAATATAAACATACATCCTCTATATAAGGGAGCTTACAATATTGAATGTCCAGTTAAAGGTTGTTACGAGAGACAATTGGGAAGATGCATTAAAGTTACAAGTTAAAGAAGATCAAAGAAAATTTGTCCCCGCTGTAGCAGTTTCGCTTGCTAAAGTATATATAAAACCAGATGGTGACAATGTAGAGTACATACCATTTGCTATATACGATGGTGACCTTATGGTTGGTTTTGTTATGCATGCTGTTGTAATAGAGACATCGGATATGTATTGGATTAACGGATTTATTATTGATCAATCGCAACAAGGTAATGGTTATGGAAAAGCAGCATTACAAGAAAGTATTGATATAATAAAAAATACTTTTAAATCGTGTAAAGAAATAAGATTAACCGTACATAAAGATAATATCTCTGCAAAGAAATTATATGAACGATATGGTTTCATATCATTAGGACAGGAGTATGATGGTGAGCAAGTATACCGTTTATTTGTTTAACTATTAAGAAGTAAAGGTGTGAAATGAAATATGCAATTTACTGAAGTGAAAATTGAAGTGTTCATTCCTGAAGAATATATTGAAACATTAAGGGGTGAATTAAATAAAATTGGAGCATGTAAAACGGGCGAATATGACCATTGTCTTTCCTATAGTTCAGTGAAAGGATATTGGAGACCTTTAGAAGAGGCATCTCCTTTTAATGGAGAAATTGGTCAAATATGCGAAGGACAAGAATGTAAAGTTGAAATAAAGTGTAAACGATAACTTGTAAAAGATGCTCTTGAAGTTATTAATGATATTCATCCGTATGAAACACCTATGATTTATATTATACCAATACTAAATGACTATTTTGAGAAACTATACATTAAATAACTAGGAGGAATATCAATTGAAAAGTAAATTTCATCATATTGTACGAGCAGTCATGATAAAAGATGAAAAATTATTAGTTGCTGAATATATCGGCCATCATTATTTTTTACCTGGTGGCCATGTTGAAATTGGAGAATCAGCAGAGAATGCATTAAAAAGAGAGTTAAGAGAAGAACTTGGAGTAAACTGTAGTATACAACAATTTTTAGGCGTCATAGAAAATCAATGGCAAGATAAAGAAATTCTTCATCATGAAATTAACCACATTTTTGAAGTAGAGTCACAAGATTTACATACGGACTTAACACCGAAATCTAGCGAGTCTCATTTAGCATTTCACTGGATAGCTTATAATAAAAAAGCCTTAAATCATTATGAAATCATGCCAATGCCTTTAGTAAAGGAATTACTAGAAAGTAAGTTAAATGATGAACTCCTAAATTGTTGGATTAGTAATTTTTAAATCACTTTATTTATAGTAAATACGTCCATCGAATGAATATAAAGAAAATAGGCTGAAAAACAAGGTACATCACCTAGTGTAAGTTCATATTTTGTTGATGTACGCATTTAGTCTATAGTCTTGTTTCTACTTTGTTTAAAAGAATTTATTAACTTTAATATTTGGACGGAATTTACATTTATAAATGGAGGGTTTCATAATGAATCAGTTTCAACAAGAACTACAATCATTAAACCTTAATGATTATCAAACTGGCAATGTTGTGTATTGGGATCAACAACAAAGTCAATATCCATACTATTACATTCAAGACGATGCACGTCGTTGCGGCGGTTGTGGCGGTTGTGGTGGACGTTGCGGTGGATGTGGCGGTAGATGTGGTGGTTGTGCAGGTCGTTGCGGCGGATGCATAGGATGTGCAGGATGTTTCAGTTGCTTTAATTGCTGGAACTGGTGGATTATTTAAGTATAGAAAATTCAAGTTATTTTATATGAAAGAAAGGTGTAAAAACTATTTTGCACTTTTCTTTCATGCTGTAATTTTGATGTGTATTAAGGGGGATTTATTTGTATACATATGATAAGTTGATTTCTTGGGTAGAGGATATAAAAGAAAAAAATCATAGTTCTGCTACAGCACTTTGTATTATAAAAGATAATAAAATCGTACTAGAGCATTATAGTGGTTATCACTCAAATACATCTACAACCAAGAGAGTAACAGCATCTTCACAATTTAACGTTGCTTCTGCTAGAAAAAGTTATTTAGGATTAATGATAGCGTATGCGCTTTATGAGAGGAAAATAAACTCTATTGATGATGAAGCGATAAAATATTTTAAAGACTTTGATCCTGCATTGCTTAGTAAAACGACGATAAGACATTTAGTAACACATTCGCACGGATTAGAAGAAACGAGTGACAGGACAATTTTTCGTGAATTTGCACCGGGACAATCATGGGCGTATAGAGATATTAATGTAAGAATGATGACACGTCTTATTTATCAGCTATATAACAAAAGTTTTCCTGAATTGTTAAAGGAGCGTGTGTTTAAGCCTGCTAATTTTCAAGAAACAGGTTGGAGAGTTCAGCGAGATGAAAATTTAGTTGACGTTGTTAATAATCCAAATGAAGACGCAATTAGTGAAATTGGTACGGTAGATGACGGTACTGAAAAAAATTTGTTTGTCTCAGCTAGAGAATTTGCGCAGTGGGGCAATCTTCATTTAAATCAAGGTAGGATAGATGATAAACAAATTGTTCCAAAAGAAGTTATAAAAATCGCTACGAGTTTGCAAAGTCCAACATATATAAACAAAGAGCTACCACAAAATGGATTGTTTTGGTTCATCCAAAATGAGCCTGCGCAATTAAGCGAACTTGGTGAACGTGTTCCAAAAGGGTCGTATCAAATATTAGGGATTACTGGACCGACCATTTTAGTAATACCTGAATATAATGTAGTTGTTGCAAAAATGTATAACAAAAGATATAACTACGGCGGTGATAATTACTTATATTATTTACGTGAATTTAGTAATTTAGTCGCTGATACATTTAGTAACGGTAATAGGGCATAATTACTCCTATAACGAAAAGGAGTGATTGAAAGTGAAAGATAAAGTGAACAAAAATAAAAAACAAAATATAAAAGATGTAAATACAGAGCAAAATGCGATTTATAGCGATCCTAAAGATGCAGCTAATATGCAAACTGTACCGCAGCCGAAGGATTTTGATGAAATCGAATATTAATTTTTCATCCGACTATATGATGAATGAAAAATACGTCTTAAGTCTCATCACATATAAGAAATTATTTGATAACATATATACATAAGCATTTGAAAATGGCTTATCTTAACAAAGCTTTCTTTAGAAACATCTGATATAACCTGCAAAAGGCACTTCTTTATGAAGTGTCTTTTTGTGTATATGAACTTAATTACCATTTTCCGTACAGTATCTTGCAATTTATGATGGATATACTAACTGTGAAAATTCATGTCAAGATAAAAGAAGGGGACAGTTAGTATGAAACAAACTTCTATAAATCCGTTACTAATTGTTCTAGGTACAATCATTGTTCAAATTGGACTTGGAACAATTTATACATGGAGTTTATTTAATCAACCCCTTGTAAGTAAGTTTGGATGGAATCTTAATGCAGTAGCGATAACTTTCTCTATAACAAGTTTTTCTTTATCATTCTCAACTTTATTTGCAGCAAAGTTACAGAAAAAATTAGGACTTCGGAAACTTATTGCTACTGCAGGAATTGTTTTAGGACTCGGCTTAATACTTAGTTCTCAAGTTTCTTCCTTACCACTATTATATTTATTAGCTGGTGTCGTTGTTGGTTATGCGGATGGAACAGCTTATATTACATCACTATCTAATTTAATTAAATGGTTTCCAAATCGGAAAGGGCTTATTTCAGGTATATCTGTATCAGCGTATGGAATGGGCAGCTTAATCTTTAGATATATAAACGGAAATCTTATCGATAACCTTGGTGTATCACAAGCATTCTTATATTGGGGTATTATCGTGTTACTTTTAGTGTTAATCGGATCGTTCTTCTTACGTGAGGCAATTGTAAGTAATGCTGTAACTGAAACATTACACAATGACTATACTCCGCGTGAAATGATGCGAACGAAACAAGTATATCTGCTATTTTTTATGTTATTCACCTCGTGTATGGGTGGTTTGTATTTAATCAGTATGGTAAAAGATATCGGTGTACAACTCGTTGGACTTAGCGCAGCAACCGCTGCAAACGCCGTTGCTATGATTGCGATCTTTAATACAGTAGGTAGAATCATTCTTGGGACGTTATCAGATAAAATCGGCCGAATGAAAATTGTCTCTGCAACGTTTATTATTATAGGTTTGTCAGTCTTTACTTTAAGTTTTATTCCGCTAAATTACGGAATCTATTTTGCTTGTGTAGCAAGTGTCGCCTTTTGCTTCGGCGGTAATATAACTATATTCCCAGCTATTGTCGGAGATTTCTTTGGATTAAAAAACCATAGTACAAATTACGGGATTGTCTACCAAGGTTTTGGATTTGGTGCGCTTGCAGGATCATTTATTGGAGCGATACTCGGGGGATTTCAACCAACTTTCATTATAATCGGTGTTTTAAGTGTTATTTCCTTCATTATTTCAATATTAATCCGTCCACCAAATGCAGAGAAGAAAAAGGAACTAAAACATTTACATCGGAAAGTGGCGTAATACTAAAAAGAGTCCTAATATAGGGCTCTTTTTAGTATAGAGAGAATAGAGTTATTTAATTTAAAATGAAATGATTTGAGAAGCCTCGATTCGTACTAACAAAAGTAATGAAGTCATTGATAACACTTCTGAGTCATTATTTAAAGTAGCTACGATTACATTGGCTAATGGAGCTGACAATATCTCAATTTATATACCAATGTTCGCTAGTCAATCCTTGGAAGCAAATATCGTTACATTAATAATCTTTTTTTCCATGATAGCGATATGGTGTTTTATTAGCTACAAATTGATAAGAACTCCTATTCTAGTTAAAGTACTTGAGAACAATTGTCATATTATTGTTCCAATTGTTCTAATTGGTTTAGGAATGTTCATTCTTTTTCGCAGTGATACAATTGAATTATTGTACTAATATGTTGAAACTTGAATTAAAAAGAATCAAACGCGGTAAAAAGCCATACTACAGATAAAATGTAGTGCGGTTTTTTAAAATTTTAGTGAAATGAAACAGTGCACTACGACTATTAAGTTAGACAGGATATTACGATTATTAAATTGAATAGATACTTTAAAAGGAGCGTGATAATTAAAATGAAAATAGTAAAACAATGGGTCCAAGAAGATAGTGATTACATAAGAGAAAAAGCCTTCAGAAAAAATTAGTTTTATAGTGAGAAATGAAAAGGGAAAAATTGTAGGTGGAATAACTGCAATTACATTTTGGCACCACGTACATGTTGATTTCCTGTGGGTTTCTGAAGAATATAGACACGAAGGTTATGGAACCAAGTTAATAAAACTTATTGAAGAATTTGCAATTGAAAAAGGGTGTAGGTTAATTAATTTAGATACTTTATTCTAAAACTGCAAGAACGTACTTTGGATAATCTTCCTAAGGTACGTTCTTTTTTTATATCAGTAGCCTATTCTTATTAACTCCACCAATAGTGGTAAAGGCAAGACTTAACTAACTTATATATATTAAAAGGAGTTAATGGTAGAATGAATAGAAGACAGAAAATTCCTTTTATTAAAAATAGAGGAGGTACATATGAAAAAAGTTAATGTTACATACGCGATTTTGTACGATAAAACTAATGAAAAGATTTTAATGGTAAAAAACAAAGGGGAAAATGGTTCTTATTATACATTACCAGGTGGCGCAGTTAAATTAGGAGAAACATTGGAAGAAGCAGTAATTCGAGAAGTAAAAGAAGAAACAGGGTTACATATAAACGTAAAAGGGATTTGTTCTATCAGCGAAGCCTTTTTCGAGGAAAGAGATCATCATGCAATTTTCTTTAATTTTCTAGGTGAAATAATTGGCGGAGAGACATATATATCAAGGCCGAAAGAAATAGAAGAGATTACTTGGATGGAATTACATATAGCAGCTCCATATTTACGCATACCAGAACATTTACTAGATTTATTACAAAAGAAAGAAACAGTACCTTATTTTTTTAACGGAACAATCGTTCATCAATCTTCATAAAAATATTATCTCATGTAAGGCGGGGAAAAAATGGAGTTTATCGTTAATCACAAACAATTCACTCAAGCACTTTCAGAAGTCAACAAAGCAATATCAACAAAATCTTTAATTCCTATATTATCTGGTATAAAAATAACTGCAGATCAATCTGGAATTACTTTAATTGCAAGTAACTCGAATATTTTTATTGAAAAATTCATTCCTGTTTTAATTGAAGACGAAAAGATTGCAACTATTTTAAAGGCAGGAACTATTGTTGTACCTGCAAAGTATTTTATTGAAATAATAAAGAAAATGCCAAGTGATATAGCAATAAAAAGTAAGAATGAGCAAATTATTAAGATACAATCAGAAGAAATCACATTAAGTTTAAATGGATTTCCTGCAGATGAGTTTCCGAATGTACCGCTTATAGACAATCATGCAGAAATCAAAGTAGAAACAGAGCAATTGATTGAAGTATTTAAACAAACAGTCTTTGCGGTAGCAAAAAATGAATCTAGACCTGTTCTTACTGGGGTGCATATAGAGTTATCTAATAATAAGTTTATTTGTGCTGCAACTGACTCACATAGACTAGCGATACGTGAAACGCGACTTTCCTCAGATGTAAAAGCAAATTGTATTGTACCAAGCGCAACCATTAATGAACTTCTAAAATTAATGAACAGCAATTCGAAATTCGTATATATCTACCTTTCAGAGAGTCATATTATATTTACGCTCGGAACAACTACATTATATTCAAGACTAATTGAAGGGAAATATCCTAATATTTCTAACCTTATTCCAAATGATTTTAAAACGATTATTAACGTAGATAGAAAAAAGATATTACAAGGTGTAGACCGATCAAGTTTATTAGCAAGTGAATGGGCCAATAACAATGTTAACTTAGAAATCATAAACGAATCCACAATTAAAATTTCTTCAAACGCTTCTCAAATTGGGAAAATATCCGAAACGCAACAAATAGATGCGATTCAAGGTGAAAAACAATTAAATATATCTTTCGATGGGCGTTTTATGGTTGATGCTTTACGAGCAATAAAAGAAGAAACGATTACTTTAAGCTTTGGCGGTTCTATGAGACCGATATTGATTGAAGCAGGAGAACAATCTGCAGCAGTACATCTTATATCACCAGTAAGAGCTTATTAGGGATAGAGGAAGGAATTACATTATGTACAAGCAGACTTTTGTTTTATGAAATCATAAATCAATACATTATAAGAATGATGTATTAGTAAAGCAAACAGTTTACTAAATCCTACATAATATAATTCAATCATAGACAAAGCAGCAATGGTAATCTGAAATACAAAGCAAAATAATAATAACCTCAATATAAAAGCCATAGATTAATCGATATGGGGTGAGTATGATGAAGAAAATAATTGTTTTACTCATTGGTATAGTTTTAATTACTTTTGCTTTTTATCAATACAATAAAAAAGACTATGCAGCTAAAAGTACTAACTTGTATGTAGAAAACTTTAAAGGGGAAAATGACTCAATAAAAATACAATCTGCTATTAATAAAGCAGAATCTAGTAAAATTAAAACGGTATTACTTGATGATAAGAAGTATAAAATTACGTCACCAATCATTGTTAAAAAAGGTGTGAAATTATTATTTGGTTATGGATCCCAATTTGTAGTTGAGGGAAACTTTAGAGTTCTAGAACTGGAGAACAACGCATCCATTGAAGGAGCGTATATAGCTATTGACGATCCTAAATTTAGCTCTGAAGTTATTTATTTAGACGGTAAAAATAAATATTATAACACTTGGAACAAAACACAAATAAAAGATATAAATATTATCAATTGGACGGAAACGAATAAAGGTACCGGAATTTCTTTATACTCTGCTGGAAAAGAAAATGAAATTTCGTTTGTTAACTTCGAAAACATTAAAATTGTAGGAATGGAAACCGGACTAAAATTAGTAGCAAAAAAACCGAGCACCGGACAAGCTTGGATAAATGCCAATCGTTTTATGAACTTTTCTTTAGAAGACTGTGTGAATATGATTTATATGGATAGTCAAGTAACTACGCCAAATGAAATTAGTGGGAATCAATTTACAAATCTTCAAATACAGCCTTCAAATAAAACAAAAAGCATTATAAAAGTAAGTGGTCAGTATAATGAATTTCATGGGATGGTGTGGGATTTAAATAAAATAAAACATGAAAACGAACTCATTGAACTAACTGATAAAAGTATGAATACAGTGATTGAAATGTCCAGTGTACCAGCAAATAGAGTTTTAGATAGTGGGAAATCCAATATTGTGAAATAAGTTTAAATACAGAAAAAAGAGCGAATTCTTTATAAGAGGATTCGCTCTTTTTATATTTTAAAATTAAATTTCCTTCCACCAAGCGGATGAAGGATAATTTATAGATTTTAACGTAATAGATTCACCAATTTGAGGCGTTGTAATTTTAACTCCTAAACGGTTAGCTTCTTTCGTAACACGTTCTATCGGGTCACTCCATTCGTGTAATGCTAACGTAAAGGCACCCCAATGAATCGGAAGAAGTAATTCTCCTTTAACATCAATATGAGCTTGTACCGTTTCTTCAGGCAACATATGAATAGCAGACCACCTCGGATCATATTGCCCGCATTCCATTAATGTAAGATCGAATGGACCGTATTTATCACCAATTTCCTTAAAGTGAGGGGCATAACCGCTATCACCACTAAAGAAAATTTTAGTCTCTTGACCAAGAATAAGCCATGAACACCATAATGAACGATCTCTATCTGTCATACCACGTCCCGAGAAATGCCTTGCAGGCGCACATACTAACTTAATATTATCAAACGTAATTTCGTCCCACCAATTATGTTCACTAATTTTACTAGGCGAAACACCCCATTTAATAAGATATTGTGCAACTCCAGTTGGAACATAAAAGTGCTTTGCGCGATCTTTTAACTGCATAATACTTTTGTAATTCAAATGATCATAGTGATTATGAGAAATGATAATCGCATCAATTTCTTGAAGGTCATCACGTTCTAAAGAAAAAGTACCACTATAGCGTTTACTATTAAACAAAGGAAATGGGGAAGAGGCATCTCCAAACATAGGGTCTAATAATAGTTTTTTACCTTCTATTTTCAAAAGAGAAGCAGAATGGCCAAACCATGTAACACTCTCTAACGATTCATTATCTTTATTTGATAAAACGATAGGCAAATCCTTTATAGGACGCAGCTTTGATTTTATTTTAAAGTAATCCGTCATTAAACTTATAATATCTTTCGGTTTAAAACTCATATCAGTATGAATTTGATTTGTATATTTCTTATTCATTCGTTCTCCTTTTTACGATTAACAATTTATGTATGTTGTTATTGTAGCTATTTGTAGTTTAAACTATATTATTTTACCTTTCATCTAAATTGCCTTGTATTTCATAAATTCGTCAAATTCATTATTTGTATCTATAAAGTACAAATTGCACAGTGGCAGCTAAAACAAATATTAAGTACATGTAAATTGTTTTTATTTAGTAAATTCCTTCTTATACGCAACAAAGAACATACGTTTCGTTGTATGTTATAGAAGAAAATATGTCTCTAATAAAAGAAAGGAAGGAGAGGATGTAAGTGCACATAGAGCGAAAAAAGAAATCAAAATGTAAACTATCAAAATCTGAAATCATGCATTTGTATACTGAAGGGAAGAGCACCTCAGAAATCGCCATGCTTGCTAATGTGTCTGCAAGGTATATTCGTATGGTTTTATCAGACAATAACGTACCAAGACGCGCTATAGGGAGTTGGAAGAGAAAGTATGACATAACAGAAGATTATTTTAAAACGTGGTCAAAAAATATGGCTTATATTTTAGGGTTTATAGCAGCAGATGGTGTTATACAGAAAGAAAATCAATGTGTCAGTATATCTCAAAAAGAAAGTTATATTTTAGAAGATATAAAAAAAGAACTAAAAACAAACCAGCCACTTTATCAAAACAAAAAAACAGGCGTATATATGCTAAACATTAATAGCAAAGTAATAAAAGACGATCTAATGAATATTCACGGAATCATGCCATGTAAATCTTTTAACATTGAATTTCCTTTAGTACCAGAAGAATATTTACATCATTTTGTTCGTGGATATTTTGATGGGGATGGTCATGTTAACTCTCACAAATACTTTGTTAGTTTTGTTGGCGGATCATATAATTTTATGAATTCTTTTAAAGATATCCTTGAGAATAATAAATTCCAATTAAGTTTTGTTGACAAAGAAAAACAATATCGTATTTACCTAAGTGGTAAAAATAATGTTAATAAATTTTCACGGTGGATTTATAAAGATAAAGGTTTACATTTAAAGCGTAAATACAATATTTTTCAAGAAAAAGAATAATTGTAATGATAATCGAATAATTCACAAACAAGTTCAATTATAAAATTAAAATTCACGATGAATTATTAATTGAAATCAAAGTAATTGCTAAAGCAAACAAATTATAAATATAGTTTAGTCAAATTCAAAGCAACTTGTTTAAATTTAATAATTAAACAAGTTGCTTTTTATTATGTTTTATTAATGATTATTTACACTAATCCTGCATCAACGAACTATTCACTAATAAATAAAGAAAAGGGAAGTATACCAAATGAAACTAATATATAATAAGTTTATTATTTTTTTCTAGTAGACATAATATATATTATAGGCAGTTATAGAAACAAAGCAATACCAGGTATCAAAACCCAAGTAAACTATACTTAATGAGACGAAACGGAGATTTTTGGTGAGATTTACATTAAATCTTATCTAAACAAATTTCTTCAGTTTTTATCGTTTTTATTTGTTATAAATTCATCACAGCAAATCTTAATCGATAATCGCTTAAGATTTAACGAATTAAAAACATTTTTGATTGGCAAGAAATTTTTATACAGAAAAATTATTTCTATACAAAATATAAATTAGTAATTTTATTTTATGTTTTACTTAATGAATTAATTGCTATTTGCACATGTTTTACAACTTTACATTATTTGTTGTTATTTCTGTCATTTAGACTTGACTTTCATTACACTCATTGTTTTTTATTCTAGTTAACATAACTCGTATTTTTAACATAAAAAAATCCTCCTCACCTTCAGGAAGATTTTTTGTTTGCTATTATTTTATTTATATCTTCTAGTAACAATCCCAATTGTAAATGACATTGGAAAAATCTAGATTTAACAAATCTTCCTTACGTATAAAGAAATTAGCAACCCCAGAATCACCCCACATAATATTTAATGAATCGTCTGTATCGATTTGCATCAATAATATGTCATGTTGCTGGTATTTTTCTTCCCATTCCCTTGGATCTGTCTGTGTGAAAAATGGATAACCACCAATTTTATGTCCTTGATCCTTACATAAATCATCATACAGTTCGCCTAATTCTGTATTATTTTCTTCATCAACAATTTCTTCCCAATCAATGTTATCATTAAAAATCATTTCAAATCGATAATCTCTTGGTGTTACTGGTTGATATGCCAACTCAAACTTTAGTTTTGCTGCTTTGGGTATGATAAAATTCTCTAAATCTAAAGTGTTTAAATAACTAAAATCAGTAATCACCTTAGTTAAATCCGCTGTGATTGTAGAATGATAAACAATTCGAAAGTCTTTTTGGGTTGTGGGATGATCAAAATCTGCTCCAAAAAGATCTTCTTCAGCACTTATGAAAAACTGTAACATTCCATGTTGAGGCATATGTTCAATGTTTGGTATTTCTTCAAGGTTTAACTGCGCAAGTAGCATCATAGGTTGTCCGTTTGAGTCTTTAGGATGCTCTTGATCTATAGGTAAATACGGATATCCACCAAACTTACTTTCAAAAAGCGTTGTCTCTGCTAATGTTCCAGACACTTTAACATACGGTTTCACACTTTCTTCTAAAATACTACGATACTGTTCTAGTTCTTTCGGAATTTGAAGTTGATACGTATTCTTCACTATATTTGCCTCCTTTTAGTAATGAATTGAAAATGCCTAACTTAATTATATAGTAAGCGATAGCTTAATTGAAAATCGTTAAAAATCCATTTTCACCCTCATTTTTTGCGCGCTTGGTGGACAAAGTAGATTATGTTCTAATACCTTTTTATTAATAGTTCGAATTAAATCCGCTGCTTCTGCAGTATTTGTATTTTCTTTTAGCTTTTCTTTTAAATCATCAATTTCTTTTGAAAGCTCAATCCACCTAGGTAAAACATGATTATTTGCTAAAGTTCTATAAAGTTGCTTTTCAGGATTGTACGAAAGATCTTTATCAAGATTAAGAGGTTTCCCTTTACCAGGTAAATGATCAAAAGCTCCTTTCTGTTCTGCTTGTTTAACGATAGAACTAATATGATCCTCATACGTATAAGACCAAACTTTCTCATCTT
The DNA here is from genome assembly GCF_022663885.1 of Bacillus cereus group sp. BfR-BA-01330. Taxonomy (NCBI): domain Bacteria; kingdom Bacillati; phylum Bacillota; class Bacilli; order Caryophanales; family Bacillaceae; genus Bacillus; species Bacillus cereus group sp. BfR-BA-01330. The sequence goes on from NZ_JAKUGK010000004.1 coordinate 285,107, forward strand.
TTACTAAAATCTCTTGTTTTTTTAGTTTTTTATCTAGTTCTTCTTGATTCATAGATTCTCTCTCCTTTTTATTTTCTAATGTCGTTTTTGTAAATTCTAATGCCCTTAATCCATCGAATAGCTTTTCTCGCCACCATACGCTATCATGTCCACCTTGAAACTCTTCGTAAGTGGTTTGGTATTTCTTTGCTTCTAAAGCTTTATATAGCCGTCTATTAGCCGTTAAAAGAGGTTCGTTTTCGAGTTCGCCTACTGCTATGTAAGAATGTAGATGAGTCGCATTAGAATTTATTGATGAAATTTGATTTTCAATCCAAGGAATTGTATTTTCATAATTATCCTTTTTCCAATGTACGGATCCAGACATTGACAACACATTTCCGAAAATATGTGGATTTTGAAGTGCTGCATAAAAAGCTGCTAAGCCACCAAGACTGAAACCAGCAATTGTTGTATGATTCTTTTCTTGATAAACGTGATACTTAGCTTGAATCCACGGAAGTAATTCCTTCGTTAAAAATGCATTCATTTTATCGTTATAAGTTAGCTCTTCTAATCGATCGACAGGATCTATAGCAACAGCAATGCAAGATGGGATTTCTTTTTCGTAAATTAAATAATTAAGTGTTTTTTCAATTGAAAGGCTCTGAATGAATTCCCATCAAATACAATGAGAAGTTCTTGAAGATGTGGAGTGTGAGAATAATCATGAGGCGTATAAATATGAATTTTACGTGTGTTATTTAAAATCGAACTATGAAAAGAATATGTTTCAATTCTCCCAGATGGATAATGATTTGAAGGGAAACGACTGCTATACTGCATGTCCATACTTATTTTTAACACAGACGCTTTATTGGTACCTTCTCCAAATGTATTTTTATTAAATGGGTCTAATCGATACTGTTCACTACGCTTTATCCAATTATTTTCGAAAAAATCATTTACTGTAAAATAATAAGTTGAAATAAAACTCTTATTTGTTCTAAACGTAACATACCAAATATCTGTCTGTAACAATCGTTGTAATTGATTTACAGACAGATCCCAACCAGGAAAACTACCGAATACATAAACATTTTCAGTATTTTGATCGCCTAACCATATATACGTTATAAGTTTATACTGATTATCTATAGGGCATAGTTCTATTAGTGGTGTATGATTTGATTTCATGCAAAAAAGTATAAAGAGCTTTTTCGTTTCCATTCTTTAATTGATTTTTAAGCTGCTCTAACTTATGACTAATGATCGAAGTCACCTCTCTTCCTCTTTTGTAGTACTCTATATGTAGTTTTTTCATTAGAATCCCTATATAAAAGTAGTCGTAAGTAATGTGTTTAGAGAAGTTATTGATTAGAAAAATTATCAATCGCTTGAATAGAAAGTTCCAATGATTTTATTCTTCTTTCTAAAAGTGTTCTTTGAGGACTCCCAAGCTTTGACTTATCGTAAATCTTTTCAATTGATGGAAGCAAACCAATCAGAACATTACGAGCTTCTGCTAAATCTTCTTGAGTATAATGATGAGTTTCTTGCTTCCAAACACTTTCTAACATGGCTAAGCCGATACTAGCTGCTTTGAGTCTTTTTTTCACTAAAGTAGTATTTGAGCCCTTTTGAGTCATCTGTGATAAGGCATTTTCAAGTTTACGGATTGTTGACTGTAAAGATTTTATTGATTCCAATTTATCTATTTTTGATACGTTTTCCATGTTAATGTTGTCCCTTCTGCATTGTTGACTTATTTTGTTTAAAGCTTGATTTCACTCGAAATATTTTAACATAAATAACTAACTGTATTCGAATTGGACAATAACTTAAAGGAAAACAGCTATTCCTCTCTCCTCCCCTACATCATTCTATAATATGTACTTCTTTCTTCTCGTTAGAATTCCTATATAAACTAAATGTAACCTGTACGTTTTCGCTTTTATTCAGTAAGGTAATAAAGTAATAGCTTCCTGGTCTTCTCATAACTTATGAAATCTCTATACAAAATGGGATAATTCACAATTTCTGTTTCTAGAAAACGATATTGCGGAAACCACTCAAAAAACGATTTTCTTAACCACTTTATTTGTTGAAACGTAATGTTCTGTTCGTTTCCATTTAGTATAGAATTTAAAGTAGCTGCTGTATGCATCCAATAATGATTAAAATCAGCGTTTATACAGTCATCTTCGGTAAATTTACTTTTTAAGTCTCGCTGCAATTTTGCTGTAGCACGATAAGGAAACGGTTTATGAAGTGGACTATGCATTTTCTGCAATTCCTTAAAAATAATTCGTTTTCCTAACTTCAACTTTCCACCCCTTTATTTATCTATCCAATTTAATAAGTTTTCATAATGATATTGAGCATCGATATACCCAAGATTATATAGATTAACGAGCTTTTCCTTATTTCTTTCTATTCCGCTTATAGGAAGCTGTACACTTGGTTGAATTACATAAAAATTATCTTTTTGTTCTTCTCGATTCATATAAGATATCGTCTCATTATAAAAACGATAATGGTCTACTAAATTCTCTGCGATTTTCGGATATTTTCTATATAAAATTTTAGCCAGGCCTGAAAATTTATTTCGCTGCTTCTCATATCCTTCTGGCTTTGTCATAATGACAACGTTCTTTTCATAACCATCCTTTTGGGCTTTCAAAACTGGTATAGGGTCTATAATCCCTCCATCTAATAATTTTCGATTATTATATTCTACAGCAGGTGCTATAAACGGTACAGAGCTTGAGGCGCGAATGATTTTTAAAATATCATTTCCATGTTCTGCTTTATTATAATAAATGGCTTGTCCTGATTCGCAATCAGTCGTCCCTATGACAAACTGTTCATTACATTTTAAGAAAGTTTGAAAATCAAATGGTACAATTTTATTAGGTACTTCATCAAATAAAAAATCCATTCCGAATAATTCACGTTTTCGAATTAAGTTTCGATAAGATATATACCTGTAATCTGATACTAGCTCTGTATTTACTTTCTTATTTCTACCTTTTTGACGTGACAAATAGGTTGCTCCCATACAGGCTCCAGCTGATACGCCGACTACATACGGAAAGAATAAGTTCTTTTCCATGAAATATTCGAGTACACCTGCAGTATATAAACCTTTCATTCCTCCGCCCTCTAATACTAAACCAATATTCTTCATGTTATATCCCTCTGCTTCTTTTTTCTTAATTTCATATTAGCATAAGATTTTAAGATGAGGTTATATAAACTAATTACAACAATAACCAGAAACTACTAAAGTAATGTCATAATATCTTTGTGAGTAACATGTTACAATATAAGTAATTCATTCCACATATATTAAAGGAGGAATTTAATATGGGTTTATTTAGCGGTATTTTAGGAAATGCATCAAATACGAGTTCTGAAAGTGTAGAACGTGATTTAGAGAAGATTATGCTAGATGATGAAAAAGTAGAGCATGCTTATAAATTAATTCGTGATCTAATCGTATTTACAAATCGTCGTCTTATTTTAGTAGATAAACAAGGAGTAACTGGCAAAAAAACAGAATACCATTCTATTCCTTATAAAAGTATTACACAATATAGCATCGAAACGGCTGGGCATTTTGATTTAGATGCAGAACTTAAAATTTGGGTGTCTAGTATGGAGGATCCAATTACGAAAGAATTTAAAGGTGACGATAGTATTTTAAGCATTCAAAAAGCGTTAGTAACCTTTACGACAAAGTAGTGGTTTTTGTATTTTTATTCATTTTTTAAAATTACTAACCTGAGTATTTTGGAAGAACATACATTGTTTTTGTATATTTAATCTAAAATAACATAAAAAGGTAAAGCGTATTTTATATGCTTTACCTTTCTTTTTTGTAATAAATAAGTGTAGTTTCATCATTTAATTTCTTTATAACTTCTGTTCTTTTATACTCCATCTTTTCATACAAAAAACAATTTTTCTCTTCTTCTAAAATAGTAGCAAGTTCCCAGCTCGTTGCTTCAGGAAACATTTCCTCAATTAATGTAAGTACCTTTTGGGCAATTCCTTTTCCTTGATAACTCGGGTGAATAAACATTGGACTGATCCAAAATTTAGAGGGTGTTTCTTTTTGTGAAATGCATATCGCTCCAACAAGATTCATTGCCACTATTATTTTATAGAAGCCACCGTCTACATGATTTATTCTACAAATAGTTTTTTCGATAGTTTCATTTGCTGGATTTGTTTCATAGTCTTTATATTTATGTAATAAAGGGCTAAATGAGTCTATTTGCATTTGAAATATAACTTCTGCATCACTTTCTGTCGCCTTCTCTAATGTAATCTCCATGTTACCAATTTAGTCGCTTTCTTAATGAAGTTATATGAGCTGTATGATGCCGTCCGTGCCATGCGTATAGTCCTATTGCAGCAGCAAGTTTTGTTTCACCAGTTTCAGGATGGTTAAATGTCTTTTCTAGATCTTCAATTTCTAGAGAATATAAAAGGTTAACCCATCTTTTATGTAATGAATCTAGCATTACTAGTGAAACATCTACCGGTAATTTTGAATCGGGTAACTCTGCCCACTTCTCTTCTTTATACGGCTTAATAGTGGGATTCTTTTCTGTCAGTGCTAATTTAAAGCGTATGTAGCTATTCATATGACTATCAACGACGTGATGAACTACTTGACGTACAGTCCAACCTCCAACGCGATATGGTGTATCTAACTGCTTCTGATCTAAATCTTTAATTGCCTTTGTTAGTTCATTTGGTAAATCTTCAATTTCTTGAATCCATGTATCAATCATTTCTTCAGTTATAGGACGTTTGTATGTAAATTGGCCAATTGGATAACGTAAATCATTCATGAATAAGTCCTCCTTATTATAAGCGTGAAGTATTTCTCCAAATATAGTGTACAAACTTCACATGTTCTCCATTTAATTCTACAGAAGTTGTATCTGATTCGTTTTGATAAGAAGAAAATCCGCTTTTTTCTAGTACAATTTGTGATGCGAGATTATTAGTAGTTGTTTTAGCATGAACTTCAGTAATTTCATTATTTTTCGCTACATCTAAAATTAATTTTACGGCTGCTGTAGCAACTCCTTTTTTAGTAAATTTTTCTCCGACCCGATACCCGAGCGAACTAATTCGAGTTTCCGTATCTATATCTACTAAATTGATTCGCCCTACAATTTCTTTTTCTTCATTACGAATTAAATAAAAATAAGAATCTCCATCCGCTTGTTCTATTAATAAATCGTCTAGTAGTTTTTGGAAATATTCAAATTCAAAATATTTTGAGCCACGATTTGGTACCATTGTTTCAAAAAAAGATTTATTCGTAAGTTCAAACATAAATAAATCTTTAGCATCTTGTTTCTTTAGTTGCTCTATGTATATTTCCATCCCGTATTCTCCTTCTTGATTTACTAACTGTTATACATTCTTTTTTAATCAATTATATTCCTGCTATTACTTTCGATTAAGTAATACAGATAGTAGCACTTTCGGATGAAAAAGATGAAATGGACTACGAATTAAATTCATCACTCGTACTAACCGAATATAAACATCAGAATTACTTGCGGATAGTCGATATATTTGTTTCGTATACCATAGCTGAAATTTTTGTTTTGTAGTTAATTCTCTCTTTAGTTGCGGATGACGTGATATTTCCGTTGTTGTCATATCCCATGGGGTTTCTATTATATTAGCTGCCTTTTTATAAAATTGTTGTGTAAATGTTTTATCAAGTTGTTTTCTACCTTGCAGAAGTAATTGCAACTGGTGAGCCTCCATAGCAGCAACTGATACGCCTTGGCCGAAAACGGGATCAAAACGACATTGCGCATCTCCAACAACTAATAAGCCTTCTGGTACATTATTCACTAAATCAAATCGCCGGCGTACTTGATAGGGAATTTTGTATGTCTTTATATCAGTAATTCCCTCAGCCTTGTTTAGGAAGTCTGTAACATTAGAAATTGATAGGTTTTCAGCAAAATCATAAAACTCATCATCTGTTTGTGGTGCTTTCTCGTTTGCGTATCCACTGAAAGTAACAAAATAACGATTATCTTCTATCGTTTGAATAAGAACGCCATAAGGGTTATCAGGGAAACTCGGAGACATTAACATATTACAACAGTCTAATTTCTCATTTTCTTTAAGTTTGAACATTTTCGTTGCGTAAAATAAATCAATACGAACTTTCTCTTCTTGTACTTCAATTTCGTATTCTCGTAACCACTCTATACTTTTTGAGCCAAATCCACTCGCATCAACTACAAGGTCTGCATGAACTTCTTCTTGTATGTCTGTCTCTAAATATTTAACTTTTACTCCACACACTTTGTTAAGCTTTTCATCTACCAATAACCCTTTAACCAATGTTTCATATTTAATAGTAATATTTGAAATTTGATGTATTCGTTTTTGAATATGCCATTCTAGTAAAGGACGACTTTGTTGAATCATATGTACTTCCCCTATGAACGGTTGTTTCCATAGACCGAATTGATGCCATTTCAAATCACGTGTAAAGTTGTTTATAATACTACCCGCTTCTATTAATTCATTCGTAATAGTAGGAAACAATTCTTCAATTGCTTTTTCTCCACCTTTTAATAACACGTGAGGATGATTACTTTGTGGAACTCTTTTTCTTGAAGCTTTTCCATCCCATTTTTCACCGACTTCTAAAATGATTACTTCTTTAAAAAAAGTTGATAATGCTTTTGCTGCAAACTTTCCTGCCATACTTCCACCAATAACGATAGCCTTATTAAACATATTTTCCCCCTTAATAAAAAGAGATCCTGCCTTGTATGAATGAAACAGGATCTTAAACTAATTAACTTCTTTATCATTATACTTAAAATACATCAGTAAATTGCAAAGTTAAAATTAAAATACCTAATCCCCATACGTAATACGCGAATACTTTTAAGGAGTGACGTTTTAAATATTGAATCATCCATGAAACGGCTATGTATCCAAAAAACGCTGCTGATAACGTTCCGACAATTAAAGATGTACTAGAAATAGATTCTGCTTTCCCTTGAAAAACGTCTACAAATTGCAAAATGATAGCTCCAACAATGGCTGGTGTCGAAAGTAAAAAAGAAAAGTAAGCAGCTGTTTCACGATCTAATTTTCTCCATAATGCAGCGACAATTGTCATTCCAGAACGAGAAATGGCTGGAAAAATAGCAGCAGCTTGAAATGAACCGATAATTAATGCGTCTTTATATGTTATGTCATCCATTTTTTTACGACCATTCTTTTGTTTATCTGCCATGTAGAGAAAGAATCCGGTCACTAAAAACTCCCAACCGATCGTGATTCCTGTTTTTGAAATATCTTCAAAGAAGTCTTTAAACAATAAACCAATAACAACTGCGGGTATTGTCCCAACGATAAGTAATAACATGAGCTTTGAAAATGGGTTTTTAATTAAATATATAAATTCTTTTTTGTAATAAATAAAAACCGCAAGTAAAGTCCCAATATGCAGCATCGTATCTAAAAATAAGCCAGCCTCATCTAATCGGAACAAATGCCTTCCTAAATAAAGATGTCCGGTACTACTGATTGGTAAAAATTCTGTTAAACCTTGAATTATACCTAGTATGAAAGCTTCTAACCAATTCATGATGGTCTCCTTTCTCTTTTGCTTGTACCAATATATGAGGGGTAAATTTTCGATATGAAAAAAACTATATTTCTCTATGAATTTACTTTTCATTTATGGATATATATGTAAAGAGGGTTAAGGAGGGTTATTATGTGGAAGCACACAAAATTCGGTAATGTATTACTTTGGGTGGGCCCTATCCTTGTATTTTTAGGACTATGTATGACAAATGTTATTTCAGATATTCCTTTCTTTGAGGGAAAACATAAAACGGTTGGTATTGTACTTATATTTATAGGTGTAATCTGTTTTGTTGCTGCTAATCATTTGAAAAAAGGAGAAAGATATGAAGAATAAATCTAAATAAAAAACAATCCTGGCATATTAGCTAGGATTGTTTTTTATTAATGTTGATTATTTGTAGAATACTTTATCAACGTTATATTTCGCTTTGTATTCATTAATGATATATGTTTCGTAAATTTCTCTTTCTGTTGGATCTTCTACGATACATGCATCAATGCGGTATACTTCATCACGGTGATTTTTAATTGGTGAAACATTATCTTCAAAATGCTTCTTAATACGTTGTCTAATTTTACGAGCTTTACCTACGAAAAGAAGTTCGTCATTAATATTGTAAAACATAAAAATGCCGCCTTTATCTCTAGGGAACAAGTGGAAATCGATAAATCCATTAATTGGAGTAATGATTGGCTCGTCTCCTTTAATAACTTGTTTACGTTCAGTAATTGAAACATCAGCTTCAGGAATATTAATTTTAATCAAGTTCATTCACGTCCTCTTTTATTATAAAGATAAATAATAGCATACATAAGTAAGAAAAGCTATGTTCAGAGGCATATTTCATTTTATAATTCAAATATTATAGGTGTATCATGTAAACTTTTCTTCCAAATCATATGATCGCTGGATTCTCCCCAGTAATCTTTCAATACATAGCTAGGTTTTCCAAACTTTTTCGTCCATATACTTTGCGCATTTTTATATCCACTATCTAAACAATATTCTGTTATCCCTCTGCTAAGTAATGTAAGAAACATTGTATGTAGTAATAAACTCCCTATTCCCTTTCTCTGATACTCCGGAAGTATGAATACAGTTCCTATTTCATACAAATTTTTAAGTACACCACCTGTACAACTATTAATCAATGTACTTGCTGGACCGATTTCGATTGTTCCAATGATTTTATCGTTACTTGTATCAATTGCTAATAAAAAGTAACGACCTTCTCCGTTACTATCAAAATCACTTTTCAAATACTGCTTTTTTGAGTTAATTTCATTTTCTATGTCATCCAATGATTGTGACAATCCTTCATTTTTGTATGTATTCGTAATAACGATACGGAAAAATAAATATAGTTCATCTACATCATTCAAATTCGGTCTTCTAACTGCAACGTTAGTCATGAATTCAATCTCCAATCCTCATTATGCCATTGTCAATACAACACTTTATATAATCTATTCATCATTATTCTGCAAAAACCTGCATAAATCCAACAGTATAGAAAGCTCATTATAGATATTGATAAAATAATTTTTATATCCATAGTTGTATGAACAGCAGGACTAAGTACCGGAAAACGGAAAACATCGAGAACAATCATAATACCAATAATTAGACAAGTTGCTGAAAAGGAAACAATCCAAATTCTCCTCTTTAATTTTAAAAAGGATACTCCTAAGGCTAGACCTAATAAGCCTGTAGTAAAAGGAAAGACAATTAGTTCACTTGGCTCAATAATAAATAATAGAAAAATAGTAAGAATATAAGAAAGTATTCCCTCACGAATAGAATAGAAAATAGCAAAAAAAATCGGTAATGTCGAAAATGGACTAATGAGCAAACCTATACCAGGAACTAGGTTTGCTGCTGCTTGAAACATGGTGGCTAATGTACTCATCAAAGCTGTAAGTACTAACTTATTCGCAAGGGACAATTTTCTTTTATGAACAAAGCTTATATCATGCTCTATCATCAGTTGATACCAATAACGTACAAACCGATTCATTAAAATCCCCCCTAAAGACACCTCATTCATTACTTTCTATATTATTCGTACACATACGGTTTATGAGTTACTTTCTGCAAGTTAATAGATGCTCATACATTGAAGATTTTTAGGGGGATAAGTTAAGTCGTGCGTTTTGGGAACAGAATGAATTCCTTATATTATATTTTTAGACTGATAATTTGTATCGTATTAAGGGATAATTTCAAAAATGGTACCTTTGTTAAAATCAGTTACTTTCATAGAACCGTAAACTCCTAAATATAATCTAGTTTGATTCAAATTTGTTCCTAAACTCATATAATAAGCTGCTTGCGTACCAAAATCATAATTGGTTTCAATAGCATGAAAGTCAGCATGTTTACCGTCTATACCTGCTCTAGTATACGCTAAAACACCCTTAACTGGCGGTCGAGAATCTTCTTTCTTAGCAAGGTCAGTAAACACTACGTTACCTGTTAAATTTGGAATTGAATTTCCCATATATGGCTGAACTCCTGTAAGTGAAGTTCCTCCAAACTTATCTGTTCTAGAATCTTTATGAAAATAACTAAGTAGAGGCAGAATACGCTTCACTGAAGTTTGTATTGTTTCATCATAATAAACCATTGTTCTCTCATCCAAAGTCTGATTTTCGGAACAATGTCGTATAAAAGAAGTAGGCAAATCCCCTTCCCATCCTCGCCACCCAAAATTGATAAACCCATCTTGATTGGGAGTTAATCTCATAAAATGCATTTGAACAAGTTCTGTAACCGGTATAGGTTTATATTGAACAAATGAAAAAATAGACTCTACAATATCTTGTCCGACATTTCCAGCGTATTTGATATATTGATTATAAAACCTTTGAAATGAAATGCCGGTTATATTACGTACTCCTTTTGCAATTACTGTAAGTGTTTCTTGTATAGATAAAGGAAGTTCATTAAAGCGTGTAACTACAGGAGGGTTATTTATAAATGTATTTTTACTTACATCGATTTCAATTATTTTTCCTGCTATTTCTAAATCATCTTGGCTTAAGTTAAATGGATCATAACCTGATCCGCCATCTCCATTTGTAAAAACAAGTTTTCCAGTCTCAGGTGAAAAGTTTAAACTATTGACTCCGTTATGATTAAAAAATGGTCTTCTTACATTCAGTAATGTTCGTCGCTTTTGAGCTTGACCATTAGGTTGTAAAGTCCATTCTTCCACTGTATCAATGTGATCATATTGTGTATTTCTATTAACCCACTTTAAATTTAACGTTTTAGGGTCACAAGGATTCGGTTTAAATTGCTCAGAAAATGCACCTGGTCCTTGAGTTCCAGCTACTGAATAATGAAGATAAAATAACCCATTTTGATAAAATTGTGGATGGAACGCAAGTCCTAGCAATCCGCGTTCATCATAACCGCTACTAGAAACACCTTCAAATGTACCTAATTTAATAATTTGTTGACGAATATCTAAAAATGTCTTTATAACTCCGTCCCCTATGTAAAAAATCTCTCCTAATTGGGTTGCGATAAATAGTCTTTCGGTCGATTCACCTGGAAGTATCGTTGTTTTCAATACGGTTGGTAAATTTACGTTATGAACAATGGGTCGTAAACTAACTTTAACTTTTGTCAATTAACTGTACACCCCTTTTTCTTCTTTTTATAGAAGAATATGATTAGAGTAGTTTTGTTAGTATCAAATAAGTTGTATTCCTTTTTATTACAATTTTGTATATAATATAAGTATCAATATATTAGGGGAATCAATTATGACACTCTTATTACAAATCATCTTACCACTTATATGTGCAGTATACTTATTTACCCTCTATCATAAAGGGACGTATGGATCAGCTTCATTCATTTTAGCAGTCATGATAGGAATTTTCGGTTTAGAGAATATTTTTCAATATGCTAGTCTAACAGATCATGCTATTTATCCATATTGGGGCAGTTTGAAGGCTGTTGTTATCGTTTTATCAGTCGTATTTCTATTTAAAAAAGGTGGTTTAACAGGGAAATATTGATTTTTAATGCGTTACATATTTTCTTGTTAAATTGCTTTTATTTTATAAAAGCAGAAATATTTATGTAAAAACACGAAGGGATGTGTTACATATGTCTATAAATATTATTTCAATAGTATCTATCATAATATGGATTTTGTTAATTACAGAACTTATAAAACCTTCAAAAGAACAGAATGGACGAAAAATAGTAACTTTAGTAACTGCTGGTTCCGTATCAACACTTATTTTAACGGTTTCATTTATTCAAAATATCCCGTTTTGGAATTGATAGTGATATAACTAACAAAAATATGTATAAATAAAAAGATTAGGATTCACTCCTAATCTTTTTATATTTTGAGGTAGCACCATATGCCCAGCAAGCTAAGGTCTTGAAGTAGCCCTTAAACAAAATTTTAAATTTTTCTAAAGTTATTTATGTGAATTCAAATCGTTTTCAGGAACATATGTGGTCCTTTTACAATTTGAATTTCTTTTTAAGTTTCTTATATTTTCTGTACGAACGTCTAACAATGTTTAACATAAAATACGGTATTTTAACCGGGAAAGGCAATTTATATATGAAAGGAAAATAAAAGGTGAAATATGCCTTTTCTAGGTCTCTTCACTTACTATCTTCTTTTGTTTTTAAGAAATCAGATACATCGACTACATATCCCCTTCCTTTTTCCATCATCACATTTTTCCCGTGAACATCACAAGGAGTTAACCCTTGTTCCCTCGCATACTCTAAAGCCTCATTAATATCAAGTATTACTTGCTTAGGAATTTTAATCCCCTTATGAATAGCATCGTATAAGGTAATTTCTTTTAAACGTTTCAATACTATGAAATTTTCTCCTTTATATATAAGCTTTGAATAAGAAGGATGATCTCCAATTCTTCGGTATACTTCTGACTCTTTTTCAATTCCTTCTCCTTCTCGCACGTAAACTTTCACTACCCAATCTTTGTATTCTTTGTGCATGAATACTGCGGCATAATTACCTGTTCCTAAACACTTCCAAAGTCTAGGAATATCTTTAACTACTACAGGCTCGAATTCATCCTCACTTCTGATACTTACCTCTTTTAATAATTCGTCATTTATCAATCCCACAAAACTATTTATACTCATCATTCCCACTCCGCTTTTGCTAAAAGGGGGCCCACCCACATTTTAACGAAAATATACACTAAGCGAATTTTAGCATAAAACGAGTCATTTTTCTTCTTAAAATAAAAAGCTAACTCGTTTTATTTAAACTGTTGAATACTTAATATTTATTCCGTTATTCATAGCCAAAAACCGTACGATATAAAAATATTTCTAATTATTTTCATTTTTTCAGAGTCAACTGTATAGGGCTTTTCTTAGTACAAGTTCTCTTCGTTCATTACCCATGCCAAATCTATAAAACATTGTTTAGAAGTGTAGCAAGGGTTTGTTAATGGTTCAATTCTTCTTCCACAACTATTTTTGTTAGCAAAAACTTTTATTGTTTTAATAGTCTTTTGTTTAATTCCCACAATGCTGTTTTATTGCTATCCCATTTCAAAAGCGTTACTGCTTCCTCAAAGTATAACCATTTATAATTAAAGTGTTCTTTAGATAATGATATGTTTTTTGTAGGGACTTTAACTCCAAAAGAAAATTCTTTTATTACATAAACCTCTTCTCCCCAAAGGAATCCTCCAACTACATCCTCTACTGGTAGCGAAGACACAGAATCTAATTGTATATATGGACATTCTCTTGTAATACCAGCCTCTTCAAACGCTTCCCGTTTTGCTGATTCAATAGGAATCTCACCGTCTTCTCCGCCACCAGCTATTCCTTGCCAATAACCATAATCACTTCGGTTAAAAATGGCATATTGAATAGAATCGGCAGTTTTTATATAAGGAAATATCAATACTTGATATGGCGCTCTCATTACTTAACCTCCTCTCGAAAATAAGTTTTAAATCAATATGAATAAAGAGCCGCCATCACAATTCTACATTATTAATGCAGGTTTATAATGTCGGCCCTCTATTTTAAAATAATTTTATTTTTCATAAACAGGCTTACTCTTAATAGAGGAAAAACTACTTATTCTCTGTCGAATTTGTTTAGCATGGTTTTTCATAAATGTTAGCAGTACTCCATATTATTCAATTGCGCCAGCAACGTCATAATCATTTAAATCTAATTCAATCGGTTGTCCGAGCGCTAGTTTAGCAAGTTCCGCTCCTAAGTATGGACCAGCTGTTAAACCCGAAGCCCCTAATCCATTCGCAACGAGAATTCCTTCAAATTTAGGTAGTGGTCCGATAACAGGTAAGAATCCTGGTGTGAATGGTCTGAATCCAACTCTCGTTTCAAGCATTGTAGCATTTTCTAAGCCAGGTGCAACTGCTAATGCCTTATGGAATACTTCATGTAAACCACCTGCTGTTACACGATGATCGAAACCAGTATCATTCTCATGTGTTGCACCAATTACGACATGACCATTGTCAAACGTTAAAATATATTGATCGTTTGGTGGCATAACAACTGGCATATTTTCTGTTGCTGTATTTTCAATTTGCAGATGAACAATTTGTCCTTTTTGGAATGTAACTAAGAAATTAATTCCTAATGGTTTCAAGATTTCATTCGCCCATGCGCCTGCAGTTACAATAACCTTTTCCGCTAAAATTGTTTCATCGTTTACTGTAACTCCCGTAATATGATTTCCTTCACGGACTAATATAGCATCGCCTTTTATGAAAGTTGCACCATGTTTTTTCGCAGCACTTATTAATGCATTGCGTAATAATCTTCCATTTACTCGTGCAGCACCACTAATATGAACAGAACTATATTCGTCTGATAATGCTGGGAATAATTTTTTTGTTTCTTCAGCTGATAAGCGAGTTATTTCACCAATCTCCGGGGCATCTTCACGTCGTTTATAAGCTAGCTCTTCCATTTGATCTAACTTTTTCTCGTCAGTATGTAAACTAATTGCACCTACACGATTATATCCTGTGTCAGTTTCACCGTCTTCTTCTAATTGCTGAATTAACGAAGAATAGTAACGTGCACCGCCTTTAACGATTTTATACCATGCTTTATTACGGCGCTGTGATAGCCATGGACATACAATACCTGCTCCTGCATCGGTTGCTTGCCCTAATTGTTGGCGATCCACGATAGTAACATTCGCACCTGCCTTAGCAAGATGATAAGCAGTAGACGCTCCTAAAATTCCTGATCCAACTACAATATACGATTTCATTTCAAACACCTTTTCTCTTTTGCTAATTATATAAATATAAGAACATTCCTTAGTATAATGGAAGGAATGCTTTTTTCAATGTACTCATCACAATTAATTGTTGCAGCATTGTGACTTCCTTAATCATTATTTTTTCTTCTTACGGAATAATTCAATTGTTTTGTAGCCTTGTGAAAGGATTTCTATCATTTTCTCTAGACGTTTTTCACGTGTTTTTTCTTGTTTCACAGAAAAAAGATTACGTGCCCAATCTTTTTGGTATCCAGGCGTTAAACTTTGATAAAACTTAAGTTCATTCGGATGATTAGCTAATAATGCTTCAACATCTTTAATTCGATCTGCATAATCGGCAACACATTGACTCATAGCAGATGTTTTTGTTGTTTTTTTCTTTTCACGTTTTAAACCAACAACAGTAAAGACTTCATCCATACTTACCATTCGTGCAAATTTAATATCGCTTTCTCCCACATAACCATCTTCTCCAACGTTTAATGCCGGAAACATCTCATCACGGTGAATAAACGTACTATAACGAGCATTACCTTTTTTCGGATATGCGAAGAATACGTAACCTTTTTCAATTAGTAATTCTTCATTACTAATAATAAAATTCGTTTGTTTCACCATTTCATCAAGCGTTTCTACAAATATAAAGATAGCATCGTGTTCTTTTGAGAATGCAGTTTCTTTACCTGTAAAAATGTCATAATCACTTGGTTCGTTAATAACGACCATATTTGTATACTTATTAAGTTTCAATTTATCAATAACTGACATAATAATCTTCCTTTACATTCAAAATTCATTGTACATACTTTTTCGTACTGTTCTAGTGTATTATATGTATTAAGAAAATCAAACTTTAAATCGTATTATTCTGCTGCAAAAGAACATAATTCTTTACTAGATGGGGTGGTTTTATGCCATATGTAATCCGAGATGAAGGGCTAGTTTTACAAGGGGATGATGGAAAAGAACCAATTTTTCATACATATGAAGAAGCTGAGGAAACATTAAAAACATTAACTATACCGCAGTTTCCGAAACATATTAGAAGAAAACCATTTACACCAAAAATAATAAAGATAGCCGCTTCTGAATAAGAACCCGCTATCTTTATTATTCATAACTTAATAGCAAATAAAGTATATAAAAACTCTTTATATTGATCTTCTGTAATTTCACGCTTAGTTTTTTCCCCATGAATAATTTCGGTTAAACTTGTATTCGTTAATGAAATATGGCCAGAGTTCGTCAACTTTACTGCAATTGGTCCTTTATTAAAAATAGACTTCTCATCTTCTATCACTCTTCTTTGAACATCATTTACTACTATCTCATCAATAATATGTTTATAAAAAGCATGACAAACTTTCCATTCTCCAGCAGCATCTATTCTTTCTAAAACATAATTTCCTTTATTCGTATCTTTCCGTCTCACCCGGTACGAACCATTTTTTGAAGAAACCGAATCGCCAGTAAAAGGTACAGGAACAAGAGGTACTAACGAAGCTATACCTACATCAATTAAATACTGTACATTATCATAAGTTAAAATAATTGTTATATGGCCATCCTCAAGTGCCCATGCATTTATATCGTTTTTATAAACCGTACCTAATGCCAGTTGTACATCATAGCCACAGTCTCTTAAGAAATAGTAAAAAAGAGTATTTAATTCGTAGCAAAGTCCACCACGGGAACTAGTTAAAATTTTCTCTCGTAAGTTTTCCAGAGAGATTTGATTCGTATTTCGTGCTATAACATCTAAATTCTCAAATGGTATAGTATGCGCAAACGAAAAGAGTATGGTAGGTAATTCTTCAAACGTTACATCATTACGTTTTTTAAGATTTAATCTTGTGAAAAGCTGATCTTGTAAACTTGTCATATTTAGCACCCCTTAAAAATTTATAAGTTTAAATAATATATGCTGATTGTAAATTTTAAGGGGCACTGTAACAATGTACATTTCATTTAACTGTACCGGTACAAAAATTACGATTCACATAGGAGGTGTGATTACACATGTTTTTTGTAATCACTTCTTTTTGGGGCAAATCAAAAGCTACGAATATAAATTTAATAGTTTATCTATAGGCAAATTATTACTATCACTTAAATCAACAAAATATTGAAGTTGCCACGTTTGGCTCTTTTTAGCTTGATTACTAACAGTGGTATCCCAAACAGGATAAATTCTCGTTGCCATTTTCCCTGTTTGACTTTGTGTTCTCAATATTTTTTCTTTAAGAAGAATCTCTTTAGGAAAAATAAATTGCCCTAGTTTATTATCAGCAATACAAGTGATTACTAATAAATCAGGAGCAGCTTCATAAGAGAAAGCTCTATTTCGCATATTTTCATCTTTCTCCCAAAAAGAAACAAATTGACCAATTTTATTAGGTGTAACTTTTGATTTTCTAAAACGAATGGTTTTGTTATTTAAGTGGAATAAACATCCGGCATATTCTGCGTTTTGCTTTTCTTCTTTTAGATTCGTAATCATTAAGTTGTTAGGTTTGTAAACTATATTATTTAAATTTTGGATTATATTATTAAAATTGTTCAAAAAAACTCCCCCTTTATTCATCTCTTAGTTTACCACAAACATCAGTTCTTCTATATCGTATATAATTATGAACTAAGTGAAATGGGGGAATTTAGCAGGATATAATTATTACTTTAATGTACTTAGTTTTTCAATTGCTTGTTGTTCAGTTGCTAAGTAAAAAATGTCATTCCCTTTATTACATTCATAAATAAAATCTTTTAAGCTTTTACTAGTATACATAGAGAAATCTCCAACAATAGCAATCTTTACCTTGTAGTTTATAAACTTTTGAAGGATATCGCCCGCAAGCCGTGTTTTTAGGTCAAAGAAATCTTCACTTATTAAAGATTTATGGATAATAATATGTTTCGCATCTACCTCATATTGAACTGTTGCCATAGTATCTAATGCAGACTGAACATCCGATATTAATACCTTATCGTTCCTAATGACCGCAATATTGATTCCATCGATTACTACTTTCTTTATTTCCATAGTCCTCCCCCTTTATAATTTACACAGTATGAGTAAAATTGTTTTACAAAACTTCGTATTAATCATAGATTAAATTAGCCACAGCTATTAAAATGGCCTCTATTTTTTGTTGTAAATATCTATTTTTTATTACTAATACGGTCAATGAAATTAATGATAGTTTCTCTTTTTTGTATTTTTGAATATATATATATGGAATTACTTTTACTTGTTATAAAAATATTGTGGAGTAACATAACTTAACAAACTATCCAAAGTGTTAATCTCGGCATACGGTTGTATTTTGGTAGTATTCTTGATCTTCTGAGGGTTAAACCACACACCTTTTATATTTACATTTTGAGGACCAGCAATATCCTTTTCTAAGTCATCCCCAACAAATAAAGTATTTTCCGGTTGTAAATTTAACTTATTTAATGCTAGTTCGAATATACGTTTATCAGGTTTACTAAATCCCACTTCTTCAGAAATAATGATTGTTTCAAAATACCTATTTAAATTCGTGTTAAATATTTTAGCTTTTTGCCTCTGAGTTGAGCCATTTGTTATAATTCCAACTTTAAAGTGCTTCTTTATTTGATTTAAGAAATGAATAGTATTTTGGTCTATTGAAAAACATCTAGGGAAATTATTATTCCAAAAATCTTGGATGTAATTGCGTGGCAATCTATACTTCGGCGTGAATTCATCAAACAATGATTCTAAAACTGTCGTTTTATTACTTATGCCATATTCTCTTTTATCGTATTCTTTGAATTTCTGTAACATGTTGCTTTTAGCCGAACCATCTACATTTTCATAACACTTTTCTAAAACAATTAAAAATAATGCCTCTACTGCTTTATCCCTATCAAGTAATGTATCATCTAAATCAAACAGCATCGCTTTATAACCCATCAAATCATTTCACAACCTTTCTAGCATTATATAAATCTCTCCAAGTTTGTACCTTTAAACTTTTGGTTTAGCAAGAACATTGTTATGTAGTGATTAACGATTAAATAGAAACTAGATGAAAGAAATCCAAAGTTCTTGGCACACACTCTAGTATTACGGTAGCTTCTTCTATATTGAAATTCCTTTTCCTCTTTTGGTAAAGAAGCAAAAGTATATTTTCGCGAATTTTAAGAAACTACATACATTTCACGTTATTATACATTAGTTTTTCGTAAATATTAATCGTACATCAATTCATACGATAAGTTTTTTAAAACAATTATTTCTCCATAAAAAAGTAATATAGCTAATAATATTTTTTAGTAGTAAACGTCCTATGAAGTTTACTACTGTATCTCCACATAAACTCCAGATAGTACGGCTATAATGACTACCAGAGGTGATATTATGAAAAACTATCATATTCTCGTGGTAGAGGACGATCAAGAAATTCAGGAATTAATTAAACAATTTTTAATGACACAGCATTATACAGTGGTAGTCGCTTCAGATGGACTAGAGGGTATGACACAATTTAATAAGCAATCATTTGATTTAATTCTTCTAGATGTCATGATGCCCAATCTTAATGGGTTTGAAGTTTCTAAAATGATTCGAAGTCAGTCAAACGTACCAATTATTATGCTAACTGCGTTGGAAGAAGAGGAAGATCAAATGAAAGGATTCGACCTTGGGATCGATGATTATATAACAAAGCCCTTTTCATTTCATGTTTTGATTAGACGAGTCGAAGCTGTACTTAGAAGAAGTTATGATAAAAATGTAAATAATCATTTGATATTTAAAGAAGTGCGTATCGATGTGGATGCATATAGAGTATATGTAAATGACGTTGAGATTATATTAACGACAAAAGAGTTTGAAATTCTACAACTACTATTTCAAAATGAGAGAAAAGTACTTACAAGAGAAAATATCGTAGAGAAGGTTTGGGGGTACGATTATTTTGGAGAAACACGAATAATTGATACACATATTAAAAATCTACGTAAAAAATTAGCTATCCCTTATATTAAAACAATAAAGGGTATTGGTTATAAAATTGATGAATAGTATTGTGAAACTCATGAAGATGAAGCAAATTACTTACAAACTCTTTATGACTACATCTCTCATTTTGTTATCCTTTGCAGTATTGATTTATTTAACTTTATACTTCTTTCTCCCTACGTTTTATGAGCAATATAAAACAGATCAACTTCAAACAGGGATAAACGAAATCATTGATAAATCTAAAAATCTTACGTTTCAAGATGCGATACCACTTTTTGATGAATACGCAAAAAAAAATAATGCGATGCTTTATCTTCAAAATAAAGAAGGAGTAATTATTTACTCTCCTTCATTTTCTTTTATTCAAAGTGGTACGCAAAAAACAGTAGTTACTAAAGCAACACGATTCGAGAATGCAAGTACCCTTAGCAATTCATATAACGCTACGAAACCAATTCAATTTCAAGATGGTAGTTTAACGCTTGTAGTGTTTGCTACATTTCAACCGATTGATGAAGCTTCACAGGTTTTAGTACGCTTTCTCCCCTATATTAGTATCATTGTGCTCGTTATTGGTATAGGGAGTGCTTATTTTTATTCCAGGTTTATTACAAAGCCACTTATTTATATTAATGAAGGTGCACAAAAGATGGCAAATTTAGATTTCTCCGAAAAAATTGAGGTTCGCTCTACAGATGAGTTAGGAGAATTATCTAATAGTTTGAATGACATGTCTATTAACTTGCAACAAGCTATGTTTGATTTAAAAAAAGCAAATGAACAATTAAAAAATGATATTGAAAAAGAAAGAGAAATAGAAACAAAACGCAGAGAGTTTTTTGCGATTGTAGCACATGAATTAAAGTCCCCTCTTACTGTAATGAAAGGCTACTTAGAAGGGATGATTTATAATATTGGCCCTTATCAAAATCGCGATCAATATTTAAAGAAAAATCATCAAATTATTGAAAGTATGGAACAATTAGTTCGTGAAATTTTAAGCGTATCGAAATTAGAACAACACACCTTCAAACTAAAAGTAGAGAAAGTTAATCCTTCAAAGTTAATAGGTACAATCACAAAAGATCTCGAATTTTTTGCTTCTCAAAAGAGCATCGAAATAATAAAAGAAATTGATTCTGATCTTTCTATTTATACAGATTGTGCTCTTTTAGAAAAAGCATGTAAAAATATTATTCACAATGCGGTTATGTATTCACCACATAATGAAAAAGTCTATATAAAGTTAAGTGAGGATTCGAAACAAGGTCAAATCGAAATGCAAATTATAAATACAGGTGTCAATATTAAAGATGAAGATTTACAACAAATTTTCAAACCATTTTATCGAATTGAAAAATCAAGAAATCGAAATACTGGAGGAAGTGGTTTGGGGTTATATATTGTTAAACAAATTCTTGAAACGCTAGATATAAAGTATTCAATAAAAAATATGGAACATAGTGTACAATTTTGCATGAGTATTCCATTATCTAAACACAAAAACAAACAAACTCTCCTTTAAATAGGACGAGTTTGTTTGTTTTTGTGGTAAGTATAAACTTATTAACAGGTTTTTCGTTTAATGATATATATTGCTTCTTAAATGGTAATTATCATAAGTGGTGACAAACTGTATTCAATTTACATATTTATCTTTTACTATAACAGCAAAAACGAAATTCCGCTTAGCAGCAAATTAGATTCTCTTATTTGAGATGCATTTCATCTATGAAACTGAAAAGGAAGATGAAAAATGCATATTTCCCTCCATTTTTCAGATTAATTTAAAATTCTTTTATGGTAAGCTATATGTAAAGATTAAACATAAAACATAAAGGATGATTCGTATGCAAATAAGGCCACAAGTAAGTGAATATAACTCCTATTATGCAACGTATACCAACTTAGTATCAGACGGAAATATCATACATATTCTAGAACAACAAATGAAGGAAACGAATCTCTTATTAAAGGAAATTTCTGATAGTGAGGGACTTTTCCGGTATGCTCCTACTAAATGGAGTATAAAAGAAGTAATCGGTCATATAGCAGATACAGAACGGATTATGGCGTATCGATTGCTATCAATCGCTCGAGGCGAGACAGCAGAACTTCCAGGCTATAATGATGATATGTATGTTCTTAGAGCTGCTTTTGATAAGCAATCTATGCAAGATCTTCTTGAGAATTTAATAGTTGTTCGCCAATCTACCCTGTATTTACTTAGAAGCTTAGATAAAGAAGCTTGGTCACAAAGAGGAAATGCGAATAATTCTGAAGTTACAGTTCGTGCATTAGCATACATCATTGCTGGTCATGAGCTTCATCATCTTCAAATTATAAAAGAACGTTACCTTGGTTCTGATTTATATCCAGCAACTTAACATTTGAAGAAAATGAGTCCTATTTATGTAGGGCTCTTTTTCAGTATTTATAACGGATTAGTGCTTAGAACCATGGTGATTAAATGCATTTATTTATAAAGTCCACCACATAATATATATGCTATCCCCTTTTATTCTGTACATGAATTTCTTTAGGTTGATATACTACAAACTCAATATATCTGGAAAGGTGATGATATTATGTATGAACAGCAAAATAATAGAGATAGAGATCAAAAAATGATGTTTTCTATGCAGGGAGTTCCCTCAAATAAAATTAACATGAATCAATTACCTAAATGGATTAGAATTTTTGGCTATTGTGTGTTTGGTTGGATAATAGTATTTAGTTTAATTATGATTGTAGGTTTAATTCTGCAATAACTATGTGTGATTATCCCATGATATAGGTAACCAATTATAATAAAAAGAACTTGTAGAATATCCTACAAGTTCTTTTAAAAATATTATTAAAACGGGAACGACAAACTATTTTAACATTCAGTACAGGGAGACCATTTTGATTATGGCTTGATTTTATTATAAATCAAATATAAGCTTTTGAAAGGTCTAGTTTTTGAAAAATATGTGAATTAAACAGCTACGATGTTTATATTAGATTTCATTTATGACTAACTTCTTCTTACTTAAATACACTGCACGATCTGATTTTTTAGCAACCTCCTGTGAGTGAGTCACAACAATAATGCATTTATTCTCTTTATGTGCAAGTTCTTGAAACAGTTCTATTATATCCATTGCGGTTTCTTCGTCGAGGTTTCCTGTCGGCTCATCTGCAATTAGTAAATCAACATTACACGATAGTGCTCGAGCAATTGCTACACGCTGTTGTTGTCCACCGCTTAGTTGCAGGACGTTTCGTTTCGCTTCAAGTTCTGTGAGTCCTACCCTCTCTAATAATTCTAATGCTCTTGCTGTTTTATTTTGCACTTTAACACCTGTAATTTCCATTGCTGTTAAGACGTTTTGAAGAGCGGTCATATAGGTAATTAAGTTATAAGATTGGAAAATTACAGATACATTTTGATTACGGTATCGATCCAAACCAATTTTTCTAATATCTTTGCCATTATACAGTACATAACCATTTTTAGGGACATCCAGTCCACAACCTAAACTTAGAGTTGTGGTTTTACCAGATCCAGATGGTCCTAAAATCGTGTAGAAATGTCCTTTTTGAAAAGAAAAGTTAACATTATCTAGTATCGCTACATTTTTTCCATTACTTTCATAATAATAATCCAAATTTTTAAACTGTAAAATCGTCTCCATATCGATCCTCCTCATTCATCTTTTAAAAGAATTTGTTTTGGGTTTAAACGTAGAATAGATAATGCTGGAAGAAGCGTTGCTATTATAGCAATAGCTAGTCCAATTCCACCCATTTTCCCTACATCTTCTCCTGTTACACTTACATCAATTTTATCAATCGGATCTTCTTTTTGATTTTGTAGAGTACCACCAGATCCAGCCATCATTACAGTACCATGTTGCGAGGTATCTGTTTCTTCGCTTGCAGTAGCTATTTCATTCGAAAGTAAATTATCCCCGATATATTGAGAAACTTTAGCTCCTGTTGTTATGGATAATCCAAATGCTAAAATAGCGACACATACTACTTCTACTACGAACTGTGCCATCAGTTTCCACTTTTTCTCTCCAATGGACAATAGAATTCCCATTTCTTTACGACGTCCTTTAATTGATAGCATAATGATTAATCCTAAAATAATCGCACCTGCAATCGATACAATATAAATAATCATTTGAGAAGTCGAAGAGATATTTTCGATAGGACCAATCATTTGCTTGTACAATGAATCATGCGCATCTAATTTATAATAATTAAAATCAATATTAGATTTTTTTGTTTCTTTTTTAAATGCATCAATATATTGTGGGTCATTCAAGAAATACACGACTTGAACACTACTTATACCTTGATCCACTTCTAATTTTTTCATAGTTGAATGTGGCATATATAGTTTATTAGCCGGATCCATTATAGGAGGAGCCTGTTGACTCATTGCTTGCTCATTTGTTTCGTAAATACCAATAATTTCAACCTCAAGGGTTTCCTTCTTATCCCCTGATTGCACTTTAACTTTGTCTCCTACTTTCAAATTGTTTAATTCCGCTAATCGTTTTTCCATTAAAGCTACATTCTGATTCTTCATTTGCTCTGTAATTGGTTTTCCATCAATGATTTTACTTTTTCCGTTTTTAAAGCTTTCTTGTAATGCAGTCTTGCGGACTCCCTCAATCATAAAAGAAGCATTCATATCTATTTCTGTACCAGAGCTTGAACCGCCTCGCACAGCCGCTATTCCCGCTTTACCTTTACCTTCTTCTCCTTCTGAAGCTCCTACTAGTTTAAGTCCATCAGAAATACCGAAAGTGTTAGCTATGTAATTATAGTCTTTTACATACTTGGACTTCGCTAATTGTTCTGTTTCTTTTGTATCGAGCTGCGGCGGACTTGGCATTTCTCCAGTTTCCTTAGCTTTTTGACCTAATTTGTCGAAATCAAGACCTAAAGTAACATCTGCACCAAGTTTTTTTCTCGCAGCATCCGCTGCTTTTTTTGACGCATTTTGGATTGTAAAACCTGAAAGAACCAAATTTGTAACAATCAGAAAAACTGCCATCAAAATTAATGATGTTCCTATCCTTTTTTTCATACTGAGAATTGCTCGTTTCATAAAATTCATTTTTCTTACCTCCTTGATAACTTGTATTCTATATAGGTTATCTAGAGTTTATATGGAGCTAATCGGTAGTTTAACTAGAGATATAAGGAGTTTATGTGTAGTTATTTACCTGTTCCAGAAAAGCTAGAACACAAATTCAAAAACACAGTCGTTTTTAAATTTCGGTAAGGAGTTAGTCAATCTAAGAGACTTATAGAAAAGAGAGGTTAAGCTTGATTTAATATTTGTGAATATCTATATGGGAATTGTAAGTTGTTCTTCATAGAAATTACAGCTTTTAATAAGAAAAGAAGCAAGTTAATATTCTTTTATATGGATAAGAATATTAACCTGCTTCTTAAATTTTAGTATAAATTATTTATTGTAAGCTTTATAATATAATATACAAATTTATCACCTGTTTTTATAATTCAAGCACCTACTATTAGGAAAAGAGAATATTTCCTAATTAATTTAAAACATAAATTTTGTCCATGTTTTAAACAATATGTATTTTGGAGGAGGTTAATTTGATTTTTTCAAAACTCATTGATCGGTACGCCTTATATGATTTACACAAAAAAAGAAGTGTAGCGTTTCAGTATACTTCCCTTTCTAACACTTCATTAAATATAAAGGACATAGAATCTTTTTATAAAGTAAAACCATCACATATTCATTTTGACATTAAGCATTCAAAACAGGAAAAGGAATACATGGCTGGGCAATTCAAATATAAAAGCTCAGTTCAATCCGGTGATTCACGCAACGACTCTGTAACTGGGGAATTATTCTTACATAAAAATGAAAATGCACCTCATGTTATCTTTGTTCACGGTTGGAGAATGGATTCTAACGAACGTGTGAAAAGAATATTCCACGATCATATGACCAGCCTGAAGTGGAATATGTATTATTTCACTCTACCCTATCATTTTGAAAGAAAACCCGATCAATCCTTTTTCAGTGGAGAGTATATGGTAAGTGCAAATATTGAACGAACAGTACAAGCAACTAGACAAGCGGTAGCTGATTTACGAGCTTTGATTAAATGGATTAAAGCAAATAAAAATGGTCCCCTGATTCTAATAGGAATTAGTTTAGGTGGATTTATTACTAACTTAACCTCTCTTGTTGAAGAAGAAATTGATGTGTTAGCATCCATTTTCTATGCAAATCGACTCTCTTATTCAATTTGGAATACAACTCCAGGTAAATTTATTAGAGAAGACTTGGAACATCATGGTGTAACGTATGATGATTTAATAGATTATTGGAAAATCACTGAACCGAGTCAAGCATTACCAAAAGTAAAAAAAGAAAATATTTTATTAATTTCAGGTAAGCATGATCTATATGTGCATTCTGAGGATACAGACTACTTGTGGGAATCTTGGGAAAGACCTACACGATATATTTATACATGTGGGCATGCCGGGATAGTTCTTAAACGTAAAAAAATTGCAGCTGATACTATTAATTTTATTCAAAATCGATTGAACTCCCCGCACTTATCTAATGTCGTGCCTTAAATCGCGAGATTACTAAGCACATAATCTTATACTTGTAATGTTTCATTTTAACCAATTACATATATAAATCATTGTCATGCTAATCCATACACAATAAAAAAATGAAAGATCCCCTAATGAAACATTAAAAAGGGAAGAACCTTGATGAGTTCTTCTCTTTTTGTTTGTTCTTTATTGAATTGTAATTTAATTACAGTATGTGAAATTATGCTATATTAATTTTAAAAGCAAAGTAAAGGTTGTTTTTACTTCGCTTTTAAAATTTGCAATCCTTATTAACTTTGCTCAATTCAGTATTTATTTCTACACTCTTCGCTTTTATTTAATCGGTTTTTCTGATTTTAAAACAATGGAACTTAATGCAGGAACTTTAATTTTATTGTCATGGACAACATAAAGTGGTTTACTTCCCGCCTGCTTCCCGTCTACTAGTACTTTCCAAGGCCCTTTCGATGGAAGTGTTATTTCAACCGCTTCTCTATTTGCATTGTGAGCCACCGTAAAGTATTCATTTTTATTCCCCTCTATTGTATAAGCTACCGTATTTTTCGGGGCACCTATAAATGAAACTTGTGTTTTTATTTGCGCTGCAGATGTCATTCGAAAAGCTGAGTACTTTTTGCGTAATTCTATTAAACCCTTCATATAATCTACTTCATTATTAAACGTTGCACGGCGCAACCAATCCATCTGGTTAATTGAATCTGGAGATTTGTAACTATTATGATCACCGTATTTCGTCCGCATAAACTCTTGCCCTGCATGTAAAAATGGAATTCCTTGTGATGTTAATAAAATTGAAGAAGACAATTTGTGCATTTGTTTTCGCACTTCATCATTGTCACCTGGATTAGTTAACTCAAGTTTATCCCATAATGTATGATTGTCATGTGCTTCCACATAAGTTAATACCTGTTCCGGATCTTGATAGGTAGACGAATTTGTATCGTAGTCAATACCTGCCGTAATACCTTTTTTAATACGATCTTCCATGTTTTCCTTTCCATTTATAAAACCATTTTCCTTCTCCTCAAATACACTACCTTTTAACCCATCACGTATATTATCGTTAAAATGAGCAATCCCTTTCATTTTCTCTGCGTTTTTTTGATTTGCTTTTAGCTCAGCTGCAAGAGGTGTATTTAAATCCCATCCTTCTCCGTGTAGTATAATAGAAGGGTCAATTTGATTAACAGCTTTACGTATTTCATTCATCGTTTCATAATCATGAATACCCATTAAATCAAAACGGAATCCATCTAAATTGTATTCTTTTGCCCAATATGTGACGGAATCTATCATAAATTTCCTCATCATTTTTCTTTCTGAAGCAGTATCGTTTCCTACTCCAGTTCCATTTGCAAATGTTCCATCTTCATTGTAACGATAATAATAACCTGGAACTAACTTATGAAAATTAGACTCAGCAGCGTTATAGATATGGTTATATACTACATCCATCACCACACGAAGATTATTATCATGCAGTGTTTGAACCATTTGCTTTAATTCAGTTATTCGAACAGTCGGCTCATAAGGATTTGTAGAATAGGAGCCTTCTGGAACGTTGAAATTTTTAGGATCATATCCCCAGTTATATTGCGGTTCATTTAAAGTCTCTTCATTTACAGAAGCATAATCAAATATTGGTAAAAACTGAACGTGAGTAACACCAAGATCCTTTATATGATCAAGTCCTGTTTTTACACCTTCTGGCCCTTTTGTTCCTTTTTCTGTTACACCTAAATACTTCCCTTTCTGTTTAATACCACTTTCAGATTGGATGGAAAGATCGCGTACATGTAACTCATAAATAATAGCATCTTCCGGATTTTTAAATTTTGGCTTTTTGTTTGCTTTCCATTTTTTCGGATTTGTTTCTTCTAAATTAACGACTGCACCTTTATCCCCATTTACAGAAGCAGCACGCACATATGGATCAACTGCTTCAGTCCACTTATCACCAATTTTGACCTTATACGTATAAAAGAGCCCTTTTTGGTTCCCCTTTAGTTCTGATGTCCAAGTTCCCTTTTCACCTTGTTGCATGTTTATTTCAGCACCTATTTTATCGCTCCATTTTTTATATGTAACTAACTTCGCTTCGCTTGCAGTAGGAGCCCATAAACGGAACTTTGTATGTTGCGGAGTATATGTATTTCCTAAATCGTTACCACCATAATAAAATAAATTATCAAATTCTTCGCTACGAATGACTTGACCAATTTCAGTATTCGTATCAGCTAAGTTTTCTATTTTAACTTTGTATGTTTGTTTTAAATCAATTTTCTGTTCCGTAATTATTTTGACCTTATTAGTAATATCGCCACTGTTTATATCATAAGGAGTAATATTCTTAATTTTAATGCCTTCAATTTCAATTTTCTTTTCCTTAATATTAAACGGGACATTAGTCGTTACAGTAATTTCATGGAAACTATCAATAGTTGCTTTTTGAATTGAGAGATCCGATGAAGGCTTAGAGTTATATACTTTTTCATCACCCGAAAGGATCCATACTTCAGCACGACCGTCCTTTATATTTTCAATCCAACGATCCCCACCATCTTTTTCCCATTCATTTGTTCGAACTATAAATCCTACACGATTATAGTCACCGTCTATTTTTATCTTAGCGTATTTTCCAAATTCATCTTCACCAGTAAATTCATAAGATGTACCATTTGCATTTTCTCCCCATAACCAAAGATTCCAGTCTTTTGTATTTCCAAGCTTTTCTTTGTAATGAATGATAATTTCAGTTGTTTTCGAATTTGAAACTGCCTTCACACTCTGAAAGGAGAAAACAGATGATAACATAACGATTAAAGTAAGTAATAAAACTGTTTTGTTAATTAATCTTTTTATAATTTGCATCACATACACCCTTTCTTCAAATATTACTAACGATTTATTATGCTTACACTGAATAACACTGCTTAAATTAATCTAGAAATCTCTTTTACTTCACCTCCATATCGGCTATTTTCACGTATGTATTTCAATGACCTTTTAATACGAAAACGTTTGCATTAGTACTTAAAAAAATAGATTTGTTTATGCCTTCATATATTTGTAAATACTAAAAGATCAGGGAAAACATTTTAAAGCAATCGTTTGTTATCGCTTTCATTTTATAGACTTTCTATCAAGAGGTCAATATATTATTAATTTTCTGTTTTTATATATTTTAAACCTTATTTATTTGTCACAACTTCTTACAGGTAAAGTGCCTCATTATTGCTTAGTCAGTTTATTTTCAATAATACATTGCTACGTAAAAAACAGCTAATATCCTTAAAATGACATTAGCTGTTTTTCATAATGTATTAATATATGAATGATAACTATATTTCTAAATTACTTAATTTTTGCTGCATCAAATGCTTTTTGAACTGCTTGAACTTCAGCTGTATTCGCACCATATTTATTAGTTGCCACTCGAATACATGCTGATCTCAATTCTTTGAAATTAGAAGTCATGTTTAACTCATCTGTATTTGCATAATAGAAAATATCAAACATTTTATCTTCACCAATTCCTTTAACTGTTACTCCGTTATGAGTTCCGCCTTTTGCAATCAGATACGCAACTTTATTAATAATACTTGAATTAAAATGAACACCGCCTTGATCCCATCCATTAAAATCGTTAAATTCACTGTAATCATCTGGATAAGGCACTCCAAGTGAAGATGGCACAGAAGCTGGGTTTTCCATATCACGGAAAACAGATCCCGTTTGTTCTCCCATTGTCCAGTTAAAGTTTCCATTATTTACGTATTTCTCAATAGATGTTCCCATAATATCAGATAGCGCCTCATTAATCGCACCGGATTCCCCGTAATATTCAAGATTAGATTCGCTAGAAGTAACAGCATGTGTAAATTCATGTCCAGCTACGTCATATGCTTTAACAATAGGATCGCCATATACAAGCATACTTCCATTATTAGCACTTAATGCATTCTGCCAATTTTTCGGATCATTCGTCTCTTCAGAATCCCAAGCGTGTACAACTGAAACTACCTTTTGTCCCTTATTATCAAAGCTATTACGCTTGTATTTATCTTTATAAAAATCAAATACTTTTGTTGCTAAGTAATGAGCACTTACTGCTTTTGGATCGTTAAATGTTGCCGAAGTACTTGTCGCTAATGTACCAGGATAATAGCTTTCTTCTTTAGTAATATCTCTGTAATTCACATCATATGTTTCAATGCCTTGCCCTCTTGTATAATCAGCAAGAGCATATTTGCCATTACTTTGTTTAGAGATACCAAATGAACGATTAATACCTAAATCATCTTTTCCTGTTCCTGTTAATGATGTAAGGCTGCTTTGTTTACTTTTCTTTAAGGCTCCAACTAGTTTTTCACTTGCTTTTAAGTTAGATTCTTTTACCATATTTTTTAACATATCACCATTTTGTGCATTTACTAAATAAGTACCAGAAACATAGTTTGGTGTTGCAGCTTCGAAGGTAACTTGGTATGCATTGCTAGCTTGTCCATTATTTTCATCAACAAAAATAACCTCTTTAACTTCTGGCTCAGAAATAAACTTGATATCGTTCCCGTATTTCGTATAAATATATTGTTTTGCTTCATCTTTTGATAGATTAATAGGTTTTTTCAATTCTTCTTGTTTTAAATTTTGCGCGCTATCGCCTGAAACACTTTTAATAACACCCTTATTATCTACGTGTGCAGTTAATTGATGTCCATATACTTCTTTTCCTTCGTATGTTTGCTGCATACGCACAAGTGTAGTTCCATCATACGAACCACGTTTTTGAAGGACTTTATAATCTACTCCTGCTTCTCCATTGACTTGTTTTTGGGACAGAGCTTGTTCTGTTTTCTCCTTAAGTGCATCCTTTACTACATTTTCTGGTGCCTTTTGTGACGGCTGTGTAAGTTCACCCGAACGGAACGATTCCTCCTGAATTTGAACTTGTAGTTGATCTGTTTCCTCTGCATGACCTACCCCATATGGTGCCACAGCTGTTAAAGCTAATCCTGTTGTTAATGCTACCTTAGTTAATGTCTTTTTGTTTTTCATTATTTCACCTCGTATAATTTTTGAAATAGAAAGCTTGTACAAAGTATACTGTCTATTAATGTCTAAAAAAAGAGAAAATACACAATTTATGTAACATTATGCAAAATTACATAAATTAAGGATGATGCTACAATTAAAGAACAACTCATATAAATGCATTAATTTCAATAAAAAAGAGCTCCCTAAGACGCTCACCCAATTGGTTAGTTATTAATTATCTATATTCATTGTAATAAAAGTATACTTACCTCTAAATAACAACATAAAAACCCACTCTTTACTATTGTAAGAGTGGGTTTAATGTTATTAAAATAACAATTACTATAAGAAATTTTATAATTTATATTTTTTTAGTAATCCTACTAAGTTTTTTGTAAAATTCACCTTTTGTCTTTACATGATTAAACTGATTTGGATTAATATTTGCTTTTTGTGAGAGTAATATAATCTCTTCTTTTGAAATTGAGTCTTTCGTATTTATAGATGCTATATTTGTGTATTTTCCGTCTTCTGTTTTTGGAATTTCTAAAATCCCTTTATTCACAAGATCAACTACCGCCTTATGCACTGAAGAATGTAAATCTACACCAGTAATTTTCCAATTATGCATAACTTTTGGTGTGTATACACCGTTCTTTACCTCTTTTAAATATGTAATAGCAAGGTTACGAATGGTTCCGCCTGTTTCTCCAAATGCATTCTCTTGTTTAGATGACCAAATTTGTTCAAACTTACGCCCCTCTAAAGCTCCACCTTTTGCCTGAAGAGCCTCCATTCTATATGCATTCATTCCCAACGTCATAACATCGCTCATTTTGATTGGTTTGTTTGTACGAATAGAGCGTAAATTTGTAATTCTGCTTCCATATGGTTTTGTTAAGTCAATTTCGTATTTTACGCCTCCAAAGAAATCGTTCGTACTGTATTTAGATGCACGGCGGGTTTTATCAAAGCTAACGGTTACATCTCCGGCACGAGATGAGTTAAAATATCCTGCTGCCCATTCCATATAGTCTTTTAAATCTTTTCCAGAAATCTTATATACTGTAATTTCTCCCAAGGCATATTGGTAATTGTACGCAATATCTTTTTTCTTAATAGGGCCTGTATCTAAACGGGCATAATCATTATCAATTTGATGGGCTACTACATCTGCTTTACTGTAGTAGAGCAGAACTTCATGAAAGAAATCTGATAAAGGTGTTTCTTGAATCTGAACACTTGGAATACCCTTTATTTCATTTTCAGGAACAAGATTTCTACCCTTTAATTGAGCGACTACAACATTTGCATCTCCTCTCGCATATTCGTGAAAAGGTGTTAATGTTTCTTCAAGTGTAGGATCGGATAATATCGTTGTCCCATCAGCATTTTTTACAGGTATAGCGGTAGCAGTTTTATTTTTTAAAGCCAACTTCCCATCTTGCTTTGTAAAAGTAAGGTCAATACGTGAAATATGTGTTCCATATTTATCTGGTTCTGTAATAATTACGCCATTTACAACTTCTTTTTTTACAAGTTTATGCATATGAGCCGCAAAAATAGCACTTAGTTCCGGACAAGCATTTGCAATATCTTGAACACCAGTACCAGGGATACCATTCTCATTTTCTAGTCCCATATGCATAACTCCTACCATTACATCTACTTTACCTTCTAATTCCTTAATTGCCTTTTTCGTCTCTTCTACCGGATTTTTCACCACTAAACCATTTAAGTGATCTGTCCCTTTTTCAAAATCACTAATCATTGGTGTATTCATACCAATAATCCCAACTTTAATTCCACCTTTTTCTACAATTGTATATGCAGGAAGAAAGCGCTCTCCATTTTCCTTATAAATATTTCCTGCTAACGTTTTTCCCTTATATTGCTCACTAACTTTTTTCAATGTATCTAATCCAAAGTTGAATTCATGATTTCCAAATGCCCAGGCATCATATCCCATTGTATTCATCGCTACCATCATTGGCGATTGTGGCTTATCGTTGAATAATTCTACTGAGTTTCCTTGAATTGTATCCCCGGCATCTACTAATATGGTATTTGGATTTTCTTGACGGACCTTCTTTATAACCGTATAAAGCTGCGTCAAACTTCCACTCATATTTGCTCCATCAAGCGCATAATCCCAAGGCATAAATCTACCATGAATATCTGCAGTACCTAACAATGTAATATTAACTTCAGATTCCTCAGCCTTAGAGATAGATGGTTTGACTATTACTGCCGTTCCAAGCAGTAATAAAATTACAAAGTAACATACATAGTTCTTCCATTTCATTTTTTGCATAATAATAATATTTCTCCCCTTTTTGTACTTTCATAAAGTTGCTTGAACTTTAAAAATGTAACTTATTATTCAGGAAACTTCAACTACAAAAGATAATTTTGAAGGTGGTTCTGTTGCAAAAATAAAGAGAATAAATTGCATACATCCCCTAACAGAATGGTATTTTATCATTTCCTGACAGAATACACCTTCCTTAAGGATGTGAAGTGTACTTTCAAAATAAGGACATATCATTCATCACCATTTCAATTTATTAAAACGGGCATATACAATATGTTATGATGATTATTTTTTGAATTTTGTTGCTGATTTATTTCCTTCTAAATAAAAACACTTTCAAAAAAAAATAACCCCGCTCTTCATTTAAGACGGGGTTACACTTATACAGAAAATCGGATAGTTTCATATTTTCTTAAGCTTATTGGTCACTTTCAACTAATTTCATTCTATTTTTGTTTTCTTCTGAATCAATATGAATCAACCGTTTCCCCTGTTTATAATACGTATCAATAAATAGGGAATAATTTTTACTTTTCAATTTCACAAAGCAATTTTATCTCTTTTATTTGTGAAATATGACGCTGTTCATGTAAATAAATCAATTCTATCCACTGATCAAGGGATAATTCTCCAAGAGCTGGATGCATCACTGATTTTTTCGCTAATATAGACTCATCTTCTATTGTACTCAGGAAACGCATCAATTCTTTTCTTGATTCGTTTAGCATATTGAGCATTTGCTCCACTTCAAATGGTTCTATACTTGGTTCAATCATTTCTGGAGCTATAAACTTTTTCGTTCTATCTAATAAAATAGTGTGAATTTCTTTACGCTCATTTTGGGTACTATCTAACTTTTTTAACCCTGAGGAAATAACTGTTATCACTCTCTCATCTAATAAAACTAAATGATGACAAACTTGTGCAATACTCCATTTATCCTTATCTGGTTTCCTATTAAATTGAGCATCACTCAACAAAGTAATTTCCTCAAATAATTGATCTCTCGTTTCATAAAACTTGTCATTTACAAATGTATCCATGTGGATTCTCCTTTCATTGCAACCTACATACTTAAATTTCTACGCTAGAGATATTATCTTCAAAAAAAGTTTTTCTTTCACTACTATTCCAATTTTATTTTAAAGCCACAAATGAACTTATTTGTTTTTTTATATCTTTTTAATTGGCACAAATAAATCAACCTTTAACTTTCCGTCTAGATCTTCAGCAACATTATTTAAGCAAAACTCTAAATTATCTCTATCATAATCTGCATCATACTCACTATTTGATAGCCACTCTACATACATGTATTGATACGCTTCACTTAATTTATGAGGTTCATCATAGAACTGGTATAGACCATATGTACCTCCATCTAATCTTTTAAATTGCACATCATGATACTTTTCTTTATCGAAGTTTTCAGGAATCGTAACACATGCATCATGCCGGCACTTATGACTTGCAACAAGTTCAGGATTATCTAATGATATTCCGATAAATGATTGCTCTGGTGGATACAGTTTATTTTCAATTGACCAGTTCAGTAACTTTCCCCAGTGATCTTGCGGTTCAAAGTAGCTACCAGTTCGTCTTATATACGCTACTTCTAATGGTGGTATTTTTTTATAACAACTTTCATTTACATCTTCTCCCCTATAAATATATACACTGTTTATTTAGCTTTCTTTAATATTTATTCCTTCTTAAACAAAAAGAATTTTCTAATCACATAAAGTGAAACTTTAATCAGCGGGCGATGAATTTGAATTGAAATATAATTGATTACTATTACTACTAAAGTAGTATGTACTTTCATACTTTTATTTGATTTTACATTCTTTTTAAATCGATATATTAATTGTAAGAAAATAAAAAGGTGGAGGATTTTAATTGATTAAAGGAATATACGAAGCGCATTTACCAGTGAGTAATTTACAACAATCTATCGAATTTTATGAAAAACTAGGGTTGAAGTTAGCCTGGAGCGATGAATCAACAGCATTCTTTTGGATTGAGGATGGGAAAAGTTGGCTGGGATTATGGGCGGGCTCTGAATACGAAACAAAATATCATCCTTCTTTACGTCATATTGCATTTAGAGTTTCCTATGAGGATTTAAAAGAATCATTACATTGGTTACACTCACTTCAAATTAAAGCTGTTCCGTTTGGGAGTAATGAATCTATTGAACCATTTGTCCGTCCACATCAAGGTAATGCATCTGTTTATTTTATTGATCCAGATGGTAATAGCTTAGAACTTATTTGTCATATTTTTGTACCTAACGCACTAAAACATATAACTGATAAATTATCCTTTAAAGATTGGGAGACGCTATTAGCTGACACATTTGAATGAATATTAGTTATAAATCATAATGGCTCGCTTTTATTTTTATAACATGTATAACAATCTTGAATAATAATGTCCTATCAATTTATCATTAAATAAATGTAAAAAATGACCCTATTTATTCATTTTTAATGCGTATGTATGTACATTTGTTAATTTATTCGATATATTATGGGTATTGAATGATTACGTAAAGTGTAAAGGTCGCTTATATAACACCTTATATTTTTATATCCGTGAAAACTACAAAGTGTATGAAAATCCATTTGTCAAATGAATTTAGTGCGGAAGGAGGTTTGTGGTTACTTCATAGGGTATAATAATCAGTTTTTTACTGATAAAAATATAGGAGGCGACATAATGTTTCGTACGATTTCAAATTTCATGAGAGTAGCTGAGATAAGAAGGAAAATCCTTTTTACACTAGCGATGTTAATCGTTTTTCGAATTGGCACGTTTATTCCAGTTCCTCATACTAACGCAGAGGTATTAAAAGTACAAGATCAAGCTAACGTTCTAGGTATGTTAAACGTATTTGGTGGAGGAGCATTGCAACATTTCTCAATCTTTGCTGTAGGTATTACACCATATATTACAGCTTCCATCATAGTACAATTACTACAAATGGATGTTATACCTAAGTTTTCGGAATGGGCAAAGCAAGGAGAAATGGGCCGTAAGAAATCAGCTCAATTCACTCGATACTTTACAATCATTCTCGCATTCATACAGGCCATCGGAATGTCTTATGGCTTTAATAATATAGCAGGTGGACAATTAATAACAGATCAAAGCTGGACTACATACTTATTTATTGCGACAGTTTTAACTGCAGGTACTGCATTTTTACTTTGGTTAGGCGAACAAATTACCGCTAACGGAGTTGGTAATGGTATTTCGATGATTATCTTCGCAGGTCTCGTTGCCGCGATTCCAAATGTTGCAAATCAAATTTATTTACAACAATTCCAAAATGCTGGCGATCAGCTATTTATGCACATAATAAAAATTGTTTTAATTGGACTCGTAATTTTAGCGATAGTTGTTGGTGTTATTTACATTCAACAAGCTGTACGTAAAATACCGATCCAATATGCAAAAGCTGTTTCAGGAAACAATCAATATCAAGGAGCAAAAAACACTCATTTACCGCTTAAAGTAAATAGTGCTGGTGTTATACCAGTTATCTTTGCTTCTGCATTTTTAATGACGCCGCGTACAATTGCGCAGCTCTTCCCTGATTCAAGCGTATCAAAATGGTTAGTTGCAAATCTTGATTTCGCACATCCAATTGGAATGACACTTTATGTCGGTCTTATCGTTGCTTTCACATACTTCTACGCATTTATTCAAGTAAATCCTGAACAAATGGCTGAGAATTTGAAAAAGCAAAATGGATATGTTCCTGGTATTCGTCCTGGTAAAGCAACTGAACAATATGTAACTAAAATTTTATACCGTTTAACATTTATTGGTGCAATTTTCTTAGGTGCAATTTCTATATTACCGCTCGTATTCACGAAAATTGCTACGTTACCACCTTCTGCTCAAATTGGTGGTACAAGCTTACTTATCATTGTCGGTGTAGCAC
Source organism: Bacillus cereus group sp. BfR-BA-01330 (assembly GCF_022663885.1). Taxonomy (NCBI): domain Bacteria; kingdom Bacillati; phylum Bacillota; class Bacilli; order Caryophanales; family Bacillaceae; genus Bacillus; species Bacillus cereus group sp. BfR-BA-01330. The sequence goes on from NZ_JAKUGK010000004.1 coordinate 322,972, forward strand.
TAGAAACTATGAAGACGTTAGAAAGCCAGCTTGTAAAACGTCATTATAAAGGCTTTATTAAAAAAGTGAATTAATTATCAAAAACACAGTTGGTTATTTTTCCAACTGTGTTTTTGATTTTATCAGTCCTGTAATATACAGGGCTGTTGCTTTATTAAACTACATCTCCTTCTCTAATAACCGCCCTTTTTTGAAATAAGTCCGTAGTGTTGAACGATTGGCCAAAAATACACCAATCAATATAAGACAAGCCCCCATTCCCATTGTAGGATTTAAAGGCTCTCCTAAAATGATATATCCCACAATTATTGCAATTAATGGTGATACATATAACCACGTCGATGGAAATACTGGATTTGTTTTTGATAAGAGCCAGTAATATAATCCGTGTCCACCAATCGATCCGATAAATATGAGATATAAAATAGGCCATTGCACACTCCATGAAGTTAATACGGTTACATTTGGTTGTTCTACAATAATAGATGCGATGAGTAGTAAAATCCCTCCATAAAACATTTGAATACCGTTAATAAGAAATGGTGATACATTTGATAAATCTGACAGTATTTCTTTTGAACGAATAGAGCCTATTCCGTAAAATAGCTCCCCTATAACTAAAACAATACAAGCAATACTCCATATGAAACTTACTTGTTGATGCATTCCTGGTAAAGAAACAAATATAACACCTATTAGTGCAATAACTAAAGCAACGAGTTGTTCCTTTTGTAATTTCTCCCTATTCCTCTTTGCTTGTATTAATAAAATCATCATTGGTCCCGTAGCAGAAAGAACAGCAGCTAATCCCGAAGAAATATATTGTTCTGACCAATATAAACTTGCGAATGTCATAAATGTTAAACAAAATCCAGCATACATAATACGTTTTGAAAATATATGTGGCATAATTTCTTTTCGCTTTAATTTAAAAATAATCATAAGGATTATACCCGCTAAAAAGAAACGAATTCCTGCTGAAAACAACGGTGGCGCTCCTGCTTCAATTCCAATTTTAATCGTTAAAAATGTTGTCCCGAAAATAATACATACTAAAATGTAATTAAAAATGACCATTTTACTTCCTCCTTTTTACTCTTAAAATGAGTATAGAGGCTATGGTGTATAACAGTGTATCGGTACATATAACAGTTACTTCAAGTTGTAGTTGATTCCCTATATATTTTTCGCTTTAATTAAATTAAAAAGAAAAATAGGTGAACCTATGAAGATTGTATTGCGTAAAGAATCAAACATACCGTATTACAAGCAAATATATATGCAAATTGTTGAAAGAGTACAAAGTGGTATGCTTTCACATGGTGAATCCCTTCCTTCTTTACGTTGTATGGCCACAGATTTACAAATCAATGTATTAACTGTTCGTAAAGCTTATAAACAGTTAGAAACGAAAGGGTATATACGCATCGAACAAGGAAAAGGTGCTTACATATATAAACGTGTAAAGAAAGATTTCAAACCGATACCGTATAAATGGCAACAATCAAGATCTATTAATGTTATGCGTTCTCAATATGCAATGAATAAACACCGTAAATATTATGATTTTTCACAAGCAATTCTGTATCCCCGTCTGTTACCAAATCCATTTTTGGCAGACGAAATGCATAAATTGCTGGATAAAAATCCGATGTTGTTAGCAACTTATGGGCCAGTTCAAGGCGATTATGAATTGCGAGTTGAAATAGCAAATTACTTAAATGAACACCAGAAATTAGTGACGGACCCATCTCAATTATTAATTACAAGCGGAGCACAACAAGGAATTGATTTAATTGCTCAAACATTATTAAAACCTGGAGATACTGTATTAGTAGAAAGTCCGTGTTACAGTGCCGCGCTTGATGTTTTCATCAATAAAGGTGTTCAAATCATTCCTGTTTCTCTTGATAATCATGGAGTTCGCTCCGACTTAATTGATGATATTTGTCAAAGTAAAAATCCCGTTTTATTGTATACGAATCCGACCTTCCAAAACCCGACAGGTACAGTAATGAGTAAAGAACGAAGAATGGAACTTATAGAACTAGCGGGGCTATATCAATTTTTTATCATTGAAGATGATTCTTTCGGAGAAATATATTTTGAAGATGCTATAATCCCGCCCCCAATCAAAAGTTTTGATAAGGATGGCCACGTAATATATATAAAAGGATTTAGTAAAACGTTAGCACCAGGACTGCGTATCGCGGCGCTTATTGCCGATGGTCCTATTTTTGAATGGCTATATGCAGTAAAAGGTTCAATGGATATCGGTAGTCCTTTATTAACACAAAAGGCACTTCTACCGTTTTTACGTGCAGAACGTATGAAAAACCATTTAGAAAAATTACGTACAGCTTTACAAATGAGACGTGATTTAACAATTGATATATTATCGCCATTAAAAGAACTACACTTTGAAATACCAAATGGAGGTTTTAATTTATGGGTGACACTACCTGATTCGATAGATCCCTTTACCTTATTACAAAAAGCAAATGAAGTAGATGTCTCTTTTTTACCAGGAACAGCTTGTCTATTAAACTACGAAACAAATGATAACCAATTAAGAATTAGCTATTCAATGTTAAACGAGAAAGATATGGAAATTGGATTAGAGAAATTACATGATACAATACGAAAAAGTATTTGTTAGAAGCAATATCACATTAGCCAACAATAAATAATACCCGCAAATGAAAATGTATAGTATGGGACATTATCTATTGTTGAGCTTTTTCGTTATTCAAATCTAGTTACTCTATAAGCTGTAATCTTTATTATCATTCCACTTTAACTACAATCTTTCCTCTAACATGTTGTCCTTCACTCAAAATATGAGCTTCTCGAACTCCTGCTTCATTAAATGGCACCACTTTACTTATGATTGGTTTGATTTTTCCGTTTACAATTAAAGCTGATAATTCTTCTAATTGTTTTCCATTTGGTTTTAGCCATAAAAATCCTGATTTTATTCCTTCTACTTTTTGTAGTGGTTCATGAACAATGGAAACTAGAACACCACCAGGTTTAATAATTCGAAAACTTTTTTCTTGCACTTCGCCACCTATTGTATCTAACACAATATCAAAATCTGATACTAGTTCTTCAAATTTATCTTTTTTATAATCAATAACGAGATTCGCCCCTAAAGACTGTAAAAATTCTTTATTTTTACTACTAGCAGTCGTGGCAACAAAAGCTCCAAATGATTTTGCGATTTGGATTGCCAAACTTCCAACGCCACCAGCTCCAGCATGAATGAATACACGGTCATTCTCTTTTATTTTTGCGTAATCTACAAGACTTTGCCACGCTGTAAGTCCTGCAAGAGGAATAGAAGCTGCTTCTTCGTAACTAATATTATTAGGCATATGTGATACTAAATCTAATTGTACTGCAATGAATTCAGCATAAGAGCCGCTTCCTATATTTTCAGGTTTCGTAAACACTCTACATCTTCTCCAACTTCTTCAATAACTCCAGCTACATCTAATCCTAAAGTGATTGGAAATGAAAAGCGTAACTGTTCTTGTAAGTCACCTTTTCTTATTTTCCAATCAACTGGATTAACAGATGTTGCATAAATACGTATTAATACCTCGTTATTCTTAACAACCGGTTTTAAAACTTGTCTTTCTTTCAATTCTTCAACACTGCCATATCGATCAATAACGATTGCTTTCATTTCCTCTCCTCCTTGCTGTTTATTTTAATAACATACAATTATTTCTCAAAATTTTTTGCCTTGAATTACCATATACTTATTTTTGGGGGTAATTATACAAAAAGCATTATAAAGTGAAACTTTAATCATTCCTCACCAATCGGGCTCTTACTGCCCGGCAAATAGCGGGATGAATTTCAAAAAGAATCTTACACACATCTTAGAATTATTCAAAACTGTATTATTAATTAAATTCAAAAGAAATGGGGCTAACTTTATGAGTGAAAAGATATTTAAAATAAACGGTATTGATATATGTACAGAAAGCTTCGGTAACTCTAATGATCCCGCTATTTTATTAATTATGGGAGCTACTTGTTCAATGATATATTGGGATGAAGAATTTTGTGAACAGTTGGCGAACACAGGAAAATTTGTTATTCGCTTTGATAATCGCGATGTTGGACGCTCTGTTACATATGAACCTGGCACTTCAAATTATTCAGTAACAGATATGGCTGAAGATGCAATCGGAGTATTAGACGCTTATCATATTGATAAAGCCCATCTTTTTGGTATGTCATTAGGTGGTATGATTGCTCAAATTGCCGCTGTAAAACATCCCGAAAGAATTTTGACGCTAACTTTACTAGCGACTAGTGTAATAGGATCTGATAATAATACTCGCGATTTACCCCCAATGGATGAAAGGATTTTAACACATCATGTAAAGAGCGCAAGTATAGATTGGACAAATAAAAATGATGTGGCAGAATATTTAGTTTCAGGATCTCGTCTATTATGTGGATCAGAACGAATATTTGATGAAAATAGAGTTTATACACAAGTAAAACAAGAAATAGAACGCGCAAACAATTTATTAAGTATGTTTAATCACGCTTTACTTCAAGGTGATGATGCATATGAAGGTGTACTTCACTCCATACAAGCACCAACATTGGTTATTCACGGAACAGACGATACAGCACTCCCATTTGAACATGGCCTCGCACTAATTGATGAAATTCCAAACTCAGTACTATTAACTCTTAAAGGGGCAGGCCATGAAAACCATCCAGATGACTGGGAAAGCATAATTAACGCTGTTTCTAAACATACATCTAAAATTTAGATAAATAACTAATGGAAGGGGGCACAAATTGTGCCCCCTTCTAGTTACAAACAAAAACCCATCACTGTATTCGTATGTATAGTGATGGGGACTTTTTATATTTTTCTATGTTTAAAAAAATGGACAATCTAATTGATCAACAGATTCCCATAATTTTTTTTTTGCATTTTCGGTGGATGTATTTGTGTCTAGTGTCATGTTTTTAAAAGGGTTTACTTCGACTTTTAATAAGGATGAAGGCTCCACATATAATGAGAAAACATGGCTGCTTGGTAAAGCTTTTGAAACGTCAATATCTCCAACTTGTTTAAATAGTTGCTGCGCAGCAAAAAAGAAGAAATTAGTTGGATTTGATTGTTTATTCAGCCACGCAAGCATTTCAGGTGATACCGATTTATGAATATTGATTTTTACTCGATCACCACGTTTATATCGCCTAGATCGCATACTTCCACCAACTAACTTATCGTTAAGTTTGTAAATCCTAACTCTTTTTGCTTATGCTCTCTATATTTTGGCGAACAAGTATAAACTAATAATCCTCGTGCATTTGTAAATAACGGATTATCTACAAAGATTACATTTTTGAGTCGTCCTTTTTGCTTTAAAATCATTTTTAAACTGTTTTTAATAATTACTGCACCCCCGCCATAAATAAACACGTATGGGTCGTCTTTCATATCATCAATTTTATTTATAATATCTGTTGCAACACGTGCTGCTAAACCTAATAGCGCTGGCTGTGATTCCTCAACTAATAAGGTATTTCTCGGATGCTTATCATTTAAATAAATTTGATTGAATTCTGTAATACTATCAATCGTTTTAGTTGGATACTTCCGGTTCCATCTCGTAATGATTTGTAGTAACGTCTCTTTTACACCATAAGATAAACCTTTACTTAGTTGCGGACGGAAATTCACCCCTAATGAAACGACTTCTTCTGTCGTCCCTGCACCAATATCAAAAGAGAGTAGAGTTTTATCTACAAAATCAATTTCAGAAACTTGATTTTGCTCACATTCTATTTTATGTTTCACAACATTTCCTTCTTCATCGTATACAATGCCCCACGTACCAGAAGCGCCCTCAGGCAGGCATTTACAATACTCAATTGAAACATTAATTGTCACATCGCGTCCGTTCGGATAATGGAAAATAACCTTATGATTTCCCATATAACGTTTTGCATTTTCAGCAGCTATTTCTTGTGTAATAAGCTGCATAGGAAGAGCGACAGATAAATCATAACGAATATTAATATGGCTAGAAGTTGGACTTTGACGCATAGCGCTTACCGCCAAACCTGATAGTATTGTAATAACCATTAACTCATCCGTTGACTTATTCGATTTCTTCTCTACCTCAGTACCTTTTAATTGATCTTGAATAACTTTTTCTCCAACGATGTATCGTACATTATTTAGCATTAACGATGGCGAACTTATAGTCACATCAATGTGGTTTTCTAATTCAGATAATGAAACATCTACCTCATCTAAGAGTCCTGTAGGCTCACCTATATATAAAGAATAAATACTCGGAATAAAAATAGGGTCTTGCCCTTTCACCATTAACTTCAAACCGTTGTTTCCTGCATCTGCACCAGCTTTTAAAAGTATAGACATAACTACCCCCTAAATTAATCTGACATCCCTTCCAAATATATGCGAGCCCATTCTTTTACATTCAAATGTATTGTAATTTTTTATTTATCATAAAAACAAAATATTGCATACTTACATATTGTGTGTAAAAAGTATTTGACATGACACTTTTCCAATTTTATACTTATATTTGTAAAGAGTTTTTTACAATCGAGGGGGCAATTATTTATTGAATACTAAAAAAACTATTTTTATAATCATTGTTTTAGCATTAATTGCAATACTAGTACATGGCACATATAAATACATAACTGAAGGTTCTATTTTAGGTGGTACGATTTTTGCTATTTCGTTAATACTTAGTAATTTAATTAATCACATTACTTGGGGAGATCCCCACGGTGTGTCAGAAGAAAGTCAAGATGAGATGGGACAACAAATTACATATAAAAGCTTTAAAATTGCGTATTTTGTGCTTGTAGTTGTAATGTTCCTTTTATTAATCTTCTCCGAAGGATTTTCTATGGGGGCTAATTTAGATGGAGTAAAAAACCTCCCCCTGTTCATCGCAATTTGCTCTTCATTCTTTATTTATCCTATTGTCGAACTCATAGTTGCAAAACAATATAAGTAAAAAGATGAGGTTTTCTACATGTAGAAAACCTCATCTTTTTATATTTACATACTCTCTACAATTGCTTTTAATTTATTCACAGTCCGCCAATTCCTAACTGTAGCTGGTGTATGTAACTTCTGAAACTGGTTCATTAATTTAGAATTTCGAATGCTATTTTTGAAAAATAAATAAACGACCTTCTCATCTATATAGCAATCTTCAAGTTCACTTTTAAATGTAAGCAATTGACTACTCTCTTCTTCAGAAAGTACATTAGCTAAAAAAGCAATATGAACACTTTCTCCTTCTAACAATGAATGAACTTCATATGGACATTGTTTAATAATATTTATAAATTCATCATGTGTTCTTAGCATGACTGGAACATCGAAATCAAATTCTTTTTTTATTTCAGATTGTATTTGGTCCTTTAGAAAGTTTATACCTTCCTCAGATTCGAACACAATATTACCACTTTGTATATATGTTTTCACTTGTTTTAACCCTATTGATTCAAACACTCGTTTTAAATCAGCCATTTTGATTACTTTATGGCCACCGACATTGATTCCTCTTAGTAATGCAATATAAAGTGTCATATTATCCCCCCACAGTAAAATGAACTTATCAATTGAATCGGTTTTCCCACTCATATTTCTCGGATATTTGTTTTAATTCTTCTAACATATCATGAATAGATAATACCTCAAATAAAATAATAGATTCACTTGAAAAATGGTGATGATAATGATTTGGTTTATAATCTTTTAAATCATTTTTATAACTCCAAAATTGCTTGTCTAATTCAGCAATAAGTTTGAAATGTTCCTCATCAATTTCATTACAACGGTTTCTCAATATAGCAATCATAGAATGAATTGTTCGTTGTAATATTTCTCTTTCACTTTGTGACCAGTCACAAGTCTCAATTGATACCCGAGCTAAATTATCTATATGGTAAATGATTTGCTGTAATATATGAAGTTGCTTCTGCATCGTTAAAAAGCTTCTCATTTCCTTCTTTGTATGTTGATGATATTTCCAATCTTTCTGCTCATATTGAACAAATTGTATCGCCTTATGCAATAATAAAGTCAATTTAGATAAATCCTGAGCAGTCTCCTTTTTCATACCTTTTCCTGCAACTAATGCAGGAATCCATTCTTCCATAATATTTGCTGTTTTAGCAAATAGATCCTCTGTACATCCAAAAATCATTTTCGTGTAGTGGGGTGGAAAAATGAAAAAATTCACTAAAGTAGATACTATAATACCAGTAGATGTAGTAGCTAAACGAATTAAAAATGCAGTAAAATAATGATTTGCCGTAATTGGAATCATTGCTACGGCAGTTAAAGTTGCAACTAAAGTTCCCGCATGTAACCTTAGTTTTTGACATGTAACGATCGTAAACATTGCAGCTAATGCATAAGAAATTGCTTGGTGGCCTAGGAAAAATGTGAAAGTCATGGCATATGCCGATCCAATTGTTGAGGCCGGAAAGCGAATAAGTCCTTTTTTTATTGAGTCTGTTGCAGTTGGTTCAATTGTAACAATTGCTGTTATTATAGCAAAAATAGTTGGGATGTTAAAAAAATCACAAACTAACACTGTAAGAAAAACTGCAATCCCAGTTTTAATCACTCTTCCTCCAACGATATTCCATTTTCTATCTTGATTCATTTTTTATATCCTTCATTCCGGTTTCATTTTATATACATATATTATATATTGTTAAAATAAAAAAACCTACTACTTGAATATTCAAGAGTAAGTTTTCTATCTCATTATTTCATTATAGGTAAATGCATTATTATTTGTTGGCCAATTGGTCCCATTCTTCTAAAACCTTTATCTTGGAAACCAACTTTTGCATATAAATTTTGTGCAGGAATATTTCTTTCATTCACAGCAAGTACAACTTCATTTTTTATTGGAAAATAACGTTTTACAAACTCTTCTAATAATAACAATGACTTTTTAGCGAATCCTTTTCTTTGTCTATTGTGATTAATAGAAAATGACGTTAAAAGTAAAGCATCCTCATTATCTGTGAACTCCTTTACTCTATCTCCCGTTTCCAATGCGAAAAGACCCACCGGTACCCCATTGTGATCTAAAATAACAATCACATTTTTTGTATGATCACTTTTTGCTTTCTCCAGTAATGCGCTTGGATCTGATGTAAACTGAACTTGTTCACTTGGTAAAGTAAATGTTTGTATAACTTCTTTATATTTCTCCTTATACGGAGCTAATTGAATTTCCCCTGTGTGTATGTTCATGCTAAACTCTCCCATTTTTTAGCTTATTAACTTATACCTTGCTGTGCTTTTGAATGCACTCTTCCATCTAAAAAGGTAATTTCAACAAATGAATTTGGATCGTTCCCTTTCCAAGCAAAAATTTGTTTAATTTGTGTAGAATGCTCTACCCCTTCTTCTATAAGTAAATCTCCTTCAAAACCAATTAAATCTTTCACTTCTGTATAAGTCATTCCTTCATTTATACTCGAGAAATGATTTATATTGATAGACTCTTTCTGTTGCCTTTCCATCACAGTAGAAGAAGTTGCTGTTTGGTTTTTCACTTCTTTTCTCTGTTCACACGCTGTCATACTGAAACCTAAGCATAAACTAAACAATATACATGCGCTTTTTTTCATCATAACAGTTGTCCCTCCCATGATAATTAAACCATATATTCCCTTAAAAATAAACTGAATATTTAATATTATATTTAAAAACCTCGTACAATTAAGTACGAGGCTAATTTCATTTATTCAAATGATTATTTGATTGATCATCCTGTTCTTTTCTTAACTCTTGTTCTTCATCTTTTGGTAATTGTTTATCATTATCTTTAATTGGATTCGTTTCTCTATTTTCTATCATATCATTTGGAATTTGTGGCATTACTCGGCCCACAATAGCGGCTAATTCATCTAGTATACCTTCACCTGTTTTTCCTTTTTTAATTTGCTTTCCGATTTGTTTGAGGCGTTCATACGTATCAACATCTGCTACAACGACTGCATTAGCACCGTCAGGGTCATTTTTTAAACTTTCTGCAACAGAGTATTTAATTGATTCAACTCGAGTTCGATCAAGTTTTGCTTTTACATCAATACCTACAATAGCATATTTTCCAACAACGACCGCTGTTGCATCATTCACACCTGGCACACTTGCTGCTAAATATGCTAAATGATCTGCTGCTTTTTCATTTGGCTTATTTGATTTATTCGTATAATTAACATTTTTCATTGAAACATTTTTTTGTTCCGGCTTTTCGTTTGGATTGTCTTTTTTTCCAATACTGCATCCAGTTATAACGAAGCAAAGCATCAATATATATATTAGAGTTTTCATTATTTTCACCACTTCACTATTAAGGTTTAATCATAAATTTTTTCAACAGCTTGCATTTTCTTTACCTTTTCCTCGGCCCCGCTATTAGCATTAATGAATATTTGGTACGTATCTTTTCCTAAAGTGCCTACAAATTCATAGCAAAGCACTTCATTATGCAAATCATTGACTACTAAAGCTTTACGTTCTTCCATGACTTTTACATCCGGATTGATTTTCTTTCTTGCTTCTGCTGCAGTTAGCTTTGCCGATGGAACTGTTCGCTTTTGATGTGACGCTAAGTATTCTTTTGCGGAGAACCCAACGATAGAACCATCATCTAAAGCAATTTTCATTTGGATTGCTTCTGGATAAATTCGTACTCCATTTTCATTTACTACATACGTAAATACACCAACATTATCATATTGAGAGCTATCATAAAGCTCCATATTATTAAACTTATGGTCCTTTAAAAATTTCAAACCTTTACTACCTGCATCGTTTAAACTAACTTTCTGTTCTTTAATTTCGCGGTTATTCATAACCCAAATTGGATATCCGCCTTTTCCGGTAATATCCATATAGAACTCATTGTTCGTTGCTTCATCTTTAATTTTCACACTATAGAAGGATTCTTTCGCACCTTTTCCGCTTTTCTCAACATCTACTTTTTCATTTCCTTTTAAATTCAAAAACGATTTGGCAATTTTCGCCGCTTCATCTTTAGAAATTGCCTTTCCTTCCGCTTCAAATCCACCTTTTTTATTTTTTTGCGCACTTGTAAAGGTCGGTCCGAAGTTTGTAGAAGAATATGATGTTACGTTTTTCTCTACAGTTTTCAATCCATCAATAATTGTGTTATCTGCTGGATCGCGATTTGATGCAAGTGCCATTTCTACATCCATCCAGCGTAAATTATTTTTCAAAACAAGATGTTGTACTTTTCTTAGTTCATCTTGTATATTTCCTGCATTTGAATATAAAGTTTGTAGCGTTTTATATTCTTGCTCATTTAACGGCTCTTTTTCTAAATCACGAATGGCTGCACGGTAACTGAAATCACCGATATTCGCTAAAAATTCTTCCGTTTTATTAAATGGCATTAATGTTAAAGGTAGTTGTCCTACATCTGAGCGAGCTTCAGATGTTAAACGCCATACATCCGCTAATGCAGGTGATAAAGATGATCGTGAATTCATCGCAAGTGTTGTGCCAATTTTATCGTGTAATAAATCGACTTCGTATGCTAAATCATGGAATGCACGTTGATAGCTATTTTCCGCTCGAATTAAAACCGCATTTTTCTCTTGGTGCTCTTTATAGCCCCAATAGCCTGTTCCTACTACACCGACTGTTAATAATACAATGATAATACCTCGTAACATTGTCCCACCTCCGCTCTATTTACAGAAAATATGTTTACCGATTTTTTTAATTTGTGGACGAGTCCAAATCCATTTACTAGTCGCAGTATCTGGATTGAAATAATATAAAGCATTTCCTGTTGGATCCCATCCGTTAATCGCATCTAAAACTGCTTTTTTTGCTGTTTCATTTGGTGTTAAATATATTTGTCCATCGGCTACCGCTGTAAATGCTCTAGGTTCAAAGATTACACCTGAAACAGTATTTGGGAATGACGCACTTGTAACACGGTTCAAAATAACAGCAGCTACTGCAACTTGTCCTAAATACGGTTCACCACGTGATTCTCCGTATACTGCGTTTGCCATCAGCTGAATATCATTTTGAGAATAACCGTTCGGAACATTTGTCCCTTTATTTTGAGGTGGTTTATTCTCTTGTGCAGTGCCACCACTATTTCCTTTATTCGTTGTCGTTCCTTTATTAGCAGTTGATTTGTCATACTTCGTTGCCTTCACGAGCATTTGCTTCGTTTTAGCTCCAGCTAAACCATCAACGGGTAATCCAAATTTCTCTTGAAAATTCCGAAGTGCCCAATATGTACCCCATCCGAAAACACCATCCACTTTTCCCGTATAAAACCCGTTATATTTTAAACGAGATTGCAGTTCAATAACATCTTCGCCCGATGCTCCTCTTTGAATAACTTGATTAGAAAAAGCTTCTACATTCTTTAGTTGTATACTACTGACCATTAAAGACAGTCCTATGAACGCAAGTAAAACTGCTATTTTAAACATAGCTTTTTGGCGCATAATTTTCCCTCCTTAATTATGTAAATGATTTCTTGGTTATGTTTTGTAAAAGCCTCGCTTTTATGTAAAGAAGACAAAAAAATCCAAACTAATATCGTAGAAAGAAAATGTAAACAATATAAAAAAAGGATAAAAGGAGTTCATCATGAATAATTTGTTAAAACGTGTCGCACTCGTCCTTCTGTTCCTAACAACATGTTCAAATGTATATACAGGCTCATCAATTGTTCATGCGCAGCCGCCGTATGCAAAATGGGGTAAACTTGCCGTAGAAAAGACGAAAGAACAATACCCAAAAGCAGAAATTATTGACTATCTTCATATAGGTAGAAAACCAAAAACAGTTCAAATAACTGTTGAAAAATTTAAATTGTGGTTACGTGAGAACGGAAAAGAATACGGTGTTTTTGTTGATGTAGAATTTGAAACGAAGACGGAGAAATTTATAAAGTTGTCGTTTCAGAAGACGAGTAGATAAAATGAAAGAAACCCGGCTATTTAGATTCATAACAGCCGGGTTTCTTTCATTTCTAAAATTCTTTTCTAAAGTTTCGATTCCCTAAAAATCTTACCAATATACAAATAGCACCAATTACAACTGCTATCCCTATACTGTATAAAAGTACTTTACCATATCCACCTATTCTCGGATCTAAAAATGGATATGGATACCAATTCACGATTGGACCACGTATTAAGCTATATACAACGTAAAAAAACGGGAATAAAAGCCAACTTGCAGCTTGTTTCCAAGTGATTTTCTTAATAGGTGGATTTAATATCCAATCTAAAAGCATAGCAATTGGCATGATATAATGTAACACCGTATTTACCCATGGTATTGCCGTTTGAAGTGATTCTTCTAACCCTCTTAATAATAAAAAATAAATGAGTCCAGTCGTAAGTATGTATACCGTTGCTGCACCACGAAGTATACTAAACTGTTCTGATCGACCAAATGTAGCTGTTCCGATACTACTTAAAAGGAGAATACATGCAACTAAAATGTTACTTTCGATCGTAAAGAAACTAAAAAAGTTAACTGGATTGAACGGTTTCACTTGTGCCCTGATTATGAATTGCGTAATAATGGCGCTACATACTAGAAGACTTAAACAGAATCTAAATAAAGATAAAATTTTTTCATCCTTCATACATTCCCTCCTTTTCTTATATATAATTAGAATTTCCCTGTACATGCTCAATAAATAATTTTAACGGAACGAGCCCACGTTTTGGCATATGACTACTTATAATAGATACTACTTCTAATTGAGGAATGATAACGATGTATTGTCCGCCGTATCCCATAGCGAAATATATACAATACGGTATGCGAAATCTTTCGTTATGTAATACCCACCAGTGATATCCATATGCGCCGACATGTTCATATGTTTCAAATTGCACCCTACTTGATTCTTCTAACCATTTCGCTGATACAATTTCTTTTTCACTCCAATATCCATTTTGCAAACATAATTTTCCTAATTTTAATAAATCGGTAGATTTCATTTTTATACCGAAGCCACCTACATATATACCCTGCGGATCTTGTTGCCACTCGTATTCGTTAATTTTTAATGGATCAAATAAATATTTCTTTGCAAACCGCTCTGTCGACATTCCAGTAGCTTTTTGAATAATATAGCTCAGTAAATGAGAAGAACCTGAATTATAATTCATTTTTGTAGCAGGTTCTTCAATTATTGGCTTTTCTAATATGTACTGTACCCAGTTCTCTGATTCTACAAAGTCATTTGGGAATACTACTCCATTCCCAAACTCTTTCCAGTCCTCACCAGTAGTCATTGTTAATAAGTGATATAGCGTTAAATCATGTTTTTCTCCAGGTACATTTTCAATCCACTCTGTAATTGATGTATGTATATCATTTATATAGCCCTTATCAATTGCAATACCAATTAATAAAGATATGATACTTTTTGTAATCGAATTTATTTTATATAAGTTATTTGCACATTCGGGTGTTTTATAATACTCAGTTGTTAATTCCCCTTTTTGATAAACAAGAAATGTATTCACTTTTTTCTTTTCGAATTTATTTTCTAGTTGCTTGAAATCCAAAAACTTTACCTCCATTTAAATAGTTACTCCATTTATTATATCTTGTTCCTTCATTTTAAACATAATTGTGCTCAAATAAAAATAAACCTGTCAGCCATAATGAACTGACAGGTTTATTTTTATAATTTCGTACGAACATTCCAAAGCTCTGGGAAGAATTGTTGATCAAGTACTCGCTTTAAATAAGAAACACCGGAGGATCCACCTGTACCCATTTTATGTCCAATAATTCTTTCTACTGTTTTCATATGACGGAAACGCCATTGTTGTAGCCAGTCTTCAATATCAATCAATTTTTCAGCAAGCTGATATAAATTCCAATATTTTTTCACATCCGCATACACTTCCAACCATGCTGCTTCTACTGTTGCATCTTCTTCATAAGGCTGCGTAATATCACGGTTTAACACATCTTTATGAATAGGGAATCCTTCTTTTACTAATGCTTGAATCGCGACATCATATAGACTTGGTGCATGTAGCGCTTTATGAAGTCGTGCATGTAATTCTGGATCCTTTTCATAAATTTTTAATGCGTGTGGCGTTTTATAGCCAAGTGCATACTCAATCATACGATATTGATACGATTGAAAACCTGAAGCTTGACCGAGTGAATCACGAAACTCAATATATTCTGATGGTGTTAATGTCGCAAGAATATCCCAAGATTGAATAATTTGAGACTGAACTTTTGATACACGTGCTAACATTTTAAAAGCTGGTTGTAATTTATCTTGTTTAATAGATTCAATCGCCGCATTTAGCTCATGTAAAATGAGCTTCATCCAAAGCTCACTTGCTTGGTGAATAACGATAAATAACATTTCATCATGATGGTCCGATAATCTTTTTTGAGAAGATAGTAAACTATCTAATTGTAAATACTCCCCATACGTCATATTCTCTTTAAAATCCGTATGAATCCCTTTTTCCATAATTACTTTTTCATTTTCTTTCATATTAGCCAAACGCCCCTTTTATATGATTCTACTTATATTGGTCTAATAACGGCTCGAACTGGACTTCCATCTGCATCAGTTAATGCAAGTGGTAATGCAATAAGTTCATAATCACCGTCTGCTACATGATCTAGTACGACATTTTCTAAAATATGAATTCCATGTTTAAATAATTGATGATGCGCTGCTAATTCTTTATCATCTAGCGGATCAACTGATGGTACATCTACTCCGATTAAACGAATACCTTTCTCTGAAAGAAACGACGCTATGTCCGCACGTAAATGAGGGATCACCTCTGGAAATTCTTCAGCTTTTCCATGTGAAGATGTACGTAATAATAATCGTTCTACACCTTCTAAATGAAAGCTTTCTAATTCCTTTTTCCCGATGCTTTCAAGATTAGAAACGTCAATAATCCGTGCTGGGCCAACATAAACTTGAACATCTAAATCCAATACTTTCTTTCCATCATTATCAAAATGAAATGGTGCATCAATATGAGTGCCTGTATGAATACTCATCGTTAACTTTCCGACATTTACTGAGCCACTTTCTTCTTTTGACCATGAAACTTCATACGAGAACGGTGTGTCTCCTGGCCACGTTGCAATATTATTATTTAGCGGTTGTGAAATATCAATCCACTCTGATGTTTTCATATTTATGCCACAACCTCTCGCTTATTTTCAAACTGCTTATACTCTTCATTTTTCATAATTTTCTTTAATATTTGTACAGATTTCCACACTTCTTCGTATGTGTTATATAAAGCGACCGGCGCAAGTCTCACCCCATTTGGCGCTCTAAAATCTGGAATTACTCCATTTGCTTTTAGTGCTTTACATATACGTGCTGCTTCTGCATGCTCTAAATAAATGTGCCCGCCTCGTTTTTCATCCTCTAATGGATTTCCAATTGTAAATTCGAAATCTTTTAATTCATGTCCAATTAAATTCAGCATGTATCTCGTAATATGTAAAGATTTCTCACGTAAACGCTCAATACCTGCATCTTTGAAAATTTCAAGTGAACCAATTAATGGTGCTGTACTTAAAACGTGCGGTGTACCAATTTGATAAGCACCTGCATGATCAGCAGCTGTTAATGTATGCTCCATATCAAACTGCTTATCTTTTCTAGAACTAAACCATCCAGACAACCCTGGTAGTCTATTAAAATGTTTATTATTCACATAAATTCCTGCAACGCCACCCGGTCCTGCATTTAAATATTTATAATTGCACCAAACAGCAAAATCGACATCCCAATCTTTGAAATGATGCGGAATAGATCCTATTGAATGGCATAAATCAAATCCAATGTGAATGCCGCGTTTATGAGCTTCCGTTGTTAAACGTTTCATATCAAGAATTTGACCACTTCTATATAAAACAGAAGGTAATAAAATTAAAGCGATATCATCTTCCATCGTATGGATAATATCTTCTTCAGAAAGTGTTCTACCATCTCGGCTTTTCACTCTTACTAAATGCTCCTCTGGATCTAATCCTTTTAAACGAATTTGACTTTGAAGTGCATAAATATCTGATGGGAAAGTTAATTCATCCGCAAGTATTTTTGTACGTATTCCTTTTGGTTCGTAAAACGTCGCAATAACTTGGTGTATATTTGTAGTTGTAGAACCGGTTACAATAGTTTCTTCCGGTAAAGCACCAATAAGAGGGGCTGTAAGTTTACCTAATTTCTCTGAAAGGAAAAACCACGGGTGCTCACCTTCTGTCCAGCCGTCAATGCCATACTCTTTCCACGAATCTAGCAACGTAAGTAATGATTTCTCTGCTCTTTTTGAAAGTAGCCCTAATGAGTTTCCATCTAAATATATAGTACCTTCTTTTTTATAGAATTCAGTTTGAAAATCTTTCAGTTCATCATGTTTATCACATTCAAGCGCATACTCATAAGTTGGTTGAAATGGTTCTTTATACATGGTGTCACCTTCTCTTAATTTTCTTTTTATTCTAACTAATTGAAATATATCACCTTAATTGATACAACGTCAATGATATTATGTCAGTTGACTTTATATATGAACTTCTTTTACAATACAGTTATATTTTCAGATATTTCAGTATAAAGAGGTGATTCTTTGAAAAACTCTACTCTTTCATCAAGAAAACACCGCTCCTTAGAAACGAAGAAGAAACTATTACACTCTGGTTACACTATTTTTATAAATAATGGATTTCAAAAAACGACAATTACACAAATTATTAAACATGCAGAAACTGGTTATGGAACAGCATATGTATACTTCAAAAACAAAGATGATCTCCTAATTAGTTTAATGGAAGATGTTATGAATCAATTTTATAATATTGCTGAGCGCTCTTTTTCTCCACAAACAAAAGAGGAAGCACGTATAATGATCCAAAATCAAGTTAGAGCATTCCTGCAATTAGCAGATGCAGAACGCGCTATTTTGCAAGTTGTAGAGGAAGCGATAGGATTATCAAGAGAAATACGGCAAAAATGGGATGAGATTCGGGAACGTTTTATAACAAGTATTAAACAGGATATTACTTACTCTCAAGAAAGTGGATTAGCACAACCTAATTTAAATAAAGAGATTGTAGCACGCGGTTGGTTCGCGATGAATGAATCGTTTCTTTGGACTATTACGCAAAATGATAAAAAGATTAACTTAGAGGAAATTGTGTATACGCTAACGGAGATGTATACGACCGGGTTATATAAATAACACACCTTCAATAAGTAAGGTGTGTTATTTTACATCTATAAAAATATATTATCTGGGTATGGTAGCGCTAAAGTAGGCTTTTCAGAAAATGAGAAATATTGTAGTTTTAAAGATTCACCATCTATCGATTTCAGTTTTCCACTAGTAATTTCACATTCAAACACAACAACAATATATTCTACTTGATCGCCATTCGGATATATATGACGGAACCTTTCCCCTCCAAATACCCCTTTTTGTTTTTTTACTTGCACTTTCAAACCCGTTTCTTCCCACACTTCACGAACTACCGCTTCTTCTGGAGTTTCTCCAGGCTCAATTGCTCCAGCTGGCAAACTCCAGTATTCCCCGCCAGGATATTGAAACAAAATATCTCCCTGCCCATTCTTTATAACAGCAGCTACACTCGGTATTAGAATTAGTTCATGGCCTAATTGCTCACGGATTTTTTTATAATATAGCGACATCGACATATAATTCTCTCCCACTCCAATAATAAACAACTGTATTTTCTGACACCTATTGTATAATAATACCAATAGCAATTTCTATATAGAAAGGATAAGAAAATTACTCCCCTTTATATCTGCTACACTAGATAATTTATACAGTTCTAAACCTCGCGTTTTCCATTCTTGTGAATCTTGTTTAATTATCTTTTTAAAATATTTTAGTAGTGGCCATAAAGCATACTCCTTATGATCTACATAACTAACAACATCCCATTTTAACTTTTCATTAATTTCACTCATAAGTTCGGGTATTACTACTTCACCATATTTTTTAAAACATTCATGAGTTTCTTCGTAATTTTAAAATAAAGTTTGATTAAAAATATCGTGTTAACCCGTATTCTATGGTAAATAAAAAGAATCCATTTTGAAAAAGATTGATCAAAATGGATTCTTATCCAGCAGGTTTATGTTTTGGTTTTATAAAAAAGTTTGATCATTTTCTATCAATGAAAACAATTCATTGACTATTTTTATTATGAAAAGGTCGGAGCAGGAAATTCATCAATTTTGATACGAAGTAAACTATAAGGTTTCTGTCGTAAGTCTTTTCCATAATGAAATCTAGGCTGTCGATGTAATTGGTTCACAATGACATACAAATATTGATCCGGACCAATTGAAAAAGTATCCGGCCACAAAATTCTCGGATCATGTGCGATAGTTTCCATTATGCCATTTGGCAATATCTTACGGATACTGTTGTTTTCATAATCTCCAGCATAAACAGTTCCCTTTGCATCAGTGATCATTCCATCAGACGCACCTTTTTCTCCCCAATACTCCACATGATAAGGTAAATTCATGTCCGGTATCGTTCTGTTTCTCAGGGCTTCTGTTGAGATCGAGAACAAATGCCGACTGGTTAGTGGAGCAAAAAATAATATCTTTCCATCGGGAGAAATCGCAAGACTATCAGACGCCAACCTAAATGGAGAAGTTGAACCGTCTTTGTTTCGATTCACTAAAATTTGACCTTCTACTTTCGGTAAAAAATAGGGATCGGGTGAAGTTGAATTTGCTCCATTTAACCGTCTGAACGCGTTTCCATTTGATAAATCTACGACGATAATAGCTCCTGGTCCTCTCGAAGAAGAATCCGTTATATAGGCATAACCTGCTTTTCCAACACGAAAATCAAAACGGACATCATTCAGATAAGTTGTAGGCAGGACAACATCTTCTGTAAAGGTATATACTTTTCTTATTGTATTGGTTTCTAAATCAACAGCGACTAATTTTGCTCCCCCTTTAATAGGTTCAGAAAAATTGGGTGCCGCTGTATCTAATATCCAAAGCGTTCCCCTTCCATCAGCAACTACACTTTGGACACTGATGAAAGTCATTGGGATATTCTCGGGGTTAGCTAAATTGGTTTGTAAATTAGGATAAGGCTGCAATTTATCCTCAAAAATTTCCGCCACCGTAAATTTAACATCGTCTCCCCATTTCGGAAAGCAAATGAAAATACGACCGGTTTCTGAAACAGTAACACCTGTAGGCATAGCCCCATAAAATGCATAAACTAGTTCTAAATTACCGAAATATTTTTCACTAGGTAACATAGGTTTCATAATATCCTCCTCAAGCATTCAAACGGGATATCTCCTATATATGATTTATATTTTTTCTAGTGCATGTTTCTTAATAAGTTTTTCTATACGAAAAGATGATTGAATTGATTGTTTTCGAAATTTAATAAGTCTGTCAGAAGAAAGGAAGCATTTTAATTTAAAGGTCTCCAGATGAAGTAGAATTCAATTAGCAGGTAGCGAAGTTCAATATTCCCGAATCAACGTTAAGCTGGTATAAAAAATGGGGAAATTTCCCCATTTAAATTTGTGAAAAAATGTACTTAAGCTAAACTGCCCGTTAGTTTAAGTGTAACACTTCACAAACAATATTTTGAGTATTCTTATTATTCCTGTTTCCTCAACAATCTGGCCCTTTAATTGAACAATAAAATAAAGGTGAGTACATATTAGTCATGTATAATATGCGCTCACCTTTATTTTTTTAGGATTTTTAGCTTTTAGGTCTTGATAATAATTTTTAGTGGTTTTATTAACAATTTATATTTAGTAAATGTGCTTTTCATGAATTTGATATAAGTCAAAAGAATTTCCTGTCCAATATAACTACGTATGTTAGCCCACTTCTTCTTTATCCAGTCTACTTACAATTCCAACTATAAATTTATATTCAACCCTCCTCTTCTTATCTTTCTTAAACCCCTCTTTCGTATCAAAAATAAAACAAGTTTTCCGAAACCAAATACGTATGTATAAAGACTCAAAATAAATAGGTTTTATAATTCCTCGTTCTTCAAATTCAGTTCCATCTTTATTTTCGGTTTCTGTTCGAACGAACCACCTATTCCCGATTCCAATTTCAATGTACTTCACACACTAACCCCCATTAGGAAATTTCCCTTCTAACAATTCTATTATTTCCCCGGTAAGCGCACATTCCGACAGAACATGAGCCCACAAAGAAAAAGTAGATTACAAAAATCTACTTTATAACTTATATTTTTGCATTCGTTTATAAAATGTACTACGGGGTACATCTAATAGTTTTGCAGCTAATGAAACATTTCCGTTTGTCTTTTGTAATGCTTCAATCATGCTATCACGCTGTATTTTTTCGCGAAAATGTAATGTCTGTTCTGTTTTATTTTCAACTTGTAACTCAAGTTGTTGTTGATTTCCCATCATTGTTTGTATCAAAAAAGCGACTTGTTTTTCGCATATTTCCCGTCCTTGCGACAAAATGTAAATGCGTTCTAATACATTTACTAGTTCCCGAATATTTCCGGGCCATGTATGTTGTAAAAATTGATTGCAAATACTTTTAGGAAATACAACATTCCAATTCTTCCGTTCGCAAAAGTGTTGTATAAAATATGGGATATCCTCTTTTCTTTCTAATAACGATGGAACATATAACGGATAAACGTGCAAACGATAATATAAATCTTGACGGAATTTCCCTTCTTCTACTAACCTTAGTAAATCTTTATGTGTGGCAGTAATAATACGAATATTTACTGGTACCTCTTTTGAACTTCCTATTGGAGTTATTGTGCGTTCTTGTAAAACACGCAATAAGGCTACTTGCATCTCTGGTGGTACTTCGCCAATTTCATCTAAAAACAGTGTTCCTCCATTCGCTTGTTCAAATTTCCCTTTATATCCTTGACGTCGCGCACCTGTAAACGCACCTTCAGCATAACCGAACAATTCACTTTCCATTAATTCTTTAGGCAAAGAACCGCAGTTAACAGCTATAAAGGGTCCGTCTTTTCTTGGACTATTTTCATGAATCGCTCTCGCGACATATTCCTTTCCTACTCCTGTCTCACCACATACATACACACTAGCATCAGTCGGTGAAACAAGCTTAATTTCTTCTAGTGTGTGTTGAAATGCTTTACTTGTCCCGGTAACTCCTGGAAAAGTAATTCCTTTTATAAATGTGAAAGCAGAATATGTATTCATTTGTTTGTTTTCCTTTAAATACATACATTTCCCGATCATTCTTTCATTACTATATACCGGTATTTCTAATTTAGTTTCCAATCCATGGTGCACTAAATCTTCAAGTTTCATTCTTGACCAATTAGTTACTCGTTCCCGAACGCTCTTACTCGCAGAAACGATAACATCACGATGATTACAAATAACTACTTGTTCATCACTATCAATGACATCTAAAAAACGATGGATTAAGTGTAATTCATTTTGATGAACTCTTATGCTACATTCACGTTCAATCGCATGTGCAATTGAAGTTACCATACCGAGCATATATGGATGTGAAAATTCAATTGGACAGGAGAAATCTAGAATACCAATTAATTTCCCGTCATCGTTATGAATGGGAGCAGCCGCACAACTCCAGCTATGAGATACCACGGAGTAATGTTCAGTACCACTTATCATAATAGCTTCTTCAATTTCTAGCGCTGTTCCTATTGCGTTTGTCCCCACAGCTGCTTCCGTCCATTTTACACCTTCAATAAAATTAATATGTTTCGCTCGCTTTAACGTTTGTTTATTTCCACTTAAGGATAGGACATAACCATCTGGATCGATTAATAATGCCATCATTTGTAGTTCATCAATGGTTTTTCTCATATTTTGTATTTGGGGTAATGCTATATCAAGGAAAATTTCACTCTTTTTCTTTTGTTCTCGAAAAATATGAGAAGACAAAACTTTCTGACCTTTATTCATATGAGGATTAACATTAGCCTGTTTACATCGATGCCACGATTCTGAAATTCTTTGATTTATGCGATTTGAATCAAGAACACCTTCATTAACAAACTTTTTCCATGTATGTAAGTAAAACGGTGAAGCTAACATTGTATCATCTCCCTTTTAATTGTTTTGGAGATTTATAAAACATAATTTTATTATAAAACTGAATAAAAGCGTTTTCAATACAACTAGCAATACGACACAAATATGTTAATAATTTGAATATCCTAATGCACTTCTTTATTCTTTTTTAGTAGCACTATATTTTGTATAATGGACGCAAAGAAAATACATAACCAAAACCACTTTTGTGGATTACCATTTATAAAGAAAACAATCACGGCTATTGCAAATAAAATAGCGGATGCTAAACTAAAATATAATTTTGTTTTAATTTCTATTATCCCTCACCCCTCTGTTACTTTACAGTACATACTAACTCTTCATTTTTCATCTCTACTATGTACTCCTGTAAAACATATTCTTTCCCGCCATGGTTTTCATACCATTCATGTATTCTTTTAATATGCCTCTCGTCACTTCTAATTTTCGATTCTATTTCATTATACTGTTCATAACTATCATATTCCCATATGGCAAATACTTCATACGTACCATTCTTATTATCTTTCATCCAGCGTCCTATTAGCCTAGAACCATGCTTTAATTGATTAGGTAAGTTCGTATTATTGAAATGATCATTAAATACTTCTATAAATTCATTTTTCACTACATAGTACTTCCTTCTGTAAAACATACTTCTTCACCTCTTTCATGAAAAGTATTAGTAAATCTTCCCATCACTACCGTATTATAATACTTTCCATCCGATAGTCTTTTGTCATTTTTCAAAATGCCTTCTACTTCAAAACCTAATTTTTTATAAAGATGAATAGCTTTCTCGTTTGTCTCTAATACTTGTAAAGATATTTTATTTACTGCATTTTCGTCAGCCCATTT
This sequence comes from Bacillus cereus group sp. BfR-BA-01330, assembly GCF_022663885.1. Taxonomy (NCBI): domain Bacteria; kingdom Bacillati; phylum Bacillota; class Bacilli; order Caryophanales; family Bacillaceae; genus Bacillus; species Bacillus cereus group sp. BfR-BA-01330. Next base: position 347,036 of record NZ_JAKUGK010000004.1, read on the forward strand.
AATAGATTGTTGTAATAGGCTCTTCCCCATTCTATATCCCCAAAACTCTTTTAAAATGCAAACGCCAAACTCCACTTTATGAGATAATCTCTTAAAATTTGATCCTTCACATCTTGAAAATCCAACGATTCGATTGTGCACTTCTGCAACTAAAAAGAGATTCTTAGTCTCTTCACTATCTGTTTTTATTATTTTTTGAAACCCTAGGTCATCTATAAATCCCTCTCCAGCATCTCTATCCATATTTTCAGTTTCTCCATCAATCTGAACTCTAGTTTTCGATAACTGCTCAGCATCTTTCTCAGCTGCAGAACGAATTGTATAAGTTAATCCATTTATATGAAACTCTTGTTCTTTTACAATCATGTCAAACTCCTTTCAAATGAATATAATGGCGCTATTACAACTTGTTTACCTTGTTTCTCAAATTCCTGAACAGTTTCTTTACTAGCCTCTTCATCAGTTATAATAAGGTCAATTTCTTTTAGAGACTCTCCTCTTATAAAACAATCTATTCCAAGTTTATTATGCGGAGCTAAACAAATATTTCTTCTAGCAATTTTATTTACTCTTTTACTAAAATAAGCAACTTCAGGTGTTGCAGTACTAATACCTTGTAATGAAATGCCTCCACCTGTAGAGAAATAAAGATCAATAGAAAATCTACTTATCAATTCAGAAGCAAGTGTATCAGTAATATTTCCTGAAGGTTTTACTTTTCCGCCAATTAAATACGTATCAATATTCTTATATTCTCGTAGATAACCAGCTATTTCTATAGAATTCGTAATAACCGTAAATGATACTTCCGGTAAATATTTCAGCATCGCATTATGAACGGGAGCCCCGCCAATAAAAATTGAATCACCTTCTTGTATATAAGATACCGCAACTCTTGCAATTGTGTCCTCATATATTGAGCTATCACTATAACGTTTAGTTGGTTCCGCAGCTAAGTTTCTCACTCGCGTAAGTTCAATTGCACCTCCGTGCGTTCTTTTTAATAAACCATCCTTTTCCATAATAGACAAATCTCTTCTTATAGAATCAATAGACATATCAAATCTTTCCGCAAGATCCTTTGCTATTACTCTTCCATCTGTATTAAGTCGTTCTAAAATTTTCTCTCGACGTTCTTCAGTAAACATGTTATCACCACCGTTATTGAAGGTTCAGAAACTTAAACTTTATTTTAATTATATGCATGCCTCTTCCGTTTTACAATATTTTCAATTCTTATTTATTCCGTTTTATACAGTCTTCTCCCTCTTTCTATCCTGTTAACTTGACAACCAAATAAATGTATATCTGTATATTACGCAAAAACACTTCCATTTACCTTCCTATTGATGTAAAATTATTCCTATGTTTTACTTTTTAATACAGAAAGGGATTACTATGAAATCATTAATCAAAACGACATGTACAGCATTATTATTTACTGGAATATTAACAGGATGTAATAGCAATACTACATCAAAACAAGAAAAGAGCGCTCTCGAAAAGAATGCAATGCACTATGGAGAAATAGTTAAAAACGAATACTATAGAGCGACAGTTGAGAATGCAAAGTTTGAAAAAATAGACAAAGAGCGGCGCCTTACTACTCGTGTTATGATTAATAATGTTCGAGACGATGGACAAACTATTGATCTTTCGGAAATAAAATATTTCATACAAGATGAAAAAACTGGTGAGAAATATGAAGGTGAAGCTCATCCGATAGATGACGAGCACTATAAAAATGTTCCACACGAGTTCTCTTTAACTACTGACGTTGTATTTGAACTGAAAACTTCACCAAAAGATTTAAATAATATGTATTTATACATAGATAGCAAAGCAGCGCCGTTAACAGATACATATTGGAAGCTTGATAATTTAGTATCTAAATAGAAAGACCAGTCTTACATGACTGGTCTTTTACATTCATACATTTAACTTTCATTAACACTTATATTCATTTTCTAATAACAACTTGAATAACATCAGCTAAACCAGTGTGCCCTTTCCCTTCAATTCGCTCTTGTTCGCCATTAAAGAAATGAATTACCTTATGTTTTTCACACCAAGTAAGGATATCAATTGGATCATACAGCATATCAACATCTTTTGGTCCACCAGTACCATAGTTTATTTGTTTTTTTGAGTAAACTTCAAACATAATTAAACCACCAGGCTTTATCGTTTGTATCATTTTACCTAATATCATTTTTTTATAATCATCATGAAAATGTCCAAATACCATAATTGCTGCATCATATTCATTTTCTGGCAAACTATCAGCTAATAAATCTACTTTTTTTGTATGCACGTTTACGTTATGCTTCTCTGCCAATTTTTTTGTCTTCTCTAATCCATCTTCCGAATAATCAATAGCTGTTACTTCGTTCCCTTGTCTTGCTAGAAATACAGCATTTCTACCTTCTCCCTCCGCGAAAGCTATTACTTTATTGTGATTTGCTAAACGAAATGCTTGTTCTTTAATAAATGTATTAGGTTCTTCCCCGTAAAAATATTCATCTGATTTATATCGATCATTCCAAAATTTAGTCATCATCTTCTCTCCTTCTTCATATCATTTTCTAACTACAATTAAAGATATCAAAGAGTCTTTTTATCCTTAATTAATTTAAAAATAAAAGCAGATTAAAAATCCACTTTTATTTTTTTCGCAAGATCTACGATTTTTTGATTTCGTAACTCTTCTTCCATTTTCTCTTCTGCTGCAAGCATTACTTCATTAATTAAACATCCCGGTTTGTCATGTAAACAACATTCAAACAATGATGTTTTACCTTCAATTGCATGTATAATATCTAAAAATGAAATATCTTCCCAATTCTTACTAAGCGAGTAACCGCCCTTTGGACCAGATGATGAATGTATCATCCCTTCCTTCGTCAACTTAGTTAGTATTTTAGACAAGTACGTTGGTGAAACATTTTGCATTTCTGCTAATTGGTGAACACTAACTAACCTATTTGGTGTAGCCTTTGCCAGAAAAAGTATTGTATGAAGAGCATAATTTGTAGCTTTAGAATATTTCATAGTACAGCCCCTATTGTAGACTTCATGTATCTACAATAACTTTATTTTTTTATTATGTCAAACGTTTGTAATGCTCCATAAAAAATTATTTATTCACAAGTAATACATCTGTCGCACAAATCGTCACTTCTCTAAATGGACAGTCAAATAAAACACCTAGTTCAAAACCATCTTCAGTAAGAGCTATTTCATGATATAACCACCAAGCATTTTCAAAGTTTTCCGGCATAGAACAATTTGTGACTCCTATAAAGGTTACTTCAAGTTTATCAAATTCACTAAAAGTACCACTGCAATCTAATACGATAGACAAAGTATCTTCTGATTCTCTCTTTATTACTTTAATTACACTATCGTGTAGTGATGTCTTGTGTAACTGAGCGACATTTGACGGAAGTTTTTTCTCAATGGAATTAAAATATTCTACGTATGATTGATCTAATTGTGCCATTCTTTTCTCATAATCTGTTGTCCACTCTTGCATACGTTTTTTCAGTTCACCTGATGGATATTCTGAATTAATTGTGATGTTTTGTATAATTGAGTATATCGATTCAGGAAGGAATTTTAATAAATCTATTTTCCTTTCCTCTATTTCTTCCTTTAAACTTTGTATATCCATTTCCGACCATTCTTTTATAGACTCTATAAAACTTACAAATTCTAAAACTTGCATTTTTTTATACCATTCTCTTGTAAAATATTTCAATGACACCTCTCCTAAAATATCTTTACATCCAGTAAAAGCAATACATCCACTTATTATATCATTCCAATAACCATTTTTTCTAAAGAAATAATGTAAAAATGTAAATATTCCGCCTATTATTTCTAAAACTTCAGAATATTTACAAAAGTATAAAATTAGAATACATTTTAGCTGTACAAGATTCACCTGTACAAAAATTCAAACAAAAAGGGATGGTTATATGTTGAAGAAATTAGTAGCAGGGACATTAGTAGCGGGTTTTGCACTAACTGGAGGACTAGGTGCGGTAAGTGCTGAAGAAAAAAGTAACACAATTAAGTCATTTGATTATTTAAAAGTGGATGAACAAAATGTTAATTCATTTGCAAAATTAAGTGATCAGGATAAGAAAGATATCCAAATTACTATGGTATTACCTAAGCAAAATGAAAATGGAGATTGGCTAGCTTATGGTTTTACTAGCCGTGAAACATTAGATGCGTATATTGAAAAGGATAAAAAAGCAATTAAAAATAAAATTAATCCTTTAGGTAGCGGTGCTGGTAGTACTGATTTTTATGAACATAAAGATAAAGGTGGCCAATATATTTACTGGAGTAGCGGCTTTAAAAACTTACCATCTAGCTGGAATGACAGAATTTCTTCTGTAAGTACAGCGTCACCTTCTGCAAGTTATTCAACGACACTTTGGGAGCACACTTCAACACAAGGATATGGAAAAGGCGTTTTATTTAAACATGCTGATTGGTACGGTAAAACTGCTAATTTAGCTGCTGATTGGAACGATATTACTTCAGCGATTGAAATTAAATAGTAATAAGATATTTAATTTCTTCTATAAAAATTCAAACCACTATTCTCTCTTTCGTTTAGAGAATAGTGGTTTATCATATTTCCATTTAAGCATGTACAGCATGTCCTACCGCTTGCATTAACGCTTCATGAATTGCTTCTGATAAAGTAGGGTGTGCTGCAATATAATCTCTCATTATATCAGCGGTAACTTCTGTATGAATCATTACGGTTCCTTGACCAATAAGTTCAGTTGCATGAGGACCGATAATAGAAATCCCTACAATTTCTTGGTATTTAGGTTCTACAATGACTTTTACTTTACCTACTTGTTCTCCTAAAATAAGAGCTTTTCCGTTCGCTGTAAAAGGAAATTCTCCGATGAGAATATCACCATATTGTTCTCTTGCACCTTTTTCACTTAACCCGACACTAGCTATTTCTGGAGCTGTGTATATACAACGGGGCACAGCGTGATAATTTACTTTCACGTCTTCTCCGCTTGCGTGTAATGCTGCTGTCGTTCCTTCATGGAAGGCAACGTGAGCAAGCTGAATTCCACCGATTACATCACCAGCTGCGTAAATATGCGATACGTTCGTTTGCATATGTTCATTCACAGAAATCCCTTTATTTGAAAACAGAACCCCTGCCTTTTCTAATCCTAATTGTTGCACTCGTGGTTTTCTTCCTACAGAAACAAGAACAAATTCTGGAGTTACTTCGTGAGTAATTCCCTCGTACTCAAATGAAGCTTGCTTCTTATAGTTATTTAATCCTTTTAAAACTGCTCCCGTAAAAATTTTCACACCATCTTTTTCTAATTTCTCTCTTAAAATATTCGCGATATCTTCATCTTCACCAGGTAGTAATTGCGGTGCCATTTCAACTATCGATACTTTTGTGCCAAGTCTACTATAAATACTTGCAAACTCACATCCTATTACACCACCGCCAACGATTAACAATGAAGATGGTACACTCTCAAGAGACATGGCATGGCTACTATTTAAAATCCATTTTCCATCGAACGGAGCGAATGGTAATTCTGTAGGTTCGGAACCAGATGTGATAATAAAGCTCTCTCCATCAACTACTTCTTCTTTATTTCCTTGTACAACTCGCACACGATGATCCGTTTCGAATTTCGCTTTTCCTTTTACAACTTTAATTTTATTTTTCTTCATTAAATATTGTATTCCTTGGACGAGTTGCATTACGATTTGTGATTTTCTCGCCTGTATTTGATCCCAATCAATTGATATACTTCCTGTATTAAGCGTAACTCCATAATCATTCGCTTTTCTCACAATGTCATGTACTTCAGCACTTTCTAACAGTGATTTCGTCGGCATACACCCAACATTTAAACATGTTCCGCCAAGGTCAGCTTCATCAATAAGAGTGACATCTTTGCCATTTTGAGCCGCGGTAATTGCTGCTACATAGCCAGCTGGTCCGCCTCCAATTACAACTAGTTTACTCATTCTCTCACCTTCTCTTTATAAAAGAATTGTTATAGGTTCTTCTAAATAATGTTTAATTGTGCGTAAAAATGCAGCTGCTGGTGCACCGTCTAGTACACGATGATCGAATGTTAAACTTAAAGGTAACATACTACCTTTTTTTAATTTTTTCCCTTTATATACAGGAACATGTTCAATTGCGCCAATACCTAAAATGCCAGTCTCAGGTGTATTTAATACCGGTGTGAAATATTCAATACCAAAGCTACCTAAATTACTAATTGTAAATGTCGTTCCGTGCATATCATCACTACTTAAGCTACCTGCTCGCGCCTTTTGTGCCACATTCTTAATCTCTTTAGACAATTCTACTAAAGATAAATTATTTGCAAAGCGAATAGCTGGAACGATTAACCCTTTTTCTAACGCGACTGCCATGCCTAAATGCACATGTTCAAATTGATGAATTGCATCATCTATATAAGCGCTGTTCATTTCTTTATGCTCTCCAAGTGCTAATACAGCAGCACGCGAGACAAAATCCGTAATAGTTAATTTATTATCATCTCTTTTTTGTACAACTTTCGCTATTTCTTTATGTAAAGCAACTAAATCTGTTACATCTACTTTCATCGTTAACGTTAATTGTGCGCTATTTTGTAAGCTTGCGTGCATACGATTTGCGATCGCTTTACGCATACCAGTAACAGGAATCACGTTACTTTCTTCTTGTTCAGATATTTCCGGAACGTTTACTCTTACCTCAAGTGCTTTTAATACATCTGCCTTTGTAATCCTTCCGCCAGGACCTGTACCAACTAATGCCTTGATATCCAGATTTTCAGACTTTGCAATTTTCTTGGCTACAGGTGAAATTTTAATTCTTTGCTTCGATACTTCTTTCCCATTTGCTTCTTGATTTTGTACATTTTGTACTTCTATATTAGATGTTTTTTCTTCTACAACATGTGTGCTTTCCTGCATTTCTACTTTTTCATTCGGTTTACCGATGTAGCAAATTACAGTACCAGGCGGCACTCCTTCATCTTCACTTACAGCTATATCAAGTACTGTACCATCAGCTGGCGCTTCAATTTCCGTTTCAATTTTTTCTGAATTAATACTAGCAATTAGTTCTCCTTTTGCTACATTATCGCCTGCTTTAATATTCCAGCTCGTAATAATACCTTCTTTCATCGCCATACCTAACTTCGGCATTACAACTTCTACAGCCATGTCTCTCTCTCCCTTCTCATCGTTTTATTACACATGTAATAAAGATTGGTCTCCGATCATTTCTGATACAGTTTCAATTACTTTTTCTGGTGTTGGCAAATACAACTTTTCAAGTGGTGGTGAGAACGGAACAGGTGTATGTGGTGCTGTAATTCGTTTAATAGGTGCATCTAACAAATCAAAACCTTTATCCGCTACAATTGCCGCAATATCTGTTGCCATACTACATCTAGGATTCGCTTCGTCAATGACGATAAGACGATTTGTTTTTTCAACAGATGATAAAATAGTATCTTCATCAAGTGGTGATAAAGATCGTGGATCAATTACTTCTACTTCAAGCCCCTTTTTCGATAATTGCTTTGCAGCTGCAAGCGCTGTATGAACTTGCTTTCCGATTGCGACAATTGTTACATCAGAACCTTCCCGTTTAATATCTGCTTTTCCTAATGGAATTGTATAGTATCCTTCTGGCACTTCACCTTTCATATTGTAAAGTGTTTTATCCTCAAAGAAGATTACTGGATCATCATCTTCAATTGCCGCTAATAATAAGCCTTTTGCATCATACGGTGTGGAAGGAACAACAACTTTAATACCTGGTATGCTCGTAAATAATGCGTACAAACTTTGTGAATGTTGAGCTGCTGCACTAAAACCAGCTCCATGCATCGTACGTACTGTAACGGGTACTTTTGCTTTACCTCCAAACATATAACGGAATTTCGCACCTTGGTTTAATACTTGGTCAAGACAACTACCGATAAAATCATTAAACATTAACTCAGCTATCGGACGTAACCCAGTTGCAGCAGCGGCCATCGCAGCTCCCATATAACCCGCTTCAGAAATTGGTGTATCCAATATACGATTTCGGCCAAACTCTTGTACAAGTCCTTTCGTAACACCAAGCACACCGCCCCAAGCTTCATCATCTTGCAGGTGATCAACTTGTGCACCGCCTGCAACGTCTTCACCTATTAAAATTACATTTTCATCACGACGCATTGAGATTTTCATTGCTTCATTAATTGCAGTTGACATACTTACTGTTCTAGTCATAATTTTTCACCCTCCTCTTATTTGTAAGAAACGTATACATCTTTTAATAATTCTTCATCGTCTGGGTATGGACTATTTTCACTAAATTCAATGGATCTTTGTACTGCATCATCTACTGCTTTTTCCATATCAACAAGTTCAGATTCCGTTAATAAACCTTCATGAATTAAATGCTTACGGAAATTCACAATTGCATCTCTTTCGTTTAAATGTTCTTCTTTTTCTTCTGATGTTTTATATGTTTGTGCTTCACCTTCGAAATGACCATAATTACGATATGTCATACATTCAATAATTGTTGGACCATCACCATTACGTGCACGTTCCACTGCTTCTGCAGCAGCTTTATATACAGCTAGAAGATCTTTTCCATCTACTTGAACACCTGGAATATTATAAGCTTTTGCACGATCAGCAATAGAATCACAACTTGAAGCATATTCAAATGTAGTTGCTTCACCGTAACCGTTATTTTCTGCAATAAAAATAACTGGTAACTTCCAAATCGCCGCTAAATTAACCCCTTCATGGAATGTTCCTTCATTATTTGCTCCGTCACCGAAGAAGCAAACACTTACATCTTTTGTTCCTTTATATTTAGCTGTTAATGCTGAACCGCAAGCAAGTGGGAAACCCCCGCCTACAATGCCATTCGCACCAAGCATTCCTTTATCTAAATCGGCAATATGCATGGAACCGCCTTTACCTTTACATAATCCTGTCGCTTTCCCGAAAAGTTCAGCCATCATACCATTTAAATCACAACCTTTTGCGATACAATGTCCATGACCTCTATGTGTACTTGTAATACTGTCACTATCCGTTAAGTGGGCACATACACCAACTGCTACCGCTTCTTCACCTGCGTATAAATGAACGAAACCTGGCAAAACGCCTTGCGCGAACAATTCATGCACCTTATCTTCAAACTTACGAATTTCTAACATTTTTTCGTACATCCAACGAGCTTGTTCTTTCGTAATTTCATTCCCTTTACTTTCAGTTGTTTTTAACATGTCCAGCCCTCCTATTTTCTTGTTCGTCCTTTATATTGCAAGTATTGTGCCAATTTCGAATCCTTGTTTTAATAGGTTTTCTCTATCTTTTAACAATAAAAAAGTGGACAAAATGAGACGTTTGTCTCGTTTTGTCCACTTTTGTTCCCTTAATAAGAGAATTGTTACTTTATTCATTATCAAAGCTCTTCTGTAATTTTCGGATGTAAATAATTTGACCAATATGATATGCATTATGAGTTGTTACATTCGCTAGCACTTCCCACCACTTTGCAGAAACAGGAAATCCCACTACATCACTTTCAACCTTTTCTTCATTTATGAGATTTTGCCATTGTAACAGTTTTTCTAGTAGTTTTTCCCGTAATTCATCGAAAGTTTGATTATCTGAGAGCATAAAACTTTTGTTATTATCTCCTATAGCGGGTACTGCATTCACATTTGATTCTTTATACCTAGTTTGCCAAGTAGAGTTCCAATACAGTAAATGTTGTACGATTTCAGCTATACTATTACTCTCTTCATTCGGTTTCCAGAAAGCTTCCCTCTCAGACAAACCCTTAACTGCATCTGAAAATGGCATATACCAACTGGGATCATTTGCATTTGCTAATAACTGATCTGCTAATACAGCTTTTACATGGACCATTTTTCTTCCCTCATTTCATTATCATATTAATATACACTACTCTATATACGCTGATTCCCTATAATCCCCTTTTTTTACATACAAATTGATTTCATACTAAATGTAAGAATAATAGATTTTCTTATCATAACTCGTTATGATAAAAGAAAAAGAAAGCTGGCGAAAAATGAATAAAAAAATCGCAATAATTACTGGAGCCTCAAGTGGATTTGGACTATTAACTACACTCGAACTCGCAAAAAAAGATTATTTAGTTATCGCTACAATGCGAAACCTTGAAAAACAAGGAACCTTACTATCCCAAGTTACTCAACTTAACTTACAGCACAATATAAAAGTTCAACAATTAGATGTAACAGATCAAAATTCTATACATAATTTCCAATTATTTTTAAAAGAAATTAATAGAATAGATCTCCTTATAAATAATGCAGGATATGCAAATGGGGGCTTTGTAGAAGAAATCCAAGTAGACGAATATCGAAAGCAATTTGAAACGAACCTTTTTGGAGCTATATCAATTACCCAGCTTGTTTTACCATATATGAGAAAACAAAGAAGTGGAAAAATCATTAATATAAGCAGCATTAGCGGCCAAGTTGGATTCCCTGGTTTATCTCCTTATGTATCTTCAAAATATGCATTAGAAGGCTGGAGTGAATCGCTTCGCTTAGAATTAAAACCTTTCGGAATAGATGTCGCTTTAATTGAACCTGGTTCTTACAACACAAATATATGGGAGGTTGGTAAACAACTAGCTGAAAACCAATCTGATACAACATCTCCTTACAAAGAATATATGGATAAAATACAAAAACATATTAATAGCGGTAGTGATACATTTGGTAATCCGATAGATGTTGCTAATAAAATCGTTGAAATTGCTGAAACAAAGCGCACTACTTTACGATATCCTATTGGAAAAGGTGTAAAATTTATGATCTTTACGAAGAAGATTCTTCCTTGGAGATTGTGGGAATACCTTGTTTTGAGAAGCTTTAAGAAGATGTAAATATAAAGAGTAACTATCAAGATAAATAATGGTAGCTACTCTTTTTAAATATTCATCATGAAAAACCAAAACGACATTAGTATGTAGAAAGAGGATCAAAATAAAGTAACATTGAAACCATAAAAACAAATGCAAAGAATCCAATTATAGAAAGAATATATTCCTTTGTCTCTCTGCTATACTTCCATTCCATCCATACGCGTAATAAGGAAATTGCTCCAAAATAAGTAAGTACAGCAATTCCTATATTAGCATTTTCTACTTTGAACAGATAAATAAAACTTACTATAAGATATACGATAAAAAGACCTATTTCTAATTTTACATGTAAACTATTTACATGCTTATATATCCAAGCATTGCCCTTTGGCATATTTAGTTTTTTTCTTAAAAACTTTTCTAAAAAATATCCTCCAATTATCATAATAATAACTATAATCCAAATAGTAGAGTTGCCCATTGCATTCCCTCCTATTAAATTAATTATGTTTTCGTAACAAAATGGATTATATATTTTTTAATATGTAGATAATGTATTCATTTTCTTTATCTTCTTTAGTAGTAGTTTTATCAAGACATGTTTTATGTATTGTATAACAACAATCTATTTCCCATCCCTTTTGTTTCGGGATGTTTAATCCTTTTTCTTTCTATTTTTTCAAAAACGAATATAGATAGTACCGATAAAATTAATAGAGTTATTTTTATAATTGACAGAAAACCCTATCCTTTTATTTTCTTACTTGCATTTTCTCCGGCTGATCACTCGGATACGTGGCATTCCTTTTATTTTCTACGTCCCAACTAATAATTGTCGCACTATCACGTCCCAACTGATGATGCACGTGTTCTAAAACATTGTGAATATTTTCTTTAAGTGTTTTATCATTTCTGTTCATAGCATTATACAAATTTACAGGTGTTTCATATCGGCGTTCCCCGCATTCTAATACTCCATCTGTCACCATCACAATTCGGTTCTTTCCAGTACGTAATTCACGAATACCTGATGAATAACAAGGAACAGGTAAATCAAATGTGTTTACATTTCCAATCCATTCGTAAAAATGACGTTGATTTAATGCATATTGTCCTAACTTATGTAACTCTTCATGAAATACATACACTAAACAATCACCAATAGAAATCCACCATATATAATTTTCTTTTCTTACACATAGTAAGCAAGCTGTTTCACCTTGTATTCTTTTGCACTTTTCCTTAAATGAAGATGACTGAAAAATTGTAAGTATATGATTTTCAACATACTGAAATACTGTATCAATTGGTTCATTCAAAATTACGCTTATATTTTCATATTCTTTTTCGATTGTATTTACTACTAAATCAACACTTTCTGCACTATTATGTCCATCTAATATAGCTGCAAATTCCCATTCACCATTTGACCAAACTAATGCACCATCTTCGTTCTTTTTTGCTCCGGCACTAATATTCCCACCATATGCACCGAGCACGATATCACCATATTGCTTTACCGAAATTTCGTCTAAACACATTTCTCTACTTCCAACCCATGAATGTTGTCTATTATTTTTTGTATGCATATTCACTCACCATATACTCTCGTATTCTTTCGCATAGTTTTTTGATTTTCGCTGCGTCACCATATGGTGCGCCAGTCCATTTCGCTATCTCGCTTGGTGACCAAAACTCTTTTGGTGTATTCGGATAACGCGGAATAATGTGCATATGCATATGTGGTACACCATTTCCTGAAACAAAAGTGTAAATATGCTCTGCACCTTCGCTTTCTTTTAGCGCTTTACTTACTCTACTTGTTATACGTCCGAACGCTTTCGCTTCTTCATCTGTTAGTTCAGCAAGTCCAGGTACATGTCTTTTTATATCTATCATTACATAACCCAGGTATGTTTCTTCACTATCCCAGTGGACATGTCCAACGTAAACGAGTTCATCTTCGTAAATAGCTCCACCTGGAACTATAATATTTCCTTTATGCTTTTTGCAAATGAAGCAGTTTTGTTCTACTTGATTGTTTGTTGACATATTCATCACCTTCCTTTTCATATATAATATCACAAAAAAAGGAAAAACAGGTTTTGTATTCCGAATTTTCATTCTTTTGATACAGCAATTTTTGAAATGAATTTACACCTCATTATTTCTTCAAAAACGCAATCCCAATTATAATCCCAATCACAATTCCGATTACTAAATTATTTGTAAAGTGCCCTTGAAATACACCAATTACAACCCCTATACCGACACCTATTGCCAAAGCATCATTTCTTTTTTTATTTTTAGCCAATATTGCATCTCCTCCTACCATTTCTCGCTAAATAGCATACATTTACTTGAATGTATTAATATACGCACTATCTCGCTTAAATATTTCTAAAAAATGTACTGTAACTTCACATATAATATTTTCCATTTTCTGTACATACTCCTTTTATATTGAAAAATTTTCAAGTAACTATTAATTATACATAGGCATTTACTATAAGAAAGCTTCGTAATTTATTGAAGGAGGAACAATTCAAATGTATCCTCATTGGAATCCAAATATAAATCAACAGTATGTTTATTCCACCCATCCCGCAAGGAATACATTGCATCATGATTCACAATATATGATGCGGCGTATCGTAAGTCTTGAAAGTCAATTAACTAAATTAATCTCATTAATCGAGGAAAATAATCAATTCATTAAATCAATGGAACAACAACAAAACCAAGTTTGTGCACCAGCTGGAGGTTCTGTTATCGTTCATATGTAATCTAGATGCAATAAAAAACACACTTTGTATTATAAAAGTGTGTTTTTTGGTCATTATTTTCTTTTCGTATGGAACCCTTGTGTAATTCGATCTAATATAATTGCGATTACTACGATAGCTAATCCAGCTTCAAATCCCATTCCGATATTAACTTGTGTTACAGAGCGATATACATCAACTCCAAGCCCTGGAGCTCCTACAAGTGATGCTGTTACAACCATCGATAACGAAAGCATAATGCTTTGGTTCACACCAGCCATAATCGTTCCGGTTGCAAGTGGTAATTGTACTTTAAATAGTTTTTGTGATGCTGTGGATCCAAACGCATTCGCTGCTTCAATTAAATCTTCTGGAACTTGTCTAATCCCTAAGTCAGTAAAACGAATTGTCGGTGGCATTGCAAAGATTACCGATGCAATAATTCCAGGTACTACACCAACTCCGAAAAATGTAATCGCTGGAATGAGGTATACGAATGCCGGCATTGTTTGCATAAAATCTAATGTTGGCTTTAAAAATTTTGAGAAACGCTCATTTTGAGATGCTAATATACCAATTGGAATTCCGACAATAATTGAAATAATAACAGACGTAAGTACGAGTGCTAATGTTTGCATCGTTTGTGCCCAGTAGTTAATATTCAAAATGAATAATAATCCAATAAGCGTAAAAATGACTAAAGATAATTTCCTCGTTGTGTACCAAATGAAGAAACACAAGATAATAATCATCAATATGGCAGGTATTATTGTTAAAAAATTAGTGAGTAAATCAACGAATCCACCAATAATATAAGAGAATCCTCGGAATAAGCCTTCAAAGTGCTCATATAAACTTGCAACAAATGAGTCGACCCATTCCCCTAATGGAATACGTGGTATACTATTCATCGTCTTTCACCTCTTCCTCAATGTTTCCTGCAAGAGCTTGAATGACACTTTCACGTTTAATAATTCCTCTTAGCCTTTTCTTCTCATCGATTACTGGTAAGGGATATTTCATCTCTGCCATTTTTGCATATGTCTCTTCCAGTAAAGTATCCAAATACACATGCGGAATATCATTAAGTAATAAATCAGCAATCGGCCACTGTTTTTGTACTGCTTTACTCGCATCATCCGCAGTTAATATACCTAAAAACTCATACTTTTTGTTTACAACATATACAGTTGAGACGCCTGCATTCCTCATAATTTGAAGAGCCACACGAGGTCCACGATCAATTAATAAAGTTTCTGGTCGTTTTAAAATAGACTCAGCCGTAATTACTTTTCCTAAATTCACGTCCGCAACAAACTTTTCTACAAATTCATTTGCGGGGCTCATCATAATTTCTTCTGGCGTTCCAATTTGGACGATTTCTCCATCTTTCATTAATGCGATACGATCTCCAATTCGAAGCGCTTCATCTAAATCATGCGTAATAAATATAATCGTTTTTTCCATTTTATCTTGTAACTCTAACAATTCATCTTGCATTTCTTTTCGAATAAGTGGATCTAATGCACTAAATGACTCGTCCATTAGTAATACATCTGGATTATTCGTTAGTGCCCTTGCGATTCCAACGCGCTGCTGCATACCACCACTAAGTTGACTTGGATAATTATCTTTATGATGATCGAGTCCTACTAACTGTAGCGATTCTAACGCTTTTTTCTCTCGCTCTTCAACCGGAACTCCTTGTATTTCTAAACCATATGCAACATTTTGTATAACTGTACGATGCGGAAATAGAGCAAATTTCTGAAATACCATACTCATTTTCGTTCTTCTTACTCTCCGTAACTCTTCTTTTCCCATCGTTGCGATGTCTTCACCATCTATATATATATGACCTGCAGTTGGTTTAATCAATTGATTTAACATACGAACTAGCGTAGATTTCCCGCTGCCAGACAAACCCATAATAACGAAAATCTCTCCAGAGTAAACTTCAAACGTTGCTTTTTTCACCCCAACGTTCATTCCTGTCTCTTTTAAAATTTCCGATTTACTTTTTCCTTCTTTTAATAAGGAAAGGGCTCTTTGCGGATGTTTCCCGAATACTTTTGTTACGTTTTCAACACGCACCTTTGTATTATCCATGTCACTACTCCTTTTCTACCCATCTATTCACATAGTGTTGCGATTTTACAAAGAAATATTACATAAAAATGACATTCATAAGATTTCTTTAAAATTCTCGTTTCCGTTCATAATAAGAATGCTTACTTATACATTTATTTTATAAGGCAAACGTTACTTAGGAGGTTTTCGATGCGAAAGAAAATTTGGTTTATATGCCTTGCATTATTTATTACTATGATTTTCACTTCATGTAATGCAACAAATGCAAATTCGAAAGGAAAAATTAAACTTGGTGTAACAAGTTGGAAAGAAAATATTGCAACTGCAAACATGTGGAAAGTTTTATTAGAAGAAAAAGGCTACAAAGTTGAGCTCATGTATTTAGAAAAAGCCGCAATTTGGACTGGTGTCGCTCGTGGCGATGTTGATGCGAATTTAGAAGTATGGCTACCAGTTACAGATAAACCGCTAAACGATCGTTATAAAGATGATATTGTCTTAAAATCAAAATGGTACGAAGGTACTGGACTAGGTTTAGTCGTCCCTTCTTATATGAAAAACATAAACAGTATCGAAGATTTAAATGCTCATAAAGATGAACTAGATAATAAAATTGTCGGTATCGAACCCGGTAGTAGTCTTATGAATTTAACGAATAAAGCAATGAAAGAATATGATATAAAACTAAAACTTGTCCAATCTTCTGAAGCTGCGATGATGAGTGAACTAAAGAAAGCATATACAAAAAAGAAACCAATCGCTGTTACGCTTTGGAATCCGCATTGGGGTTTTTCAGAATTTGACTTAAAATATTTAAAAGACCCTAAGAAAGTATATGGTGAAAAAGATGACATTTATTACTCCGTTCGTAAAGGTTTCGAAAAAGATCACCCAGATGTTATAAAATACTTTGATAAATGGAAAATGAACGATGAACAGCTCGGTACGTTAATGGTCATGTTAAATAAAACAAAAGATCCTGAAGAGGCTGCGCGAAAATGGATTAAAAAAAATCAAGCATTAGTTGATGAATGGGTAAAGGATTAATAAAAAGGCTAGAGAATTAACATATCCTCTAGCCTTTTTCATCTTATTTTTTCGTAACAACGTCATCTACAATCCCATATGCCTTCGCTTCTTCTGCAGTCATAAAATAATCTCTTTCTGTATCATGTGCTACTCTTTCAATCGGTTGGCCTGTTTTTTCTGCAATCATTTTATTAATATCATGCTTTAACTTTAATATTCTTTTCGCAGTTATTTCAATTTCTGTTGCTTGCCCTTGTGCACCACCAAGCGGCTGATGAATCATAATTTCACTGTTAGGAAGCGCAAACCGTTTTCCTTTTGCTCCTGATAATAATAACAATGCACCGAATGATGCCGCAAAGCCCATGCATAGCGTTTGCACATCTGGTTTAATTAAATTCATCGTATCTAATATTGCAAAACCTGCTGTCGTTGAACCTCCTGGGCTATTGATGTATAAATATATATCTTTTTCTGCATCTTCTGCTTCTAAAAATAATAATTGCGCTACGACACTACTCGCTACTTGATCGTTAATTTCTGAGCCGATAATAATAATGCGGTCTTTTAATAACCTTGAATATATATCATAGGAACGTTCTCCTAATTTTGTTTGTTCTACTACATATGGAATTGTATTCATTTTAAATCCCTCCAATACTTGTTATGCTGCGCAAAGCATACAACTGTAGGAAGAAGGGTTTTTCACATTAAATAATAACACTGGCTGTTTAGATGGTAACTTAGTAAAATCTATTGTCGGAAGAAGTTTCGTTAACAATTCTGGTCTTTCCTCACGAATAGATGTTACAACAACTTCAATATCCTCTGTGAATTCGACTATCTCAATCCCTTCTTCACTTACAGTTTTCAGCCTATTTCTACTCCGAAATAAAGAAGCCTTTACTGCACCTTCTGATACAGAACACACTTTAGCAATATCAGCGATACTATATTGAAAAACATCTTTTAATAATAAAATTGCGGATTGCTGTACATTTAATGAAGACAATACTTTCCCTACCATTTCATGCAAATCTGCAATGTTCTCATGTGGTTCTTCAAAAGTGATTTGTTCTCTTATTTTTTCATGAACAGACTTAGACTTTATCTGATCTAACCAACGATTTCTTGCTATTTTATAGACGAGTGTCATACAAATATCTTTATTTCTATATTTTCGAAGCACTTTACACACTGTTTCTTGGGCGAGATCTTCCCCATCCCATTTGTTTTTCGTTAAAAAAGTACAGTATCTTTTTAACTCTCCATATTGTTCAATTAAAAAGTTTATATTTGAATGATTCATATCGATATGGTTCTTTAAAACATGAGTTACTTTTGTGCACAAAATAACCACTCCTTTTCAGCGCTTACTTAATAAAACGATTCAACATTAAAAAAAGTTACGGGGATATAAAAAAATAATGTTTATGTTCAATAATTCGCGGTCATAAATATGTTATGTACAATTTTACGTGAGGAGGAACAAATTTGCCAAAATTAACAATTGAAGGTGCGGGAACTTTTGATGTGAAAGAAGGAACAAAGTTAGTATTAGCAATTGAAGATAGCGGTGTCAACATTCTTCATCGTTGCGGCGGGAATGCACGTTGCACAACTTGTAGAGTAGAAATACTAGCAGGTGATTTCTGTGAAGCGAGTGCGAATGAGAAACATGCAATGACGGAAAAAGGGATTGAAGATCATTTACGATTATCTTGTCAAATGCGTGTACATAAAGATATAGTCGTTCGTCCGGTACTTACAGTTGAAAATTCAGGTCTTGATGCTGGACCGCGTCCGGCAGAGTAAAGCGATGAATTTAAAACAGCTCGCTGGCGAATATGCCGCTAACTTTGTAAATGATGGCATGAAGATTGGGCTTGGTACAGGTTCTACTGTATATTGGACAATACAAAAATTAGGTGAGCGTGTAAAAGAAGGATTATCATTTCAAGCTGTACCGACATCAAAGGAAACTGAAGCATTAGCACATCAACTAAATATCCCCCTAATTTCGTTAAATGACGTACAAAGTCTTGATCTTACAATTGATGGAGCGGATGAAATTGATTCAAATTTACAACTTATAAAAGGCGGTGGCGGTGCATTACTTCGTGAAAAAATCGTTGCCTCTTCCTCTAAAGAACTAATTATCATTGCTGATGAATCGAAACTTGTAACACATTTAGGTACTTTTCCATTACCTATTGAAATCATCCCTTTTTCATGGAAACAAACCGAAAATAAAATTCAGTCTTTAGGATGTCAAACAACATTACGTTTGAAAAATAATGAAACCTATATAACCGATAACAATAACATGATTATCGATTGTATATTCCCTAATCATATTTCTAATCCTGCCCATTTACACACTCAATTAAAAATGATTACTGGTGTAGTTGAAACAGGGTTGTTTATAAGTATGACGAGTAAAGTAATTATCGGCGCTAAAAATGGGATAAAGGAATTGTAATAAAAGCTAACTTTTTAAAGTTGGCTTTTTAGTATGTTCTTCTCTTTATAGTGCATTATTATGATATACTATGAAAACACAAGCTGATTACACTAGAAAGGACTGAACATTTTGCAATCCAAACTTATAACAGAACTTACTGATTTAGAAACTGCCTTTCATATTCGAAAAGAAGTATTTGTAAAAGAACAAGGTGTTCCTCTTACAGATGAATTCGATACATTCGATGAAATCGGAGAGCAATGTAAACATATTTTAGTTTATTATCATGAGCTTCCTGTAGGTACAGGGCGTATACGATTTGTTGATGGCGTCGGAAAATTAGAACGTATTTGCATTTTAAAAGATTATCGTACATACGGATTAGGTAAAGTCATCATTCAAACGTTAGAAGAAATTGCTCGTAACGAACAAGCTACAAAAGTGAAACTACACGGGCAAACACAAGCTGAAGGATTTTATAAAAAATTATGTTATGAAACTTCTTCTGATATATTTATGGAAGATGGCATTCCGCATATACTTATGACGAAAGTGTTATCATAATAAAAAGGGTAGTATATGAATCTTATGTATTCATACACTACCCTTTTTTATAAATAGAAAAGTGAATTCTCAAGATTCTCTTTTGAAATCAAAGCCCATCATCTCTTAGTTCATATCTAGGTAAAGCTTACACTGTTTTCCATAATGATAATGCATAAATCCAGTTCGGATCACCATTTCCTTGATAACTCTGGACTGCTTCATATACTTTTCCTTCGTGTAGAACTCTATCTCCCTTTTTATATGCTTTTTTTGCATCCCACGCTTCATATGAAGCGTTTTCAGTTTTTGTAGTAATTGTGAATATATCACTCTGTACGGATTCATTTCCAGCTACATCAACAGCTTTTACTACATATTTATAAGTAGTATTAGCGAGCAGATTTTTATCCATATAAGAAGCTGTATTGGATGTTGCAATCTTTTTCATTGATCCTTCTGTTTCTCTATAAATATCGTAATGGTCTACACCAATATTATCGTCAGATGGACTCCACATTAAATCCACGCTTGACGCTGTCGTTCCCATACTATGTAATCCTTTTGGTTGTGTTGGTGCTTCTGTATCAGGAATCTCAACTGTTGTTTTTACTGTAAGCGCTGTACTTTCCTTCGATACATTGCCAGCTGCGTCAATTGCTTTTACGGTATAAGAGTATTCTGTGCTTGGTTGTAATTTCTTATCAATAAAATGAGTGCCTATTACTGTATCAATCATCTCTCCGTTACGGAAGATTTGATATCCTTTTACCCCTACATTATCCGTAGAAGCGTTCCATGTTAGTTCTACACTATTCGCTGTTACTTTTTGCGTCTGAAGTCCATTTGGAATACTTGGCGCTTCTATGTCTGGTTTCACATCATTAATAAGATTAACATCAATTACATTATAGAATGCATTTGCTGTATCAGCTACATCCCATACTGCTAAAATCACATGATATCCACTACGATCAGTAGGTACATTGATTTTATGAGTTAAATTATTTGAAGCTGCAGAACCATCATGTTGTACTGTTCCAATTGGTTCAAAATCTGCTCTTGTTAGCGCTTTATTTGGATTCCATCCTTTTTTAGTAATATAGTAATGCCACTTACTCGTTAAGTGAGGCGCAGTATACTTCCAAGTAAATGTATTTTCCCCACCAGTGATTGTATTTTTAAACCAACGATTTGCTGTTTGTTGATCTAAAATACCACCAAATTTTCCGCCTGCTGAAGCAATTTGTCCATCTACTGGACCACCTTGTGGGAACCCTTTTGGAGCTTCTAAACTTTGTGGTTCATACATAACACTTCCACAGTTTACATTTAGCGCACCATAAGTTGGACTACATAAAGCAGATCGGCTACCAGGCTTTTCAACAAAACCGTGCGCATAAGCATTTTGAGGAATAAGTGTCGTACTAATAATTCCAGCTGTTAATGCTACAGCTCCTAAACTTTTTTTGTTCATTTTCATATTTTGTAGTTGTTTTAAAAATCGATTATTCATGTTCATGTCTCCTTCTTGTTATACTTTGTAGTGGAATGTGGGCTTTGATGTAAAAGAATAACAAGAGACAAACTTGTACCGATGTATGTGTTAATTATGCATACACCGCAGTGAAATTATATTTTTCTTGTGGAATATCTCACTTTATGAATATATCATGACATAGAAATCACCTGAGTATGTGCAGAAGTTGTGCAGAAACAGTGAAATTATTACTAACATGTAAAACTAAGTCCTAACATTTTAAAATAAAATTTGAATATATTTATCTATCATCTTTACTTCATAATTGACAATACATTTAACAGGTTAACTTTTATTCTTATACTTATATCTCTCAGTGCCTTAGTTTTAACCATACTAGATATTAAAAATAAGAATTATAAAGTTAAATAAAAAGCATCCTATTTAGATGCTTTTCTAATGTATAATTTCATTTTTTCACTGACCTACAAATATAAAAATTTCATCAACAGCTTCCTTATATCCACCTGATTTTTGGAAAGATTTCTTCAAATTCAAAGCAACTTCTTTAAATGACGGATTATTTAATACCATTTCTACACTTTCACTTAGTTGATCCGCAGTTAATCCTTGCATTTGTAATTTTATTCCTGCTCCAAGACTCTCCACTTGCTTTGCGACTACTGGCTGATCTGCACTTTGCGGTATTACAACGAGCGGAACCCCGTTATACAGTCCTTCATGCGCACTGTTCATCCCGCCGTGTGTAATAAATAGTTTCGTATATGTAAGCAGCTCAGTTTGGGGTACATAGTTTTTCACAATGAAGTTTTTAGGAATTTCGCCTAGATCACTTATTTTTGTTTTACTACCAATAGACATAACAATTGTATGCTCACTATTCTCAAAGGCCTTCATACACAGTTTATAAAAGTCAATCGCTTCATTAAAAACAGTACCTAATGAAATATAAATCGGACTTTTTTCTTCAATTGAAGTAAAATCAACGTCTCTGTTTTTCATTTGTGCAGAGATAGATGGTCCTACAAATTTATATATTTCATCAAACGTATCACCAAAAGGCTGGAACTCCTTAATTGTATATACAATAGTAAGGGGTGCAGGATTACAGAAAACTTCATACGATGATTTTATTTCAACACCATATTTTTCAGCGATTCCCTTCGTTAAGTTTTGAAAATCATTCTGTATTTTATCATAAATTTCTACTGGGATATTTTTTGATAGATGACCTAACATTTGCTCAAAGGATTTTTCATCCTGCGCAAAAGATGTGCAGGAATTTATGGCTGGAAGTTTAAGGATTTGAGCAATTAAATGGCCACAGCCAAACATAGAATCATGAATTATGTAATCAAAATGTTCACCTTCAATTTGTTCTAAAACGCTAGGTATTACAATATCCGCTGTATGTAGAAGGCCATTTATTCTTTCCTGTAAATAATTTCTGCCTCCAGATAGAAACGCTTTTATAAATTTTTGATCATCAATCGTTCGTACAGTAGCACCCGTCTTCTCAATCCGCTCCCTGAAAGCTTCTATTGAAAAATAAACGACCTCTTCACCACGAGAAATCAATTCATCTACAACTTGTAAAGTTGGATTTATATGTCCTTCTGATCCAGCATTAATAAATAAAACACGCGCCATAATAAACACTCCTTACGTTAAATCATTTCTATGTTGGCAAGAGTACGGATTCTCTCCATACTCTTTTCCTAGCTGTTCGTATCATGTTCCTACTAAATTGACCTAGCGAGTCTAAAACCGAGATCATCTATATGAAATGTAGGATGGCTTCGACGACGACAAGTAGCGCCGCACCCTCTCGCTGTTTCAGCCCAACTACCACCACGAAAAATACGGTATGATCCGTACACTGTTTCATCATACAAATCATAACACCATTCCCAAACGTTCCCTAGCATATCATAAAGTCCCCATGCATTCGGTTCTTTTTGGCCAACGTCATGAATCTCTCCATTTGAATTTTCATTATACCACGCTATATCATGAAGTTTCCCGTATGTATATCCGGTTGTACTTGCTTTACATGCATATTGCCACTCCGCCTCAGATGGTAATCGGTAGCCATTTGAACCTAAATTACATTTCACAATTTGACCACCATCACTAATAGAATAATATTCTTTTAATCCCGCTTTTTTTGAAAGTACATTACAAAACGAAATGGCATCGTTCCATGAAATATTGACAACTGGTTTATGATTTTCATCAAAATTATTTAATGTACTATTTGTAATAGCATCATATAGTTCCATTGTTACAGCATACTTTGCAAGAAGAAATGGTTGAATTTGTACTAGCCATTCTTTTTTTATTCGATCATCTCTTAATACTACCTCTCCAGCTGGAATATTGACCATTAATGAATCGATTAGTTGAATTAAATCGTTAGTCATTTTCTATTCCTCCAAACGTTCATTTTATATGAACTTAAAGTCATATACTCATTACAAAATACAATTTTCAAAAAGCGTTAAATTTTTCATAATAAAAAACGATTAGTTTTATTAAACTAATCGGTAAGATTCACAAAGAATTTTTGTGTTACATTCTATAATTATATGTGCTCTAAAAATTTCCGAACCTCATTTGGAGATTTTAAAACAATAACCTTTTTCTCTTCCGGCAATTGCTCTAACCCTTTTAAAATTGTAGGTCGTTTAGCATTAGGATATTCCCATATCCATTTAAAAAATTGCAAATCAAATCTTTCTTCACATCCCACGCCCATATCTGGTCTTATTTTATTCCGGTATTTTACAATTCTTTTAAAAGCACGATAAATACAAATTGTTCTATGAATATCAAGGAAGATAATTGTATCAGCTGCATTCAGTCTTATACCCATCGTCCCGCCATAATTCCCATCAATAATCCACTTCTCATCTTTAATTAAGTTATTTTGAACTGCTATTTGTTCTTCTCTCGGAACACCTTCCCAATTCGGTTTCCAAAATAATGCATCAAGATGATGCACCTTAATATTTAATTTATTTCCTAACTGCCTTGCTAATGTGGATTTTCCTGAACCGCCAGAACCAATTAATATGATTTTTTTCATACCTTTACGATACCTTCTATAATTTCTTCAATATCTTCCTTCTTAGCAAAAATCCAGAAGAACATTTCTTCATTTAACTTTAATAAATCTGGTAACTGGACAAAATAAGCAATAAAGATAATTTGAATTGAAAGCATAACATACCAAATAGCTTTTAGTTCTTCTTTCGTTAAATCATTTTGTTTATAATAACCTTCAAAGACTTTGCTAACGATATGTAACCATTTTTCTCTTAATCTTTCATCACTAAATAGCTCGCTTAATACACTTGTACAGCAATAACATAAATCAAATATTTTTACATTATTTTCTAAAATCTCGAAATCTATAAACCCTTCCAGTTTATCATCTTTAAAGATTACATTTGATAGATGCATATCACGATGAATAATTTGTCTCGGTAATGGATGGACCGTTTCCTTGAAAGCTGTGTGCATTCGCTCCATCTTTTGAATTACCTCTCGATGAGCATGCTCGTTCTTTTCTAAAATCGGTATAGCCCATTCAAATACTATCTTATATAAATCTCTTTTTATTAACTCATGGTCACTATTCACCGAATGTAATGCTTTGTGCAGATTAGCTATTTCTTCTCCAATTGTACTTGCTAGCCTTTCCAGCTTATTCGTATCTTTTATTTCTAAAACACTTCCGGCAACATACTCATATAAGCAATAATATTTTTCTTTATATAATACATATTGTTCATCATTTTCTGTCTTTACTACTTTCTGTACTTTAATTCCCTTTTCATACAGTTGCTTCAAAACATCGAATTCAACTAGAAGTTGCTTTATCGATCCTGTTTTCTTTAAAATATACTCTTTATTCTTGCATAAAACCTTCGCTACTTTTTGTTGAATTACAGTAGCTGTGACATGTTCATTTTGAAACCAAAACTTTGCAATTTCCAGTGCTTGTTCCATTTACAAATACCCCTTTTACAATTCTTATGTCTTCCGAAAAATAACCTCACACAGTACTCCCACTCCAACCCCAATTGTATAAGCCACTAAATCACTCCACAAAAAACCGTATCCCAACACGAGTCCGCCCAAAGTCGTTGTACGAATGCTATCTATCCATTCCGCATGATACAATTGGCTCACTTCAATCCCGTAGCAAAACATTAAACTAATAAAAGCCAACTTCTTCGTCTCTGTTTTAGGAAACAAAAATCCAAAGCCAGTGAAAATCATTAATGCCCATAAAGCATCGCCTAAGTAATCATTTAATAGATGTGGTAGTGCAAAAGAAAACTTTCTTGAGCTAAGACCTAAAATAATAATAACTATAGTAAATAGTGCATATACTACTCTATTTCGTTTCGTATTCATTTTAAAGTCCCCTAATATGTAATGTAAAACTGTAAATAGCTAGTAAAACAAAGTTATTTTACTAGCTATTTATTAGTTGCTTTAATGATAAGAAAATGTGGATTCGTATTTAGATAATAATATGATTTTTCGTCTACTTCTTTCATTTTTTCAATTGCCTTCGGTTCTACTATCTCTTCTAATACAAAATAATTTGTAGTTTCATTTAGTATGTCTTGTAATGATCTTCTAAAAAACTTGACTTCAATAGTAATATTCGGTTTAACCCAAGTATCTATTAATAACTGTTTTTCAAAATAATTTTTACATGGAAACTTTGTGAAATCCATAAAAGGATGATGAATAGAATAAATAAGTTCCCCACCTTGCTTCAATACACGACGAAATTCTTGAAATACTTGATTCCAATTTTCTAAGTAATGAAGAGTTAACGAACTTACAATCACATCATACGTATTATCTTCAAATGGCAATGTTTCTTGCAGATCATGACAAAGGAACGTTGCTTCTTCTCCTATATTTTCTTTTGCTGCTTTTACCATTTCAGGACTTACATCAATTGCTGTAACATTTGCTCCTCTTCCTATGAATTGAGAAGTATACCATCCAGCTGCACATCCAGCATCTAATATTCTTTTTCCTTCTAGTTCCCTTGGAATAAGCTCCATCATCGCCGGTCTTTCATAATAACTGTTATATGGATTTGCAAAATCTAGATTTTCTTTATATGTACTCGCTAATTTATCATACGTATCTTTAATCGAATCTTTCATTACACACACTCCTAATACATATTAATCCATTAACTCCTGCTGCTTTTTCTTTGAAAATGATTGTAGTACTAGATCATACGACCAATCAATCATTTTATTAATTTGCTCCTGCTCTATACCCTTATGAATATAAACGGTATTCCAATGTTTTTTATTCATATGATACCCTGGAATAATTGTTTCTGGATAATCTTCTCTTATTCTTAATGCGACTTCTGGATCACACTTCAATGTAATCGCAGCTTTTTCGCCTTCTTCATGATTTACTATCGCAAATATTTTATTATTAAGCCTCATACATGTTGCACTCCAGCCATCTGGAGAATCTTCTGTCGCTTTTCTTTTCGATAAACAGTACGCTCTTGTTGCATTCATTTTAATTGGCACCTCTTATTCTTTCCCTGTTTGATTACGATGCATCACAATTTGCTTCGTTGCTTGAAATTGCTGCTCACCGTAAAACTTTATTAGCTTCTCACCGCAAAATAGACTAACAATATCAATATGAGATATTTCTCGAAGTAATATTGTAAGCATTTTCTCTCCAATACCTTTATTTCTTACACTCTCATGTACGACAACATCTTCAATGTATGCTCGAAAAACACCATCAGAAACGACTCTAGCAAATCCAACTAATTCATTTTCTTCCCATACTCCAATGGCTATACTATTCTTTAACATTTTTTCAATATCGACTTCTTTTCTTTCTGGCCACCAACCGACAGAATCATAAAGCTTCTTTATTTTTTCTGCACAGATTGGTTGTTCTTGTTGCAATTTATACGTGTACATATGCTTTCTCCCATCAACCAGTATACATAATACTATTATAATCTCTTTTCAAAAAAGTGCTGACTATGACCTTTCGGATGATCTTCAACGACACCATACTCCCTGTAACCGTGCTTTTTATAAAATTCTGGCGCTTGAAAACTAAATGAATCTAGCAATATTAATCTGCACTCTTTTTCCTTCGCAATTTCTTCAATTTTATGTAAAAGTTGGCTACCATAACCGTCATGACGAACTGATTTATCAACCCATAAAAAGTCGATATGAAGATGATAAAAATACATCGTACCTGTTACACCACCAAATATTTTTCCTTCTTCATTTTTTACTACGAGGCTTACTTCTTCCATCGGCTGTTTTACTTCATCTGTTAAGATGGACATATTATATTGAATAACTTTATTTTTAATGTATTCTCCTTCAATACGTGTACCGTTCTCTATATGTTTCATATACATTGCTTCCTTTCAACTTAGTAAGCTACATTTTATTTTTCCCCTTTAAAATACTAATCAAAACGAATCCACCATATGTAACAAAGCATGAAAAGCTAATTATCCCTAGTACAGAGACATAGCCTACCCTTATGTAACTTATAACTGCAAAACAAGCGATAGACAATAAAATAGATGGCCAAAATATAACAGCTATTTTTCTTCGTCCTCGTTTCGATGTACTTTCTTTCTCTTCAGAAACACGTGTGCCAAAAAGCAATACAATACAAATAAGGATCGCTGCAAAGTAAATTGTATCTAATGACAAATTGTGATCATATAGTGCGATTCCAACTTCAAGAGCAATAACCGTTAAAATTAAAATAATGATTGTTGAAGTCTTTAAGTTTCTTTTCAATCGCTCACTCCTAGCATGCTTTCACTATATTCTTTGTATATGTACTTTAAAACTATTGCAAAAGCTTCATCTACCTCTTTATTTTCACGTCGATTCGGTAAATCTTTTCCCCCCATCACATAAAGAAGCGGAAATTCGTTAAACATTCCTATAATACCAATATTTATTGTAGCTGTGAGTAATCCACCTGTCATATGAGCTAAATGATAATATGGGATTTCTTCATACTCTCCTTGCTGTCTTACCATGCCGCTAATAATTGGTTCCCATAATTCTGGTTCTGATTTATAACCTTGAAAGGTTTGTATGAAAAGGGCAAGAACTTCCTTAATTCTCCAACATTTTTCTCATCTCTAGCATTCTCTTGTATATAAATTTTTGAAAAGTACGTTTGTGCGTACATTTTCACAGCATCCCATCCACCACAGTGCATTACAACTGACTGTGCAACGCAACTATCATGACAAGCAATCATTACCTCTACCGCTTGACTAAGTGTTAAAGAAGTTCTTCCTTGTAAATGCGGATATAACTGCCCACTATCTTCATGCGGATTAAATTTAATGTGATGAAGTATATCATTCCAATTATGTTTATTTTCCTTCACCATTTGCGTTACTACAAATCCAATGACTAATTTTGCTGCTGATGCTAACGGAATATTTAATTCATTATTATATGAAGCAACT
Source organism: Bacillus cereus group sp. BfR-BA-01330 (assembly GCF_022663885.1). Lineage (NCBI taxonomy): Bacteria > Bacillati > Bacillota > Bacilli > Caryophanales > Bacillaceae > Bacillus > Bacillus cereus group sp. BfR-BA-01330. Next base: position 375,935 of record NZ_JAKUGK010000004.1, read on the forward strand.
ATCCGATTATCTTTTGTAGAATAAATTGCCATTCCCACATAATTAGATTGTACCTCTTTTATTTTATTTATAACAGTTTCCATTTCCATCCCTCTTTTTATATCGTTATATTAACTTCTAATATTTCAACATTGAATGTAAAAAACCTTTTCATTAGCTATTAAAATAAGAAAAAGGTAGCATGAATTTTTTCTTGCTACCGAAAAATATTTATTCTTCTATAGGATTTTCAGGACCGTTAAGTTCCAGCTGATAAAAAGCTAAATCTAGCCATTTATTAAACTTATAACCAGCTTTTTTTATTGTTCCTGCATGAATAAATCCATAGTTTTGATGCAAGGCAATACTTTTCTCATTCTCTGCATCAATTCCAGCAATTAAGGTCATATACTCTCTTTCCTTTGCAATTTCGATTAATGTTTTCATTAAAGACGTCCCAATCCCATTTTTTCTATAATCCTTATCAACATACACCGAATGCTCAATTGAATATTTATAAGCAGGCCAAGCTCTAAATGGTCCAAATGTCGCAAATCCTACTACTTTATTATCTAATTCATATACGAAAATTGGATACCCTTCAGCCTTTTTTTGTTCATACCAATCTATTCTATTTTCAAGGGTTACAGGTTTATACGCATATACAGCTGTTGTATAAAGTATCGCATCGTTATAAATATCTAAAATGTATGCTAAATCTCTTTTCGTTGCTTCCCTTATCATTGTTTTCTTCCTTTCATCATGTTCATCTTATTTCACTATCTTTTCAATAGTTTTATTTTATCGAAATTTCCGATTTTTATCTACATACGAATACTAGCTTTTCGGAAACCATCAAGTATATTTATTGCAGCAGATAACATGTAGAAGAAAATTCCTCCCCCAATGAGCCACGTTTTAAACTCCTCTGGGGAAGTAGTAAATGCATTTGCCAAATACGTAATGAATCCTTCGTTTAATAAATGTGGATTTACTACAATTACAATGAATATGATTGTTCCGACTACTTGAAGAATAGCATTTCCAATTGCCAACCTTTTCGTCCATTGTCCCTGTACTAACTTATAAAGTGATATAGCTACTTCGAAAACGATCATAACCAAAATTAGGGGCCAGTATTGAAGCAAAACATCTTGATTAAACGTTGGCGCGACAAACTTCAATCCGTTTTCTGTACCATGATATACGCCTACAAGATGATTCGCATAAAAGTAAAGTGTAGTCCAAACTGCCGTCCACATTAAACCTCCAAAAACTTCAAACTTCGAGATTGCTTTTTTCTTTGGGATATACGAGATGTTTTTCAAATCATCTGGTGTCCATTTTTTAAAACTTGTCGTCAACGGCTCGATACCTTTGTCTTTATCTGTTCTTTCTAAAATAACAAACACAAGTGTCAACCAGAAAAATACATGGAGACCCACTTCAAAAATTTCCCCTATACCTTTACCTATCAATTGTAAAATAACATTTAATACCGCTTGATCACCATTATAGCCTATAAAATTTTCTGCAACCATTGAAATGAGCGCAATAACAGCTGCAATTGGTATAATCATTTTTAATAGCGTCGTATATACATCAAAATAACGTGGTCCAATTAAATGCATTGGTCTATCCAAGTACCCATTAGCCAATGAAACTGGACTTCCCAATTTTTCGAGTACGCTCTTCACATCTTCCTCATTATAATCGTCTGGTAACATATCCTCTATTGTTGACCGTAGTTCAAGTGTAATATCTTCACGATTTTGTTCAGGCAATCTCTTCGCAACTTCATGGACATACATATCAATCAAACTCATTTTCGTCCTCCTCCTTTAATAAGTTATAAAGTTCTTTCGAATCCTTTACCCACTGCTTTTTCAATTGTAAAAATATCTCTAATCCATATTCACTTAAAACATAATACTTACGAGGTCTACTCTCTGTTTTATCCCAACTACTCGTCACTAACTCCTGCTTTTCTAATCGGCGAAGTAGCGGATATAAAGTACTTTGATCAATTGTAATCCCTGATTGCTCCAATAACTGGACAAGTGAATATCCGTACTGCGGCGTTCTTAATTGACTTAAAACAGCTAACGTTAATGTCCCTCTTCTTAACTCAGTAATTAACGAGTTTAATAAAGTATCCATTCACTCACCTCATTTCCATTACTATATGTCATACAGTATGTGTTTTATACTATGTATCGTACAGTATTAATGTGACAAAAACTATAATCATTTACCAAAAAACGGATAATAAAAAGCGCAAATTATATGATTTTTGCTTTTTTAGCTAAGTTATATATCTATAGCACTCTAAAAGGTAGCAACCTTAACTACTAATTTTGAAGTTCCAGTAATGCTATATTAAGTTACAAATATCGTATACATATGATGTGAACATAACATTTCACTATAGGAAGCTATAAAAATGGCGAATTACCATGCTTGAATGATTCTCGTTTTCAGCACCTAATCAACGTTATTTCCTTCATAAACTTCATCTTGTTCAAAATCTTTATTTTTGTTTGGTTTATTAGAGAAAAATAAAAAAACAATTAAATTAGGTTAATTGTTTTTCAAATGCAAAATCTTTATTTTTTTAAATAATCTATGATATTCGAAAAGACAAACTCTCCAAATGCAAGTGGTATATAAATAAACCATAACTTTAATATTGCCTTTGTTTCTTTGTGATCAGAATCCCCCATTAAAACCAGCCCAATCCTTTTTCTTCTAATATTTTCATTTTAATTCCAATAACAAGGAAATTATACCATTTATCAATATTATAGTCTATTTTTTCTAAAAATTAGATAAATAAAACTCTTGTATTCCCTCAACATTCAGATAAACATAATAATTTTTTTTACGTTTCATCTTCAAAGTCTATAATGAGTCCTGTTAGAACTGCTTCATTACCAATCGATTGGATCCCGTGACCAATAAAATCCATCTTAAATTCTTCCCACTCTAACTGCTCTTTTGTGATTCATCGTCACATTATGATGAATCACTCATACATTATCTAGAAGTAAAAACCCTAATTCACTTTTCTCTTAAAGAGCACAATTCAAATGTGCTCTTTTTAAGTCTGTTCGAATAAAATTAAAAATCCTACTGATAAACAAAAAATCTCGTTTATCAATAGGATTCATTAGCTATATATAGCAATTATAGCGAACTCCATCGCCTATTACTAAAGTCGAACTGATTTAAGTAATATAAATTCCCCGTTTTCTTTAGAAAATGGAACAACCTCTACAATCGCCTCAACATTAATTACTCCGTAAACATGCGGATATTCTTGACCGTTTGAAGCAAGTTCATATTTTACTTCTGCTTTTAATAGGGCTGGATCAATTGTAAGTAATAAAACATCTTCTTCATGCTTGAAATATTTTTCTGCAACTCTTAAAGCTTGATCTACTAATGAACAATGAATAAATCCCTCTTCTATAAGGGAATCTTCATTAATTTTTCCAATTATTTTTGCGATTTCCCAATTACTTTTGTAATCATAGTAACTCTCCCTTTTTAATTTATGTAATGATATAATAACACTAAATTTTCAACACGTTCTTAATAGATTGGGGACTTATAATGGATAAACCTCTCACTACATTACAAACTATTATTATACATATGAATACAAATGAGCATTGGCATGATTTTATTTGTTACTGTCAGCATCGCGAAGCGGGACTTCGAAAATTAGCTTATAAACATTTAGAGACATTTATTTCAAATGCAAAGAAATGGGAATCAAAAGATCAAGAGGAGTTTGCCATTTCACTGTTTACTATTTTAGATGCATCAAACGAAAAAGATGAGGTGTTAACTTTCTCACTAAATAGTTTTCTAATTGACATTCTATATAGATGGACAGAAAACACCCCATTTGATTCAAGGCCTTTTAGATGGATAGGAATTTATATGGACTCTAGCAATAAAGAAGACGATTTAGAAAAATCCCTTCGAAAAGCGATTGAATTAGGTGGTGATACCGAACAAGAAGCCATGATATACCTAGTTTCTAATTACATCCATACTTTAGAATTTGGTACACATGAATTCCCTTCAGGTTATTGCGGAGATTTAAGCGAATGTATAGAAAAACTTCCCTATATGTTTCAATTAACTAATAGAATTCAGAATAAGAACATAAAGGAGCAAAACATTGGTCAAATACAAGAACAACTACACTTAATTCTAGATTGGTTAAAACATACACAAATTCCAGTAGATGCTGTTCGTATATGGGAAAAAGAACAAACTAAGGAATTAGAAATGGTCATTGTATATTATTTACACAACAGCTCAAGTCGTTAATTCATCTTGTACAGAGATAATAAAGTTGTTTAAAACATAATAAAATTGTTTGAAAAACGCCAGTCATGTTATTCAACAATCGGACTATATAATGGAATGAACCCTTGTAAAAATTAGAAATATTTGAAATAATCATTATTAAGTTGAAGCAGAACGATTGCAGAAAAAGGTGATACGACTTTTTCTTACTTAAGAATCGCGAAACAGTTGAAAATTTTAATTAATTATATTCCGAAAGGGTGTGTGTAGTATCTTATCAACTAATGTTTTTACTTATAAATCTAAGGATGGAAAAACAGTAATAATTAGAGAAGCTAAAGAACAGGATGCAGAAAGAATACTAGATTCTGCTTCAAAAGCTTTAATAAACGCTCCATACATGCTAAGTACGGTTGAGGATGTAAAAAAGGTACGTATCGATGCTATTCAAAAAACGTTAAAAGCTTATCATGAAAATCCAAATTATGTACAGTTTATTGCTGAAGTTGATGGTAAGTTAGTCGGTGCAATAGATTTTAAGAACGGAAACAAAGAAAAAATTAGTCATCAAGGGGCTTTTGCGATGACCATACTACCTGAATATCGAAATTATGGTATTGGAAGAGCTCTTCTAGAAACGTTAATCAATTGGGCTAAAAATAACAGTAAGATTGAAAAAGTTTGTCTTGAGGTAATGGAAGATAATCTAGGTGCAATCCAGTTATATAAGAATCTAGGCTTCTTTGAAGAGGGTAGAAAAGCAAAGGGTGTAAAATTGGATGATAGCTATCAAAATTTAATATTAATGGCTTTATTCGTTTAAAATTGAACATTATTTAAATGTAGTGTAGTGCTTTGATAAAAAAGGATAAATCTTTTACAAAAAATATCCCCTACTTTCTAAACCACGAGTAGAGGATTATGGCGTTTTAATAGACTTAGGAAGATAGATACAATTCGTTGCTAAAAGGACCATCATCCGTTGTGGATTTGAAATAAAGTTTGATCATTTTTTATCTATTTTATGCCACAATCGCACCCTTTAGTTGAATAAAGGAACAATTATCTATGAAGTGATCCTTTCTAGTAGTATAAAATTAAATGCAAATTAAGCTAAAAGTTATTATATTTCGTTATCACTGATTTAGCCCTTTCAATAAGCTTATTTTTTATGAAATCAGGTTCTATTATTTCTGCTTCTTGTCCAATATTCCAAAGTAGTTCAACATAAAACCACTCTTCTGAAGGGTTAATATTCTTTGTTATTTTCGCGGTTCCATCTGAATTGTATTCCATATTATCTCTTAACCATGATATGCTCTCAGCTTTTCTTTTTCCCTCTTTGCTTAAACTCACTTCGAGCTTTATGAGATTAGATTCACACTCAGAATACAGCCATTCTTTAACATTCAAATGGACATTAGTGGAATGAGAAGCAGAATTAATAATTGTTTTTTTTATTCGATCTACCCTGAAAAGCCTTATGCCTCTTCTCATTCTACAGTAAGCGGGACAATACCAATACCCGTTATATACGTATAAGCCCATAGGTTCTATCTCTCTATAGATTTCATCTTCAGTTGTTTCATATAAGATATTAACAGTTTTCTCTTCTACAGATGCATCATAAAGGTTTCTTAGCACCGTTTTATCTACTTTAATATTTGGTTGCCACATCAAGATTTTGTCTCTAGTATTCTCAATTGTATCGGAAGTTTCCTGAGGAATCATATTGAACAGTTTATTTAGAATTACTTTATATGAAGTAGAAAAAGGAGTGGCGCCAACATATTGCATGGCATCTATTGCAAAAAATAAAGCTATTATTTCATCCTCACTAAACCAAATAGGAGGAATCATTTTATTTTTTAGTGTACTAAACCCTCCATTTCTACCTCTTTCTGAATAGACTGGAAAGTAAATTTCACTTAGCTCCTGTATATCTCGGAGGATTGTTCTCTCTGAGACTCCTTCGGATTTAGCAAGTTCCTTTGCAGTAATGGAATTATTATTGTTTAATGCCAGCATGATTCTAATAATGCGTTTAGTTTTAGACATTTAATCACCTTTTTCATAAAATATGACAAAATCTGTCTTATTTATAGTATAAGCTAATTTTAAACTAAGTGAAGGAGGCTAATGCAAAAATGAATACCATCGAATATATTACTGAAACGAAAGAAGTATTATTTTCACGTAAAAACTTAAAAAATGAAGAGATATCTGCGAGATTAATAACTGATTACATTGTAAGTAATGGTGTAGTTTACGAGAATATAGGCTCTTGGGTTGATGATGTAGTGAGAATTAAACTTAAAAAGTTGAAGGAAGAAACAACTTACCTAACTCAATCAAAGAAATACAACTTTAGATGTGTTGAATACCGAAAATATGAAGATGAACCATCGCAAAGAGAGGTGCTTCATGTTCTTGAGAAAGAAAGTACTTCTGACTTACTACCTCATCTTTTAATTTTTAATCCTTCTCTACAGGCGAGACCATTAAAAAGATGTGCATCAGAAATAGACGAAGATCGGGAAATATTTGTTGTATATTATTTAGATGATTGTGAATGTGAAAAATAAAGTGTATGCTAAAGAACCTACTTTCTCGATATTGAGAAAAGGCTTTTATTTTTTAGAACTCACATTTAAAAATAAATGTACATTTGTTCTCATTAAATTATATATTAATCATTATCTTTATTCATTATTATTTATTTCTACAGCTATAAATTAAAGACTTAAATTAGCAGCATGTAGTCTATTAAAAAGTACATTTTTTTCTTAAAGCACTACAGAAACGACTTTATTGTTATATTTTTAAGTACAGTGAAGTATCTTATATCGAAAATTAAATAACTTTATTGTCATTTTACACGTCTACCATTTTAATATAAAAAAGAGGATTTTCATACAGTACTAGAAAATCCTCTTTTTATATTTATCCCACATTAGCTTGCAGTAAAACTCCCCACTGATTATAGTTTCACTTTATTTTAATCCTTTAATTAAAGGTGACGCTTCCCCACTATGGAAAATCCATAGGTCATGAAGTGATCTCGTACATCCAACATATAGTAACTTTGCATCATGTTTTGTGTCTTTGTAATGTTCTTCATCCACATCAATTAAAAGCACCGCATCAAATTCTAAACCTTTCGCTAAATAGACAGGTACTACTGATATACCACCTTCATATTTACTTTGGTTTGCTTCAATTACGTTTACCGTTAATCCTGCATTTGTTAATTCCACATATATATCACGGCATTCATCTTCTGTTCTTCCGATTACCGCAATTGTTTTCACATCTGCATTTTGCAAATGTTTTACCGTCTTCACAATTTCAGTAAATTGATTTTCCGCATGAATTACTTTCACATCTTCTCCACTGCGGAAGACTGGTGTTGCGAGTCCTACTGGGATTTCTGCATTTTTAATTATTTCATTTGCAAATTCAATAATTTCTTTTGTAGAACGATAACTTCTTGTCAATTCATAATAACCGGTTTCTTGGAATACTTCCTTAAAAGCATTCCAATCTTCAATTCCTTGGTAATCATAAATCGCTTGCGATAAATCACCTAATATAGTGAAAGAATTACCTAATGTAATTTCTTTTAATACATAAACTTGGAAAGGCGAAAAATCTTGCGCTTCATCAATAACAACGTGATGAAACTTCTGCCCGATTTCAATCCCTGTTATACGATGATGTATGTATATTAAAGCTGGTAAATCTTCTACATACACTTCTTTTTTACGACAACTCTTTTCTGTTTCTTTAACAAGTTCTTCAGGTAATACCTCAAGTATTTCTTTACTTTTTACTATTGAACTATACAGTGAAAGAGCACTCATTTTCGGCCAAAACTTCATATATGCGTTCAGTCTCTTAGTCGCTTCTTTTTTAAGTAATTTTTTCTCGTTTGTTTCCCCGAATTTTTTAAGTTCAATTTCAATCCAGCGCTTCATTCGTCCTACTAATCGTTCTCTTCTTTTCTGTAAAGGATAATGTTTATATTCAACTTGCATCCATTTTTTAATATCTTCTACTGGAATAATCGCTCTATCCCACGCCTCAAAATCTTTTGTCGGAACTAACTCATTTTCAAATTGGATCATTCTCTCTTCAATAAACGTCTTAAATTCCAACGTACCCTTTAATTTACCTAGCATTACCTTCTTTTCATCACGATTAATTGAAAATGCTTCTTTCAATTTTTCTTCTGTCTGCTTTAGTTTCACTGAATCATCTAACGTACGTAATGCCCAATCCGGAAACGTTGTTTGACTAATATTCCCTACACCTAATTCAGGAAGTACACTCGAAATATAGTCTAAAAACAGACTATTCGGCGCAAATACGATCATTCTTTCTGCTTCTAGTTGTTCACGATATTCATAAATTAAAAAAGCAAGGCGATGTAAAGCAATTGTTGTCTTTCCGCTCCCTGCAACCCCTTGAATAAGTAATGGTAAATTTCTTTCCGCTCGAATAATATCATTTTGTTCCGATTGAATCGTTGAAACAATATCCTTTAGCTTATTATCTTTATTCTCACCTAATCGATATAGAAGAAAATCATCGGCATGCGATACATCTTCATTTCCTTTTACATATGTATCAACAACACGTTCAAGTTCTCTTTTTCGAATGGAAATGTTTCGTTTTAAATACACATCACCTTCTACTAACCCATCTGGTGATTGATAAAATGCTAATTCTTCTCCACCGGTAAATGAATAAAACATACTTGCGACAGGCGCCCGCCAATCAATAATGATTGGCTTCATCGTGTCCATATCCGAAACCCCTACTTTTCCGATATAAATCGGCATAACTTCTTCTTTTCCATCTTCCTGAAAATCTAACCTTCCAAAGTACGGCTCTTGCACACCAATACGTAAGTTTTGTCTATTAGACTCCCTCATACTTTCAAGAATTTGCTCTTTAAAATCTTCTCCATAATAAACCGGGGTTTTTTCAAGCTTATCCAATTGCTCATCCATCGTATGTAAAGTATCCTTCATTTTTTGTAACTCATCTTCAAATATGTTGCTCATTTCGACGATTCCCTCCTGTCCGTTCTAATTTTTCAGTCGAAGTATCATTGTATTAAAAACCCAATCATAAAGTCAATAGTTTCCGTTTAAATTTTCCGAAAAAACTTACTTTTCATCTTTCTAATTTAAAAAGAATATGCAACATCAAAATCACACAAATACACATATAGTATAGTGATGCATACAAAAGATACTACTTTCTATTTGTCTCCTATTTAATTTATCTATTAACAAATATTGTAAAAATTAAAGACTTTAATCAATGGGCGTTTTACTGCCCACAAATAGTAGGATAAATAAAAGTAAAGGAGGCTCTTCAAATGAATATTTTGAATCTATCTCAAGATTAAATATGCTTCTATCTGGCTGTATCCTTATGGTTTGTTGGTCAATTATGTATGTTGAAATATATAGACTTACAAAATCAGTCTGGCCATGTGTTATCATGCATGCAATCGAGGATGCTGTTCCTACTGTTTTAGCTACAATAACAGGGATTATTACTCTTACAAACAGTAGTGATTTTTGGTTAAATCCTACTAGCGGGGTCGCTGCTACTGTTTTATTTCTCGGAATTGGAATCGTACTAAGAACTATAAGAATAAAAAGAGAACGACAATTATTCACACAATAAAAAGCAGATAATGAATTCGTCATTATCTGCTTTCCAATTTTTAAAACTACCTTATTATATTTTTTGATACATAAGCCAGTCACCAGAGTCTATCACTTTCTTTAACATCTTTTTATTCTGAGCGATATACACATATGCCTCAATTTCCCTATCAGCAACATATACTGTTTGCGTGATTCGATCATATAAATCAGTCTCCGCATTACCTGTATATTCTTCTAGTTCATCTAACTTACACAATATCTCATCATTTACTACATAAACTTCTCCATACACCTGTTCTTCAATCGAATAAGTCATGGCCGGATATCCTTCATTCGTATCAAATAATTTCCCATATGTCCAAGCTCTGTCTGCGATGCATGTTGCACCTTGCATATAATGAGCATTCGTTTGTCCTCTTCTTAATGTGCCATAAACGAACACATGATACATAAATTCTTATCCCCTTTATATGTCTCTACTTTCTTATTTGTAAATAAGCACGAATCATAAAATAACTCACTTCATTCGGAAGCTGTTCTTTAATAGATTTCAGCCCACCCTCTGCATTTTGAACGGCAGTTTCAATAAGAGATTCATACTCTGCTGGAACAAAGCTTTGCCAATCTACTTCCATTCCATCCTCATAGCAGCGAATTAAATGGTTTTCAATTGTTTGTCTTGATAAGTTACGTTCTTTTGCAATCTCATTCAAATCAATACCTTGTTTATACATTTCATACGTTTCTAAATGAGAATTTGCGGACGCTTTTCCTGACTTTTTACGCTCTGAAACTACTTCTGTCTTAATCGTTTCAGCATAATTTGGATTTTCCTCAATAAAATGCTGAACTGCTTGTAAGAAGTGCGAACCATATTTCACAAGTTTGTGTTCTCCGATACCTTTTACCGTCAACAATTCGGAATCACTTTGCGGCATTTTCACACACATATCTTTTAATGTTTGGTCAGAGAAAATAACGAACGGCGGTACACCTTCTCCTTGTGCAATTTCTTTACGTACTTCACGAAGCACTTCAAATAAAGGATGGTCTTGAACAATTTGTCTTGTCTCTACTCGTTCTTTTCGTAAAACATTCTCTTTACCAAGTAATACTTCTTTCCCTTTTTCAGTTACTTTTAACGTCGGATAAGTGCCATGTTCAACTGCAATTAACTCGTCTGAAATTAAAAACTCGATAAACTCACTGACCTCTTTTACACTACGGTTCGATAAAAGCCCATACGTTGGTAAAGTATGAAAATTAAATTCAATAACTTTCTTATTCTTCGACCCAGTTAATACTTGCGCTATCATTTGCTTTCCAAAGCGTTGGTTCGTTCTAATCATGCATGATAAAACCATTTGTGATTCCCTTGTCACATCGATGCTCTCGCGATTGTCTGTACAATTACCACAGCGTCCACAATCTTCTTTCGGTTCTTCTCCAAAGTATTGCAAAATGAATGATTGTAAACATTGTTCTGTATGACAGTAATCGGTCATATTTTGCAATTTTTCAAGTTCATTTGAAAAACGTGATTCTCCAGTTGATTGATCAATTAAAAAACGCTGTACTTGTACATCTTGAGAAGAATATAACAATATACATGTACTATCTAATCCGTCACGACCAGCACGTCCTGCTTCTTGATAGTAACTTTCCATATTTTTTGGAAGCTGATAATGAATTACGTAACGAATATTCGATTTATCAATACCCATCCCGAATGCAGATGTTGCTACCATTACACTTACTTCATCTCGTAAAAAGAGTTCTTGTTGCTCATTTCGATCAATATCACTCATACCAGCGTGATATTTTGATACAGAAACTCCTGCCTTCATTAAATCTTCATATAACTGATCGACTACTTTTCTAGTAGCTGCATATATAATCCCGGATTCCTTTTGATTTTGACGAATATAATCCGCCAAATATGCATTTCGATCTTGCCCTTTAATAACAGAAAACGATAAGTTCTCACGCTCAAACGTTGTCATAATTGTATTTTCTTGATTAATTTCAAGTGTATTACAAATATCATCACGTACTTGCGGTGTTGCTGTTGCTGTTAATGCTAATACAAGCGGCTTTTCTGGAAGATAATCTAATATGCGATGTATATGTAAATAACTTGGACGGAAATCATGTCCCCACTGTGAAATACAGTGTGCTTCATCAATCGCAATCATAGGGATTTTCATATCGATAAGTTGGTCAACAAACTCCATCGAATCAAGACGCTCAGGCGCGACATAAAGTAATTTGTAATGTCCTTGTTTCGCTAATTGAATTCGCTGATTTGCTTCAGCAATAGAAATAGAACTATTAATATATGTAGCTGAAATGCCATTCTGTACCAATGTATCTACTTGATCCTTCATAAGTGATATTAAAGGAGATATAACCAACGTCGTGCCTTCAAATACTAATGCCGGAATTTGATAACAAATTGACTTACCGCCACCCGTTGGCATAATACAAACTGTATCTTTCCCATCTAGTACATTTTTAATTGTTTCATCTTGTCCTCTTCGAAACGAAGAATAACCAAAGTAGGACGCTAAAAGTTCTTGTGCTTTAGTAAACAAAAAAGAGTCACCTGCTTTTCTTTATCTTTCATCTACTTCTATTATATCAATCACTTATGCGACTTGAAAGGGATGGATAAATGCTTATTGTTTTTTCATTATTCTATATTTAATATGAATTAGCATCCGTGTTTTATATGTTTTACAACATTTATAACGTAAATCCAGTACACAAGAAGAAAGAGTTTCAATTTAAATGTTCATTTTATTTCCCTTTCTTGAATACTACTAATCGTATACATATAAATTCAGGAGGTTACTATATGAAGCATCGTAATATGAGTTCCATCACAGCGAAAACGAAAACGAAAACACAAAAACTCCAATTCTCTAATAATGATGCGTGGAAATATGAATCATACTATAAGTATCAGCCATTATTCTCTTATAAAAAGCTTTTTAATTTTCTTTCTCAACTTTTTAGACGTTAATATATGCGCAAAAAATATATCATTCACAGAATTTTTCTCAATATTAAATGTATAGACTTACTACAATTCAGTTGTTACCATATATAATAATCTGTTGGATAAACCCCTTAAGTTGACCTGCTTATATTAGCAGGTCTTTTTCATGATTACATACTTCTGTGCACTTCAATCCCACTTCCAAGTCTTTTCTCCATTTTATAACTATATTTAACTCCCAACAATTCATGATAATCATGAATTGTTGGGAGTTAAATTGTTCACATATAATTATGCAATTCTTCTTTCTCAATACACAAAATACATTTTACTTGTTACTATAAAAGTACTCCAGATGAGTTTTTGCTCATCGACATTATCTAGTTAATGGGGCCTGCCGCGGGAAGCAGGTCCCTTTGACTTTATGACGGTACCAATTTCATTTGGACACATTTACCAGGTTTTTTCAAAAGAATTTTATGATAACATTACGTAGTCGAGTCCGACATCTCGGCAATACCCTTTTGAGGGTCTGCAACTTCCCTTGCAGACCTTCTTTTACTTTATATTCATTTTATTCATATATACCACAACATCATTCGTTGAATTTCTCCATTTCAAATTCCCTAAAAATAATCTAGGACACGTAACTAAAAATAAATATTTATCATACTTTGAGTTATACATGTTCAAAGGAGTGTTACTATTTATGTATTCTTATTTGCAATCGTATTACTCCCCCTACCATAACCCTTATGTAAACTATGATTTATCCGTACGTAACTACCGAATTAGTAAAAACGAGAATTTTTTAAAAGGGTATATGCGTTCTTTATGGGAACAACACGTCGCTTGGACGAGATTTGCTATTATAAGTATTGTATTTAATTTACCAGATGTTAACGTTACTGTTGGACGACTTCTACAAAACGCAACACATATGGGACTATCACTTGAACCATTTTACGGTGAGGATGCAGTGAAAAAATATAGTGCATTAATTAAAGATCACTTAGTAATTGCAGCGGATCTTGTTAAAGCCGCAAAAGCTGGTAATCAAAATGCAGCGGCCGCTATAGAGAAAAAATGGTACGCTAATGGTGATGAAATTATTGAATTTCTTAACAGTATCAACCCATATATAGATAAAGAAGAATTTAGAAAAATGTTTTATGAACATTTAGCACTAACGAAAGCAGAAGCACTTGCCTTCCTAAATAAAGATTATGAAGCAGGAGTAAAACTTTACGATAAAATTGAAAAAGAAGCATTAGAAATGGCCGACATGATAACAAACGCAATCGTAAAACAATTCCCGCAAGTATTTCAATAAAGTGAAACTTTAATCAGAGTAGGTATTACTACTAAGTAATACTTGATAAAAATAAGTCGGTTTCCAAACATAAATCGGCTTATTTAGTTTTCTCTCCATGATATTTCACCTCTCCTCTTTACATTTAGCTTATATCGATATATTTTATTAATATCCGTTTTTTATAGGAGGAAATAGTTTGATTAACGCGATTGGTCTCGTTTTTATACTTACAAATAAACACGAGAAAAAAAAGAAAGTTTACTTAAATGAAAAATTTGCACTAATAGATATTATTGATTCTAAAGAAGTATTTGATGATGAAGGGAATCCTTTAGTAGAACTAACATGTAAATACAGTATATATTTAGATGAAAAATATTACTGTAAATCTCTCGATGATTATACCGGACAAGTATTTCCTTTCTTAAGTGCAAAAATAGGAAAAGGTCTTCTAAGAAACTTAAACTACTACTTTTCTTACGTTGATGCCTATGATAAGAAACCACCAGTTAAAGAAATAAGACCACTTATGAAACAAGTAACGAACAGATAGCCAAAAATACAAAAAAAGAAAGCATCTAACTCTGGATGTTTTCTTTTTTATTGAAAACTCATTAACTTTCATCCTCTTCTAAAAGTATGTATCCAAGCATATTTTAAATTAAAAACATTGGAGGATTAGAGTGAATGAAATACTCAGAAACAATTATAAGCAAACGACTTCGAATACTTAAAATGACGGGTATGTTTTTCATGCTAGTGTTAATAGCATGGATTGGCTATACAAAATTACTTTATGAAAACGGCTTTCTTCAAGAAAAAAAGAATTCAGTAGAAGTAATGAACACTAGCATTACAGGAGAAATAGAGCAGATTTTTCATATAAACTTGCAAGGTTATCGAAAAACAAGCCTTGATGCTGTTATAGAAGCAAGCAAAACCGATCCAAGTGAACTATCCCTAATTGAACTGGTCAACAAATCCTGCTCGCGAGATTGCATAGGCGAACCAGTAACATATGTAAACTCAAACAATGGATATATCTTTTATAAGGAATCTAATGGAACTAATGTAGCTATAACGGTTAAAAAGAAAGACACATGGGTAATTGTAAAGAAATCTGTTCAAGATGAAATATAATCACCCAAAAAAAGAGTACGTATCGTACTCTTTTTTATTATTAATACCCTTCCTCTTCATGAATACAATGGCATTTCGGTTTTGTTTTACAATGACATTTTTCACACTCACATTTCGGTTTCTCTTTGCAACAACATTCGTGAAAATCATTGCGTTTACATCTACATCTCCCAAACATTAAATTATCCCAAAATGTATTACAATTTCGGGAATGCCCACAATGACAAGTATTCCCCATGAATTTGCTTCCTCCTTAATAGAATTCATCATATTCTATGTTTAAAAGTATACAAAGGCTTGTTTATTAGTCTATTTTCTCCATATTATAAGTAGAGTTAAAAGATTACATAAAAATAAAAAACCGTCACATGACGGCTTTTTATTTAGCAAACTACTCTTTTGTATAAAAATATTTAATTCCTTTCGTATCTAACCAAGCAGTTACTTTGTCCAGTTCGTTCCCTTGACGATAATCTGTTTCGAAATACACAAGCCCTTGATTATCTCCACGAGATATTATTTTAGAAGTATATCCAAGCTTATCCATCATTTGAATCATGTCAGGAATTAAATTTACACCAAATTCATAAGTAACTACTTTGTTATATTTATTCACTATAATTCCAACCCCTTCTTGTTTTTTTATCGGCTCAACAATTTGATTTGTAAACCAAGCTAACGGCTTATTTCCAATCAGCTTATTTAAATCACATTTGCCGATACCAGCCACATTGCCTGTTTCTGTGTATTGCCAAATATCACATGGATATGCCGGTTTGTTACCACCATAACGAGGAATCCATACAAAATCAGAATTGACATTTGCCATTCCAAATGGAGCATACATATGATGAGCAATATATAAACCAGCCTTCTTAGCTCCTAATCTGCGTAATTCATCAATAAAAGCTTGTGTACCTGCTCTCATATCGTTCATTGTTCTTACTTCTACGTCAGCTACCCAAACTGTTGCATTTTTATCACCACGGTTCCAAAAGTCTCTTGCTTCTATCCGTGCATCCTCTACTGAAACGAAACGACAGAACGCATAATTACCAAACGGAATATTTCTTGCTTTCATTGCTTGTACATAATTTTTATATAAAGGATCTACATAATTTGAACCATCTTGCACACGTGCAATTACAAAATCTAATTGTGGTGCTGCGATATCCCAGTTAATGTCGCCATTCCATTTCGAAATATCTACAATATAACCCATTATTTAACATCTCCTTTTTCATTATTATATTCAAAGCTTGTTTTTTTGCTATTATCAACTAATAAATAGTATGAGAGGTATTATATTATTGGGTAATAATTTAAAATTCGGCTTATGTATTGAGAAAACAAAATATTATTACGGGTTGAATAAGTAAAGGTTTACAAAACTCTAAACTATATAAAGTGAAACGATAATTAGTAGGAGGCTACGAGCAGTGGAATTCCCACCTAATTTCTTAGCTTCATCCGAATTTTGAGGTGAGAATTTTACTACCCACAAATAGCTTGATAAATAAAACCACCTTTCTGACAGGTGGTTTTGTGTACTAATTTACATATACATTGTCCATATTTTTATAGTTACATAATTATTAGTTACTTAATATACTTGTTAACTAAATATAAGACAATTTTTAGTTTTTAATCAAACTAATTTTCATTTTATCTCACGTACTCATAGTACCATTTTCGTGCATCTAACCAAGCTGTAAATTTATCGATATTTCCAGACGGATAGCCATTCGTTATAGCATAACCAATGCCATCTTTCTGAACGACAATTTGTCCATCAATACCCGCATCTACCATAGCTTGAGCCAAAGCTTGTAAATTACTAAATGCTACACCACCAGTTTTTACTTTGAGCAAATCCGCTGCACCTCCTCCAGTTTGTCCTGTAAGAGCAAATACAACAGAATTAGCGATTTTATCAACATTCCATTTTGCCATATCAGATTCATTGTCAATAAATCCTAATTCTATAAGAATAGCAGGTGCTTTCGTCCCATTTAATACCGCTAAATCTGTACGCTGTTTCGCACCTCGATCACGCCATCCAATATCTTTTGCTAGTTGAGCTGAGATTTTAGCCGCCAAATCTTTCTGATCATAATACAAAACCTCAACACCCTGTCCATTTCCATCACTTGCATTAAGATGAAAAGAAATAACTAAATCCACAGCATGGGAATTGCTATTCCGAATGATATTATTTAAATTTTGTGATTGAGTTGCCCCTACCTCGTCCGTATCGTCATAAACCGTGTGTCCTAGGGATCTTAACTTAGCCGCCACAGCATCTTTAACTTGCCTATCTAAAACGTGTTCTTTCCGATTCCCAAAATTAGCACCTTGAACAATACTATTGTGTCCTCCGTGCAAACTATATCTGGCCATTATTTATCAACATCTCCTTTCTTAATATCCTATTCAAAACTTGTCTTATTGCTATTCCCACTTACAATCTTAACTGTACCCATATGTCCTACATTTTCTAGAAGTGAAGCAATTTGTTATCGATATAAAAAAGCTATCGCTTCATAAATCGAATGATTTATTCTCTAAATTACTTTTACATGAATGACGACACGAACAAAAAAAAGCATCACCCTTTCGGCGATGCCTAAAAACTCTATTTTACTTTTCAGCTCCCTAAATAAATAGAGTTTAAAATCACTGAAACTACACCTATATTTCCTCCCCTTCCTTCACAGCTTCTTTCAACCTCTGCAACATATATCCAATCCCTTTACACCCCTCTAGCGGATATGTAATCATTTCTTCTGGATATAACTTTGTCACTACTTTTTTATGCTTCTTCCCTGCTAGTAAGACGATTTCGTCAAACTGTAATAAACTTTTATCTACCATCTGTTTTTGTAATTGCTCTATATTTATTACCTCATCGCTTTTTGAATCAAATGCAAGATCATAGTTTTCTAATACAATATCATTTGGTCTTAAAAATCCATGTTTCGCCGATAATATAACCCAGTTTTCGAAAAACATAGTTGCGTACGCCTGACATGCTTTTCCGAACGGACTAATATACACATCTTTTGCTTCCATCGGTCCGTAGTCTGAATGTTTATCCCAAATTTTCTTTTTTCCACATGGAATTATACATATCCTTTTCATATATATTTCTACTCCCTTTACTTTGGTAAATAAAATTCATTATTTTGTACATTTTTCTCTCAAAATACTATATAATAATTCTGAAAAGTTTAAATTACACATTTTACCATATATGTACTATGGATCACTCTCATTGCAAATATTATAATACCATAAAAATTTTTGCATTTTTTTCTTCAAATTTTTATAATTAAATTTAAATATTATGATTTATAAATTAAATTAGGAAGGAGGTCCATAAAAATGAAAAATATTATCCCTGCACTATTAGTCTATTTTATTGTTTGCGTTATTTCCGTTATCATCCCAGCATCTGAAGGCTATAATTATGTCGGCTGGAAGTTATTTGTTGGGCAAGTGTATGCGATACCTATTTTCTTCATTACTGCTATAATTACATTTTATATAAACAAGAAAAAATCTTACGAATAAACGATTATAAGGATAGCTAACGCTATCCTTATTTTAATTCGTTAATCAAATTTAGAATGACCCTTGCAGTACTTTATATCCTTTCTTCTAAAAAGTCAAACGCAACTTCTGTATTTCAGCGTTTAAACGTAGCTCCTCCGAGAGCCAGCTCTCTAATTCTGAAACCGACGTAATATTTCGTTCTAAAAGTGACTGTAATTTACTCTCCAAATCATTAAACATACACAATCCTCCCGTTTTTAATTTTCTGTTTTTTAGAGATAAAAAAGGACAAGTAGCCAATCTGACTACTTGTCCTTACTGTTCATCTGTACGCAATACGATTAAGCTTGGAATGCTTCTGTTAATACTGGTACGATTTGTTTTTTACGAGATACAACACCTTTTAAAGTAGCTGTGTTGTTTTCTAGTGATACGTTGTAAGCTTTCTCAACAACGTTTGCTGCTTTACCGATCGCAAGACCGACAGAATCATTAGTTAAGATATCAGTTACAACGAATAAGAATAGGTCTAAACCTTTTTCTTCTACTACTGCAGAGATTACTTTTTCAAGTTCCGCTTGGTGTACAAGAACGTCGTTTGTATCAACAGCGTTTACTTGTGCGATTTCAACTTTCGCATTACCCATTTGGAATTCTTTAGCGTCAAGAGAGATTAATTGCTCCATTGTTTTTCCGCTTAAGTCAGCACCAGCTTTTAACATTTCTAAGCCGTAGTTATCTGCATCTACACCAGCGATTTGCGCTAATTCACGAGCAGCTGCTACGTCTTGTTCTGTGCAAGTTGGAGATTTGAATAGTAAAGAATCTGAAATGATTGCAGATAACATTAAACCTGCAACTTCTTTACGAATTGTTACGCCATTTTCTTTGTACATTTTGTTTAAGATTGTAGCTGTACAGCCAACTGGCTCACAACGATAGTATATAGGATCGCTTGTTTCAAAGTTAGCAATACGGTGATGGTCAATAACTTCTAACACACGAACTGATTCGATATCGTTAGCACTTTGTTGACGCTCGTTATGGTCAACTAAAATAACGTTGTCCACTTCGCTTGCTACTGTCTCAACAAAACGCGGTCCTTCTACTTTAAAATAGTCTAACGCAAATTGAGTTTCACCGCTGATTTCGCCTAAACGTACAGGCTCAGCATTCATTCCTAATTCTTTTTTCAATTCTGCATAAGCAATTGCAGAACAAATTGCATCTGTATCTGGGTTTTTATGCCCGAAAACTAGTACTTTTTCCATGTTTTCCACCTCTTCATGAAAAGGATATCTTAAAGAAGCAAATATGACAATATTTAAAGCATATTTTTTTATAAATAATTGCACTTTCTTCTATATTTTTCATCATTTTCATAAAAAAAATCATCTAAAATGAATTAGATGATCGAAATGTATGTTTCAATTAAAATAGTGTAGGAGCTTGCACTACATTGTTAAAAGCGAAATTTGAGGATAAGCCATTATTCAAAAGGTTTACATCTATAACTTGATAAAACGCATTTCCAGTGTCTGCAATTTCCCAAACAGCTAAAATAAGATGGTATCCACTACGGTCAGTTGGTACATTTGCTTCGTGCGTTACTGTCGTCCCTGGTCTAGCTCCACCGTCATTTTTCACATAGAATGGCACTAAATCTAAATCCGATCGCGTTAAAGGTTTATTTGGATTCCAACCTTTTTTCGTAATATAATATTTCCACTCTTTTGTACTATGAGGAGCCGTTAGTTTCCACTTGAATGTATTCGTCCCGCCATTTAACGTAACTTTCTTCCACCTATCTACAGTTTGAACATCTAAAGCGGGAAAATGACCAGCCCCTGCAATTTGTCCATCAGAAGGTCCTAGTTGCGGAAATCCACCTATCCCTTCTACGCTTTGTGGTTCATATTGAATCGGTCCACAATTTACATTTACCCCTTGCTTACATAAATAAGATCGGCTCGCTGGTGATTCTACATATCCATGAGCTGAAGCCTTTTCTGAAAATCCAAATGTTAATAATCCCGTAAGTAATACGCCACCACTTAAAATAACTTTCTTCATCTTTTGTAAACTATTCTTTTTCATACTTTCATCCCCTTCCGATAATAAAGCGAAAATAACTATAGTTGGCTAGTCATCTTCTCTACATTTATTATAAGACGAGAATCATTACTAAAAGAACCCTCTAAAAAATTTCTCAAATTCATTTAGTGCGTTAATTAGATTATAATTAACTATTTTAACACCGCCAGAAAAATATAGACTGTGTTAAAAATAGTTGTTTATTATTCACTTACTAATAATTAAGCACTCTCCCCGTTTGATTATACCTTAAATGTTTTTATAATAAATAACCGTAGCATCTAACTTACCATTCGGAGAAATTGCATACCCTGGTATTGTTCCAACTTCTTGGTAGTCTAGTGATTTGTACAGTTTATTGGAAGGATCTCCTTCTCTAGTATCTAATACTAAAAGAGACCTGTTTTCTTGCTTTGCTCGTTCCTCTGCTTTTTGCATAAGCGATCGTCCAATACCGTTACGTCTAAAGTTTGGATGAGTCATTAATTTGCAAATCTCGGCTCTATGAATTCCGTTAGGCTTAGTAACTAATTGTAATTGAATACTCCCTGCTACTTCGTTGTTTATTTTAGCCACATACAATATCACTTCTGGCGCTAATACTGTTTGCCAATACTTTGTTGCGTCTTTTTGTTCCAGTGGAGGCAAAAAACCAATTGATGCCCCATCATTTACAACCATTTTCAAAAGTTTCGAAAGTTCTTCCATATCATTTTCTAGTTGCTTTATTTCTTCAATTACTAAATTTCGCATTACTTTTCCCCCTTTTGTTTCATTGTAACAATTTTTAAAGAAGGAATAATGAAATAATAAGATGAATTTATAGAAAGATATGATTTTTTGTGAAAGGATAACGATATGAAATATATATTAGATAGAACGTACGCAAAAGAATTACTCGAATGGGCATATGAACAAAACCCGGGCCCTTGGTTTGAACATTCACTACATGTTGCTCATGCAACTGAAAACATAATTATAGAACTTATTAAAAATGGGTATAACCTAGATGCTGACATAGCATATAACGCTGCCCTTTTGCATGATATCGGAAGATACAAAGGTTTTACCAAATCGGTCATTCATTCCTATGATGGTTATATGTATATGAATGATTTAGGGTATACAGGAAACGCTGTTATTTGTGTGACACACTCATTCCCATGCAAAAATGAACATATAGATATCGCAGCGGAATGGAGTCTCGTTCCTGACCATATGAGAAGCCGGTTAGTTGAAATATTAAATGAACATTGTAACTACGACTTATACAATAAAGTAATTACTCTTTGTGACGCTCTTGCTGATGCGGGTGGCTTTACTACGCTGGAAAGAAGATTAATTTCTGTTGGTTTGCGTCATGGTACAACATCTCATACATCTTTACATTGGAAAGGGTTTTATGCGATTAAGAAAGAATTAGAAGCGTTAATCGGTAAGAGTATATACACAGTTCTTCCTGATGTAGAAAAATCTATTTATGAAGATATAGAATATTAAATTGAATACAAATTTAATTTCAAATAAAAAACGTTTTAAACATAAAGTTTAAAACGTTTTTTTATTCAATGCTTTTGATTTTTCAGTTCTGTTAAACACTCTTGCACTAAAGTTACCGCTTGACTCATCGCAGCTCCGCCAGCAAATGCTGCTGAAACACCACATGCTTCCAGAATCTCTTTATCTGAACATCCTTGATCAAGACAACCTTTTGTATGATAAATTGTACAATACTCATCTTGCGTTGCTAAACTAATTCCTAATGCAATAAGTTGCTTTTCTCTTTTTGTTAAAGCACCCTCTTGAAAACAAGCTTGCGTGAACGCATTATATGTCTCAGCGATTTCAGGAATTTGATTTGTAAAACTACCTATACCTTCTTTATAATGATGTAGAATATCATTTATCGAACTATGTTGCTCATGTTCCATCTTATTCCCTCCAGTCATATTATCCATACCTATTGTAGTATGTGATGAAATGGAGGCAATATACCTTCTTTTAAATTAAGAATTTTCAGTTAATTTACGTTATAATTTTAAATTATCATCTACAATAACTTTTTCTCTAGAACTTTTTCTTTCAACCTCTTTACTTCTTTCTTCCCAAAATGTTAATCCTTCAATCCCCACATTTTTAGGATTAAATACTGGATCTTTCCCTTCTTTTTTCTGCCTTTCATAGTCTTTTAACACTTTTAATGCGATTTTACTTAATAATAGAATCGCGATTAAGTTTAACCATGCCATACTACCGATTCCTAAATCTCCGAGATTCCATAAAAGCGACGCTGATTCAACACTACCGATGTAAACCATAATTAAAAATCCAAATTTTAAAACTGGTTTTAACCAGCCATACTTCAATTGACGATCTAAATAAGTAAGTGTCGTTTCAGCGATATAGTAATAAGCGAGTAACGTTGTAAATGCAAAAAAGAAAATCGCAATTGAAATAAATATTGGACCAAACCCTGTTATCACAGTTTCAACTGCTTGTTGTGTATAAATTGGACCAGCTTCCACATTTCCTATATTTTGTACAATAGCGGTTTTCCCTTCAGGTATAACATTATACATACCTGTTATTAAAATCATAAGAGCTGTCGCTGTACATACGACAATTGTATCGATATATACGGAAAACGCTTGAACTAATCCTTGTTTTGCAGGATGCGATATTTCAGCAGCCGCCGAACTATACGTCGCTTCTCCGACACCAGCAACGTTTGAAAATACAGCGCGTTTTACGCCCCATGCAATAGCTGCACCAACAATTCCACCAAACATTTCATTTACACCAAATGCACTAGAGAAAATTAAAGCAAACATACTTGGAATCTCCGTTACATTCGCAATTAATATGATACATGTAACAATTACATAACCAATTGCCATAAATGGCACAAGCATTTGAGAAACACCGGCAATTCTCTTTACACCACCAAAAATAATTGCTGCTAGTAACACGACTAAAAATATACCAGTTATATATTTGCTAATACCATTAGAGTTTTCGAATCCAACTGCGATACTACTAGATTGAATACCTGGTAATAACACGCCATATGAAAGTGTTACAACTACCGCTACAATGACTGCAAACCATTTCATTTTTAAACCTCTCTCAATGAAATATGGAGTACCGCCGCGATATTCATTCCCTACTTTACTTTTGTATACTTGAGATAATGTTGATTCTACAAACGCGCTCGCTGCCCCTAACAAAGCCATTACCCACATCCAAAATACAGCTCCAGGCCCGCCGAAAGCAATTGCTGTCGCTACCCCTGCAATATTACCAATTCCCACTCTTCCCGATAAGGCTAAACAAAATGCCTGAAAAGATGATATTCCCGTCTCTGAACTCTTTCCTTCAAATAATAGTTTAATCATCTCTTTAAAATAACGAATTTGCAAAAAGCGTGTTGCAATCGTGAAATATACGCCTGCCCCTAATGCAAAAACAACTAAACCGATACTCCACACTTGCCCTACTAACCATTCTACTAAATTCTCCATCCAAATCCCCCTTATCATTCTTTGGAAAAGCAATTTTGTATATAAGAAAACGGACAACTATTATCAAACTTTCTAGTTGTCCGCATCTTTCATTATTTCATCCCTCAATTTTTGTCAGTAAAACACCCTATTACTTTATATTTACCCAAACACTTTTCACTTCTGTATAATTATCAAGCGCATATGAACCTAATTCGCGGCCAATACCAGATTGTTTGTATCCACCAAATGGTGCAGCTGCATTTTCTAAGTTATAATCATTAATCCACACTGTTCCTGCTTTTAATTTATTTGCCACTTGATGACCCGTTTTGATATTTTGCGTCCATACACCCGCAGCAAGGCCATAGGATGAGTTGTTCGCTCGTTCAATTACTTCTTCTGTCGAATCAAATGGCAGAACAACAACAACTGGTCCAAATATTTCTTCCTTAACGATTGTCATATCGTCTGTAACATCTGTGAATACAGTTGGCTTAACGAAATAACCCTTTTCAAGTGCACGTTCACCACCAGCCGCAACTGTAGCGCCTTCTTTCTTCCCTTGCTCAATGTAATGTAACACACGCTCTTGTTGTTTCTTAGATACAAGTGGACCCATTTCCGTTCCTTTCTCCATACCTGCTCCAAGTTTTACGTTGTTCGCCATTTTCACAAGTGCATCTACTACAGTTTCATAATGTTTACGATGAACAAATACACGTGATCCTGCGCTACAATTTTGACCGTGATTATACATAATACCTTGGAATGCACCATTAATTGCTTCTTCCAAGTCCGCATCTTCTAAAATGATATTTGGTGATTTGCCGCCAAGCTCTAACGTTACATGCTTAATCATTTCTGCAGACTGACGCATAATATACTTTCCTGTAACAGTAGATCCTGTAAAAGCAACTTTATCAATGTCATGATGATTTACAATTGCTGCTCCTGCTTCAGGACCAAAGCCTGGTACAAAGTTTACAACACCGTTTGGAAATCCAGCCTCTTTAAAAAGTTTTGCTGTATATAGTAAAGATAAAGGCGTT
Source organism: Bacillus cereus group sp. BfR-BA-01330 (assembly GCF_022663885.1). NCBI lineage: Bacteria > Bacillati > Bacillota > Bacilli > Caryophanales > Bacillaceae > Bacillus > Bacillus cereus group sp. BfR-BA-01330. The sequence continues at coordinate 401,581 of NZ_JAKUGK010000004.1, forward strand.
TGCTCTGCTGGCTTTAATACGATCGTACAACCTGTCGCCAGTGCAGCTCCCATTTTCCAAGAAGACATAACGAGCGGAAAATTCCACGGAATAATCTGACCTACAACACCTACAGGTTCATGTCTCGTGTAATTTAAGTAATCTTTTGAAATTGGGATTGTTTGCCCAATAATTTTTGTAGCCCATCCTGCGTAATAACGATAATTTTCTACAGTTGCTGAAATATCATCATCAAGTGCTACTTGATATGGCTTTCCATTATCTAAAGCTTCTAGTTGCGCTAATTCTTCTCTATGTTCTTCAATTAAATCTGCTAATTTATAAATAAGATGCGCTCTTTCAGCAGTAGTCATTTCTGCCCACGGACCGGATTCAAATGCAGATCTTGCCGCTTTTACTGCAGCATCAATATCCTCTTCTTGCGCTTCACATACGACAGCTAGAACATCTTCTGTAGCTGGATTATACGTTTCAAACGTCTTTCCCCCAATAGCAGCAACAAATTCGCCATTAATAAACATTTTAATTTCTTCATTTAAAAACGCTTCCACTTTTGGTTTCAGCTCAATATTTGTCTTTAACATTATGTTCTCCTCCTTATTTAAACAGCTACATGAGCTGCAATATTTGATAAAATCGTTTGAAGCTTTTGATCTTCGTCAACAGTTAATCCTAGTCTTGGATAGCGAGAAGGTCCTCCCGCTTGCCCATGTAATTCCATGGAACGTTTAACGATTTGAACATATTTCCCTGATCCTTCAAGAAACTCGCAAAGTGGTAAAATAGCATCGTTTATTTCCCACGCCTTTTCTAATTCACCATTTTGAAAATGCTCATACATTTTTGTAACGAGACCGGGAACGATATTTCCTGCTACTGAAACCCATCCCGAAGCACCAACTAAATATGATTCCATAACTAAATCTTCAGAACCACAGAAGACTTGGAAAGCCCCTTCACTTTGTCTTACTAAATCTCTCGCTTTTCGAATATCTCCGCTAGATTCTTTAATATGTGTAACATTTTCACACTCTTTTCCAATACGGAGCATTAGCTTTGTACTCATATCAACACCAGAAGTAAATGGGTTATTGTATAGCATAATTGGTATATTTACAGAATTTGAGATTTCTTTAAAATGAAAATAAATCTCCTCTTCCTTCGGTTTACAATAGTAAGAGTTTATAATTAATGCACAATCCGCTCCGTGCGCTTCTGCATGTTTCGTATATTCAATTGTTTCTTTCGTCGTCTCTGCTGCAGTTCCAACAATGACTGGAATACGGCCATCAATTTCTTTCAACACGGTTTCTACCATTTTAAATCGTTCTTCTTTTGATAAACTTACAAACTCTCCTGTACTTCCATTAATGATGACACCTGCAACCTTTTGTTCGATAAAGTAATTTACATTTTGTTTTACCCCATCCCAATTAATTTCCTGAAATTCATCCATCGGTGTTATTAATACTGGAAATGCCCCTTTAATTTTTTGCATATTTATCTCTCCTTATCACATTTTATTTTAATAAGAAACCTGCCGGAAATGGATCCGTAGGGTCTAATAGAAACGTCTGCATTCCTGTAATAAATCCTCTACTTTCAAAACGGAAAATGTATCCTAGTTCCTCCTTCTTCACTTTTTCCACAGTTATAAAACTATTAAATATACTTTCATTTTTAAAAGGTTTATCCACCATATAATCATTTTTAAATAACGCATGAACATAGGAAACGATAGTAGAAACAAAACCTGGCGAACGTACGATAAAGTTATCTTCATGAAATGTAATCGACTTTATATGGTTCTTTTCTTTTTGCGAAGGATCTACTAAAATAAGCCTTTTTATTAGCGACTGTTTTTGTATAGCCTGCAGTGTAGCTTCTCCCCATCTTTTCAATTCTGAAATGTTTTCAACACGAATTTCTGGCGAATACGCACCTTTTTCTACAACTGCATATACTTTATCTGCTTGTATGAGAGAATAACTTACATTACCAACCTGTAAATTTTCCTCAATCAAATAGCAAAGTTTGCTTTCAAACGAAACAGATATAACTTCATCATTCTCTACATACGCATGAACTAAAAATATTCCAGATAACGTTTCAATTTTGTATTGATTGGACTCTCTCTTTTTTAAATACCCACTTTCGAGTAACATCGTTATTACCGCAACAATGCCCCCATAATGAAGCGGAATCGAACTTTCATGATTAAAAAATAATACAGCTGCATCCACTTCATTATGGATAGATGGAACGACAATACACCCGTTCAAACCGATAAAACCACGTGGTTCATTTAATAAAAGCTTCATCTCTTCTGCTAATTCACCCGAAAATTGTTCATTTAATTGCTCCAAACTGTAGTAGTATTTGCATGGTACGTCTTTCATTACACGAAATGCCTCGCCATTTACATGTACGTCTACTGCTGTATACATTTTTTGAATGTTCATTTTATATCCTCCGTTTCATGTTCCATCGGCGGAATTAGCAAAAATCCTTCTTTGAGTGGATCCATTTCATTGTAAAAAAATTTATGCATACCCATAAGCCAAGCTGATCCCGTAATTTTCGTTATGACAGCTTCAATATTTTCAACATGTGTCGTATTCACGACATATCCTTTAAATAAAGAACCAACGATACTCTCATGAATGAACTCTTCACCAATTTTGATTTCTTTCTGAGCATATAATACAGCTAGCTTCGCAGATGTTCCTGTACCGCATGGGGATCGATCTATTCCGCCTGGTGGTACAACAACTGTATTTTTCACATGCGCACATTCATGAGTAGGATCTGTATAAAATTCAACATGTGTTAATCCTCTTATAAACGAATACTCTGGATGAGTGATTTCAAACTTCTCATTAATTGTGTTTCTTATATGAATCGCCTTATCGATGATTGTAGATGCATTTTCTGGTACTAATTCTAGATCTACTGATTTCGCATCAATAATGGCATAAAAATTCCCTCCATACGCAATATCAGCTTCTATAGTTCCAATGTCTTTCACTTGTACAGTAATATTTTTTAATAAAAAAGCTGGTATGTTACAGAAAGATACTTCTTTTGCTTTTCCATCTTGAACAGCAATATCTACTTCAACTAAGCCAGCCGGTGTATCTAGTTTTAAAGAAGTAATCGGTTCAACTACCGGAATTAAACCTGATTCAACTAACGCTGTACATACACCGATTGTATCGTGACCACACATCGGTAAATATCCACCTGTCTCTATGTATATAACACCTATATCAGCCTCAGGATGACACGGGTCTGTTAATAATGCCCCTGACATTACATCATGACCACGCGGTTCATTCATTAACAATTTTCGAATCCAATCATACTCCTTTTTCATATGTAACATCTTCTCTGCCATCGTCTCTCCAATCAACTTTGGAAGTCCACTAATTACTGTCCTCGTTGGATTCCCACCCGTATGTGTATCAATTGTCGTAAAGACTCTTTGTGACTTCATCCGTTTAACACCCTTTCTGTAAAACGACTCAAACGAAGTGGTTCAATAGGAATAATTGTCTCTTTTTCATTTAATAACTCTTCAATTACTTTCCCAGTAACTGCTGCAAGACTAATCCCATCCCCTTCATGCCCAGCGGCAATGAAATAATTTGGAATATGTTCCACTCGTGAAATAATCGGTAAATGATCTTCTGTCCACGGACGTAAACCAGCGTAAGAACGAATTACCATCATATCTGCCATTTTCGGATAAAAGCGAATCGCTCTATTTGCAATACATTTAATGACTTCATTGTTTATTCTCGTATGAAACCCTACAAATTCACGGCTACTTCCAATTAAGAAATTTTGACTTTCAGTAGGCTCAAATACGAGCGCAACCCCGTATTTTTCAGTTAAAGCATCTACTTTTCGTTTTCCACCAAATTTAGAAATTAAATAACCGAATTCCATTACTTTACGGCACCCTACGTGTTGTTGTCTTGATGCTACAATAATATGCCCTTTTCTCGGTTCAATTGGTATATTTACATTTAACATCTGACCAATCTTAGGAGCCCACACACCCGCTGCATTTACAACTTGTTGTGCTGTAAAAGTTCCATTCGTAGTTTCTACAACAAATGAACCATTCGTATCTATGTTTATACTCTTTACTTCGGTCTGTTTAAAGGCTTTTGTGCCAAACTTTTGTGCCTCTGACAGAAGCGAGAATGCAAGGAGATATGGATTCACAGTTGAATCCGTCGCACATTCTAAACCGCCTAATAAATCATCAGCAAAAAAAGGCGACTCTTCTCTTATATCTTGCCTATCAAGCATTCGAAACGGTAATCCAGCTTCTTTTTGCCGATTTACCCATTGCTGCGCAGCTTCCATCTCTTCGTCTGACTCACATACGAGAATACTTCCTGGTGCCCTATATTCAAATGAATGCTCTAATTCTTCACTTAAATCAGTTACTAATTTTTGACTTACTAAAGACATTTGACTATCAAATCCTGGGTCTTTATCAATGGCCAAAATATTCCCATCACACCGTGAAGACGTCCCGCTGACAAATTCCCCTTTTTCAATGATTGTTACGTCTCTTCCGTATTTTGAAGTGTAATAAGCGATAGAACACCCTATTATTCCACCACCTATAATTAAAACGTCGCAGTGCCTCACAATATACTCCTCCTTTCCTAGCCCTCTCACTTTCTTTTTATGCAATTGACGTGCCAATTCTGTACATATACAATTTTTATAAATAATATTTTTATTTGTAAAAATATTTTAAATTTATAGTAAATAGGTGTATTATTTTTTTATCACTGTCAAAATTTTTATACATAACAGGAGGACATTATGGCATTTTCATTTCCGACTATACAAGAATTTTTGGAAAGCGCTTTAACCAATCATACATGTAGCCTTGATCGCATTAAGAAAATAAACGAAAGGTTTTATTATCTCCCTTCTACTACAGAAGAATATAATTGCGCAATTATTTATGTAGATGACTCATTCACTGCATTAATTGACGCTTTTTCTTATGAATTAGCTGTTATCATCCTTAACGAAAACGATGAGCCGCTATGCTGTATAACTTCTCAGCAAATGATTCCATTTCTTTATAAGTCCTACAATGAACTACAGTCATTTTATGACACTGTAATACAAACAACTGACTCTTCTGTTACAGTCATTGATAGTAAAGAATACGTTCGAACTTGGACAGATGGCGCTGAAAAAATATTTTCAGTCAACCATAATGAGATTATTGGGCAACCGATTACTCGTTTTTTTGATTATAAAGACTTGGAAATTTTACAATCTTTACATGATGGAAAAAGCATAGTCGCTCAGTTCCATCAGCCTCGTCCCGATTTATTCGTATTAATTAATTCAAATCCAGTTTATTGTAATGATGAAATTATAGGAGCAGTCGTTTCAGAAACAGATGTTACAAATCAAGTCGCTTTAAATGAAAAACTATTTAATATGTCACATGAAATGCACCGTTTAGAACAAGAAGTGGCAAAGTATAAAGATGAATCCGATCCATTCCTTGCGATGAATGGGAAAAGTCCTGTTATACAAAGAACGATACAATTAGCTAGAAAAGTTTGTTCGGTAAAATCAACTGTTTTAATACTTGGGGAAAGTGGAGTTGGAAAAGAAGTATTTGCGAAAGCGATTCATGAAGCAAGTGAGGCAGCGAAGGCGCCTTTCATTTCGATTAACTGCGGGGCAATTCCAGAAGCGTTATTTGAAAGTGAATTATTCGGTTACGAGCGTGGGGCGTTTTCTGGAGCAAATAGTAAAGGAAAAAAAGGTAAAATTGAACTCGCGCAAGGCGGTACTTTATTTCTTGATGAAATAGGTGAAATGCCACTTGATATGCAAGTAAAACTGTTACGTGTACTGCAAGAGCGAAAGTATTACCGAGTTGGTGGTGAAAAAGAAATTAATATTGATTTCCGTATTATCGCTGCTACAAATCGTGATTTACAAGAAGAAATGAGAAAAGGAACTTTCCGAGAAGATTTATATTACCGCTTAAATGTAGTTAGTTTGCAGATTCCACCGCTGCGCGAAAGACGCGAGGATATTATTGAATTAACTTATTCTTTCTTAAATGATTTTTCAATCAACTACAACAGACCAATTCGTGACCTACCTTCAAGCATTATGCATGAACTGCTTCATTACAATTGGCCAGGTAATATTCGCGAACTTCGAAACGTTGTTGAACGGCTTGTGGTATTCGCAACAGACGGAATTATAAAACAAGAATATTTACCATTTCATACGACTGAAACTTTAGACAACCATACAGCTCATTCCCTATTACTCAGCAACAATAATACAATCCTTTCTTTACAAGAAGAGATGGATGAGCATGAGAAAAAAGTTATTGAAAGGGCTTTACGAATTTTAGATGGGAATAAATTAGAATGCGCAAAACAACTTGGTGTAACAAGGGCTACTTTATATAACCGTTTAAAGAAACTTGGACTTCAATAAAGAATCAGTATGCACCGATCAGGCGTTTACAGGTAGCCCTCTCTCCCTCCTCTATATTGGCATGATTTTTGCATATATAATTTGTGAAAATCGAACTAGAGGAGGAATACACATGACAAATAAAAACAACTTAATCGTTTGTCGTTGTGAAGAGGTTACATATGGGCAACTTCAATCGACAATTGCTGAATATAACTGCTCGGCAAGAGAATTAAAATTAAGAACACGTGCTGGCATGGGATTTTGCGGTGGTCGCACATGCAGAATAATGATAGATCGAATGATTGAAAATGTGAATCCTGACGTAACTCTTAATGAACTACCGTTAAAATATCAACCACCAATACGTGCAGTTACTTTTGGATCAGTAGGTGAAAGTAAATGAGTAGAATTACACATCACCCTATTTTAGGTACTTTACAAAGTAGTGAGCGTATTACCTTTCAATTTAACGGTCATCAATACGAAGCATATGAACATGAAACGATAGCTGCTGCCCTGTTAGCAAATGGAATACGGACATTAAGAGTTCATGAAGATAGCGGAACACCGCGAGGTATTTATTGTAATATCGGGCACTGTTCCGAATGCCGCGTGACAGTAAATAATCAAACAAATGTACGCGCATGCTTAACTGTTGTAGAAGAAAACATGGTTGTTGAAAGCGGGAAACAGCATCCGAATATCGTGAGAGAGATGGTGAAAAAGCGATGAGTGATGTAATTATTATAGGTGCAGGGCCAGCGGGATTATCTGCTTCTATCTCTTGTGCTCGTTTCGGACTAAAAGTGCTCGTTATTGATGAATTTATGAAGCCGGGCGGGAGATTGTTAGGACAGTTGCATCAAGAGCCTACTGGAGAATGGTGGAACGGAATAGAAGAATCGAAGCGACTTCATGAAGAAGCAGAATCACTTTCAGTACATATCAGGTGCGGTGTTTCGGTCTATAATTTAGATAGAGATGAAAACAATTGGTTTGTACATACTAATATCGGTACGTTAGAAGCACCTTTCGTACTACTTGCTACTGGAGCTGCGGAATATTCTATTCCCCTTCCTGGCTGGACACTTCCAGGAGTGATGTCAATTGGAGCAGCTCAAGTTATGACAAATGTTCATCGCGTGCAAGTTGGAAAAAAAGGAATTATTATTGGTGCTAACATTTTGTCTTTCGCCATTTTAAGTGAATTGCAATTAGCGGGAATTACAGTGGATCATATTGTACTCCCTGAGAAAAGCGAGTTAAGTCAAAAAGCTGGTGAACCTGAAGAAGTTTTAAACTCTCTTTTAAATGCAGCTCACCTCGCTCCTTCTGCTTTCTTGCGAATAGGTAGCCACTTTATGAAATTTGATTGGATTCGAAAAGCTGGATTAACATTCTATCCAAACAACGGAATGAAAATAAACGGAACGCCACTTCACCTTCGGAAAGCAGCTCTTGAAATTATCGGAACAGATCAAGTTGAAGGTGTACGTATTGCTAATATTGACTCTAAAGGAAATGTTATTAATGGAACAGAGAAAATATATGAAGCAGATTTTGTATGTATTGCCGGGGGATTATACCCACTTGCCGAACTTGCAGCTGTAGCCGGTTGTCCCTTCCATTACATTTCAGAATTAGGCGGACACGTTCCTCTCCATTCCGAAACAATGGAAACTCCTCTTCCTGGTTTATTTGTAGCTGGCAATATTACAGGCATTGAAAGCGGAAAAATTGCGATGGCGCAAGGAACAGTTGCAGGTCTATCTATCGCAAAATATGCAAGTAAAAAACGTGATATAGTCGACCAACAATTATCTCACGCCATGCAAAACGTTCACTTTGTTCGTCAGAAAGCTGCAATTCAGTTTAATCCGATGGTAGATATCGGTAGACGAAAAATGAATGAAATTTGGCGTGATTATTCTTCTACATATGCACATACTAAAAAGAGCTGCTGAGATTATTCTCAACAGCTCTTTTCTCTACTCATCTGAGTTATTAAATTTCGCTAATGCGTAAATGCCTTCTTCATCATCTAATTCAAGTTGTAATCTCGCTGCGAATGGATTGACATTATATTCTCTGTCAAGCAATAAGCGTAAAGCTTCGATTAAGTTTGCTTGAATTAAAATTTGCTGGCGACCATTTACCTCTACTTCCGCAGAGAAACCGTAGTCGTCATCATACATGAGTTCAACTAACACTTCTTCTGGACCCACTTGTCTTTTTTCAGCTATATATACGCAAAGCGCATTTATAAGCTCTTGTTCAGAAATTTTTATTGTTTCCATGCTACTTCATCTGCTTTCTTCTTACGTTGGTCTTTGAAGTATTTAAATGCACGAACTGCTAACATTACGATACCAGCCATTACTAACATATTTACCATAAACGCTAATACAGAACCAAGAGCTCCCATATTTGCAAATAAGCTACCCATTAGTAAACCACCAAGACCACCTAGTAATAAACCTTTCATAAAGCTTCCTTTATTACTTTTTGGTGCCGTGTTTGTTGCTTTCGTTTTTGAATCTGGAGTCGTTTTTTGAGAATTTACATTTGAGTCTTTTTTGTTTAAATCAACTTTTGACTTTTGACCTGAACTTGGTGTAAATGATTTTTTACCAGATTTGTAACTTTTCGCTGCTGCATGATCTACGAACATAAAGCTGCTAGCCCCAAAGATAACCATGAATGCTGTCATTACTGCTACAAGTTTTTTCAACATATTATATCCATTCTCCTTTTATATAGATATATGTGAAATCTATCTTTCTAGTAAATTCAGAATGATAGATTTGTTTTTAAGAACATTTTAAAGGTTCTTATGAACTTATTATATGAACTTTTGTCGAAATATGCAAGTATTATTTACTTCCGACAGTTTGGTGACAAAGGAAAATTTAAGCAAAACAGAATTGACTTTAAATGAAACAAAACATATTATAAGTTCATAAGAACTTTTTATTATTTTGGAGGTGAAAAGATGGAAACATTTCATCTCACACGAAACGAAATGGCTACCCTTCTTCTATCACTAAGAGGATGGAATACGAAAAAGCCTCTCGGTATTTTACAAGAAGCTTGGGCAAAGTCACATAAAAAAGATATTGAAAGCGGACAAAGCGTTACAGCTTTTATTACTACCGCACTTTCACCTATTTTTGAAAAGCTGATTAAAATTGACGATACTGATGTCGGTTTTTCTTTAAATGAAATAGTTGCGCTTGGCAATCAGATTGAAAACACAAGTTTCTCTGTAACTGCTATGCAAAACTGGGTGAAACGAGATATAAAAGAAATGATTGGCTCTCCTCAAAAGGGGAAAAAATATTCAATTGAACAAGCAGCCTTACTATTTATTGTCGAAGATTTAAAAACAGCACTTGATTTTGAATCCATTCGTAAGCTATTACGCCTTATTGTAAATGACCCAGCCGATCGAAGTGATGATTTAATCAATCCTGTTCATTTATATGTAGCATACTCTTCTCTATTTGAAGAACTCAATCAAGGGAATTGCTTACAATTAAATGCAACAGATACCGTTCATACAATTGAAAACATCGTAAAAGAAAAAGCTGATAAAATCGCAAGCAAGTTCGATCAAATTAATAACGAACAACGCGAAGCAATTCGTAACGCTATTATTATTGCGACCCTTTCTGTACATACCGCATATGTACAAATGTTAGCAAAACGTTACGTAACAGCAACTTTATTTTTACAGAACTTAGATGTGAAGCCTTAAAAAACAAGCATCCCCCCGTCATATACGTAGTACAGGGGGATGCTTGTTTTCAATCAATATAAAATACAAAAATCATTTTACATCTAAGTTTCATTCTACAATAGCTCTTGATTATGTAAAAATCATGACTAACCTAACATTCAACAATGTTCATTTCTTTTTATTAAATTCCCATCAGATTTTCTCAATAAACTTAATTACTTCATCTTTATAATTATATTTGTCATTAATTTCTTGTAATAATTCAATATCATGCGTATGAGTTTTTCCTGTCTCTAACAGCTCACGATATAAATCAATATAAGGAAGATTTTTATTTATGGCATTTTTATATTCCTTTTCTACATCGTAAAAAACCTTTTTAAACCTCACATCAGTAATCCCTGCCTCATCAATTTCAAGAATTGCATACTGAGCACGTAAGTCAGAGTTTAGCTTATTCCACTTGTAAAAAGGTTGTCCAACTGTTCCTGGGTTAATAATTAATTGATCATTGCTACTATAGCGCAATAATTGATGGTGGGTATGAGCGTAAATCGCAATATCATAATCACGATCAAATAACCGATCAAACTGTCCCTGATTATTAGTGGGCCACAAATCTCCCCCGTAATTTTTATTTTGTAGATTATGACTAATACTGATTGATAAATCATTAACCTGTTTTGTTATATGTAATGGTAAATTTTTAACATGCTTAATATAGTTTTCATCCAAGTTTTCACATTGATACTGAACTAATCTAGAAACATAAATATCAGTTGCGTTATCAATATCAATATTTTTATTAAGAACGTCAAGAAAACTATCTTCCCAGTTTCCTTGTACATAAGTATCAACGTTAATACTTTCTAATATTTCAAATAAATCATTCGATCCAGGACCAGGCATAATTAAATCTCCTAAAAACCAATAATCAGTCACACCTTCTTTCATAGAATCTTCGATAACTGCTTTTAAAGCAGTTGCATTTCCATGTACATCTGCCAGTACAGCAATTTTATGTTTCATGTATTTTATTCCCTCCTCTAAATTTACGTTTCCATCTCATTCATTTTTTATTTTCGAACCAAATCAAATTGAATAGGCATATTCTTTTTTAGGCAACTTTACTATCTCTTGAATGAAATTTGATTTCTCTAAAATGTCCTCTAACTGCCCCTCACTATAGACGTAAATACCACCTACATATGAACTGTACGCCTTTTTCTCAGTTATTACTGCTAAGGTGCTATTTTCCTTTTTAAAATCACCCTCTAGTCCTTTTTCAAAAGATAAACTTTTGGCTTCTGAAAAATAAAGGTGAATTAACGTCGCTAATTGTACGTCCTCTGATTTTGCAAAGTACTTTATTTCATTTAAAATCATTTCATCTTGTAACGGAAGAAAGTCTTCTACTTCTAACTTCTCTCCTTTATGAAAGAAGTTTTGAAGTTCAGGAGTATAGAACGAAAGATTTTTCTCCTCTATCATTTTTAAAATTGTTTGCAGCAATATGTCTTTTCCTATCACAAACGGGTGGCCAAATCCATTATTGTAAAGCTCTTCTTTCATTTTCATTAATTGTTCGATGAAGGGGATTCCTGATTCTTCAATAACAAGTTTATCGTCAATTAAACACATGTTAGCAATCAATTCTTCTATCTGTAAACCTTCTAATTCAAGCGATGAGTAATATAAATCTCTATTCCAAAAATCTAATTGATCCATTCCTAATGAATTAAATAAGAGCTCATCTATAATTGGAAAAACTCCATCTTCTGTTAAAGCTTTCGTTACATCATCTAATAATCTATGTGTTTGATTTAAAATCGTACGTATTTCTTCGTCCTCTTGAATGATTCGTACCGTCCACTCACCATGATCTTCACCCGATATTTGCTGAAAACAATGTGAATATGGCCCATGTCCAACATCGTGTAGAAGGGCTACAGTAGATACTAGCTTTCGTTCATATTTCGATAAATGTATGTCACCAATCTCAGTAAGATGTTCTATCACTTTATTTACTAGCACATATACACCTATCGAATGTTCTTCCCTCGTATGCATTGCGTTCTCATGTAAAAAATAAGTATGTCCTTGTTGTTTAATATTCGCCAACCTTTGAAATGCTTTTGTATCTATCAATCGAAGGATATCTCTATCACGAATAGAGATTGGTCCATAAATCGGATCTGTAATATACATATGTTCTCCTCCTATTTTTGTAAATGAAAGACCTATACCATTATACTTAATTTTCAGTCTATTATCATTGATATATGAGAAATTTTTAATAATCTTTTCATTAACTCTTCATGAAAACGCGGCTTATATCTTTTACTATAATAATTATGAGAGACATAAAAGAATTGAAATAGCAATCCCCTATGTAAATAAGGTATAATCTACATATAGTGAACCTTTTACGTCATTAAATAAAAGGTTCTTATACTCAAAAATTCATAAACTAGAAGGTGCAACAATGTTAAGTAGTTTTATTCATTCAGTATTAACGTTTTTTGAAGGATTAGGTTATTGGGGCATTATGCTTGGACTTATGATTGAAATTATCCCAAGTGAAATTGTCCTTGCTTATGCAGGATACTTAGTATTCAATGGAAGTATCTCATTTATAGGCGCTGTTGTATTCGGTACAATTGGCGGTGTTATTGCTCAAATCTTTATTTATTGGCTTGGACGATACGGCGGACGCCCTATATTAGAACGTTACGGAAAATATATTTTCATACATAAAAAACAAATAGATGCTGCAGAAGATTGGTTTAATCGTTACGGAACTGGCGTCATTTTTACAGCACGCTTCATTCCAGTAGTGCGTCATGCGATTTCAATTCCTGCTGGTATTACAAAAATGCCATTACTACGTTTCACTACATTAACAGCACTTGCGATTATCCCTTGGTCTATTATTTTCATTTATTTAGGTGAAAAACTAGGTGAAAATTGGGAGAATATAAATGATATTGCTGGTCCGTATGTGAAATCATTCGCAATTGGTGGCGTCGTACTTATACTTTTATACTTCGTTATAAAAAAATGGACAAAAAAGCGTAAAAATCTCGCTTAAGAATATAATAAAAACCGCTATAAATTCATTCGGAATTATAGCGGTTTTTTATTTATATATGAATTAATCTTCAGGAATTATATAATACCTTTCCATCTACATTTACATGGATAAGCAACCATTTGATCATTTCTTTCGTATATTATCTCAAAAAGGAGTGATTCCCCTATGCATTGGCAGCAAAAAATACCGTACTTAATCGGACGCCCTATCGGCATTTCCTTCATAAATGGGCAAGGAACTTCTGGTGTATTATGTTCAGCGCATGATGGTCAATTATATGTGTATGAATACCTTTATCAAGCTCAGTTTGCAATGAAACATTATGATTATAGACAGATTCAAGATATACATGCATTCCCAAATTGTCCTCACCAAAATCCTCTATACTAAAAAAATCGGAACGGCTCATAGCCATTCCGATTTCTATACTTTATTTCTCAGAATAAAATTTCTGCACTGCTTCATCAAAATAAATCCAACCTTTCCAGCCCAAATGAATCGTATCTTTTAAGAAATACTTATCATATTCATGACCAGAGAAATCAATTACTGGATATCCTGCTTTCTCAACCTGTTCTCGAACTTTTTTATAATACACTTCACGGCGTTCTTTCGGGAAGCCAGTATAATCATACCAGGGCCCATTTACAGGTACAGAAATAAAGAGTGGTTTGACATTTTTCTCTTTAAATAACTCTAAAATAATTTGTAAATCATCGTATTCTGGTGATTCATCATATGTTTCATTTGCTCTAAAGTTTTTTAAACCTTTTAGTTTTTTCTTCAGATTATTCTTATGATAATACGGATTTTCAATTCCGAATGTATTTGTAGTAGACTCAGCTTTCCCTTCTTGTTCTGCGTGTTTACGTGCGTCTTCCCAAGAAATTGAACGAAGTCCGATATTTGTTTTCTCCTTCATCGGTTCGATTTTAAATAAAGAGTTAAATATATCTCTATGATCTAAAATATTTCGATGCATATAAGCAAGTGGTTTAACTAAACCTGCTTTTATGTTATGTTTCGTATCATTATATACAATACCTTCTAATGAATTTTTTAATATATCATCTTCTTGAACAACTTTATAATCTAATAGCCGTTTCGCGATTTGCTTTTTCATTTCTGGATTTATCTTATCATTAAAAATAAAATGATATGCTTGTTGTTTGGAGAAATTATTAGTGAAATCCCCTTGTGAGACACCAGTCTTTGTAAACCATTGTGGTGAAAGAACAAAGACTACTTTTTTACCTTCTAATTCATCCATAGTAGATGTCATATTTAAAATATGAGCTAAACTTTGTGTACCGCCAGTTCCAATTAAAAACGGTGTAAAACCAGCTGGATTTACTTTGAAATAATTAGACGGATGATATGCATCCATTCGTAAAAATTCTGATGAACCGTACATCGGTAAATACTGTGAATTCTCTAACATTTTTTGCTGTAAGAAAACACTTTGTAATTTCTCTTTTTGTAAAGAAGTTGCCGCATCTTCTACCTTCTTATCACTAATAAGCGATACTAAACTTTTCGATGGGATTAGAATGATAATGAAAAAAAGCACACATGCTAAAATTATAGGACCAAAAGCATGCTTCATTTTCATCTTCTGTCCCTCTTTCTATCGTTATTAAATTGTAACCCTTGTTTTTGACACGTCATCTTTTCTCTCCTTTGTCTCTATACATGTCCCATTCTATTTATCTATTATATACATGTATGTATTTCCTTCCTTGTTCTATTAAGCCCTATATAAATAGCGCAAGAAAATGTTTCCATAGAAACATGTTAATTATACAAGATTCTACATAAATTTCACACTGGAATTTTAGTAATAATTTTATTTTTTAACAATAAAAAAACATATGAAATGTCTAGAATTCTTCGGATGATGTATGAAGTTCAAAATATGATAATAAACGCCCGCTATGATTAACTTCATGAGTATATATAAACCCGAGCTTTCGTAAAAGTTTTTTCGAGCTCTCATTTGCTACTTTAACTCTAGCAATTATTCTTGTTACATTCAAAGTCTCTATTGCATATTTAATGGAAGCCTCTGCTGCTTCTAATGCATACCCATTCCTCCAATGTTCTGGGTCAAGGAGATACATAATTTCTATTGCACCTGTTTCATCTACCTTTCTTAAACCACAATGTCCTAAAAGCTTTCCTGTTTCACTATTAAATAACAACCATACCCCGAAGTCATACTGTTCCCAATGTAAGATAAGTTGCCCAATATAATCATTTGTTTCTTCCTTCGACATTCCTCTTGATTTAGCCAACCATTTGCCAACAGTATCTTTTTTTAATATGTTATAAAACTGATTAATATCTTCTACAATTGGTTTCCTCATAAATAATCTTTTTGTATAAATTACTTTCTCTTCTTCAAACATAGACATCATTTCCCCTCCAAATACTGTTTACAGACTAATAAATTATACCATGAACTATTTTTCTAACTTTAAATAAGAAAAACAGACTATCACATACATGAAGTCTGTTTCTCCATTCTTTTATTTTTGTACATCTGCCCATTTTAAACTTGTAGCTGGACCAAATTGATGTACATATAAATCTTTCACATATGGTTTTTGTAAGTAAGATAATCCGCGCTGGAATACCGGTGCAATTACTGCATCATCAAGTAGCATTTTTTCAGCATCTTGCATTGCTTTCCAGCGAGCCTTTTCATCATTACCTAATTCTGTTTTAATCTTCTTAATTAACGCATCATATTCTGGGTTTGCATATTCTGTATTATTGACGCTACTTCCAGAAAGGAATACTTCTAAGTAAGTCATTGGATCTGGATAATCTGGTAACCAGCGTGATAACGACATTTCATATTCTTTCTTCTTCTCAAGTGCTAATTTTTGCGTATGTGGTTGTAATTTCACATTCACTTTTAATCCTGGTAAGTTTTTCTCAAGCTGCTCTTTAATGTACTCTCCAACTTTTTTAAAGTTTTCCAAGTCATAATTTAATAGTTCTAACGTCACTTCATTTGTACCTGTCTCTTGTTTTGCTTTCTCCCAATATTCCTTCGCCTGTTTTACATTTGTCTTATTAAACTCACCAGCCGTACTTCTAAAATCTTTCTTATCTGGGCCCTTTAAAAATCCTTTTGGTACGTAATAGTTTGCTGCAACCGATCCATCATTTAAAAATGAATCTGCGAGTCCCTTCTTATCAAAAACTGTACTTAGCGCAAGACGTGCATTTTTATTTTTAAGAATCGGTACATTTTCATTAAATCGGAAGAAGTACATAACTGGATCTGTATATTGTTTTAACTCTTTATTATTTTTATATTTATCTACGAATTCTGTAGAAATAACAGCTCTATCAACTTTATCTGTTTCATATAAATTTACCGCAGTTGAAATTTCTTTTACAATTTGATAGTTTACTTCATCTAACTTCACTTCTTTTTTATCCCAATACTTATCGTTTTTCTTCATTGTAAAGCTAGCTTCATGCTTCCACTCTGATAATGTAAACGGTCCATTATATACCGCTTTATTTGCTTCTAATCCATATTTATCACCTTGCTCTTTCGCATATTTTTCGTTAATTGGATAGAAGGATGGTAAAATTAATAATTTCGTAAAATACGGTACAGGATGTTCTAGCTCTACGACGAATGTTTTATCATCCTTCGCTTTTACTCCTAATTCATCTAGACCTAGTTGTTTTTTATTTATCTTCTCAGCATTTTTTACATCGTACGCAATGTATGCATATTGAGAAGCAGTATCTGGATTTACCAATTGCTTCCAAGCGTATACGTAATCATGAGCGGTTACTGGCTCTCCGTTAGACCATTTCGCATCACGTAATTGGAATGTATATGTTTTTCCATCTTTACTCACTTCATATTTTTGTGCGCCGGCTTCAATTACTTCATCATTTTTCGATAGACGAAATAGTCCTTCCATTACGTTATTCAAAACGTTAAACGAGACTGCATCTGTTACTTTCCCTGAATTTAACGACGGAATTTCACCTGTTTCTAGTAACTGTAATACTTTCTTCTCATCTTTCGGCTTTGTTGCAGTTTTTTCTTTTGCGCAACCAACTAAAAATGAAGAAACTAATAGAGTACTAACTAATGAGTAACGAACAACTTTTTTCATTTAAAAACCCCCTTCTATTTTTAAGGTAAGTAACGACGAGCACCAGCGTATTCTTCTATATATCCTGGTGTATTTAGCGGTATAATCTCTACCGACCTTTCAGCTCTTGGTGAGTGAATCATATTGCCATCACCAATATACATTGCAACGTGATGGACACTACCTTTCCCTTGATCATGTGCAAAGAAAATTAAATCTCCTTTTTGTAGATTTTCTTTATCAACTGCAACCCCTGCTCTTGATTGCGGTCCAGAATCTCGCGGAATTGTAATGCCGTGCGATTTATAGATCGTATGTGTGAAGCCAGAGCAATCAAATCCAAAACCACTTGTACCAGCCCATATATACGGTAAGCCTAAAAACATTTTCCCTGTGTTAATTAAATCATTGGCCGCCGGAGTTGGAATATCAGTTTGAGATCGGTAAACTGTTCCATCATTTTTTCGTAGCCATGCTTTCTGACCATTTGGCAACAATACACGGTATGAAATTGTGTCTTCACTTAATAGCGGCAGTCTTGTATTATAACTGACTTCAAGTGATTTATGTTTTTCAGAAGGATTTATATATAAAATCGCTGTTGGTTTAGTTATTAAGACAAAAGGTTCATTTGTTTTATCTGCAAATTCTTGATTATATGTTAATTGTTTTTCAGGCATCCAGCCCGGATAACCTTCTTCATTTCGTGGTGTTGGCTGTCCATGCACTAATACCTTCACCCATTCGCCTTTCTTATCAATAACAGTTACTTCTTGACCGAGTAAAGCTTGTGTTTCTAATTTATTTGCATTTGTTAACCATAGTTTCTCGTCAAGTGTCATTGATTTCGTCCATTTCCATAGATCCACTGGATTTGTTGCACTCGGTGTATCGATTGGTCTTAATGAATCAGGTGCTGTCCATAACGTTGCAGCAGATACATCTATAAATGCTTTATTATCCTTCTTTTCTTCAGCATTTGCCGATGTAAACGATGAAAATATAAATAAAGTTGTTAAAAATGCAGTTCCTACTTTTTTCATATATATCCCCCTTAAAAGATAGTTTACTTGTCTCTTCTCCTAAGATTTACTATTCACTGTCGATTGAAGGTTTACTTTTGATCCAGAATAAGTCATTCCTTCTGGCTCTTCCATTAACCAAAGCGGTGCATCAAGATCAAAATAATGAATATTAGGATGCGCTGCCGCTAAATGCGCAACAACACTAACGGAAAGTGAAGACTCCATCATGCTGCCCACCATACACTTCACACCAGCTGTTTCTGCGATATCAGCAATACGCCATGCTTCACGTATGCCACCACATTTCATTAATTTAATATTAATAAAATCTGCATATCTTCCTTGAACGAGCTTTAATGCGTCACTTGCTGAAAATATACTTTCATCGGCCATAATTGGCGTTTGCACACGATCTTTGACGTACTTTAACCCATCCCAATCTTTCGCGTGTACTGGTTGTTCAATAAATTCTATATTTAAATTACGATTTTCCATCTCTTGAATGATAGAAACCGCTTCTTTTGGACTCCAACCTTGATTCGCATCTAAACGTAATGTCGTATTTCTTGGTACCACATTTCGAATTGCCTCAATACGTTCCAAATCTAAATGCGCCTCTTTACCCACTTTAATCTTTAATGTTTGAAATCCTTTTTCTATATGTTTCTTCGCTTCTTTTGCCATTAATACAGGCTCATCCACACTCACTGTAATATCGGTATGAATTTCTTTCTTCCCGCCTAACAATGCATATAACGGCACATTTTGATATTGGCAATATACATCATATAAAGCGATATCTACCGCTGCTTTCGCACTTGAATTTCCAATACAACTCATTTGAATGCGCTGTAGTAACTGCTGAAATTGAATGATATTTTGACCAATTAAACATGAACGCATCGGCCCTAAAATCGCTTCTTCCATTCCGCTGGTGAAATCCCCCGTAATAACTGGCGTTGCGGCTGCAGCCCCCTTACCAATCACTCCTTCGTCTGTATGAATATAAACATCTATACTTTCAATTTCGGTTACAGTACGAAGCGCGGTTTTAAACGGTGTATGCAGTTTTACACGTCTACGATTTACTTTTACATCTGTAATTTTCATTTTGTTCATCCTTTCGTTCTCCAATGAAGTGAAATTTTAATCCACCGGAGGTTTATACCCACGGATTATTGGGTAAACCTATTGGGCATTTACTCTTCTATCTCTCTACTTTGTTTTCGTTTACTTTTAATGTAGGACGATAATGTGAAATAAAAAAATCCAGCCATAAGAATGATTCTTACGGCTGGATTTTGTCTATGATTGAGTAGACAAAGCAGCAATCTGATTATATTTTTTCTGTGCATCTTTTAGCGCTACAAGTAACGCTTTTTGAGAAGAACCGAAATATCGGTTCTTTACTTCCATTACTAACGCCGGGTCATTTATATTTTTATGTAGAAATAAATATTTAACAAATTGAGATGTTAATGCAATTGTCGCTGAGCAGTCTGCATCTACAATTTCCCCTGTATCCTTAACAAGTATAAATGCTACGAAATAGCTTTTAAACTTTTCAGTAATGGGATTATTTTGAGGTGCTTTCGCATCCCCTACGATATAAATTGTATTTGAAGCGTACACAGCTATCTTCCTTTCTTATACAAGGATAACGGGTTTCTTAATAGTCGTATGAGCGAGGAACTCAACGTTGATTAAAAAATGTATCCGCTTACCTTGTATTATAATATAATTGACAGAATTTTAACAACATTTATTTTAGTGCATATTCCATATTTATGAAAATAGCTTAAACTCTTTATTTCTACAATATGTGATTGTTCCTTGTACCATGACATTCATACATAAAAAACTGCACCCCCAATTGTTAGACGGTGTCTAACAATTGGGGGTGCAGTTCAATGGCTAACTGTTTTTATTACTTTGGCATCACAAATATAGTTTCATTTGACTTAGAAAATTGATACTCTTTTCTCGCTAACTTCAAAATTTCTTCCTCATCGTCTGTTAAATTTTCTATGTTAGTCTTTAAAGAATCTTTATCTTTCTTTAAAGATACTAATTGCTTCTTTTGATCCGTAATCGTATCTTTCTTTTTATCAATTACTTCTTGTTGTTTCGTTAAAATATATTGAACGTACAGAGTAGTTGCCGCAATAAAAAGGACCATTAAAATAAGTCGCCTTAACTTCTTTTTATTTATCCTACGCTTGTCACTAGGTTGTGATAATTGCTCTGGTATATTAGGAACATTTACTCGTTTGAGTTTCCTCATTCAAATCCCCCTAACCCATATTTTTCACTACCATCGGCACGTTTTCTTACTAAATTAAATTCTATTCTTATAAAATAAACTCCTTCACAAAAATATCCCATAAATTAACCAATTAAAGATAGCATTCGACGACATTTCCATATTTACACCGTTTTTTTTTATACATGCTGCTATAAAATAGTAGTTTCTGTAATTCTTTTTCTACTATTGTAGAAGAGTTTTTTCACACAAAAAATTCCTTGCCCACATATCCATGTTATAACATGCTTACAAGGAGGAGAAATATGCATTACCGCACATTAGGTAAAACTGGAATAACTGTTTCTGAAATAGGTTTTGGCGCATGGGCAATCGGTGGTGATGAATGGGGACCTGTTAACGATAAACAATCTATAACCGCTATAAAAAAAGCAATTGAGTGTGGTGTGAATTTTATTGATACTGCGGATGTGTATGGTTTAGGACATAGCGAAAAGTTGGTGGCTACCGCGATTAAAGGACATCGCAATGATATTATCCTATCAACGAAAGGTGGTTTAATCGGGCATCACTACGACCCTAATGGAGTTCCTGTATATGATACTCCCGAAAAAATCATCGCCGTATTCGAAACAAGTTTACAACGTCTTCAAACAGATTATATTGATCTTTATTTTTGTCATATTTGGTGGCATAATCGTAGGGAAACAGAAGCATTTCTACGTGCATTTGACATATTAAAACGTGATGGCAAAGTAAGAGCAGTCGGTGTTTCGACTCATGATTTACAATACATTCATCATTTCAATAACAACAACGAAATTGATATCGTACAGCTTGATTACAATATATTAAATCGAAAACCAGAAAAAGATATATTACCATTTTTACAAGAGAAAAATTTAGGAGCTGTTATTCGTGGTCCATTAAAAATGGGCATTTTAACTGGAAAATTCACAAATAAAACAATTTTTCCGGATGGAGATTTACGCAAAGATTGGCCAAATGAAACTTGGTTTCAAGAAGACTTACAAACTGTAGAGAAACTTCGGTTGCTCTCAAATAAAAATCAGACCTTAGGGCAACTTGCACTTCGCTATGTACTCTCTCATCCGGCAGTAAGTGTTGTAATTCCTGGTGCCAAAACAGGAATACAAGCACAAGAAAATGCAAATGCATCTGTTCGCCCTATGTTGAGTGATGAAGAGCTTAACTATATTCATTCAATATAAAAAGCCCAATTCGGGCTTTTTAATTTGGGAAACTAATATCATACTCCATTCGCTTCGCTGTGTCCTCCGCAACATGCACACCTAACAAGTTTTTCACAATATGAAATGCCATATTAATTCCAGCTGAAATTCCGGCAGATGTTATAATATGTCCTTCATCTACAAACTTTACATTTTCTATAACTTCAACATTTTGAAACTCATTTTTAAACTTTTCAATACTAGCCCAATGTGTTGTTGCTTTTAAACCTTCCAGTAAACCTGCTTTCGCCAGTAATAGCGCTCCTGTACAAACTGAAGTCATCAGCTTTACTTCTTTCATTTGTTGGCGAATCCATTTTATTACTATTTCATTTTTTATTTCATATTCTCCAGCACCTAGCCCGCCCGGAATTATTAAAATATCCACTGGTGGTAAATTTTCAATACTATAATCTGGCTGTACCTTCAATCCGTTCCTTGCTGTAATCATTTCCCCATTCTCGCTAACTGTATAAACAGTAAATGGTTTTTCCTCATTCACCTCAGTTACAGAAAAAACTTCAAATGGCCCTGCAAAGTCTAACACTTCTACTTCATTAAATAAAAATATACCAACACTCCATTTATTCATCATAAGTTCACTTCCTGTTTCAAATGATGTAATAGATGATCATATCCTTTTTCTAATGCAATATCATACGCTGTTTTCCCATCATTTTTCTTTATCATCTTATTAGCTCCATTTTTAAGGAGTAACATAATTATTTCTTCATTTCCTAATAATGCCGCTTCGTGAAGTCCTGTCCAGCCACCACTTTGCATAATATTTACATCTAATCCTTTTTCAATTAAGAAAGCAACATGTTCACTTTGCTTGTTCGCAATTGCTGCTTGCAAAGGCGTATTTTCATTTTCGTTTTTCGCTCTACTATGTATATCTGCACCACTTTCTAAAAGAAAACTCGCTATTTCTTTCTGTCCAAAATAAGCTGCTAAATGAAGTGGTGTCCATCCATCTTCACTACATTCGTTAACAATACTTGGACTCGCCTTTATAAACTTCACTACTTTTTCCTTATTACTACTTATAACAGCTTGTGCTATTGATTGTAAATGCTCCATAATAATCTCCCATTCTTCAAAATATTTAAGCATCTCCTTCTACATGTTCTATTCATTATTATATTTTCCTTTTAAAACCTTAAGTTTACATAATAATATTATATATCACTTTTTTGTGCTTAATGCTGAATAGCAATAATGTTAAAAATACTGCCTTTAAACAATGAAGACCATGATTTCATTAGAGTGACTGAAAAAGCAAGCAAAAAACTATACACATAGTTTTCATCATATTTGTTCAGTTGCATGAACTAAAACAGGTAATGTTTATTCTGCTATTTATGCTTTCAACATATCAAATAATATTATTCCAATAAAAAACAATCCATTTTAAAAATGGATTGTTTTTTATTTCTGTTTTAAAAATGGATTGTTTTTTATTTCTGTTTTATGCGGTTTATTTTATTTTTGTATTTTCAATGATGAAATAATTATATTTACAAAAATGAAACGCTACTATCTTAGCCCCTCTTATAGTAAGTTTTTCGTTCGAAAACAAAAATATAATTTCACCTTACAATTGAAAAAACATATGTAAAAGTTTCTAAAACAGCTGCCTTATCATACTAATCTATAGCAATTCTGTCTTCTTCCCTTACCTGTTTCCTTTAACACATACGATTTTAAAACTAGCGCCGTTAATGCATCTGTTAATGTTTTATATGATAAATTTGATAATGCCAATAGATCGTTCGTATATAACATTCTATGCTTCTCTAATAATAATAGTACTAATCGTTCAGACGGTTTTAATGCCTCATCACTTTCTAGTATAAAGTCTATATTTTTCATTTCTCTAATTACTACTCCTTATATAAAAAAATACTTTAGGTGCTAATTTAATATAAAAATAATACATAACAAAATTTGAAATATATTAAAATAACATTGTTTTAAAACACTATTATACTATAACATATAAAAAGCATTTCCCGAAATAGGAAATGCTTTTTATATTGGTTATATAATTCTTCAAAAACTACATTTAAAAACGGTTAGTCATTCTCTAAATATGAATGACTAACCGTCTTCCAGCTTCTTCTCAATTAACATGTTTTACCTTAAATATTTCTTGCAATATGTGGCTTACTGTAATGACTTGTTCCACCGCCACCTACTACTACTTTACCACCTTTTTCGAAAATTAATAATTTACTTGAACCATCTGCAAGAAGCACTATTACTTCAGCATTATTACTTGTTGCTATATAAATTACATAACCACTCTTTGATATACAAGTTTCCCAATTCGCATCAAATTCTGATCTTACTACACGATTTGAATACACTTGATTTTCAATTCTATCTTGTTCTACGTTTTCCAAATTTATTCTCCCCTCTTCCCTGCATAGTTATATATATTAAAATAGCACCATCTAAAATAGTGACCGATTTTAACATAAATAGTATATGTAATTAGTAGGAGAATGCTTGGACAATAGAAACGAAATAGACTTCGGGAATTTTACAATTGAAACTTCTCTTTAATCATTTCCGCTACTTCTTTTGCACTCAAATACGTGTTATTAATTTTTATATACTCTTCTTTTTCAATTTCACCATGAAGAGAGTTTAATCTATGCATTTTCATCGTTTCTTTCAAATTATTTTCAGACCACTCAATATCTCTTTTTTTCGGTTTATGTTCTAATCTATTCGGGCTTTTATTTCGTTCTAATCTTTCATCTAATTCCGCTTCCAGCTCTACAAAATACACTGTCCCACCTTTTGATTCAAAAATATTTTCTACATGATGTATATAATCCCAATCCTCTTGGAGGTCAAATGCCCATATATACGTAAAAATCATTCCAGATAAATCACTTTTAGATACTTCTTCAAATATTTCATTACGAAATAAACTTACTAGTCTTTTTGCTTCTTTCGTACTGTAATCAAAAATTGGACTTACTAAATCAATTGTCATGTGGTTATGAAAAAGTTTTAAACCAGTTAATGTTGCTAATTCTTGCCCCACTGTCATTTTCCCAACTGCTTGTGGGCCAAATATTAATATAAGTTTCATTTATTTCCCTCCAATCTTTCTCTATAAACCATTACATAAAATAAAAAATAAGACAGCCGATTTTAAAACGATTGCCTTATTTTTTATTCATAGTTTTAGTTCTATTCTTTTCGCACAGCTTCAAAAGTAATCATTTGATTTGCATTTGACGGTTCTTTTTCATAAACATATTCAGCAGAGCAAGTAATGTTTGAGAAACCTATACTTTCTAAAAGAAGTATAAACTCTTCTATTCCATACCAGCGCAGCGCAAAGCGTTGCAATTCTGTTTGTACTAACTGTCCTTTACTCCACTTTTCATATTTCAAATATGATACAGTAACTTGGTTCAGCCAATCTATTTCAATTGATTTATTTTCTAATGTGATTCCGTCTCCGCTTGGCAAAGAGAAAGTCGATGTATGAATTTCCCCAGTCTTCCATTTATGCGGGAGCATAATATCTACGATTAATCGTCCACCTGGATTAAGATGTTCATAAAAACATATTAATGCATTTATAGAATCCAAACGATTTTCAATTAAACAAAAAGATCCAGTAGGAATGATAATTGCTTCATATTTATGCGGAAGTGAAAATTGTTGCAAGCTTCCTTCATATAAATTAGGATGTAAGCCTCTCTCTTTACAGCGCTTACGGCAAGAATCTAGCATTTCAGGTGAATAATCTATCCCATCCACTTTAAAACCAGCCTCTAGAAGCGGAATGATGACACGCCCTGAACCTACTGCGGCTTCGAGGATTCTTCCTCTACAATCTTTTAAACGTTCTTTGTAATACTCAATATCACCATTTAAAGAATAACCGACTGGTTTTGTGTAATCATACAGTTCCGTACAAAGTGTACTATAAAAACTAAACATTTATTTTCTCCTCCGTTTTTACGTACGGAAGATTTCAATTCAACTAATCTTCCTGTACCTCTAATTTTAATGAGATTTCGAAAGAGCTGACTATCATAATATATCACTCACTTTCCATAGAATATAATGATATTGTATTACATACCCTTCCAATTTGAAATATAAAAATTAAAAATTCAGACTACAAATTAAAGAGCTTACTTTAGTAAGCTCTTTAGAAAAAATATTTATTTCACAATCGGCAATGTCACTTCACTTAATTTCACTGTAAGTTTCGTGCCAGCTTTCGGTCTAATTGTATAATCATAATCACTTGCAATTAAAACAACTCCGATTTGATGCCCCACTTTAAATACATAATCATCTGGCTGCATATCCCATGTAAATGTATAATCTTTGCCCGCTTGAATCGCTGTTGAATTTTCTATACTCTTTACGTTTTGTGGATCCATCCAGCCTCTCGTTACGATTTCCGGCTTCGCTCCTCCATAGTCAACAAGTAACGCTGTTAAATTTGATACAGATCGATCAATATTTCCTGTAATTGAAATCTTTGGTGTACCACTTATACGCGTATCTTTTTGCAGTACAGGCATTGTATATACTAATCGATTTGCTACTTCTAATTCTGGATTTGCTACTAATTGGTTTGATTTTATTTGTGCATCATCTAAGAATGAGAAAACTTTATTAGCCGATCCCATACTTAGTGGCAAATTGACTGATTTATTGCTTAAATACATACGGATTTTTGAAGGTACAGCTGCTGGATCTGGCCAATTTTTTATCTTTTGCCACGTTTTATTTTCTCTTTGCACATCAACCATTGGTTCATCCATAATTCCATTTTCAATTCCGTACAACCAATAATCTAACCATTTATTTTGTGTTTGCTGCCAGTTATTACTTGATGTCCCACCATGACCACCTTGGTGTAGCCACATTTTACGCGGAACATTATTTTCTCCAAGTGCTTCCCACCATTGCGCGAACTGTTTCGTTTTAACATTCCAATCGTTTAAACCATGAACAACAAATACACTCGCTTTTACATTTTTAGCATCTTTTACATAGTTACGTTTATCCCAAAAATCATTATAATTACCTGTTTTTCGGTCTTGTCCAGCCGTTAACTCTTTTATAACTTGTCCGCAAACTTCAGGGTTTTCCCTTGTCAGTACTGCTTCTGCCATATTATCTGTATCTTCTCCTTGATATCCGCCTGGAGCAATGACTGCACCATTTGCACGATAATAATCATACCAACTACTAATTGCTGCGATTGGAATAATTGTTTTTAAACCTTCAACTCCAGTAGTCGCAACAGCATTTGGTAATGTACCATTATAAGAAACTCCAGTCATACCTACATTGCCTGTAGACCAATTTGCCTGAACTTCCTCACCCTGTTCTGTAAATGCTTTCGCGCGACCGTTTACCCAATCAATAACAGATTTTGTCCCAAGTATCTCTTGTTCATCTCCAGTTGTAGGGCATCCATCTGATTTTCCAGTACCGATACTTTCGCCTAAAATAACTGCATAACCTCTTGGCACGTAATAGTTCCCATACGAACCAAGATTAATCGCTCCATACGGTTTTCCTTCATACGCATACAATTCTTCATCTACATTATATACAGGAACATCTTTTAATCCAGATCGATATGGACTCATTTCATAAATAACAGGAACTTTCACATTCGGATCTGTCTTTGGACGCATAACTTTTATCGATACTCTGTCTTTCTTACCGTCTCGATCACTATCAACTTCTGTCTCTACATATAAATTTTCGATAATAGCTTCATCGAGAGAATAAATCGGTTTTGTCATCCCATTTTCTAATTCAATTTTCGTATTTTTAGTCTCTTCCTTCTTCTCTGCATGCACATCCATAGTAAAGCTAGGTATAATTGTTGCAGATAGCATTGCTGACAGTGTAATTGCCATTTTCTTTTTACTCAAAATATTCCCTCCCCTTATTCGTTCTCTTTTACTATATAACAAAATAAATGAAAATTCAGTTTTATTTTTATATAAAAGTTGAGAAACTCAAAGATTTCTTATTAAGTAAAATTTAATGGAGGTGTGAAATTATTTTCCCACTCCCAGCTTCTATATAAAGTGAGCCCTCACCAATCGGGCGTTTACGAGCAGCGGGGCCCCCACCTAACTTCTTTGCTTCCGCTGAATTTTGAGTTTTGGGGTCTTACTGCCCGGCAAATAGCGGGATAAATAGAGAAAAAGACAACCGATATTTCTATCGCTTGCCTTACATTCCATTTATTATTTTTCTAACTCTTTAAAGGTATCTTTCAAGTCTTTATCAGATACCTTTATATCTGCATTTTTAAGCAGTTCTCTAGTAACTTGTTGATGGAATTGAGGATCTTGTATACGTTGCTGTTCTAATTCTTTACGAATATTCTCTTTCTCTTCCTCATACGGTTTAAGCTCTTTTTTATCCGTTAGCTTAATAATATGATATCCGAAAGAAGATTTAACAGGTTCACTCAATTGACCAACTTCTAACTTATACGCAGCATCCTCAAATTCTTTCACCATCATACCAGGTCCAAATTCAGATAGTTCCCCACCTTTTTCTTTAGAACCTGGATCCTCTGAATATTGTTTAGCCAATGCCGCGAAATCTTCGCCACTATTTAATTTTTCTTTAATTTCTTTTGCTGTCTTTTCATCTTTTACTAAAATATGGCTAACTTGAAGCTTTGGCTTATAATGATCTTTAATATCTTTTTCCGTTACGGTTGCTTTAATAGCTTTTTCAAAAGCAAAAGTAAGCTTTAATTTCTCTTTCAACTGATCTTCATTTTTCACACCATTGGATTCCATATATGTATTAAAATTATCGCCCATCTTGTCTTTTAATTCTTTTAGTTGTTTCGTTACCTCTTCATCCGTAACTTTATATTTATCATGTAATACTTTTTCTACTACCATTTCAGATAAATTCTGTTTACCGTAGTTTTCTTTTAATTTTTTGTTAAAATCACTTTCTGAAATGCTTCCTGATTTTGTCGTTACAATATTATCTGATGAACCACATGCAGATAAAGATAACGTCATACCCATTAAAATGCTACCAATTACTAATTTCTTTCTTTTCAAATCTGAATACCTCACTTCATTAAATTCAAATATAACTATGTAAATATAACGTTTTCCTGTGAACTTCACGTGAATTTAATGAAAGTAGAACATTTGCTAATTCTCCATTTAATACATCAATTTCGAAAATTATGGTGATTCATCCTATATCGCTAATCTCTAAAGCTGCAAAAAGGACTAATATTTTCATTAGTCCTTTTTCACATTTATATAAAATTGAATTTCTCCATCTATAGAGGAAACTCCATATTCAAAACCATGCCTTTCTAAAATACTTTTCACTATCGCTAGTCCTAATCCTGTACCTGATTTTTCTTTACTACGAGAAGATTCTAGTACGTAAAAAGGCTCCCAAATTTTCTCGATATCCTTAATTTTATCCGTAGGAATGCCATTTTTTATTTGGAAATATATACTTTTATTTCTATCTTCTAATGTAATTATTATGTTTTGATTTGCTGTATATTTTATCGCATTAGAAATTAAATTTTGAAACACCATTCTCATTTTATTTAAATCTGCATAAACGATTGTATTGCCCGCATTACAATTTACTTGCAAGTTAATTTCTTTCGAATCCAGTTCAATCTGATGCTTATCTAATATACTCTGAACCAGTGGTTCAATGGGGAATTCTTCTTTTTGTAAAATATCTCTTTCTAGTTTAGAAAATCGTAATAGTTCTTCAATTAAGTTTGATATTTGATCTGTTTGTTTAATAATTGTATCTACATAAGTCCCATCATCTAATCCATCTTTAATCCCCATAGAGTATGCTTTTACTAATGCGATCGGTGTCTTTAATTCATGCGTTACATCACCCATAAATCGTTTTAAATGTTCATTACGATCAGTTAAGTCTTGATGTGCTTCATGTAGTTTTTCACTCATGATATTAATACTATTGGCCAACTCTCCTATTTCATCATTCGTTTTCACTTTCGTTCTTTTAAACTGCAAATGTGAAATATCCTGAGCCACATCACTTAACTCTTTCAGTGGTGTCGTTATTATTTTTGAAAGTATCCACACAAGTAAAATAATAAGAAGGAGCGAGAAACATAGGATATATAAGTAAAATGTATTTAACGTATTTATAATTTCATTTGAATTCGCAATGGAAGTCCCAATTAAAATTATCGTATCATCTTTCGCAATATATTTAGCAAAAAAACTCGCTTTTACCTTTCCTTGATCGTACAGTTTATTCGATTGCCCTTCCGTCTTCACTTTCATAACTTCGTCTTTCGTAATCCAAAGCTTATTTAACGTTACTTTCTTTTTCGTAAGTTGCATGCGTAACGCGTCGTTCATAGCATCTTCTGACTGATTAATTGGCGTATACGCAATTGTAACGTTATTTTCAATTTCAATTGTATGAATAACATCTTCTAAATCATTGACTGGCGCATTTTGTATTTGAGTTGTAAATTCATTTAAGTTTTCACGTGTTTTATAAATATTATATTTCGGCAGGAGAAAGTTAATTAATAATAAAGAAATTGTAAATATAAGAATAACGGTTAAAGAAATGCTGAGAAATAGCTTTTTCCCAAGTTTATTCACTTTGTTCCTCCAAACTATAACCCAGCCCACGATGCGTCTTAATAATATTTTCTCCAATTTTTTTACGCAGCCTTCTTACATGTGTATCAACCGTTCTCTCTTCTCCAAAATAGTCAAATCCCCATACAATGTCTAACAATTTTTTACGAGTTAAAATAGTTCCTTTATGATTTAAAAAGCATTTTATTAATTCGAGCTCTGTTTTTGTAATTTCTAACTCTATATCATTTTTATATACTTTATTTTTGGCAAAATTTATCTTTACATCTTGTACTTGAATAATATCATCATGCTGAATAAGTTTTTTCGCTCGCGTAATTAGTACTCCTGGATGAAATGGTTTTTTTACGTACTCATCTGCCCCACTTTGAAGCGCTGCTAATTCATCTTCACTTTCACTTTTCGCCGTAAGCATTAATACTTTTACGCTTGAATTCTTTTTTATTTCCTGACAGACAGTAATACCACTATGTTTCGGCATCATCCAATCCAAAATAGCTAAATCAATTTTTTCATCATAAAATATTTGAAGTGCTTCCTCTCCGTCTTTCGCTAATAATACTTCAAAGCCTTCTTTTTCAAAATAAGCTTTTAAAATCCTTAACATATCTTGTTCGTCATCTGCAATTAAAACTTTCATATTTTTTCCTCCATTGCTTTTAAACAAAAACCAATTGTATCATACAACATCCTTGTTACATGAATGTGACAGAAAAATATTTAAAGCTTTTGAGGGGATAGTAATGGTGAGGTGTTGTACTATGATAAAAAAAATCGGGGTCATTTCTCTTCTTCTATTTCTATTATCAACAAATGCGTTCGCAAATACAAATCAACAAATTGAAGTATTTGATTGTCAAAAAGAAATGGTCATTCAAAAACAATCTTTAGATCCAGTAATCCAAAAAGAAGCAGTTCAATACGCTAAAGCAATAACTGGTCCATTTAAAAACTTAAATGTCGTTCCAAAAGATGGCTATATGATAAAAATCCCTTTATCTAAGCCGGTTTCTATTACTAATCAATGGTTACACACTACAATAGACGAAGTACTTATACTGCTCCCACTAAATGAAAAGCCTTATATTATGCTTTATGATGATGAAAATAATCCGCATTTTTATTATGTAAAAGGTAAACCAAGATTATTATTGAAACAAATGAAGGTTAAGTTATAATGTAAGAAAGATCCCACAAATATGATTTGCGGGATCTTTCTTTATCAATTAACAATTTGATTTTCATTTAAAAAATGAATAACCTGTCTTTTATGATGGTTATCATGATCTACAAATTCTTTAATAATATATATAAGAGAATATGGCGTTCCGGTATGAGGACAATGTGATACTCCATTGGCCGTTAAAGGTTTCTTTAGATTTCCAGCAGATAGTAATCTAAGTTCTTTTACGAGTAACTCTCTTTTAGCTTTTGCTTCTTCAAGAAGTTTCATCTTAGATATACCGGATTTGGCATAACTAGATGCTAGTTTATTATATGTATCAAAATCAGGGAACTCCATTCCCTTCCCATCTCTCACTGATGATAATGTCTCACGTAATAGATAGTCATCCCAGTTCATAATATGAGATATTATTTCGCCAATAGTCCATTTCCCCTCTGATATTGGTGCCACCCACAATTCCTCTTTCATACCTTTCAATGTATTTATCCAAATTGAATATTCATTGAAATCATTAATAATTTTATTTTCTCCCATCATCCAATTCTCCATTCTAATATTAGATTCTTATAAATTATAACATCAATCTACATGAAACAGAACAAAAGTTCTACTGGAGAAGTAAACAATAATTCACTATATCCTTTTATATAAGTTCAAATAATGGCTCACTCCCATATATTTTGTCCCTTTCAGAAATCCACTCGAAGTATAAAATTTGTCACCCTGTACTGTATCTGTATTTAAAACAACAATATTAAAATGTTTTTTCGCATCGTTTATAATTCTCGCTAATAATAACCTCCCTAATCCTTTCCTTCGGTATTTTTTTGCAATATAAAATCTCCTTATCCTACCAATCTTATTGTTTATTGTATATGGATCCTCATTTAACCCTCCTATTCCAATTAACTTTTCCCCTTGAAAAATCCCATATAAGCATTCACCAGTTTTATTAAACGTGTTTATTTTATTTTCATATTCACTTATTAGTTTTATTAGGAAATAAAATCCTTCGTCTTTGCTTTCCTGAACAAGATAATCGTGTTCGTATATCATTAAATCTTCAATTTGTTGAATATGTATATCTTTCAAGTAAATCTCCCCTTACTATGAAAATACATAAAAATGCTCTAGAATTTTTGATTCTGAGCATTTTTATGATTGTTATCTTATTCAATTCGTAGTATGTGTATTCTTCACTTTAGATATAAATCGATAATATAGTTGTTTAATTCTTATTTAACTAAAGCATCTGTTTGTTTAAGTGTATACATTCACATTTATATTTTCTCTCAAATATACTATCAGTTTATAAATTCACCATTCTTCTCTAGCAGGTATAAGTTAAATTATAATTTGTTAATTGATATGCTTGTGTAACCACTGTTCAAATATTTTCAACTGTTCTTCAGTATGAAAGTAATGTTCACCCGTCTCCATAACTTCTAATTCACAACGATGTTTTTTTGTAAAATAGTTAATAGTTTCAAATTCGCACAGTTCATCCTTAGCTCCGTACATAATATATGTATCTGTATTCCATGTACTAATAGGATGCTCTTTTACATAGCATAAATAATCCCAATATAACTTTTGACCAATAGGTGTCTCTATAGTCATTTCTTTTTGTAAAAGCTCCGGTGTTACATTAAACCATTTCATCATATTTTCGATAATTCGTTCCATATTAACTACTGGTGATAAAAATAATGCCTTTTCTAGCACATCATTTTGATAAGCTAAAAGACTAAAATACGCTCCCATACTACATGCAAACACATTTATTTCTTTCCAATGTACTTTTGCGTAGTTCATAATTATAGATAATTCACTAACACAAAACTGTACTTTGCAAGGAGTGTTATCATTTTTTCTTTCTCCATGCTCAGGTAAATCAAAGCTTAATACTTGATAGCCTTTTTGATTGGCTTCTTCAGCTAATATTTGAATAACTACATCTTCCTTATTTGACATATTTCCATGTACTGCAATAAAAACTTTTTCATTCTTCTCTCCCCATAAAACCGCAGGAATATTACTAATTTTAAAATTATTTTTAAGCATACTCCCTCCATAAAATAAGACATATAGGACTTGGAAAAAATGCACACACTTTATTTATCTCTGTACAGCAGGCAGTATCCGCTTTAAATCTATTAAATCATCTATTACTATATCAGCCTGAGCAAGTTCATCTTCTTGCGCAAAATCAAAATTGCACCCAACTGCAAGTAAACCGTTGTCTTTCGCTGCATTTATATCAGATAGCCGGTCACCGACTACCGCTGCCTCTTTTATATCATATTTGTTCATAATACTTTTAACTAAGTCACCTTTATTTAGCGATTGTATTTGTTCAATACTAAACGTTTCAGTCACCCACTTGTCTAAAGCATAATACGTTACGATTGCTCGTAAATATTCTTTCAAACCATTACTAGCAATGTAAATTGAACAATTATTTTCTTTTATATATGTAAATATTTCTTTTACATTTGGATATAAAGCGCCTTTTCCGCTTTTTATGTTTTCAATTAGTCTATCTAAAAAATATGCATCTGTTTGTTCTCTTATTTCAATAGAATGGTCCGGTAATAAAGCTTCCCAAACTTTCGGTAGCGGCACACCCATAATTTCACGGTATTTTTCAATCGGTGTTACCGTATCCCATAATTGAAGTGATCTTAAGTGATCAAAAGTATCATCTAACGATAATTCTAAAATTTTATCTGTTTGAAATAATGTTCCATCCATATCAAAAATTAATGCTTGTAACATTCTTATCTCTCCTTTTGGACTATAGTTTTACCAGATATATTTTTAAGCATCTCAATAATAATTTCTGAGCAATAATTCGCAGCAGTTTTCGCGAAATCATCATAAGAAACTTGAGCTTCATCATCTGCACTGTCAGAAATACATCGTATAACAAGAAACGGTATATCATTTATGTAGGCAACATGTCCAATTGCTGCACCTTCCATTTCTGTACAATGAGGTGCGTATTCGTCTATTAATTTTGCCTTTAACTTTGAATCTTCAACAAAACATTCACCACTTACAATTCTTCCTTCGTGAGCTTGAATATTTGAACTATTACTGCTACATGCTTTACGTGCTAACTCTATCAATTCCTTACTTGCGATAAATTCTTCCTGGAACGGAAATAAGTTTTGCATTTGATTTTTACTTACATCATGATAAGTAACATTCGTTGAAATAACTACATCACCAACTTTTACATCTGGATGTAATCCACCAGCAACGCCCGTATTGATGATAGAGTCTACATTAAATTTATGAATTAATGTTTGCGCACATGCAGCTGCATTTACTTTCCCTACACCAGAACGTGCAATAATTACTTCTGTTCCCATGAATTCTCCAATATAAAATGGCATTCCCGCTATTGTCTGTTCTTCTTGTATTACTAGCTTTTCTAAAAGTAAATCTATTTCAATTTGCATTGCTCCGATAATGCCGATTCTGTTCATGTATGTAGTCCCCTTTATTAATTAATCCCTTTAATCCTCTCTGACATAACCGACAATAAAAATTTCGGAAGTACAAGTTGTCTCTTTAATCTTTTCGGCTGTGAGAGTAACCTATACAGCCATTCAGTTCCAGTATCCCTCATTATTTTCGGTGCTCTTTTTACAGTACCAGATATTATATCAATCATTCCTCCGATACCAATAGATAGCGGAACGTTTAATGTTTGTATGTTTTCATAAATGAACTCTTCTTGTTTTGGTGAACCTAGTCCTACAAGTAATAAATGCGGCTTGAATTGCTTAATTTTCATTTTTATTTCTTCTATTTCTTCACTATTTACAAATCCATGCTGTCCTTTAAATTGTGCTCCTGGGAACTGCTCATTTAATTTTTCTAATGCCTTTTTATTACTTTCTGGCGCAGCTCCAAAAAGAAAGACACGATATTCATTGTCGTTACAATATTTTATTAAATCGTGAGTTAAATCCGCCCCAGTAACACGTTCTTTCAAAGTTCCTTTTAATATTTTCGAGCCAATTATGACACCAATCCCATCCGCTGTTATTAAATCCGCAGATAGTAACATCTTTTTAAACTCCTTTGATTTTTCCGTATTTTCCTTTGCAGACATAACAATTTCAGGATTTGCAGTTACTACAAACCTTGGTTTCTCTTGTTGTTCATGTAGCCAACCTTTTAATAAACTTATAGCTTTTGCATATTCTAAAGTTGAAAAAGGTATACCTTTTATAAATTGCTGATCCACTGTACTCTCCCCTTACATAAGCTGCAAATATTCATCAATGTCTTTAGAAATTTGAATAAAAGCTTTATTCCAAAATTCATAATTTCTTATATCTATTTCAAAATGTTTTTTCATAAGCTCCTCTACTGTAGCCTTTCCTGTTTCTCGTAAGAATTCTTTATATTTCAAATGAAAAGTACTTTTACCTTCTTGAGCTATTTCTAATAAGCTAAAACTTACTAAATATCCAAACGTGTATGGATAATTGTAAAAAGGAACATCTGCTATATAAAATTGAATATATTTCATCCATACAAACGGCTGGTATTCACTTAAAGCATTTCCATAAGCTTCTTTTTGTGCAATTATAGATAATTTCTCAATTTCATCAGCACTTAAAGGACCCTCTTTACATTTTTCATAAAATGTTTTTTCAAACTGATACGATGCTCGTATTGCCATTACATAATTAAAACTATTTCTTATTTTCCAGCTAAGTAATGACTTTTTCGTATCTTTACTATCCGTTGTTTCAATTAGATAATTTAAGAGTACCGTTTCAAAGAAAATAGATGCTGATTCAGCCGTACTCATTGGCAAATAATCATCTAAAAAAGATGTAGATTGTTCAAAACTCATATTATAAAAATGCCAAGCATGTCCTAATTCATGAGCGAGCACTCTTACACTATTTATACTCCCATCATAACGAATGGAAATTCGCGATTCTTTCTCACTGAAAAATGGAGCACAAAACCCGCCTGGTGGTTTATTCTCTCTCGGTTCAGCATCTATCCAACCACTTTCTATCGCATTACGTGCAAATTCTGCTAATTCTTCATCAATATTCTTCCATGCATCATAAACGTTTTGTATTGCTACTGAAAAAGGAATCATGACCTCATTACTTTCCTTTACCGTCATAAGTGCATGCCATGTAATTGAAGCTTTCCCTTTCTTATACACGTTTAAAGCACTTACTAATTTATCAAGGTTTTCTTCTGTCGCATTCCACATTTGGAATAATACAGTTTCTGAAATGCCATTCGCATGAAAAGATTGTGTTAAAATCTCTCTATCTTCTATTTCATTACTCTTTGCATTACGCAATCTCCCTACTTGATTTAATACAGTAGCAAAGATTTCTTTTTCCTTATGTAAAGCACATGTTAATGACTCGAATACTTCTAATCTTTCCTTTTCATTATCACTATTCATTGCAATAGTATTTGCTTGTCCAAAGGATAATAGTTTATTATTGTGCTCTATTTCTATCCTATCCCGTAATTGTATGTACATATTTTCCCACGCATTAAGTTCATCTTTTATTAACTTAGTATTATCTGAAGTTTCCACTTCATTATGTTTTATTACTTGCTGTAATTCACTTTTTAGTTCCTTCACTTTCACGGTCAATTTAGTAAGGTCAGATGGAACACTTTCTTCAACCGATCGACAGTACAAATAGTATTCTGCTTTTTCAATAACTTGTATAAGCTTTGAAAGAATCTCTACATCTTTTGTTACAAAATATTGCTCTTTCAACTCCAAAATCGGAAATAGAATATCCTCATTCAAATACAAGCGATTTAAATCCCATCTAGCACTTTCTTGCATTTTTATAGCCGCCTCCTATTTTTACAAATAGTTACAGATATTTCTCCCCACACAATTATATATGAAGTGGAAAAATTTTGATATCTTCAAATATTTAAATTCCTATAAATATATTCTTATTTATACTCTTTTCTTCTACCATTAAGTATCATTACACATATAAAAAATACTCCCTCTACAAGATTGCATTTGATATAGGAAAACTTCAAAGATTTTATCTTCATCAATACCATATCGACCGATTATCACAGATTAAAAAATAAAAAAGGATTGATCAAAAGATCAATCCTTTACTCTACTTCATTTAAGAAAAATAACGTTATAACGCCAGGTCCTGTATGTGCACCGATTGCTGCACCAATTGTATTTACGATAAATACTTCACAGCCAAATCTTTCCGTAATTAATGATTTTAATGCTTCCGCTGTTTCTAAATCGTCACCGTGAGTCATACCGATTGTTTGACCTTTAAGGTCTTTACCACGTTCTTCCATAATATCAACAATACGGCTTAATACTTTCTTTTTCCCTCGTACCTTTTCAAGTGGTACAAGTTTTCCTTCTTCCACGTTTAAGATCGGTTTAATGTTTAGTAAACCACCGATAAATCCTGCGACTTTGCTTAAACGTCCACCTCTCACTAAGTACTGTAAGTCAGCTACAGTGAAGATATGTTCCATATGGCTCATTAGAAAATCAACACGCTTTAAAATATCTTCTTTTGATGCGCCGTCTTTTGCCATTTTAGCAGCTTCTAAAACGACAAGACCTTGACCAAGCGAAGCACATTTCGTATCAATAATTTCTAAATCTAAGTTAGCATATGTTTCTTTTACTTCCTCTTTAATGACAACTGATGATTGATATGTACCAGACAGTTCAGATGAAAAAGCTAAATATATACAAGGATTACCTTCTTTTGCATAAGAAACAAATTTTTCTTGGAACGTTTCAAGTGAAGGCAATGACGTTCTATAAACAGCGCCTTCTCTCATTTTTTGCAATAATGTAACTGACTCTAATGTTACTCCATCTAAATACTCTGTTTCTGCTTCATCATATACACGGAGTGGAATTAAATCAATATCATATGCTTGCAGCAATTCTACTGGTAAATCCGCCGCACTATCCGTAATGATTTTAACACCCATTTTTAAACCTCTATTCTGTTATAAATATAAAATAATAAAATAAAAATAGTACTTTTAAATTATATACGTAAAACTTAAATGAAGAAAGGAAAACACTTTATATTGTATGCACTATTCTTCAAAACTTGAACTATTAATGAAAATGATTCTATTTTAAACACCTTTTTCTTATTATTTTTCTAAAACACGAATAATTTTATAAGTATTTTGTATCATTATATTTTAATTCTTTATCTTAATATAATCTTTTCAAATTCATACTGTTTAAAATGTAAAAGCCAAATCCAATAAAGGAAATGGCTTTTACATTTTCATAAAATAACCAAACTTTATTTTCCATCAAATTGTTTGTTTACATTCATACTTTGGTGATGTTGAATATTAGTCCAGTTATGATAAATATTTATAGCCTGTACTATAATTAAAACAGTGAATATTCACCTTTAAGAATCACTAGATAAAAACAAGTTAAACATTTTATAAAATATTTAATTTTACTAGTAAAGCTAATAAAATTTGGAGAAGAATTTGAACATTTACTGCTATGTCTGTATCCGTAGTCGTAACTGTAACATTTCTAGAATTTCTAATAACAGTTTCTTGTTTATTAATTTGTTTAATAGATGATTTTTGAAACAATTCTTGTGCTACACGGTCAGCTTTTTCACTATCTGCTATAGAAATACTTATTATAACCACGATAGCTGCTTGTAATGCTGCTTGAATAGATAAAGCAGCTTTTGT
Source organism: Bacillus cereus group sp. BfR-BA-01330 (assembly GCF_022663885.1). NCBI lineage: Bacteria > Bacillati > Bacillota > Bacilli > Caryophanales > Bacillaceae > Bacillus > Bacillus cereus group sp. BfR-BA-01330. The sequence goes on from NZ_JAKUGK010000004.1 coordinate 441,184, forward strand.
ATCTGTAGTAGTAACTTCTACATCTGCGGAATCTACAATTGTAATAGATTCTTCAGAAATTTGATACGTTTTACTTTCTTGCGCAGCTGCTTCTGAAACGCTAGCATTTTTAAAAGATGGATGAGGATTTGAGGAATCTAATGCACTCCACTTTTTATTTTCATCTGAATGACATGTTTTGTCCATGCGTTCACCCCCTTTCAATCTAAATAATTATTAACTTGTGATTGTATTTCAGAAACAATACTTTTAATTTGCTGCTTTTTTTCTGGTGATAAATTTTTTAGTTTTTCTTCATTTATCCCATGCCTATTAAAAATATCTGAGAGTAAAAGGTCTATAATTATATTCTTTTGATCCTTATCAAACTTAAAGGAAGAAAATTTATTTAAATCATCCATTTACAATATTCACTCCAATCAATTTTCTATAAAAATTTTAAATATCTACGAGCATTATATGTAATGAAATAAAAATTGCTTGGACAAGTAACTTAATCTTCTATTTTCACTTCTTTTTGCTAATAAAATCAAAAGCTGACTTCTAATAAGAAGACAGCTTTCCTTCACTTCACATAAATATAAGTTTCGTTACTGTTAAATCATGTATTTTATCTTTATTTGTAGTTTTCCACACTTGCTTTACCATTAATCTTGAATATTAATTCAGTCATAATAAAAAGTCCAAGCTTGTACCACGTATTACAACAAAAAACATTTACTTAGAGTGAAAACTTATAGCTAAATATCAATAGGATAGACACTTTATAAAATGTTTAGTTTAACTAATAAAGCTAATAAAATTTGAAGAAGAATTTGAATATTCACTGCAATATCTGTATCAGTAGTTGTTACGGTTACGTTTCTAGAATTTTTAATAAATGTTTTTTGTCTATTAATTTGTTTAATAGCTGATTTTTGAAATAATTCTTGTGTTATTTTATCTGCCTTTTCACTATCTGCTATAGAAATACTTACTACAACTACGATAGCTGCTTGTAATGCCGCTTGGATAGATAGCGCAGCTTTTGTATCTGTAGTAGTAACTTGTACATCTGCTGAATCAACTATTTCAATATATTCCTCAGAAATTTGATCGATTTCATCTGTTTGTATAGCTTCCTCTAAAAAATTTGCATTTTTACTAAACGAATAATAATTTAATGATTCGCAATCTTCTTTTTTCGGCTCAGGAACTCGTTTTTTCGGCTCAAACTCCCGGTTTAATGGATCCCGATTTTTCTTTCGTCTACAAACTTCACATTCACACATAAAATCACCCCTTTTAGTCTTAAAAATTAGCAATATTAAAATATTGACTAACTAATAGCATTTTATGTATTTTTTTAAAATTTGTTTGGACAAGTAACTTAATCTTCTACTTCTTTTTCTAATAAAAAAAGCTGCCTTCTAATAAGAAGACAACTTTCTTTGTGACTACTCTAGAATAGATTTCATACAATATAATTGTTCCTTCCTTATAACCTGAGTTCGTCACTTTAGTTATAAAAATGTGGGTATATCCTATACCTTTTTTAGGGACCATCCATAATTTATTTCATAAAAAGTGCTTTGTTTTACTGAAAGGTGGTTGCGGAAACAACCGCCTTTTTATTCGGAACAAAATAAAACTTTTATATAAAAGACCCATACTTAAATACACTAAACTTCATATAATATATTGCATCCTTTCTTTTTAGAATAAGTAGTCGTTTACTGAAGGGCACTTTTCGAAGTGCTCTTATCTTTAATCCCCCTCTTTTTCAGGAAGAGTTTTTTTACTAAACCCTAATATGATTTGTATCACTAAGGCTAGGGATTACGACATTTCCTTAATAACTTCAATGAATATAGTAGCTACTAATTAAAATACCCCTATGATCTTCTCTACACTTAAACAATCGTGCATTACCGAACACATGAATTAATTTTTATTTTGACTATGTAACACTAAATTCACAAGATTATTATCCTATGTTTGATGAAGCCATCATTTCAATGCCAGCAACCCCACACTTTTAACTAATAACTTAAACAAATGGGCTACCTCAAGGTTCCTTTGATATAGTATGTTATGTTCTATATAATGAAGAGAGCGCTAGTATTCCGAAGGAGGATATATATGGGTATTCAATTGGCCACATCTAACGATTTAAAATGGATTAATAGTCAATATGACTCAATAGGATTTGTACGAAGTGATTTAAAGAGAGATAAAGTTGCAATTATTACATATAACAACGAGTATGCAGGTGTTGGCCGATTAGTCCAAATAGATGAAGATACTTTAGAAATGGGCGGGATTTTTATTCTGCCTCAATTTAGAGGGCTTCAATTTGCTGGTGAGCTTGTTTCATTTTTAGTAGAAACTGCGAAAAAATCACAAATACAAAATGTATATTGTCTTCCTTTTGAGGAATTAGAAAACTTTTATAAGAAATATGGATATACTGAAGTCGATACTACGACAGAAGCAGTCCATCCAATTATTCTAAAAAAATATAATTGGTGTTTGGAGAACTACGATAAACACGTTCTACTATTTAAATTGTAAATGTAATAAAGTGAAACTTTAATCAGTGGGAGTTTTAATCAAACCCCTCACCAATCGGGCTTTGATTAAAACTCTATGTTCCGTCAATACTATAGATAATATGATTGTATTTCTCCATTCCCCCTGAGAGAGGAGCAGTTGGCTTTTGCTAGCTGCTCTTTTATTTTTTCAAAAAGTCACATAAATATCTTTAATTCCAAACATTCAAAAGATAAAATATGATATGATTGTTATGAAGATATTTACCAACTAATAAATGCGCCCTAGACTTACGTACTAGGGCGCATTTATTTTTTAGTATGTAACTCCTTCACTCATCTATTATCCACAAAATAAGTATCATATGCCTTATCAAATTCATATCCTAACTTTTCTGCTAGTTTAGCAGATGTAGTATTCGCTGCGTCCCAGTTTGGATACTTTCCATTTTCTAAGCAATCCAATATAAGAGCTGCACTTACTACAGTTGCCAAGCCCTCTCTTCTATGATTGTGATCAGTCGCAACTTCAATTTCAATCCCATTATTATAAATACTATACGAGGATGCACCGCATACAACTTCTCCGTTATATAAAATGCTATAACCTATACCACGGTTTATATAATCTTCTACCGAATGAAATTGACTTGTGAAATCTTCAGATATCTTATGTAATGTAGGGCTATTTGCGATATGCTCGTCTATTCTTCTTAACTCATATTCTTTTGGAAGTGCTGATATAAAAGATTTTAATTTTGAACGATTAAAAACTTCTGGATTTCGTTTGAATTTATAACGTAAAAACTTATCTATTTTTCTTTCATGGAATGTTTCTAAGCGTTGTTTCCACTCTTCACTATTTACGATAACTAAAATTCTTTCTGGAATATTACGTAATAACTCTTCTGTTTCTTTCGTATTTGGGTCTCCAGCGTAAAATGTAAAAATCCCTACCGTAACTTGTGCTACTTTTGGATTTTCAAGATCATTTACCCAAGCAGTACCCATATGCCCTTGTAAATAAGAAAGTAAAACAACGTTATTGAAATCCTCAAACATAGAAACTAGTTTTTTTCTTGTATGTATATTCGCTTCATATATCATTTACATTCCCGCCTTCTTTAGAATCAACTACTCTTAACATTTTCATGAGCGCTCCATAATTCGTATTCATATACATACCCACCTGTTCATCATAAAAGCAATTGACTATTAAATTAAAACTTCGAATATTTATAAAATATCAGTAAACATAAAATGATTATAACATCTACTAACTATGAAATGATCAACATATAAAATAAGTCAACAATAAATATATTTCTTACCCGTTAACAAACGGTTTGAAGGACCAACATAATTAATTATGTAACAACCCTCAACAATAGTTTGAGGGTGCATTTAAATACATGTGTTATAACTCATTTTTATAAATAAAAGATTCCGTCTCACCGTTCTTATATACTTTAGTCAATTTAACAAATGATTTATACGTGTTAACGTCATCCTCTATCATTTTTTTCATCTCTTCTATTTCGGCATCACCAGTTCCGCCCTCTATTTTTAAACAGTTCGAAATGGAAAGGTATCCGCTTGATGCCAATATAAAAATAAAAATCGTATCAGGAAAATTAATAAATAATAATCCGTAGTTTAAAGGGTCTCTAGCTGGATGTGATAAAAGTAATCGAAAACCTACCAGTTCAGGTACTTGAACAAAATCTCTAGAAACTCTCGCCTCACCTACTATAGTAATTTGCTTTACTACATTCCCGAGATCATCTGTAAATTCAGTACATCTAGGTGGATTAATTGTTGTTGCTTGGAAAGACACATTTAATTCAGGATTGTTAAAATCGAAAAAGATTGTACTCCCCTCTGTTAAACAATGCGGGCAAACATTTCCTAGCAAGCTAAAGTCCTCTTCAATATATTTAACTTTTGTTTTGCAGCTACATACTTTCCCTATTCGAATTGCATCAATCTTTGAACAATCGACAAATATAACCTCATTGTCTTCTTGTACGAATGATACGATACCTGTTTTCTTATTAAATGAAAGAAAATAAGATACAGCAATTTCGTTTCCTTCTATTATGATACTTTCAACTTTAGTATACGGTTCTAGACTTTGTAAAAACTCACATATACTATTTTGGCAACACCCACAATTACGTTTCGGTTCACACCCCACTTACACTCCATCCCTTCTCTATATAGAATTGCTACTACATATATATGAGAAGAAAATAAGAAAAGCTTGGACAATATAACGTTAACGTAGCAATATCGTTACCTAATCGTACATTTATATGGAAATCACACCATTTTTGAGTAAGGACACATAATTTTTACTATAAATACATATAACAATTTCATCTTTCATGAAAAAAACGTTATAATAAGGTGTAGCCTCTACGATTACGTTATAAAGGAGATTAAAACAATGGCTAAAATTAAAGTATACCAAGCAAAAGAGGAAAATATGGAAGCAGTAAAAAACATCATTGATGTTGAGGAACAAAACCCAACTGCTGAAAACTTACAAAATCTATACGCATGTGTATTAGATACTGAAGATATGGCATTGCCTGAATCATACATTGAAGAAGATATCTTAATTGATTCTATTGAAGTTATGGTTAACGCTTCTCAAAGCAAAGTAAGAGACTTAGGTGCTTACGATGTAATCGAAGTTCAAAACAAAGGTAAGAAAACACAAATTTTACTATTAGCAGACGAAGAATACGAAATTATCGAAGGCTAATCTAAATCTGTACATACGAAAAAGCTCCTTTCCAATTAGAAAGGAGCTTTTTCATTACGCTTTTGATGTTTCACTCTTTTTATTCGTTTGTTGTTTCTTAATTACCATGCGCTCATTTCCCATAAAGAAAATGAATATGAATGCTAATCCAGCTGGTACCAATGCCCACATGAATGTTTGAACAATTGAACTAGAAAGAGCGTCAATAATCTTATCTAATATTTGCGGAGGGATTTGAGATCTTGCTGATTCTGATAGAATAGCTCTTGAATCCCCTAAAGCGTTTGTATTCATTCCCCCGCTCATCCCTTTAAATGCTTCTTCTAATTGATCTTGGAAACCTGTTCTTTGGATCATTCCGAAGATTGTAATGCCTAGTGTCATTCCTAACGAACGAATGAAGTTACTCGTTGAAGTCGCAGACCCGCGCTGTTCCATACCGAAGTTGTGAATAGCTGCCATACTTAGTACAGAGAATGAGAAACCGACTCCAAATCCGATAATAATCATATAAACTGTTAATAATACACGACTTGTTTCTGGTGTTAACGTGCTTAATAAGAATAGTCCAATTAGCATAATAACCGCAGAAATAATCATAATGTTTCGGTAGCTAAGTTTAGTTGTTAAAAATCCGCCTAACTGCGCTGTTACGACTGATCCTAACATCATCGGTAAAAGTAATAATCCTGAGTTTGTTGCGGTACCACCGTATACACCTTGAATAAATAACGGAATGTACACAGTTGCTGACATAAATGCAGCACCGTAACATAAAGCAATAATTGTACTCATTCCGAATAAGCGCTGCTTAAACATCTCAAATGAAATAATTGGTTCTTCTACTTTTCGTTCAATAAAAATGAATGCGATGATTAAAATGGCGAATCCACCAAATAAGCTTAAAATAAAGCTAGAATCCCAATCATATTTTTGTCCACCTAGTTCTAAAGCAAACATTAAACAAATTACTGCACCAACTAAAGTAATTGCACCAAACCAATCAATCTTTTGCTTTCTATGAACGCGTGATTCTTTATAAAAGAATGTAATAAAAATAAGTGCTAAAATGCCAAGTGGTAAGTTAATATAAAATACCCAGTGCCAGCTAATGTAATCGGTAATATATGCGCCAAGTAATGGCCCGAAAATACTAGATAATCCAAATACCGCTCCGAATAAGCCACCCATTTTCCCGCGTTTTTCAGGTGGGAAAATATCAAAAACGATAGTAAACGCAATTGGCACTAATGCCCCGCCGCCAATACCTTGAATGGCACGATAAATACCTAACTGTGTAATATTTTCAGCAGTACCACAAAGTGCCGAACCAATCATAAAGACAATTAAACCGAAAATAAAGAATCTCTTTCTACCATACATATCTGATAGCTTACCGAAAATCGGCATGCCTGCCATTTCTGCGACCATATAGGCAGAAACGACCCATACAAAGTTTTCGAGGCCTCCTAAGTCACCAACGATTGTTCCCATCGCCGTTACGACAATGGTATTATCCATCGATGCCATTAAAATACCTAGCAATAAGCCCGCCACAACAAAGCCGAGCTTATTATTCTTCTCAACCATATCTCTTGCTCTCCCTCATACTACTTATATTTGTTTATGTTCTTTTACGACTGCATTACCTTTTTGATTAAAACTAGTATGATATTCTACAACACTAATTTCACATCCAGGACCAATTGTGACGTTGTTGCCTCTTACAACTTCAGCAATCGTATGTTCTAAATAGATATCATCTCCTTCAACAATCGAAGTTTGGAGGTTTCCAGCATGACTAGTAAAAGGAATAAATCTCGTTTTTTTACGAACAGTAATCTTTTTGCCACCAATTTCTCTTACCTTACTGCCTTCATAACGAAGTGAGATTTGAATATTTTCAGCATTAAGTAATCCAGCACTTTCAAGACCACCAGTTAATGATAAATCTTCTATTTCAATATCTCCCTTCACATTTAAAGCACCTTTTACATCTACGAAATCACCTGAAAACTTTCCTGCAATATCTATCATACCTCTAACTTTTGTTTTTTCAATATGAGCATCACCATGAATTTGTGTATTACCATATACTTTTACATATTCCGCATCTACATTTCCTTGTACTTCGTTATCTCCATACACGACATAGTTTTTCACTTTCACATTACCGCGTACATCACTCGTTCCGTACGTTTTAAACTCATTGCAACTCATATCATTCGTAATTGTTCCTTCACCGCGAATCTTCACTTTATTATAATCTCCGCCTGCTGAATTACCAGAACCATTTACTGTGAGACTATGTGGATGTTCCATATTGATTTCTCCCTTCCGTTAAACCTGCTTAATTTCTTTTACATTTGCATTTTTATCAACAGTAAGAACACCCGTATATTCAATCAGTTCAATCTCACAGTTTGCTCCTACTGTAACATTGTTTCCTCTTACCGTTCTTATGTGAGCATAATCAATATCGATATTGTCACCTTCTAATAGTTCAGCTTCTAACTGCAAGCCAAATACTGTTTTAAATAGCCTACTAAATGTACCTGATCTATGTCTTACTTTAATCGTTTGACCACCAATTTCTTTCGCTCGACATGTACCGTGAATATTTATATTAATTTCATCTGCGCTTAATAAACCACCGATTGTAAATTGTCCTTCTGAAGAAAAAGTATCCACTTCACAATTACCGTCAATTGTAGCTTGACCATTGACTTTAAATTCTTCACCAGTGACATTTCCACCTATCGTACCTTTTCCTGCAATTTTCAAACTGTTTGCTTTTACATTTTGCGTAATTGTTGCTTTTCCATCAATTCGCATCGTTTCAGCATGAACTGTGCCATCAACTTTACCAGATCCGCTAATTCGTGCACTGCTACTTTTCAAATCGCCAGTAACTGCACCGTAACCGTTACATTCAAATTGCTCACATTCAACATTTCCATTCACAGTTCCTTTTCCGTTTAATTGCACTTTATGAAACTCGCCACCATTCGATGAACCGTAACCATTTATAATCAAATTATCTGTACGCATACTTTCTCCTCCACTACAACAATTTAGTTTTTAATGCTTCGGTATATTTCATAATCGCTTCGCGTAAAACGATTTTGGTGCCTTTTTCAAAAATTAAATCGTCCACGTTTGAAACTAATAAACATGTAGAAATACCTAACTTTCGGACAATGATTAAGTCACAAGTTTTATGTTTCATTGCTTCATAATTTTCACGTAAAACTTGCAAGACCATTTTTCCTTCTTCTAAACTAATCTCTCCTGATTGTAGTAATTCTTCTAACATGTACACATAAAGAATGTCTACAAATTGAAACTCTGCTGTTTTATTCGTTTGTTCTATGAAAAATTGTAAAACTGGTTCTGATGCAATCCCCTTGCGTAAAATCTCTTCCTTTGTTAAAAGAATTTCTCTCACACTCGGTGAAAACATGTTCGCTAGTTCATCAAGTGATAAATCCTCTTTCATCGTTTGGATTTTATCGATACGCTCTAATATCTTTTCTTTCGGAAAAAATGTCTCTTGACCTGTAAACGTTGATTTTCGTACAAACCAATCTTCCGGAATTAAATTTTTTCTTTTCCACCTATATAACTGTCCGTATGAAATACCAGTTAGTTCTAATAAATCTTTTTTTGAAATTAAATCTGTACTCAACTGTATAACACTCCTTCCTGATAACAATGTAACATAACACTGTTACGCTGTAAATAGACTTTTATCACAAGTAGCGTAACAATGTGTAAAACAAACCTATTCTCACATACAAAAAGGCTCTTACACATCTTATGAAAATGTGCAAAAGCCCTTATATATCAAGATTTAAACCAAATATTATAAAAATCAATCCAACCTTGTGAATTAATCATTATATTTTGAACTTTTTCATGTGTACTTACCTCTTGTTTATTACGATATAAAGGAATAATATGAATTTGACGTAACAAAGTATCCTCGATATCGCGTAACAGTGTAACTCTTTTCTCTAATTCTTCTTGTCTAAAATAAGGAGACAACTTTTCATGAAAGTCCATGCTGCTTTGTCCATGAATAAAACTATTTTTTGTAAGAAACATATATAATAAACTATCTTCTATTCGTTCACTTATTGTGGCACTATCATGCATCATATCGGCCTTTTGTATCGTACTTACTTCCAATAGCTCTTCTATCTCAAGAAAATTATTTTCTACACGAATCCCGTACTTCGCACACTCTTTTTGTATCCATTGTGCATCTTCAACATGATCTCGTCCTGTAAATGTGTAGAGTTGTAGCACTTCACTATGATAAGTACTCCTTTTAATTAAACTTTCGATATCTTCGTCAATATCTACTATGCTTTCATTTGCTAATATTAGTTTCTTTGCCACTTCTCCACGTTCTCCGCCGAGTTCTTGAACGATTGTATAACCATGAATGATTTGATATAACGCTTTCCGAAATAACGCATCTTGCATTGGTCCTTCTTTCGTAAGATTACATGTTATATATGTCACGTTCGACTCAAGCCGAGACAATTCTTTATTATATTTTTCTTTATCTTTATACTGCGCCTTTACTAAAACATCGTATGTACTTACACCTTGTTCTACATTCCACAACTCAATACGATCTAAAAAAGGTCTTTCACGAAAATATAAAGGATGTCCTTCTAAAATGAACAGATTTTCATTACTTTTATATAATTGAAAAGGCCCTGTTCCAATTAACCCTCCTGCTTCATCTTCATTCACGATAGAACACTGTTCTGCACTTAGCATATGTAAAAACATTCGATTTTCCGTATGTAATTGAATTTCGAAAACGTAGTCATCCACTGAACGGATATTTTCAACGTGTTGTAACATCCATGCATGTGCATTATTTTCCAGCTTCATAAATCGATTCAACGAGTATATAACATCATGTGCAGTAAGTTGTTTTCCATTATGAAAGTGAACTCCTTTTCGTAAGTAAAACGTCCATATTTTTTCAGCGTCATTATATTCCCAGTGAAATGCAAGTCTTGGCTCTATAATGTTTGTATTACCGTCTACATACACGAGTGTGTCGAATATATGTTTTACCATATGGCATTCTGAACGCATTGTAGCGTATACAGGATCTAATGTGATACCTAAATTCATTTGTACTTGCAACCGGAGTACATCTCTTCTCCCTTCAGATGTCATTTCAACCTTATGACCAAATATTGAATCCACCCAGGAGTGATATTCTCCCTTTACCGATGGAAAATGTGAGCTATAGCGTTCCACAAATATGCTTCCGCTTTTCACATCCCCTTTTTTCGTTATTTCTTTTCCTCTATCTAAAATTAAAGACATCGGGTGCTTTTGAAATATTAACTTAGAACGATTTCCTCTGCCGCGACCTGGAAACCACTTAATCCAATTTAACTCATCTAATTTTTTTATAATTAATTTACTATTACGCTCTGTACAAAATAGTGTTCTAGATATATTTTGCACTGTTACTTCCAATCGTTCTCCCTCTTTTTTCCCTTTTCCATAAGCAATCCATAGTTCAATGTATTGATCTAAAATAAACATCATACTCCCCCTAAAAGGTGAAAAATACTCCCTATTGTTTCTACCCTTTTTCCAACTCTCCTTTCATCTTATCATTTCAATATAGAAAGGAGGAATTAATATTGAAGTATCTCTTACTTCGTTACAATAAACCTATTTTTATTAGACTGTGCGGTGAATTATTAACCCGAACGACTGAATCTATGTTAGCTCTCATTATGATTATTTACGTCAATAAAATGTTAAACGGCAATGTAATAATAACTATGCTGATTTTCGGACTGCAGCCACTTTCAGACATTTTATTTACACTTATTGCTGGAGGAATTACTGATAAATATGGCCGAAAAAAGATTATGTTACTCGGATTATTACTACAAGGTGTTGCAATCGGTAGTTTCGTTTTCGCTCAATCCGTTTTTATATTTGCACTGTTATATGTCATTAATGGTATTGGCCGTTCCTTATACATTCCAGCTCAGCGTGCACAAATTGCTGATTTAACAAAACAAGAGCAGCAAGCAGAGATTTTTGCTCTCCTACAAACGATGGGAGCAATCGGATCCGTAGTCGGCCCTTTAATCGGTGCAAGTTTTTATAATACTCACCCAGAATATTTATTTATCGTGCAAAGTGTAACTCTTACGATATATGCTGTTGTTGTTTGGACCCAGCTCCCAGAAACTGTTCCACCTATAAGTAAGTCGAAACAAACAGTTGAGGCAAGTTCACCAAAGCAATTTGTTTTTAAACATTACGCCATATTCGGTCTTATGGTTTCTACACTTCCTATTAGCTTTTTTTATGCACAAACTGAGACGAATTATCGTATTTTTGCAGAACATGTATTTCCTAATCTCGTATTCATACTCGCATTTATTTCAACATGCAAAGCCATTTTGGAAATCATTCTACAAATCTTCCTCGTAAAATGGTCTGAACGATTTTCTATGGCGAAAATCATCCTTATTTCTTACGCCTGCTATACAATAGCTGCAGTTGGCTTTAGTTATTCAACGACGATATTGTCGTTATTCTTCACCTTACTCTTTTTAGTCATTGGAGAAAGTATTGCTCTAAACCATTTATTACGATTCGTTTCAGAAATTGCACCTCATGATAAACGTGGTTTATATTTTTCAATTTACGGTATACACTGGGATATATCTCGAACGTGTGGACCAGTTATTGGTGCAGTTATATTAAGTAAGTTAAATGGAAGTATGCTGTTTTATATTTGTGCTAGCTTCTTATTAGTTGGAGGTATTGTTCAAGCGCTATTTGTTCAAAGTTTGGAACGTAAAAAAATCGTGAACCATCCTACACATAATTTATAGGTTACTACTTTTTCAGTAGATCAACATTTCTTATTGGATAAATGCTAAAAAATAAAAGTGAAGTATTTCGCATATGAAAGTATGTTTTATATGACAGGAGACGTTCCTTGTTTACAACTAAAAACACCTCACTTCAAGAAAGTGAGGTGTTTTTGAAATCACTTAATTTCTTATCCTGCCATTTTATTAATACTATCCTCTGGCGAAAATACGGAAATATGATCGACCTTACCAGTCGATTTTGGAATGACAAATTTCAATTCATACTGGTTATTTACTTTGTATACATATATTTTATCTTCACCATTCTCTTTAACTGAAGATGGTTTTCCTAATGCTTTTTCAATTTCTTGTAATGTAATCAATTTTAGTTCTGCATGATATGAGCGTACATCAAAAACTTGTGACCCTTTATTAAATCCGAAAACAACATTTTTATTTGTAAAATTTGCGTACATTCCATTCCCTGCATATTCGGTTTTATTTGCTTTCCCCCACGCTTTTTCAATTTCTTCAATATCCCCTGTATGGGCTCCAAATGGCACATTAGGTACCTTTCCTTCTTTTGCTAGTTCAAGCAAATCTTTAACGTGGTTAATTGATTTTTGATTAAGTGTTCTATCTTTCGAATCTTGCTCAGCTGATGGTTTTGTTGTTTTTTCATTACTTGGTTTTGCTTCAAGATTTTTCTTTTCTTCTGAAGAATTGCTTTGTTCATTTTTATGATTTTCCGAGGCTGGATTTGCTTCCTTTTTTTCGTCTGTCCCTTTACATGCTGCTAATGCAAATGTGCATGTAAAAGCAAGAAATAACATAACTATTTTGAAATATACTTTCATCATTTTTACCCCCTATTGTATTTTATTCATTTCGATAATCAACCGGATGCGAAGTATAGTATTAATTAAGGACTTCTAATTCTAAATCGTCACTTTCCCATAATTTTAAAAAACTTGGAATTATATTGTTAATCATCGTATTCATCTCCTTCTTTAAACCTTCTCTTCTCGATGATAATATCCTCTATCTATAACTTAAAACATGCTGTCACAACAGCTCCTTGAAACAAAAAAACCAGTAGGAAGTGATTACTCTTTTCCTACTGGTTGAAATGAAATTAAACGGTAAATCTTAGCTTCTTAAAAAATGTAGCGATAGTGTTTTTTACTGTTTCAAAATTATAAGCAAACGTGTTATCTCCACTTAATGATGAAATACATGTTAAACCTGCAGCTTTAATAAAAGCTTTTACATCTACAAGCATAGAATTAGCCTCCAAGAATTTAATTACAATCATTATAACAGGTGTTTTACGACGCTAACATGAAAGTAATAAATAAATTTCTATTATTAATTTATCCCGCTATTTGCCGGGCAGTAAGATCCCCACCTCAAAATTCAGCGGAAACAAAGAAGTTAGGTGGGGGCCCTGCTGCCCGTAAAAGCTAAATTGGTGAGAACTGATAATCAGTGGGAATGAACAAAACCCCCACTGATTAAAATTTCACCTTATTTAGCTTACAGTACACCATTTCAATGTCATATAAAAAAGCTGCCCAAAAAGAGCAGCTTCAAATATGTATATTACACTTCAATTGATTTACCATCTTCAACAATATGATAAAGTAAATGCGCTAAATGATGAATTGGACCGTATTCTTCCTCTTCCTCATCTGTTTCGCCTTGGAATTCAAGATCGTTTAAGTATAGTGCTAAAAATTGATAGTATAGTTTTAAATCAAATCCGTAGCATGCAGTTGGTTCTTCATGATCCCCTTCATATTGTAACATTAAGTATTGATCATTTCCTTCTGCATCTTCTGCATCAAAGAATACGAAGAAGCCAACGTTTGTATCTAAATCAAATAAATGACGAGTACCTTTTTCAGTTGCTTTATTGAAGTCCTCTTCACTTAATTTATGTACTGTTGTCGCTTTTGCATTATCTTCTTGATGGAAATTTACTGTAAATGATTTCAATGCTGACACCTCCTGATTGTATAATACTAGCATAACATATAAAAAGGACTGCTTACAAATGTAAACAGTCCTTACATTCATTTTCGCATTGCTCGTAATAAGAAGCTTACGATGAAAATTAAAATGATCGCACCGATTAAAGCTGGAATAATTGCATATCCCCCAATGACTGGACCAAAACTACCAAGTAATTTCGAACCAACCCAAGAACCGATAATACCAGCAATAATATTACCAATTACACCACCAGGTACGTCCTTTCCAGTAATTAAGCTCGCAAGCCATCCTAATATACCACCGACGATTAAAGACCAAATCATATAATAACCTCCTTTACATTTCACCAATCAAAATATAATTAGAAACAATTGCTTACCATTAGTTATGTGACATTTTTCATAAGTTATTCATGTTGTTCAACTTTAAGATTTTTGAGAATAATACACACAGATTAAACCTTTTTTTGAACTAACGATTTATCCGACTTGTTATTACACACATTAAGAACAATCTAGCTTCAATATTGTTCGCATAAACTCTTCTTTAAAAGCTGCATAGTTAAAACCAACAGCAATTCTTTGAATCGGCCGATCATCAAACCTTGTTGGCTCAGCTATTTTTCTAAAGTCTGCTACACTTTGGCCCCTAGTCACATCATTTGTCGTACTAATCCACACTGCCGATTTTTTATATTCGAAAATACTGTCATTTATAAACGAGATAAACGGTAGTAAATCGTGTATAGGACTTCCACCAATACCCGGATATTCTTTTTTATAGAAATTCTCATAATAAAAATCAATCATTGGTTTAATGAGTTTCGCCTGTCCAGTTCCTTGTTTATCTATTATTTTGGCCATTTCAGGCGTAATAAGCGCGCCCTGTGTTACATTTAACGGGTATATGCTAGCGTTTTTCGCATATTTCATAACAATATTTGCTGCAATTGGATCACCATAAAAATTCGCTTCAGATACTGGTGTAACATTACCTGGAAATAGGAAAGCGCCGCCCATTATATAATACGAACAAATACGATCCATTATATTTGGATACAATAAAAATAACGTAGCAAGCGTCGTTAGTCTCCCTGTCGCCACAATTATAATATCTTCTGGACAAGGTTCGATTAATTTGATTAATTCACAAAAATTTTCTCGTTTACAAATTCTCATCTCAGGTGGAATAATAGGACCTAAACCGTGATCCCCGTGGATTTCAGGGAAAAACAAAGGCTCTTCAGCTGTCATCGGTCTACTCGCACCTTCAATAATTTTCACTTGTGTAGCATAGTACCTTTCTAAAAAATAAACATTTTCCGTAACGATATCTCGTGATACATTCCCGTACTCAGCAACAATACCTAGAATATCTAATTTACATGTTTTATTTGCATAAATTAACGCTACGGCGTCATCAATACCAAAGTCTCCAAAAAAGATAATTTTCTTATTAACTATTCTCACCCCTCTTCAGCATAATCTACTATTATTATTATGTGAAAAAGACAAGGCGGTGAAACAGCGCAAACTAAAAAAGTCGCCTATTTATTGGCGACTTCAATCTTTTTATAAGACAAATATGCAAGTACATTTTTACTTGAATCGTATTTCGGGTTATTTCCTTTTCTCGGCTCTCTCATATGTGTCTTTTCAAATCCAGGAATGTCTGGCATTTTCCCCATAAATTCAAGTATTTCTTCCTCAGTACCTTCAATGCGTACACGAATCATTATAACTATTCCTCAATTCTCAGTTTCTCTGTACTAAGTATATCGTACTTCAGAAAGACTGCAACACATTTATCTTTTTAACGTTGTACTTTTTTTACATATAAACATAGCCATTTCAGTATAGAACGATTCTACTTTATTATTTTTAAATTGAATATTAAAATATCCCTTCATTTCGTTTGGTGCTTTCATCATACATTCTGTTAATTTTTCACGCTTTTGTAAAGGGACATCCATCATATTACACCACCAGTCAAAATCAAACTTCTTATCAAAAGTAAGACATGACTGCATTTGCAAACCGTTTTTTTCTAATAAAGTAAGCCATTCTGTCTTTTTTAGAGCTCGTTCATGACTTGGGTCTCGCTTTTTTTCTATAAAATTATAAAATGTATCATATTCATTATTTTCTGGCGAAACATTATCTATTAAGATGAATAATCCATTATCCTTCAATGTACGATTTACTTCATAAATAAATTGAGCCGGATTCGTAAAATGATGGGCTGCAATCCGGCATGTGATTGTATCAAAAAAATGGTCTGCAAATGGTAAATCCTCTGCGTTTCCTGCTACAAAAGATACATTTTCATGCCCATTCTGCTTTATAAAAACTTTTGCTTTTTCTAACATCTGTTCTGTTAAATCAAGTGCAACTACTTCTTCAAACATGGGTGCTAACATATTTGCCACATGTCCGCCACCAGTAGCAACATCAAGAAGACGATTATTATGACGAGACTCAACTTGTTGAACTACATATTGTAAATCCAGTCCTTTAGCATGTATTTTACTATTTACATATTTATCTGCATTACTGCCAAACTGTTTTTTCACAAGCTCTTCTTTACTCATATTATCATCTTCTTTCTATTGTTATTTACATATACGACTCATATAATTATTACAATTCTCTTCATGTATTTTCAAATCCTCTTTTCATCTCACTTCTCATCACGTTCCCTTATAATCAAAATAATATGATTATACGTTCTTCCATTAAACAAAAAAGGCTACGGGAACTTGCCCCCTAACCTGACTAAATATTTACTACATTTTTATTTCTTTATATATATCTATATAATATAAATCCTCTTTCAACTTCATAATAACATCTACTTCGTTATAAGTAGCCTCACGAGCATGTAAACCAAATTGATCCATACCAATCCATATCCACCCAGGTGTAAGATATAAAACATCTATATTAAAATAATCTAACTTAGTAAGCTCCGATGTAATAAATTTATCTTTATTAGCGATTTGTTTATCTATTAAACCATATTCTTTTCCATTTTCAAATAGCGATATAAATTTCCCTACAATCGGATGTTCACGAACAATAAAATGATATTCTTTTTCCTCTATATTTACCACAATCAAACGAGAAACAGATAAATCAGGCCCTGAATTCGACATATTTGTTTATTCACCTCCTTATATAGGCTTCTTAAATATGATAACAAATGAATATTCAAATTAAGTTAATATAATGTAAAAAATAAAAAAGCTGAATCCCCTTTAGAAATCAGCCTTTATAATTCGATCAACTTTATTCTTTTACAAATTATTATAATGTTTCTTTTTCCTCATCATTTCCGGAAACTAAATTTCCTATAGCATCCGCTGTTACTTCTACTACAAATTCACAAATACCTGCTACAACTTCTCCAATTACTTCATCCATCTTTTTACCCCCTTATTTTATGTAACTTATTTGTAGTATAGAAGAAATTAGCGAATGTAAACTATCGAAAAAGGTGACATAAACCTTACAGAATTGTAAGCTCTTTCATCCCTCTGCTTATCCCCTTTGAAACTCCAAGTATTTTTAGCAGACATATAGGCCATCATAAATATGAAGCAAGTAATAATCTAGTGTCAGGAGGCGTTTAATATGTATTACGTAAAATTAATTAAAGGTCAATCTTTCTACGCTTTTGACCATCGTTTCTTGGTGTCTGAAGAAGAAGAGGTTTCAGAGAAAATTTATAATTACTTACGACGTAATGAATTTTTTGAAGTACGTAAAGAAGAATACTCTGCTTAATTACAAAAAGCATTAAGAAAAATATCATCTTATTGTGATATATTCTTAATGCTTTTATGTGAATTTCTTCTTTTCAATAATTGTTGTTGACTCTATTAAATAATCTAGTATTTGTCCAAGCTAATTCTTCACTATTTTCATATTCTAGTATATGAGGAGGTGAAGAATATGACTCATATCATTGATTACCAAGCTACTCAACCTATTAGTAAAACTGGTGAAACAACTTTTGCAATCCCAGCTTCTCCAAATAAAGCAATTTTAGCAAATTTGAAATTGAGAATTTCAAGTAGAGATTCACGTAATAATCGAGTAGAATTAATCGCTACAATTGGTGTAGAAGGAATAACTGGGACTTCACAAGTTTTATTCCGAATTTTCCGTGATAATATTGAAATTTTTAATGCACAAGTAGGTATTGAATCTACAGATTCTGAACAATTTTACGTACAAACATTTCAAGCTATAGATCAAAACGTTAGCAGTGGAACACACGAATATTCATTAACTGTAGAAAACCTTACTAGTGGTGCTAGTGCAGAAGTTGTTGGTCCTCTATCTTTTAGCGCTTTAGCTATTGGACAAGAGCGTAAATGTTGCTAAGTGAATCTAATATTTAGTTTTGTACTTGAGAAAAGCGAGGCGTAGTTATACGTTCTTGCTTTTTTATATGTATCCTTACTTTCTATTAGCTTTAATCATAAAATTTTTACGTTTTGATTCACTTATTTCAGCACTTAACACATCAAATTTTTGACAAATCAAAAAGATTGAAATCCACTTATGAAACACGTAATATAGACTCTGACTCTAAAAAAGTTCGTATAAAAACACTGCATAAATAAGGAGGTTTTATATACGCGTTTTTCATTTTAAAAGACGGAGAGGTTTTATGTTATGTGGCGTAATAAAAACGTTTGGATTGTTTTAATTGGGGAGTTTATTGCAGGTCTAGGATTATGGCTTGGTATTCTTGGCAACCTTGAATTTATGCAAAAATATGTCCCTTCTGATTTCATGAAATCAGTTATATTATTTATCGGACTATTAGCCGGTGTTCTAGTTGGACCTATGGCTGGCCGTGTCATCGATCAGTATGAAAAGAAAAAAGTTCTTCTTTACGCTGGGTTTGGTCGAGTTTTAAGTGTTATTTTCATGTTTTTTGCTATTCAATTTGAAAGTATCGCATTTATGATTGCATTTATGGTTGCTCTTCAAATTTCAGCAGCATTTTATTTCCCTGCATTACAATCTGTAATTCCACTCATCGTACGTGAGCATGAGTTATTACAAATGAACGGTGTACATATGAATGTTGGTACAATTGCTCGTATTGCAGGTACTTCACTAGGTGGAATTCTTTTAGTTGTGATGAGTTTACAGTACATGTATGCCTTCTCAATGGCAGCATACGCCTTATTATTCCTCTCGACTTTCTTCCTACAATTCGAAGACAAGAAATCAACAACACCAAGTAAACAAGCTGCAAAAGATAATAGCTTTATGGAAGTATTTCGTATTTTAAAAGGAATTCCTATTGCTTTTACAGCACTTATATTAAGTATCATCCCTCTATTATTTATAGCTGGGTTTAATTTAATGGTTATTAACATTAGCGAAATGCAACATGATCCTACGATTAAAGGGTTCATATATACAATTGAAGGTGTCGCATTTATGATAGGTGCCTTCGTAATTAAACGTCTATCTGATCATTTCAAACCTGAAAAATTACTATATTTCTTCGCAGTTTGTACTGCTTTTGCACATCTGTCATTGTTCTTTAGCGATATAAAATGGATGGCTCTTACATCATTTGGGTTGTTTGGGTTTAGTGTTGGCTGCTTCTTCCCTATTATGTCGACGATTTTCCAAACGAAAGTGGAAAAAAGTTATCACGGTCGCCTCTTCTCATTCCGTAATATGTTTGAGAGGGTTATGTTCCAAATCGTCTTACTTGGCACAGGCTTCTTCTTAGATACAATTGGGTTACAATATATGGTTCTCATCTTCGGAGTCGTTTCATTATTGATTATTTCTATTTCCCTCTCTAAGCAGAAACATTATGAAAAACAGCATTCGCAATCTGCGAATTTATAAAATAAACAAAGAAGTATGGATCTAATATTGAATCCATACTTCTTTGTTTTATAATACGCCTATTTATTACGTTTATTGAAATTAAAGGAGTATCCTCCTTTAATTTCGAATAGATTATAAAAAGTACTCTTTATAAAAGGAGTGGTAAAATGTCTGGTGGCATCGAAGTATTTATTGTCCTGCTCTTTGCAATTGCTCTGTTTAGCATCCTAAACTTTTTAGCCATTTCCTTATCTGGACATAGTTTTAAAAAAAGAATCGTGGCAGGTTTCATATTTTTACTACTGACTCCCATTATCTTTTTGACTATCACAACATTTGCTTCTATATTCGATAAAGCAGGATTTGGCGCAGGTACGTTAGCCTTTATGATCGCAAGCGTATATATATTAAATGGAATAGTGCTTCTGCTTTCCTCTTTATTTATGCTCAAAAAAGACATAACATAGGCTATGGTACTAGCATGAATCTGACTTTACACTAGATTCATGCTTATTTAATTTCTCCTAAATTTTTATATGAAATTAAATAATTCTTTAAAAAAATTTAAACTTTATTTATTATAATATCCCTATCGTATTCGCACGTTTATTCAAATTTAAAAGAAAGGAGCACAAAATGAAAAAGGTTCTACTTACAATTCCTATACTAATCATTCTACTTAGTGGATGCAACAATAACGATATATACGGTTCTTGGGAAGTCGTTGACAATAAAAATGGTGAATGCCCTGTATATTATAAATTTGAAACAGTTGTCAAAAAAGAAAATAAAGAGGAAATTGTGCAAAATTTAGTAGAAATGCAAACAACAAAGAATAAAGACGATTTATATAAAGGCTCATTTGTCAAAAATTCTAATGTATATCACATTGATTATGGTAATTCATTTACATCGGACCAAACTTTAAAAGTTGCCGACGGTACACTAAATGTATACTTTTTGACAGCCGAAAAATTATGCACATATAAAAAGAAATGATTACATTTCAGAGGAGACGCAGAAAATATTTTCTGCGTTATTTCACTTTAGAAATCAGCCACAAAAATAGCCCTTGTTTTCGTATTCTTTTTCATTCAAAACATGAGAAATATACTTAATAAAAACTAGAGAATACCTTAAATTATATAAAATGAATCCTATAATAGACATTTCAATTAACACATCTACGCTATTTACATCGATACTTTTCAAAATAGGCTAATCCTTCCTCTAAATTTGTCAATCATTTTAATTTTCATAAAAAAATGATAAAATATAAACATGTGTTTTCAGAATAATTAAAAATGCAGAATGAAAGCACTGTTTTAGGAGGGGTTTTGATGACTTACACGTTAGCAACTAGAATGAAAGCATTCCAATCTTCTATATTTAGTGAATTAGGAGCCTATAAAAAAGAAAAAATTGCAGCAGGTCATAACATGATTGATTTGAGCATCGGAAATCCTGATATGCCGCCCGCTGATTTTGTAAGAGAAACAATGGTACATACAGCGAGTGAGAAAGAGAGCTACGGGTATACATTATCAGGTATTCAAGAATTTCACGAAGCTGTAACTGAATATTACAACAACACTCATAACGTGTTATTAAATGCGGATAAAGAAGTTTTATTATTAATGGGTTCACAAGACGGGCTCGTTCATTTACCTATGGTTTATGCAAATCCAGGTGATATTATATTAGTTCCTGATCCAGGATATACAGCTTATGAAACAGGTATTCAAATGGCTGGTGCAACATCTTACTACATGCCTTTAAAGAAAGAGAATGATTTCTTACCAGACTTAGAAGTCATCCCTGAAGAAATTGCCGATCAAGCGAAGATGATGATTTTAAACTTCCCAGGGAATCCCGTTCCAGCAATGGCTCATGAAGATTTCTTTAAAGAAGTAATCGCATTCGCGAAAAAGCATAATATTATCGTTGTCCATGATTTTGCTTATGCTGAATTTTATTTCGATGGTAATAAGCCAATTAGCTTCCTCTCTGTACCTGGTGCTAAAGAAGTTGGTGTAGAAATCAATTCTTTGTCAAAAAGTTATAGTTTAGCAGGTAGCCGTATTGGATATATGATTGGAAACGAAGAAATTGTTCGTGCACTTACTCAATTTAAATCTAATACCGATTACGGTGTATTTTTACCAATTCAAAAAGCGGCATCTGCAGCACTAAGAAATGGCGCTGCATTTTGTGAGAAAAACCGCAATATTTATCAAGAACGGAGAGATACTTTAGTCGATGGATTCCGAACATTTGGCTGGAATGTCGATAAGCCAGCTGGTAGTATGTTTGTCTGGGCAGAAATTCCACAAGGATGGACTTCTCTAGACTTCGCTTATGCATTAATGGATCGTGCGAATGTCGTTGTTACACCTGGTCATGCATTTGGACCTCACGGAGAAGGCTTCGTACGTATTGCACTCGTTCAAGATAAAGAAGTGTTGCAACAAGTTGTTGAAAACATTAGAAATAGCGGCATTTTCGTCCTTGAAAAAGTAAATGAATTAGTTAAAAATTAATTCCGGCTCCCCTGCTTAACTTTAGCAGGGGTATTATTAATTGGAGGTACTTTCATATGCATATTAAAGACACACTTCCCCATCGTTATCCATTTTTAATGATTGATAAAGTAACAAATGTAAAACAAGATGAATTCGTTACAGGATATAAACTCATTACAAATAACGAATGGTTTATAAATGATAGTCACAAACATATGCCTCATATGTTAATTGTAGAAGCACTTGCTCAGCTTAGTGCATTTGTACATACAAGTGATTCTGAAGGACTAGGATTCCTCTCCTCTTTAGATGGAGTTGAATTCCACGGAAAAGCATATCCCGGTGATAAACTTGATTTACATTATGAGCTAACGCGCAATCGCCGAGGTTTTGTTCTTGGTAAAGGTATTGCAACTGTAAACGACCAGCCTATTGTAACTATTGAAAAACTATTAATATATCAAGCAGATTAAAGTGTTCCTTATATCAGTTGGAAATATCTATTCTCAACCGATTAAGTAAATAGGAAAACATATTACGTAGTTAGGAGCAGGAAAATGGAACGTACTATCGGTATCGATGCTGGAGGCACATTAACGAAAATAGCTTATTTTAACAAAAAAAAGCTATTAACTTTTGAAAAATTTTATTCGCATGAACAACATAAAATAATAGATTGGATTAAAAACAACAATGGCATAAAACAAATATGTATTACGGGTGGTAAATCGAAACTATTACAGCAACTGCTTACAGGTTCATATAAAATAATAGAGCTAAGCGAATTTGAAGCTACTCTTGCAGGTGTCCAATTCATATTAAAAGAAGAACAACATACTATAAACAATTTTATTTTAACCAATATCGGTACAGGTACTTCTATCCATTATGTTTATAATGAACAATATATTCGCGCTGGTGGAACCGGAGTTGGCGGTGGGACTATTATGGGACTCTCAAAATTGTTAACAAATATAGATCATTTTGAAGATATAATACCTCTAACAAAAGTAGGATCTAGAAAAGAACTAGATATTACGGTTGGAGATATTTATGGTGGTATTCTTTCCCCTATCGATAATAACTTAACTGCTAGTAACTTCGGAAAAGCAGCCATTACAGAATCAAATAATAGTAGCTCCGATATACTAGCTACTGTACAAGGACTTGTCGGTGAAGTCGTTACTGCATTAAGCCTTCAATTCGCTGAAACAAAAAACATTGAACATATTATTTATATTGGTTCGACTTTATGTAATAACGTACAACTTCAACATATTATTAGTAGCTACACCGAATATCAAAATAAAACACCAATCTTTTTACAAGATGGTGGTAATAGCGGTGCAATTGGTGCATTACTTCATGCTACGAAATAAAAAGCTGACTTTTGTCAGCTTTTTAGAAATGGCACTTCAAATTCAATAATTGATTCCCCGTTCTCTCCAATTCGCTCCACGCTTATTCTATCAATCACACAATTTAACTTCCCATGAAAACTAGGAATCTCCTTCACTACTTCAGCAGCTAATTCGGCACTTTCTTTTCTTCCGACTGTTACATGCGGGATGTACGGAATGTCTTCTTTCAAAAATTGTAATAAAGGTCCTGTATATAGAATATTATGTAGTTCCTCTATTTGTTCTTTCCCCTTTTCAACTCGTAAAAACAAATATTCTCTTTCACTTGTAATTTGATTCGTAAATTCAATTTCTATATTCTGTATCGGTTTTGATACATTTATAATATGTAATTTCAGCTCATCATTTGAAATCGAACTTTCAAATGGGAATACAATTGTAATATGCGGTGAAATTAATCCAAATAAAGGATCATGTTTTTGCCTAATGTCCTCGATTTCGCTAATGAACATGTTGTTTAGAAAAAGTAAAATTGTACGCATTTTTATCCCCTCAACTTTTCCTCATTATAATATGTATCATATTCTATGACAGCCTGCCCTTCAACAACTTGTTTTGCTTACCTGTAAAAATAAAAAAACTTCTCAAATGAGAAGTTTTCATATAGCATGATTATTATTTTCCCGCCAAACTTTCCTAAACTTTATATAACAGGCAATTCTCCAAGGAAAAATATACGATACTGCAACAACGTAAAATAATAAACCAATCGTTTGTTGATCTAAATCAACGATAAATTGTCTTGAACCATATCTTAAAAAGACAAGTGCAATAAAAGTAATTAAAAAAGCTGCACTTTTTTTCGTATAAATATTCCCATCATCTCTTCGTTCATAATTTGTTAATACTATAAGCGGTACAGCAAAAAGTACACCAATGAATACCGCTATAATTACTTGTAATATAGCTGGATGTACGGGACCTAAAAACCATACAATACCTGGTGTTAAAAATAGTAATGGCCATAAAATACGTTTTCCCGATCCCTTTATTGGCTTATGCATGGAGCGATAACGACGCCAAAATATCAGTAGTGCAATGCATAAAAAGACGGTTATTAGTGAGGACGTGTCTCCCATATATTTTCCTTCTCCCTAAAAGAATAATCTATCACTATTTTAAACTGTTCGTTCAAATGATACTTTACGAATAAATATACTACTAGTTATGATATAAAGAATTGTTAATCCAATTGAAATAACAATAAAATAAGGGATATCTATTAAAGATACATCATTTGTAAATAACAATCCTTTTATCCCTACTTCTCCATACAGCACACTATTTGTTGAAAGGAAAAGCGACCCACCAATCATGAGACCAATCCATTGAAATCTTTGCTTAAAAATTACTACTACTTGAAAGAAACATGCTATCGTAACATAAAATAAAAATTGTAAAATAAACTGTTGTATTAATTGCTCTCCAAAGTTAACATTTACTAAGTTATATTTTATATCTTGTAAAAACAGTATTTGAAGGAATGAAAACAATGCGGATTGCAACACAATATAGCAAATCGCTCCGATAAAATATTGTATTCTCGTTATACCAAATGAAACTGCTAAACGAAATAAATCATCTTGAACAATGAAAACACTCCCTACTATAAAAATCATAATTGCAATTGAAGGATTATTGATAATTTCGGGTAAATAACCAACTTTCGCTTCATTTAAATGAGCAGCATATAAAGCTCCTTTTATTAATAAAGCTACAATCCAAAATATTAAAATTGCTTTATAATGAAAATTTATATGTAACCTCAATTGTTTCATTAACATCGTCATTCCACTTCACCACCAGTCATGTGAATAAATAGTTTTTGTAATGTAATTCTATCAATTACTAAACCTTCTTTTTCAAGAGAGTAACAATCTTCATTAGAAAGCCCTTCCCATATAACAGCAATACCTTTATTCCCATAAATTTCTTTATTTATAACTTTTTTATTAATCAAGAACTCCTCCACTTTACCTTTTTGCCCTGAAATAATATGACCTTGTTGCAATAAATCTTCCACTGTTGATTGAACAACAAGTGCACCTTCTTTTATGATAATTACTTCTTCAATAACATGGGTTACTTCTTCTACCAGATGTGTTGATAATATAATTGTTCTGGGATACTCCCCGTAATCTTCTAGTAGTAAACTATAAAATAACTCACGATGTGCTGCGTCTAATCCTGTAGTTGGTTCATCAAAAATAGTAATTGTCGCTCTGCTTGCTAACCCTTTAATAATTCCTACAACTGTTTGCATGCCATGAGATAGTTTATGGTATTTCTCTGTTATATTAAGCTGAAATTTACCCGCCAGTTCTTCAGCAAACTTCTGATCCCAATTTTTATAAAACATGTTACATATCTTAAAAATTTCTTTTACGCTATAACTTAAATGAGACTCTTCTTTTACTCTAACGAAACAAATATTTTGCATCGCTTTACTATTTTCAAAAACATCTTCACCAAATATTGATACACTTCCACTACTTGAAGTAATTTGTCCTGCTAGTAAATTTAATAAAGTCGTTTTCCCTGCTCCGTTCCTTCCAAGCAAACCATATATTTTATTCTCTTCCAATGAAATCGTTACTTCATTTACAGCTATTTTCTTTTTATACTTTTTCGTTACATCTTTCGTTTCAAGTGCAATCATCCCTCTTTCCCCTCCTTCGTAATTTTTTGAATCATATCCATCAATTCATCTTTTGATATTTCTAGTACTTTCGCTTCTTCCCACACTTTAGGTAAATATTCAGTCATAAAAGTATTTTGTCTTTTTTTTAGTACAACTTCTTTTGCCCCTTTTGCAACAAACATCCCGATCCCTCTCTTTTTATATAAAATCCCCTCATCCACTAATACATTCACCCCTTTAGCTGCGGTAGCCGGATTTATTTGTAACATCTTCGCAAATTGATTTGTCGATGGAACTTGTTCTTCTTCAAGCAATATGTCTTTTAAAATATCAGATTCAATCGTTTCTGCAATTTGTATGTATATTAATTTATTTTGTTCTAGAGTCGGCTTCACATTTTCACCACCTTAGGTTCATAGGTTCATTACTTATGTAATTAACCATATCACATAGAATTATTTTTTTCCATAAATTTCTTTTACAAAAAAGAGAGTCATTCAATTAAGAATGTCTCTCTTTCTAAAAATTCGAAGTTTCAACTCTTGTTCTCAAATTCTTTTCATTTATACCATTTTGACAAAAATTAAACTGTTGTCCCTCAATACATTTTGTACGATCTACTACTTGCCCTAAATGATAGCTTGTATGCTCAACCAAATGTAATAGACTTTGAAGATCAATATGCCTTTTTTCTTCCCAGACCTGTATATATGCTTTGCCCCACTCATCAAATATTTCTTCAACAGTTTTTAACAAAGCTTCAGAGCTTATTTGTTTCACTGGAAAATATTCTTCAATTCCATTTTCAAAAACTATATTTGGATCCTTATAACGCCTTGTATTTCTCTGTAAATGTTCACAAATATGTAGTACGATTCCACCAATTGAATTAACAGAGGTCTCTTGTTTCCACAAATCTTCTTCACTAACGAGCCTAATTGCCTGTACTAACTTAGGTAAATAATGATCCTGCATTCTATGATAAGAAATTTTGTATACTAACTCCATCTTCTCCCCTCCATTATTTCAACTGGTTCACTTGATATTTAGCGAATAAAGATTTCCGAAAATCTTTATCTTCCACAAGCATTTTAATTTTTTCTTCATTGCCGTTAAAGAACTTTATAACTTTATTTTTATCCCATATATCTTTTTCTTTTGGAAAATCATCGAATTCCCTATGCAAAATTGATAACATTTCTTCCCTCGTTATCTTAAAGTTTTTATTTTCTATTTGAAACTCATAAGCTTTTGCGTTTGGTACTAAAATTACTAGATAGGTAGCATTAAAGAGAAAATTCTTCTTCATCGTATCTTTCTCATCAAACCAATACGTCTCAATCATTTCTTCTGTAAGAGCTCCACTCTCTTTTGCACCATAGTTCACTTTTATATTTTCATTTTCTAAACTTATACTTTGAACTGTTCCACCACCGGGTAAATGATTAATAATTGCAACCACATCTGAATTATTACCAACGTATGTCCCAGTATATTTCTTAAAATCATCTGACCTAACATCATATATATCTTTTATTCTTTCCCCGTTAGAACAAGCCGTAATGAATAAAAAAATTGTTAGCATAACGATTATGTTATGATGCATATATTTCATTTAGCATCCCCCATTTTTATCGATATTTCGTTAATTACAATATTTACTTTCAAATCCCTTTTTAAATATACGCATTTTAATCAAAATTAAAAATTTTCATTTTTTATGTTTACAATTATCCATTAATTGTATATACTTACTAACGTAAGAAAAAAATTCTAAAAGGAGGTCGAAGGAAATGATGAAATTACAATTACATGCATTAACTTTAGCGTTAACTGCACCTGTGTTTTCTGGACAATTAAATATGAATTCGACCACCCTAATGGAGAATTGAAAATCGTACTTTATTTCATTTAATTCATAAATTCGCCACAGGAGGTCGTATACTTTCCTGTGGCTTTTTCACGCCCAGCCATAGGAGAACTGTATCTTCCTGTGGTTTTTTTGCGCGATTTTTTAGTCTCTTACATTATTTTTCTAAGAAAGGAGCAACATTCAATGACTATTAGCGTATTGTTTTTAAGTATTACGATTCAAAGAAATACAATTTCCAAAGATGAAATTCTTCATAATGAGCAAATTGAAAAAGCTATGAATGATGTTAAGGAGCGCCAAGCACTTTACTGTGATCACCTGTAATTCCTTTTTGAAAGGAGGAATTCATTTATGACTTTTCATATTTTCTTTTTTACGACTGTGCTTCAAAAACATACTTTATCTGAAACTGAAATCAATCGTAAACAACAGTTAAAACAACTGACTGATAAAATAACTGACATTAAAAGTTCATACTACACTCAAATGTATTAAAAATATATTTTAAAGGGGTCATATATTCATGAAATTTAAAGCATTCTTTTTAACAATCACCATTCAAAAACGTAAGCTTTCACAGAAAGAGATTTTACGTGAACAACACATCCAAAGCATTATGGACGAAGTAAAAGAGCGCCAATCTTCTTATTACACTCGTCTTTTCTAAATCACTTATAAAGGGGTAATTATTTTATGAAATTTAAAGTATTCTTTTTAACCATTACCATTCAAAAAAATAAATTTTCCGAGTCTGAAATGCTTCATGAGCGACAAATTAATCAGGCTATGGATTCTGTAAAAGAAAGACAAAGTCATTACTGTAGTCACCTATAATTTCTTATTACACTCGTTTTTTCTAAATCATTTATAAAGGGGCAATTATTTTATGAAATTTAAAGTATTCTTTTTAACCATTACCATTCAAAAAAATAAATTTTCTGAGTCTGAAATGCTTCATGAACGTCAAATTAATCAGGCTATGAATTCTGTAAAAGAAAGACAAAGTCATTACTGTAGTCATCTGTAATTCCAATTCAAAAGGAGGAATTCACATATGAAGTTTCACCTTTTCTTTTTAACGATTACGATTCAAAAAGAAACAATATCTCAAAATGAATTAAAACAAGAAAGACAATATAAACAAGTTATTGATGAAATTCGAGATCGTAGAAGCAAGTACTACACTCACCTTTAATCGTTTAACTATATAGAATTGAAAGGAGTCGATTATGATGTTGATAGCACGCTGTAAGGAAATAATTTGGATAGTTCAGAGGGATTCCACATAGTTTTATAGAGCTTATATCACACAAGTTTATCAATGAATTTGATGTATAAAAAATATATAATAAAATCAAATCAACCCACTTTTAATTATTTATAAACAAAAGATACACCACTTAAAAAGCGGTGTATCTTCCTCAGTTTTTACTATTTTCGGTTACTTCTCTTCGTCTTAAACAATCTCACTAAGTTCGAAACAACTGTTTTTGTTACTGCATAAACTGGTACTGCTAAAATCATTCCGATAATTCCCGCAAAGTTACCTACCCCTAAAATTAAAATAATAATTGTTAGTGGATGAATATTTAATTTCGAGCTCATAATACGTGGTGAAATAATATTACTTTCAAACTGTTGTACAATTGTTACGATAATAATTACGTATAAGGCTTGCATCGGAGATACGAACAGTCCTACAATAACAGCTGGTGCTGCCCCGATAAATGGACCTAAGTTAGGAATGATGTTTGTAAATGCTGCGATAATTCCTAAAACGAAAGCGTACGGTAAATCAATAATTAAATAACCGATAAAAGTAAACGCACCTACAAATATACAAACGAGCGCTTGCCCTTGAATATATGCAGATAATGTTTCGTTCGTTTCCTTAATGATACGAAGCCCCTCTTCACGGTAAGACTCTGGTAATAAACTTACCGCTTTTCCTGGAAAGGCATGTCCATCTTTAAACATGTAAAATAAAATGAACGGTACAGTAAATACAACTAATGCAACGTTCGTGATAATACCAAATAAAGCCGTTGCACTCGACGTAATTGTATTTGGTATATCTTTTAAGTATTCAATCGCATTTTTTTCAATTGTTTCAATGGAAACGTAGTTTTGTGTAGATAACCATTCAAACAACCTATGATGTGATAATTCTTGTATGTATACTTTTCCCTCTTTTATGTAGCCTGGCATATTTTTTACTAAGTCCATTAGCTGTTGTGAAATCGTAGGAACAACTACTCCAACGCCAACCGCAGTTAATGTTATGATAAAAAGATATAACAGCAATATCGCTAAATTTCTAGGTACTTTTTTATTCTCCAAAAAGATTAATACAGGATTAAATATGAAGTATAAAAAAAGCGCGATTAAGATTGGGAAAAATAATGTTGATATGAAGATACCAATCGGTTGAAATAAAAATGATATTTTTGTGCAAATAAATATGATTCCTACAACCATTAGCACTTCTAATGTCCAAAAGTGCACTTTTGATTTCAAAAAAATGGCCTCCTTTAAACTAGCACTTCTCTTCATTGTACCAAAATAAGTATGAATTTCACATAATATTTTCCTTTACAATATTCCAAAATACCAATAAATACACTACAATGAGATTACATACAAATTTGCAGGTAAAGGTGATAAAAATGACACAATGCATCATTTGCAGAAAAGATACGAAAGAACTTAGTGAACAATATGTCATTCCAGAAATATTATGTGGATATTATTTCACAAACTCAATTTGTGATACTTGTCATGAACAAATGACAACAAATATTGATCGTCCTTTAATTAGGCATAAATTGAGTCAATTTAAGATTGAACAAATGAAAAGACAAATTGATTCCCCACTCTATACGAATGAGCACGGTGAGGAACTTGCGGCTGCTGAGACTGATGTTGTCGAAGTAAGCGACGAAATTCTTTATTCTAATGCATTAATTATGAAACTATGTAAAAAGCACGATATTTCCTTACATAATGAAATTTGGAAAGAGGAACGTGTAACGAAAGTAGCGAGTTCTATTCAACGTGAATTACTATTAGATAACCGTAAATATAAAATGAGTATATTAAAAATGGCTTATACATTCGCTGTACAAGCAGTTGATGGCTACTTTGAAGATCAAGATGCAATTGATATTTCTACCATTCTCTCAAATGCAGATTTCGTGGAACTAAAAGAAAAAAGCATTGTACGTGATTTAAGCAAAAGTTCTTTATGGAATACGCTAAATACAAGTAGTGAAAATCATTACTTTATTTTACTTAGCGATAAAGACGGTCTGTTTTGCTTCATTCGCTTGTTTGACATCTTTGATGTTGTCATTCATTTATCAGAAAAAAGATTTGACCTTCCATCACCCATTGTCGGTGTAAATAATGTGAATACACAGAAATTTTATGTCCAAAGTTTAAAACAGTATATGGATGGGCTGTTCAAAGAAAAAGCACCTACTATATAATAGATACCAGAACATACGGTCTCCTTTCTTGATGAAAAGACACTGTGTTATAATGAGTATGAAAAGAACAATACAATCACATAAACCAATTATAAATTGTATATAAATAAAAAAGACTAGTGTGCGGCTACACACTAGTCCACGTAACTTAGCAGATTGGATTGTTCATTTATCCTATTTGTTTCTTACAAACAAAACAACCCACATTCTATAGGCATAGGTGGGTTGTTATTTTTTGAGCTTGTCTATTAAAACGACGACGAACGTTAACAATGCAACGAGAAACAGTCCACCCTGCAGTAGCAACGCTATTTCACTCACGTATTATCACCCCCCTCCTACTCGGAGAAGTGATAATTGAACAACCAACCGCACCTTAAGTTACCCTTTGATTTTACCATATTTTCTAATAATTTACGATGAAAACCCGCAAGCGAATAACTTGCGGATTTTTTATACCCTATTAACAGGCAGTAAACAAAATGAAGCAATAAATAAGTGAAACTTTATTTCTCACTATTTTTTTAATGCATATGCATCAGCAATCATTTCACCAACAATTTTATTTTCTTCTTTCTTCTTGTCTTTCAATAATGGGAATAACAATTCTGCCACTTCATACGCTTCTTCTAAATGCGGATATCCTGATAAAACAAACGTATCAATTCCTAACGATTCATATTCTTTTATCCTTTCTGCTACTGTATGCGGATCGCCTACAAGTGCAGTACCTGCCCCACCTCTTACAAGTCCGATTCCAGCCCATAAATTAGGGCTTATCTCTAACGACTCTCTCGTACCTTTATTTAAATGTGTCATCCGTTTTTGACCAACCGAATCATATCTTGCAAATGTCTTTTGAGCAAGCTCAATTGTTTCATTATCCACATATTGAATTAAATGTTCGGCCTCTTCCCATGCTTCTTCTTCTGTCTCTCTTACAATTACGTGTAATCTAATGCCAAATCGGACTGTACGCCCCTTCTCTTCTGCAAGTTTTCTTACTTCTTCTACTTTTTCTTTTACTTGCTCTGGCGGCTCTCCCCACG
This sequence comes from Bacillus cereus group sp. BfR-BA-01330, assembly GCF_022663885.1. Classification (NCBI taxonomy): domain Bacteria; kingdom Bacillati; phylum Bacillota; class Bacilli; order Caryophanales; family Bacillaceae; genus Bacillus; species Bacillus cereus group sp. BfR-BA-01330. The sequence continues at coordinate 474,222 of NZ_JAKUGK010000004.1, forward strand.
TTAAATATACATCACTATGTTCAGCTGCTACTTCTTTTCCAGCAGCTGATGATCCTCCGAAATATATAGGAGGATATGGCGTTTGAACTGGTGGGAATACAACTTTACTATCTGTAACTTGAATATGTTTTCCTTCTAAAGAGATCGTTTCACCTTGCAATGTCGATTTCCAAACTTTTAAAAATTCATCCGCTGCTTCATACCTTTCATCATGATCAAGATATAATCCATCTCCTTGTAGTTCAACTGGATCTCCTCCAGCTACTACATTAATAAGCAGTCTCCCATCTGAAATTCTATCAAATGTAGATGCCATCCTCGCTGCAACTGTAGGGGACATTAGTCCTGGTCTTACTGCTACTAAAAATTTTAGTTTTTCTGTTTCAGCAGCAAGAGCTGAAGCTAACACCCAAGGGTCTTCACATCCTTGACCAGTTGGAAGTAAAACACCCGTATATCCTAAATAATCAGCTGCCGCAGCAACTTGCTTATAATAACCATATTCAGCTGCTCTTCCTCGTTTTGTCGTTCCTAAATATCGACCATCTCCATAAGCCGGAATAAACCATAATAATTCCATGCCTTTACACACCCCTTATTTATTTTGAATCGTATACTAACACATTCTATATAAATTACCCCTAATAATTTATATGTTAATTCCCAGTCTCACCTTTAAAATTATCTCGCCATCTTAAAAACTTCGCTTCTAGTAAACGTACTAGAGAGTCAGAAAACTTCCCAACAAATGCAAAGATAATTATGCCGACAAATACGATATCTGTATTTGAAAATTGCCTTGCATCCATAATCATATAACCAATACCTTCTGTAGATCCCATAAGTTCTGCTACTACTAAACTCACCCATGCAACACCTAACGATAACCTTGCTCCTAGTAAAAGATTAGGCAATGCAGATGGTAAAATGAGTTTCGTAATTAGTTTTCTTTTGCTAAACTCTAACACTCTCGCAACATCAAATAACTTTGAATCCACACCTCTAATACCTAAAAATGCGTTTACGTATAAAGGAAAAAATGCACCATCTGCAATTAATAACACTTTCGATGTTTCACCAAAACCGAACCATAATACGAAAAGTGGCGCAACAGCTAGATGAGGTACAGTTCTTAACATTTGCACAGGTGGATCTAAATATTGCTCACTTCTCGTTGAAAATCCAACAATCGTTCCTAAAATGATTCCTAAGCCCCCACCAATAAAGAAACCAGCCGCAGCCCTGAATACACTAATACTTAAATGGCCGAATAACTCTCCTGTTTTAATAAGCTCTTGGAAAGCTAGAAAAATATCTAATGGTGTTGGTAAAACTGTTTTAGAAACAAGACCGAATACGCCAGCTAACTGCCAAATTATTAATATAATAACCGGTATAGTAATCGCCCTTACTAAAACTTTTACATTTAACTTTCGCACATTCTTAACTCTGTTTTTCTCAATCGTTATACTCGCTGGTTTAATAACAGCTTTCGTATTTTCCACTTTACAAAACCTCTTTTCACTTCGCTTTCAATGCTTTTTCTACGAAAGAATTATCTACAACTTTTTCCGCCTTAATTTCTTTCTTTATAGAACCGAGCTTATATTGAAAATCCGCTGTCTTTTGTTGTTCTGCTATTATTTCCTTCGTTACCGGAACTAAAATTGGTTTGTCGTGATTAAACACTTCTTTTACGATCTCCGCATCTATCTTTTTTACAGAAGTATATACTTTTATTGCTTCATCTAAGTTAGCATCTTGCCATACACGTGCTTTCTCATAAACTTTGAGGAATTTCTCAACTAATTCTGGATGTTCTTTCGCAAATTTTGTTCTCGTAATTAAAAATTCTGGTGAAGAGACATTTAATGTTTCACCGTCTGCAATCACCTTCGCACCTTTATTTAACGTATGTAATGATATGAAAGGGTCCCAAATCGCCCATGCATCTACTGATCCTGATTCGAATGCAGGCTGCGCTTCATCTGGTTGTAATTGAATGACATTTACCTCTTTTGCATCAATCCCTTCTTTATCAAGTGCTCGATACAATAAATTAAAGGCACTACTTCCTTTTGCTACTGCAATTTTTTTACCTTTTAACTCTTTTACACTCGCAATCTTGCTATCTTTTTGAACGAGAATTCCAGTTCCTTTTCTCGCATAACTTGTATTGGCGATTTCGGTAAATCCAATACCTGCTGCTTGCGCTGAAATGACTGGAGAATTCCCTACTTCACCAAAGTCTAATCGGTTTGATGCGATTGCTTCAAAATAAGGAGGTCCACTTTGGAACTCTGTCCATTTCACTTTAACTCCTTCTTTTTTAAACTCCTCTTCAAACCACCCCTTTTTCTTTGCTAGTAATAGCGGGCTTAACCCTTGCTGTATACCAATTTGTATTGTTACATCTTCTTTCTTACTACTTGCTGTACTTTTTTCACATCCTAATAAACATACTGATATAGCTAAAGCAAAAGAAAGAATTTTTAATTTTTTATACATATAAAATCACCCTTTTCCTATATACTTGTTTGAATCAACCCTCCATATTCAAACTGCTGTAATACTTTCGTTCGAAGTTGTTGGAACGATTGAGAAGTTTTATTTCGCGGATAAGGCAAATTATTTTCAATCACTTTATGTATTTTCCCTGGTTTTGCACTCATAATGATGATTCGGTTTGAAAGATATATCGCTTCGTCTATATCATGTGTAACGAATATCATTGTTGTTTTCTTCTGCTCCCAAATATTTAGCAATACTTCTTGTAAATGACTTCGAGTAAAAGCATCCAGCGCTCCAAAAGGTTCATCAAGTAATAATACATTTGGATCTCTTAATAACGCTCTCGCTATCGCAACACGTTGTGACATCCCGCCTGAAATTTCTTTCGGATACGATTTTTCAAAGCCATCTAACCGAACGATTTCAACCCATTCTCTCACCTTATCTTTCACATACTTATCTTTTAACGACAAATCTGCCGCTATATTTTCTTCAACTGTTAACCATGGAAAAAGCCTATGTTCTTGAAAAATAAAACCTTGTTTCTTGCTCGTTTTTAAGATAGGCTCCCCGTCAATAACAACTTCACCTTCAAAATCATTATCTAGACCTGCAACAATTTTTAGTAATGTACTTTTTCCGCACCCACTCGGACCAATTACTGTAACAAAATCCCCTTCCTCTAATTGAAAATTAATATTCTCTAGCACTTGAACCGTACCAGTTTGTTTCAAAAAATATTTTGATACCCCATCAATTGAAACAGTCATTTCTTCCCCTCCTTAAAATGATTCATATAAATGAACAGATTCAGTATTTGTGCAATAAAAAAACCAAAGGCATTTTATCTGTTGATAAAATGCCTTTGGTTTCTCCAATCAGCAATACGTTATGGAATTAAGTACATATTATACAAATATTTCCGATAAGTCAACTAGGTTTTATTAAAACATACATATGATTTGTTTGAACATTTTACTTTTGTTTATTTAAACGATATCGTTTACTTACTATTTTTTCTGATCTTTAATCCACTGTAACCAATAAGAAAACTCACACGCTAAATGCATTTGATGGGATTTAATTAGACTATTAGGACAAAGGGCTGGGAACTCAACAACTAGACTTACTTCTATCCCTGTATCAGTATCTTTAAATTGATGTCGAACTCCACCAATAGTAGTACCATCTTTCATACGTGCAACACCTGTTGATTGGTATTGATAAGATTTATCTCTCGGTGTTTTCAATCCGGTTTCGTCACCAAAAACAATGAAAAATTGAACTGGAAACGGAGAATTACCAGTAGTTTCGATAACCTCTAATTCATTTTCCCCAAAGGGTCTTAGTACATAGTGATCAGGACAAGCAGATAAATTCACTTTGTTATTTTCACGTGATTGTTCAAGCATCAAACTATCAATTCCATGTATAGCTACTTCTGCTGTAATCCCGTCTAAATAAATACTAGTTTTTGAAAATTTTCGTCTATCGCCAGATAAAAGAGTACAGATACGCATACCTAATGCACTTAATCTAAGTTTTGATTTCAACTTTTCGTACATTTCATTGTATGTATATCGCAACTTTATTTCCGTTAGCTGTTTTATCATGACGTCTGTATCATTTATTTCAAGCTCTTTATGTCCTAATGTATATAATACTTTTTTTATCCGTTCTCTTTTCCATTTTATAAGTTGCTCTTGTGAGATATTATTTCCATCGATAATAATTTTCATAAACTTTCTCCTTCCTTTTGATTGTATCGTAGTGTAGTTAATACTAAATTAACCATTTCATGTTTTGTATCTAGATTCAACTTTACTTCTGAATGAGCAATACTGTTAAGACCGTATAAAATAAATCCAGAAGCTAATAATGAGTTATCAGTATAAAAAATCCCTGTTTTCACTCCCTCTTCAATTACTTGTCTAATGAACGGTTGCATACGTGCGAATAATTTCTGTTCCAGTTGAAAATGTTGTTCCGTCTGAAACGAACTCACATTTTTATAGGGTGCTAACTTTTCAATAAATGTCCAAAATATATCTAGTGAATCTTTCATCTTTTGCATGACAGACCGTTCATTTGAAACAAGTATTTCTTCAATTAACTCCATATTTTTCACAATACAGTCATTTAAAACTTCATCAACAAAATTCTCTTTAGACTTGAAGTAATAATAAAATAAGCCCGTTGCTACACCTGCATGATTCACAACATCTTTTATGCCAAATCCTTTCATACCATTTTTCATATATAGTTCAAAACCAATATCCATTAACTCTTGGCGTCTTACATCTGGTTCTTTTGATATTCTTTTCATACGTCATCTCCTACAATGTTTTCACCACGACTGAATCTAATTCAATCATAAACGACTGAACTTGATTCAGTCAATATTATTTCATAAATTTAAAATCGATTTAATAACTAAGCGACGAAATTTCTACAAAAAAAGAGTAATCTCAAGAGATATGCTACTAACCTTAGATTTATCAAAAAAGTTAGATCATATAACTTGAGACTACTCATTCCCATTCAAAATATTTATGTAATTAAATTTTATTTCCTCTGCACTCTGGCTGTCTCCAAAACTATTGGTGGCAGCTCTTTTGGAATGATTTCTTTTAATCCATAAAGAGCTTTCTTCACATAACCACCTTCGAAATTTCCTAATGGTTCTGGTAATTCATCCTCATCCAATATGAAGTATTCTCCATTTGGAAGTACCATAATATCGATGATTAAATCTTCAAAGGAAACCACTTCATCTTTTATTTGTGTGTTTTTTACGATATTAAAATAGGAACCTAAATACTTTCCTTTTATATCTCTCCATACGTATAAATTGTACGGACGATCTTTCCAGTAATATGCGATTGTATAACTCCCTTTTGGGATTGTTAACTTAGTATCATTTGCAGTCATTGTAAATGAATACTGCACCTCGTGAAATAAAACGATACTTTGTGATTGCTTTTCAAGTAATAAGCAATTGTGATCTACTATTGTTGAGTTATACCGGATTTTTCTTTCTATAATTTCAATTTTCGATGTAAGTAACTTATTCATTATTTTGTTTCCCCTTATGCTAGTTCTATCCTCAATTATATCCATTTATGTAGTAATAAAGAAGTGTATAGTTTTTTATATAATGATTTATACAAGTACATAATAAAAACTCCTTCTTATTTAGAAAGAGTTTTTCACTATCCATGTTTCATATTTTTTCACTTCTAACGGAAGCTCATTTGTTTTTATGCAACTAACAGTACTATTACTCATGTTTTAACTTTTCCTTAACCGCATCATAAAATTTTCGTTCTTCATCAACATTTAAGTAAACACGACTTACTGTTTTAGAAAAGCCGTATAACAACTGCGCTTTCACTGACTCTTTTAATGTTATTTCAAAAGTAGCAGGTTCTTTTATGAACTCCATAACAGTTGCATCCAATACCTGTCTCCCTTCTTTTGCCGTTAGCAATTCACCCTTGTAGAACGCAATATTATCAATTTGTGTAAATGGCACAACAATTTTCTTTCCTAATCCGATTTGAATGATTACTTGTTCTTCTGTTACGACAAGTGGATTTTTGCGCATCGCTTGTATTTCAGCTATAAAATAAATCATCGCGTATACATTTAAAATAAGTAAAATCCATGCTATTACTGGATTCCACTGATGTAGTAAATAATGAAAACCAATGCTTTCAATTGCTGTTGCATGAATAATCATGATATACACACCTATAGCACCAGTCTTTTTATGATATGAGTATACAGATTTACCTGTTGGTACTTTTTCACGCCACGATAAAAACGCATAATAGATTAACTTACACTCTGTTAGAATGACATCTATTAACTTACCTCTTTTCATAGTAGCGTCAAACGCTGCATCAATTGCATAAGAAAAGGAATAATTTTCTCTTCTATATTCTTTATATTTTTTTATTATTTTAGGAAGCACTCTAACAATTTTATAGAGAAGGAATAATTCTAGACCTACAAATGCAATTTCAGCCGCAACAATAATATAAGAGATGAATGAAAAAGCTTGTAAATAATCACTTGGAATAATAAATCTTGCAAAAATATAACCAGCTATTACAACAGGAACTATATATGTTAACGAGTATCTTTTTCGAATAATGAAGAAATACGTGATGATTGGAATGACAAACATGCAATCTAATAATGACCCAAGCACAACTTCTTTCGGCGCAACTGGTACAATTGGAAGGGCATACAATAAATAGTTTGATAGCATAATTAAAGAGACGAGTCCAATCCAAATACCTTTTCGCCTTCGTGATAGTGTAACCTTCATACGTTCACTCCTTTATTTAAAAACCTCATTTAAATGGTCTTTATAAAATGAAATGGCACGTTCAAATTCTTTTACTTCCTCTACTTTCACGACAGTTTCAAGTAATAATTTCATCGCTGATTCGTGATCGTTTACGTTATATTTTGCTAATGATAAAAATACTTTCATCGGAGCATTCTCTGGAAATTTTTTCACCCCAGCTTCTAATACTGTAATTGCCTTTTCATATTCCCCTATACAACGATATGTACTTCCTAAACCAATATAAGCACCGCAAAGCGATTCGCCATCAAGTCCATTTGCGATTGCCTGCTCATAATACGGAACTGCTTCTGTTTCTAGCCCCATTACATCATGTATCCACGCACATTGATACAGTACTTCTGCATCCTTTGTAAAGTTTGTTAATCCTATAAGCATCTCTTTAGACTGCGCATATTTCTTTTCATTTCTAAGTTTAATAGCTTGCTTTAATAAATGTTCCATAGAATCCACTCCTCACCAATTATTCTGTGTATAGCTCTTGATTGGTATACGCTTCACATTCGTGTAAAAGTAAAATTCCCACCAATTAAAGTTTCGCTTACTTATTACTATGCGGATTCATTCTCATCTAAAAACTTAATTTTAAAAAGCAGTGACACGATTACATAATACCTCTAAGCTTTTGACAATTTCTTTCGCTGTTTCATCTTTCCCATTACACAACTTCCCTTTACCATCCTGTCCAATTACATAATGCACAGCCCCGCGCGAATATAAAGAATGTGGTGAATTCGCAATCATTACATTCGCCCTTGCTTCTTTCATTCTATTTTTTGCTCTTTCAAACAGTTCTTCTTCATTTAAATCACTTTCAAGTTTAAAACCAACAAGTACTGTTTCTGGGTCCCATTCTTTTATTTGTTTTAATACCTTTGGAGCCTTTTGAAAGTGAATAATCGGTGCTATATCACTTGAAATTTTTCCGTTCATATTAAGAACATTACCATCTTGATCACAAATTTTCTCTACAATCCAATCTGATCCAGCCGCTGCCATAATGACTGCATCAACCTTTTCATGTGATATGATACTTTTCATTTTATCTTGTAAATCAACGATTCCTTCAAATGGATGTAATTCTAACCCTCTATGTACATCACTCGGTTTCTCCGCAAAATAACCGTGTAAATATATAACATGTGCCCCTTTAGCTAGAAGTTCTTCTGCGATTATCCTTCCGATTGTACCTTTGGCCATATTCGTATGCCCGCGTACTTGATCCCATTTTTCTAGACAACCACCGCTCGTAATTAATACCTTTTTCCCCTTCATTGTAACCATCCCTTACTAATTTTTCTTACGAAACCATTCTGTTCCAAAGTCAACTATATCACGCTGTTTCATTAGACGACACGTTGCATTCCCTATCTTCCCATTTTTTACAGTTCCTTTTCGCTCAAACTCCACACCAATTTCTACAAACTTCTCAGATTCGTAATCCATTTCAACAAACTCTTTCCACACTCTTTCACCGTTTTCTATAATAGGTGCTCCTACTTGTATTAACTCACATGCACCAGAACGCACCTCGGATAAATGAACAGACGTATTGGAATCATATCCAACACCAATTAATAATACGTACCCGTCTAAATCATATATTTTTCTTAATGGAGATTCTTCTCCAAAGCTCATTGATAACGAATGGTTCATTGTTATTCCTACTGCATGTTTTCCCCATGCAGCAAAACTTCCTAACGGATGATTACTACGTACTACATTCGGATATGTACGAAAACATTCAACTATTTCACCCATTCCCCTTGTTGGGGTTATACGTGAATCAAATGCTGGGACGTTATCTCGGATAATTTGCCACCAGTCTTCCGGTACAGGTGGTCTTGACCAATGTTTCGGATCGGACAAATCCGAAGATTGCGTTGGCATTATTATCGTTCCTTCTTCCGTAACAACTTTCATTAATGCTTCTACTACAGCAACGGCACCACCAGATATCCACCCGATAGAACTTAGTGATGAATGAACGATAATTGTCATTCCTTTTTCGACTCCTAATGCTTTTAAATCTTTTGTTATTGTTTCGATTGTATTTGGAAATTGTGTACTTGCTACTATTTCATTCATTTTCATATTGGTTCCCCCACTAGCCACGTAAATTTAAACTTTTATATAAATATATTATCATATTTTTCTTAATTTTTAACTTAATCATATTCATTACTACAAAAATATGTATATTATTATACTGAAGCCTCAAAACTCTATTAAAATCGTAGATAATGATGAGCGAGAGTTTTTTTGAAATGAAGAAAAATGTAAATCCTATTTTTTCAAACTATACTCCATATGCATATTTTATACTATTTTTCCATGTAACAATGAAGTCTTTCTATCCCTGGATATTTTTCTCCTAAACTTTTAACTTGAAAACCAATTCTTTTATAAAATTCTACCGCCCCATCGTCTGTCTCCGCTTCTATATAAGTCAATTGATATATCCTTACCACTTCTTTAATCATTTGCAGTGCAATTCCTTTTTGACGATAATCTGGAGCCACTGCTATATGACATATGCGTGCTTTAGTTTCTCCGATTATTTCAATACCTAGACAAGCTTTTTCTTCATATTTGTACAAAGTCCCTTTATTACTTTGATAAAATATTACTGCCTTCTTTAAGCTTATTTCATTTGGACCGACGGCATATTGTAGCACATTTAATATTGAATCTTTCTCAATTTGTTTAACACACTGTAAATTCATACTTTCATCCCTTTCTATGAAAAAAGACTAGCTCTTAATAAAAAGAGCTAATCTCATTACGCCGTTATTTTTTCTTCTTTTTTTACAACGACAGCCACATAACTATGAAGTATCATTCCAATAATAACGAGACTCATACCAATCCAAGATAATGATGATGGGATTGGTGCAGATAACCAGATCAACTCTCCTACTAGCGCAAATAAAACTTCACCAGACTGCGTCGCTTCCACTGTTGCTAATTTTTGCGGATCATCTTTCACAAGATCTGTTGCAAAGAAAAATAATACTGTCGCGATTAACCCAGAGCTAACTGCTACAATAAAACATTGAAAAACTTGGCTACTTGACGGTAATCCGCCTGTTGATACTTCGTAACCAGATAATAAAAACCAAAATGGTAAACTTGCTAATGTCATACCGAGTACTCGCTGAAATACATCTAATTCCCCTTTACAAACTTGCATCATTTTTCTATTTCCAAGAGGATACGCAAATGCTGCAATAAGTACAGGAACTACACATAAAACGGTTTCACGAATACCTAATGAAGAAGCATGTTCTACTTGCATGAGAACGACACCGAATAAAATAATGCCCGACATTACTAATTCCTTCATCGGAAGTTTTTTATGTAGTGGATCCACCGCAAAAAATGGTGTTAACAAAATCCCTGCAACGATTGTAATTTGCCATGTTGATGCAACGAGCCAACCTGGTCCGAACGCTCCAGCAAAACTAAGCGGTGCATAAAAGAGACCAAATCCAACGATACTCCACACTAACCATTCTTTCGGATTGTTTTTCATATATTGAAAGAGTTGCTTTAAGTTCCCTCTATACATAACAATAAGTAATAGCATTGGAACCATAAAATAATACCGTAATGATGCACTCCAAATCCAGCTTCCACCTTCTAAGTCCATTGCCCTGTTCAAAACAAAAGTAAAGGCAAAGAAAAATGATGCCAGTATTCCTATAACAATTGCTTTCATTGTAAAACCCCTTGTATTTAATTTTTTATCTCTATGACCTATATTTTAGTATACGCGATGAAAAATCTACATTCAAACTTACATTTCACTTTAGGATGATGAAGGAATTGTAGTAGATTTACATGGGAATAAAGTGCATTGGTATGAAATCGAGGCCATTACATATCAAAATTTTCAAGGGTCAAAATCTACTTTAATCTCGACCCACTATACTCACCATGAAAATATACGCATCCGCTATAAAAGATGGCTACCAACTATTGCACATTCAATTTACTGGTTTTCTATTGAGAAACCAAAAGATTATCATAAAAATTTAATGATAGCTTGGGAAGAAAAGCGAACGAATAAAAACAAACGCCTCCTTTAATTATTATTTAGGGGCGTTCGTTCATTCAAAAATTAAAGAATATGTAGTTTATATTCTCTGTATAATTTCCTCAATCGACTTATATGAGCTTGATGATACCGATTATGATCTGCTATATGCCATATTCCCCATCTTATTGTCGCAGTTTCGCCTTTTTCATACAAAACTTCCCGCGTTAAATCAGTTTCTGTTAGTTTCATACATTCTTCATAAAACAATTTTTGCACTGCTTCATAATCTTGCATTAACTCTTGCAATGTGTTTTTTCTTAAACTTGGTAATTCTCCTACTTCATTTAACATAGGACCATATTTATTTTCAAATGCTGGCGGAACATCTTCTCCCTTGAAACGATACACCCAATGTAAATCAACAACTGCTAAATGCTGAAGTAACTGCCCAATACTATTTTCATTATTTTCAGACCCTTTATAGGATAGTTCGTTCTCTTCAGTACCTTCGACTAACCTTTGCAATCTATTAAACGTATCAGCAACCGTCGCATACAAAATCGCTACTTGAGGGTCCATTTTTCTTTCTAAATGGAGATCTTTCATACAAAACTTCCTCTCTTAAAAGAACAACACCATATGTTCATCATCACTATACACACCATTCATTTTTATAGCCCTTTTTTCAATTCCGTATGTTTTAAATCCCATTGATTCATATAATCGTTTGGCTGGTTCGTTCGTTGACACAACCCCTAAATTCAATTGCTCTAGCTTCATCTCTTTTGCCCTTTCAATTGCTTTACGTATTAAATCACGTGCAAGACCACTTCTTCGATTTTCAGTATCTACATACATTGCAACGATATGTCCTTTATGCTTATATGCGTCTTTTTCTTCTGTTAATAAAGTAACAACCCCAACTAAACGATTTTCATTATTAAAAGCACCAAATGTAAAACTACTGTTGGATGAAAGATTACTAGCAACTCGTTCAAGAGGGTTTTCTTGACGTACTGCTTCTTCATAAGTCGTTATAAATGCTTCTGGATTTACTTGTAGTGCTTGTAAACGCAACTCCCAATATTTTTTTGCATCCGCTTTTGTAAGTAATCGAATCATTTTATTTTCCCCTTTTTAATTTACATAATATTTTTATAGGTTATTAATTTTTGATTCATACTCTTCTTTTAATATACTGTAACGATAGCGATGAATGAACTTTCCCTGTCTCAATCGATCATTTCTCATTAACCCTTCGCATACAAATCCGGCACTTTCATAACTCTTTTTAGCTTTTGTATTATCTTCATCTACACGTAACCAAATTTTCTCCAATTCAAACTGAGAAAAACCTATTTGTAACATGCTGTTTAGAGCTGCCATTCCAAATCCTTTACCCCAATAGTCTTTATTTCCAATCGCAATTCCTAGTTCAGCATTTTTATTTGTTTTATCAAAATTTTTAAGGTCTACCCATCCAATATGTATACCTGTCTCAGTAACCATTGCCCTTTGTTCATAACCATTTTTTCGGCTTATACAAGCTTCAACCCAGTTTCTCGTATCTCCACGAGTGAACGGAGGATATTGATCTGGTAAAACTAAATGCTTTGTTACATCTCTATCTAATGACCATTGATAGCGATCTTCTACATCATCTAGTGTCAATTCTCTTAATTGAACATATGGTACATTCATTTTTTTCTCCTCTCTTTATTTACCAATAGAAAATCCTTCGAACACTCTTCCACCATACTGTTCTAACGTCTTTTCTATAAAATGAATTAATTCATTTTTCCCTCCCGTTTTATAAAAATGATCAAAAGCGGCTACAAATTTGTTTGCATATTGCTCATCATATCTTTTTAGCACTCTAATAAACCATTTTGAACTCCCAAGCCACTTACCATTTACTCTTAATACATATTCATGTACTAAATCGGCTAATAAATTAGCGATAAACAATTCTTCTTCTCTTTTTGTTGCACCAATAAAGTCATCTAAAGTATCCGTAATAAAATATCGCTTCTGCTTAATCGTTTCTTCGGTCCATTTAGCTGGTCCTTTATGTAGTAAATCATTCGCTTCTTTTTTTAATTTCTCAACAATTTCCTGTTCCCCTTTTAAGGCAATCCCTTCTGAAACTAATTGTGGTAACGACGGCCTCCCTCGATCACAATCCATTTTGAAAAAGGTTTTATATGTTTCGAAATTATGAACAAACACCTCAACAGGCCATCCATTACTATAGAAAGATTCTCTATAGCAAGAAGTTAAACTTTGATCGACTATTACAATGTCAAGGTCAGATGTTTTCGTCGCTTCTCCTCGTGCAACGCTTCCGCCGAGTAAAGCTACATCACAATTCGGAAATTGTAATGTAATTATGTTTTGTGCTGCTTCAATTGGTTTCATAACCGATCCTCTTTTCTTATTTCACTTTCTTTTTTTCAGCTCTTTCTCTCGCTTTTTTTATATAGCTTTCTGCATCTGGTGTTTTACATGATGTTGCACCATGATCAACCTCTATTTTTCCAATTTCACTTGCAATTTCAATCGCTTGTCGCTCTAAGTCTTCATTACGAATTCCTATTGCGATTAAAGCACTATTCATCGCTTCTTTTTTTCTATTTTTTTCATTATGTATATTTTCTTTAATCTCTTCTAAGTACGGAGAGAAGAAATCATCATGTAACGTTTTATTTTTAATCGCTATATTTGCTAATAAAGACCAGCCAGCTCTTCCAATCCATTCATCATTAGACTTTATCCACTCTTCCATTCTTTCTATTGCAATTGGCGAAGTACATATAGATGTCATCAGAACATCCATTAAACAGTAATAATCAACATCCTGAATCCAACTATTAAGCTGTTCTGTCGTTATTTTTTTCGGGTCTAAAATATAAGTTGCTAATGTCATTGCGTCCATATTTTTCGTTTCCCACAATTCAACTGCTAAATCGTGATCTTTTTTTATCTTCTTTTTTAACAATTTTAAATTCGCAAAACTAACTCCAAATAACGGCTCTTTCGCTCCCTGGTTTTTATACGTTTTTCGATTTTGTTCTGTTCCATATTCCTCTAGTTGCTGCATTACTTCCTCAAGTAACATATACCCACCTCTTTATCTTTTATGTTAACTGTATATATGTATGTACGATATATTCTACATTACTTTTTGTTTTTCCTATATTTATTTTTAAAATACGGTATGTGAAATTTCTAAACATTGCACAGCTATACCATCAAAAAACTGTACATGTTAAACATACAGTTTTTTGATGGTATCAATTTTGCGTAGAATAAGATATAAACTACGAAAGAACTTTTAATAAGATGTGTATTTCCAACATGTTTAGAAAACGCTTCAAAATGGTTTACTATCTTACTTTTATACCTCCTTCATAAATTATGTTTACTACATTTGTTCTTAGCCAAAATACTTTCTACATTTTAATAACTCTCTCAATAAAAATTTCTTATATAAAAATCCCTACAAACACTGTAGGGATTTATGTCTAAATCATTTTGTTACACTCTATTTCATATGAAAATAGTTTTCTTATTCAGATGCATTCATAAGCACAATTCTCCAACCGTCTGGATCCTCTATTGTGGTTCCTTTCTCTATCCAATACGGGTTTTCAGGTTCTACCTCATGATAGCCCATATTACTTAATCGATTCACTATCTTTTCAATTTCATCTTTAATAGGCATATAAAAAACTAGTAAATTATCTTTTGTCGGTGCCGGACATGGACTTCCATTAACATGTGTAGTAAACTCCAAATGATACTCTTCATCTGGTAAGCCAAACATAACCCCATCATATCCTTCATGATTGTGAAATTCCCCTATACGTTTTAAACCTAATCCTGTTTCATAAAAACTTATCACTTCTTCAAATTTATCTGTTGGTCTTGCAATTCTAAATTGAACCCAATTCTTCATGCAAATCTCCTCCTTTTCATTTTCCAAAGCTTTATAGTAATTAGTATAGGTTACATATATTCCCTTTAACATCCCTCATTAGTGTGAACTTCCTAAGTTGAAAGACCTATTAGTTAATAAACAATAGGACTTTAGTATAAAATTCATATAAAATTAGTTATATAAATATAGAGATGAATTACAAGCTATTACGTATGAAATAGTTCTCCTTGCAGGGCCTTTATATACCGATCAGCAGATCTTTGTACAGCTTTATTCGCATCTTCCACCACACCATGAAATGCATTATATAGTCGACTAAATTGGATATCTTTTACCTTCTCTGCCATATCTCTAACTTTATTCGCTGGTAATGGAATGAGATTGGGATAACTATACATAAAACTTACCCATTTTCGATCCGAAACTACTTGTATAATATCACCTGATAACAAAATACCTTTCCCTTCATTACCGTCTTTCCAATGTATAACAGTTCCACCCTTAAAATGGCCTCCTAAGCGATGCAATGTAAGTTCTTCCGATAATATCAGATGCTCCCCAGACCAAAATTTAATTTGCTTACTCGGACGAACCACCCACTCTTTATCATCTTCATGAATATAAATAGGTACATTGAATGTTTCCGCCCATTTAACTTGTGTAGAGTAATAATGTGGATGAGAAAGTGCTATTGCTTGAATACCACCTAAATCATATATACGTTGTATCGTTTTATCATCTAAATAACTAATGCAATCCCACATAACATTTAGAGTTTTACTTTGTATTAAAAATGCTGTTTGTCCAATCGCAAATTTAGGTTTAGTAGTAATGCTATACAAACCGCTTTCTTCTTTTATTATTTCGTTTTTGTATAAATTGCTATTTTGCATCGTTTCTAATGTTGTCCATGACTGCCCAATTGGATTAACATATTGTCTTTCCTCATTACAAATTTTACAGCGAGAAGGTGCTTCTTCATTTTCGGGATACTGTACTCCACATGTAGTGCAAATATAATTATCCATATTCCCACTCCTTTTTTCATGTAATTGTTTCTTTACCAATATTTTAATAAAAAACAAAAATATTCGAATCAATAATTGGAACGAAAACGAAGTGATACGAAAGTATGATTTGGTGATTGAAAGTTTAAATTCATCCTATTTTTCAAAACTGCAATTGATATAAAATCTTGCATACTTTTGAGTAAACTTTTTTACACTTGTAAAAAAGTTTTTTTGCATTTCCCTACCTATAATTGCTAATATAGTAGAGTAGAACTTTTATAGAGAGAAGGAAAATTATGCACAATGGAATTCGAATGACAACTTTAGTAAAAAGGGCTATGTTAGTTTGTGCGGGGGTATTATTCACATACGAAGTAGCTTTTGGATCAGTACATACTGCTCTAGCTAGTACAGAGGATGAAGCAAAATCTGTTCAACTTGTAAGTGAGATTCAAACATCTCTTGCTCCGAAAGAAGCTCCAAAACATTATAACGGGCAAGTTAGAAAAGTCGCTTATTTAACATTTGATGACGGTCCTGGAAAATACACAGCTGAGCTTTTAGATATGTTAAAGAAAGAAAATGCAAAAGCAACATTCTTCCTAATTGGTTCAAACGTAAAAGCTTTCCCTGATCTTGTAAAACGCGAAGATGCTGAAGGTCACTACGTTGGGATGCACAGTATGACTCATAACTACAAGAAACTTTACACTGAAGGTCATTACGTAGATGAAATGAAGGAAGACCAAGGCTTAATCGCTGGTGTTTTAGGTAAATCACCAGTATTAACTCGTCCATCTTACGGCTCTATGCCAGGATTAAACGAAGCTCTTCGCAACAAAGTTGTAGAAAATGGCTTAAAAGTTTGGGATTGGACAATTGATTCTTTAGACTGGAAATATAACAAAATGCAAGTTGATGCTGCATCTGCTAAAATTGTAGAAAACGTGTTACATGGTGCTACAAATCCAACAGAAGTTATCCTTATGCATGATATTCATCCACAATCAGTAAAAGCAGTTCCTGGAATTATTAAAGGACTGAAAGAAAAAGGATATGAATTAGAAGCATATAATGAGAACGAACACTTCCCATTAAACTTCTGGCATGATAATCGTATGTAATGAAAAGACTTGATTTCCTTTAGCTGGGAATCAAGTCTTTTTATCATTTTGGGAATTACTCCTCGTATATTCGACTCAAACTCCCCCTTCTCTAATATCAATAAAAATTCAAAATCACATGTTATACTATAATTTAGTTTAAATAAGTAGGTGCCATATGATCGTATATACAGTACAAACCGAAGAAGCATGGAAACAATTTAAGAAACTTGGTTATTTAGAAGGTAATAAAGAATTCATCGATCCAGACGATGTATATTCATATGACTGGATGGTGCGCGTCGCTAAAACAAGATTGCCTCATTACGAAGGTAACTATCCTATTTGGGTCTGGGAAGCAAATAATTACCCAAATCGAAATCATAAAGCTTGGGGTAGAACAAATTCAAAAATGGTAATTTTAACACTAGATGTACCGAGAGAATGGGTACTATGGAGCTATTTTGACTATTGGTGCTGTGCTATGACTGATGGATCAACATATTTACATACAAAAAATAAGTGTACTTTAGATGAATGGTATACATATATGGATAAAGAATACGGGATAACATTTGATTTCGACTATTTATTATCTCATCCTGATTGGTGTCTAGGTAAAGAGGATTCGTTAGAAAAACAAGGTGTTATCGGCAAAATACCCCTTTCCTTCGTGAAAAAAGTAAGACGTTTTCGTGCTAAGACAGATAAGTCTATTAGTAAAATCCGAAGTGATAACTGGGATAATAGAAAAGAAAACCGCATTAAAAAGATGAATCGAAAATTAAGAAAGCGAAACGATAAACAAAAAAGAATACAAAAGCGACTTATACGAAATTAAAACATATATCAAAATACAGTAAGAAATTATGGATTGAATATACAAATTCAATCCTATTTTTTATATTATCAACACTTTAGCACATATTACTCTTAAGGAGTGATATGTATATGGATTTTCTTTCAGCCGAATATTTGTCCGCCCTACTTGCCATCATTGTAATTGATTTAGTGTTAGCCGGTGATAATGCCATTGTAATTGGATTAGCAGCAAGAAGATTACCGAAAGTTCAGCAAAAGAAAGTTATTATATGGGGAACTATCGGGGCAATCGCGATTAGAGCCCTCGCTACCTTAGTTGTTGTTTGGTTGTTAAAAATACCAGGGCTACTTCTAATTGGTGGTGTACTCCTTATATGGATTGCTTATAAATTAATTGCTGAAGGCAAAGATCATGATATTAAGGCCGAAGAAGGATTTTGGTCTGCTATTAAAACCATTATTATTGCTGATGCGTTAATGGGCATCGATAATGTACTCGCTGTTGCAGGAGCTGCCCATGGTAACTTTTCTTTAGTAATCATCGGATTATTAGTGTCTATTCCAGTAGTCGTATGGGGCAGTACATTGATTTTAAAATGGGTAGATCGTTTTCCTGTCATCATTACGATTGGAGCAGCCGTTTTAGCTTATACTGCCGCGAAAATGATTGTAGATGAGAAATGGTTCGCTGGATTTTTCGAAAGTAACCCTTTGGTTAAATGGGCATTTATCATTATTATCATCATCGGCGTAGTTTTCTTCGGAAAGGCTAAACAAAAAGCAACAGCTGGTTCTGTCTCATAATGATGGTATATTTACAAATAAAAGGCGCTATTCATATGAATAGCGCCTTTTATTATTTATTTAGCTTCCCCTTCCGGAGTCGTTTTTACCTTCGTTTTGTTTTTATCGCGGTTGTTATAGTTATACTTCGAACGATCTACTGGAGTGAATCCTTCCGGTGTGTAGAATCGTAATAAGTCACCATTCACGACTTGGTCAGAGTATTTTAGTGAGTTTTGAACCATTTGTTCATTTTTCTTTATTTCATCTGTAAATTCTACAGGTTTTCCAGTAGTTGTATCATAGTATTTGCCGTTTAGTGCAGTAACTGTTGGGCTTACGTAGTTACCGTTACGGAACGCAACGACTTGTTTATGATCTGGTGATAATAAATCAGAACCGAATTGAACATAATTCTTTGTATCTGTACCTAGTAAGTGTAATAGCGTTGGAAGAACGTCAATTTCACCACCGTATTGATGTTGTACGCCACCTTTCACTCCTGGTACACGAACGATTAATGGTACACGTTGTAACTGTGCATTTTCAAATGAGTTCATTTCTTTACCCATTACTTTTGACATTGCTGCGTTATGATTATCTGAAATACCGTAATGGTCTCCGTACATAACAATAATTGAGTTATCATATAAACCAGATTGTTTCAAGTAATCGATGAAGCCTTTTACAGATTCATCTAAATAGCGTGCTGTTTGGAAGTACGTATCTACTGATGAATCACCTGTTGTTGCTGGTTCAATCGTTGCTTCTGCCTTATCGATTGGATAAGGGAAATGGTTCGATAACGTAATAAACTTCGTATAGAACGGTTGTTTCAACGTTTGTAATAACGGAATAGATTCATTAAAGAACGGTTTATCTTTTAACCCGTAGTTTACTACGTCTTTTTCATTCATATCGTAGTATGACGCATCAAAGAATTTATTAAAACCAAATGATTTATAAATATCGTCACGGTTCCAAAATGTTTTGTAGTTACCGTGGAATACTGCTGATGTGTATCCTTGTTGTCCTAAAATAGCTGGTGCTGATTGATACGTATTATGAGATTTCGTTGTAAAGACAGAACCTTGCGGTAAACCAAACATTGAATTCTCTAACATAAACTCCGCATCAGATGTTTTCCCTTGTCCTGTTTGATGGAAGAAGTTATCAAAATAAAGTGTATTCGCATCTTTTGTAAATGAGTTTAAGAACGGTGTAACTTCTTGACCATTTAATTTGTAATCAATTAAGAAGTTTTGGAATGACTCTAAATGAATGTAAATTACGTTCATTCCCTTTCCTTTACCGAAATACTCAGGATTTGGACTTGCATAAGTTGATGTTAAATAATTTCGTACTTCTGTCATATTATCGCCATCAGCTAATGCTCGTTCTGTCGATGCTTTCGCACTTTGAATTCCATCATAAATTGTGTAGTTGTATGCACCTAAATATTTCACAATATAATTACGGTCAAACGTTCTTGTTAATAATTCAGGACGGTCAGACTCTGCAAGACCTAAGTTAACACTGAATAATAAAATACCTGCTACAAATACTAGAGATAATTTATGCTTCGCAACACGAATTGGTTTTGGATTTGCAAATTTTGTTGCGACTAACACAATTAATATAATCGTGTCTAAGAAGTATAATGGATCATAAAGATGTAGCAACGCAAGAATACTACCACCTAAATCTCCAAAGTTATTCGTTTGTGTTAATGTCGGGAACGTAATAAAGTCACTGAAAAAGCGATAGTATACTACGTTTGCGTATAAAAGAATCGACAATAACAAATTAATGATAATTAACCAAATATAAGATCGTTTCCCTTTTGCAAATAATGCAAGTCCTAAAAATAGAACTGCTGAACTAAGCGGGTTAAAAAACAGCAAGAATTTTTGAATTGTGTTTGAAATTCCTAAATTGAATTCCGTTACATAAGCTGCATATGTTTTGAGCCACAATAAAATAACGGCAAACAGAAAGAATCCAAAATGATTGCTTAACACACTTTTGCTCTTTAATAAGAACTGTTTCATTTCTCCACCTCTTTTGATCATCCAAGGCTTATTTTTTTATAAGTCTGTCTCTCTATTCAAATTTTCTTCTTCAAATAGATTATCTTTATTTAACTATATGAAGAATATTAGTAATTATAATTTGAAGCTAGTATTTATTCAACTATTTCTTTCTAGACATTTTGACCTTGGTTTCTATTTAACAAAATAAATTTGTAACATTTCCTGTTTTCTCCCAAGATTCATCCACTAATTATGACACCCCATACTATATACCTTTATAAACTCATTCGCAAACTATTCTATCTCCAAATTTGGTACATATTTCACATGACAAAATAATACGATTTGATTATATTACTCCACTTACATTTCCCTTCTTCAACTAACTCTTTAAATCTTAAAGTCATTACATCCCTTCATACATGAAAAAATTCTCCTGTTCATTAATATTATATTTGAATAATTATTCATTTGACCGACCAGCGATGTTACGTTTTCTCGACAAAAAAACTCGCTCTAAAAAGAGCGAGTTTTTTCATTATATATTATTGACCTTTGTACATTGCATCTACTTGTTTTTGAAGTTCCTCATTTTCTAAGAACTCATCATAAGTAGCCTCTTTATCGATTACACCGTTTGGTGTTACTTCGATAATGCGGTTTGCAATTGTTTGCACGAACTGATGGTCATGAGATGTGAATAAGATTGTACCTTTGAATGCAATTAAACCGTTGTTTAATGCTGTGATTGACTCAAGGTCTAAGTGGTTCGTTGGATCGTCAAGTGTGATTACGTTCGCACCACTTAACATCATTTTAGATAACATACAACGAACTTTTTCGCCTCCAGATAATACAGAAACGTTCTTTTTAACTTCTTCACCTGAGAATAACATACGGCCTAAGAAACCACGTAAGAAGCTTTCAGACTCATCTTGTGGAGAAAATTGACGTAACCATTCAACTAAGTTGTAATCACTATTCTCAAAGTACTTAGAGTTATCTCTTGGGAAGTAAGACTGAGAGGTTGTAACACCCCATTTGAATGAACCACTATCAGGCTCCATTTCACCCATAAGAATTTTAAATAATGTTGTCATCGCAATATCGTTACGGCCGATAAATGCAACTTTATCACCTTTATTTAAAGTGAAGTACACATTATCTAACACTTTTTCACCATCAATTGTTTTAGAAAGACCTTCAACAGTTAATAAGTCATTTCCTACTTCACGCTCAGGTGTGAAACCAACGAATGGGTAACGACGTGATGACGGTCTAATATCATCTAATGTAATTTTGTCTAATAATTTTTTACGAGAAGTTGCTTGTTTCGCTTTAGAAGCGTTTGAACTAAAGCGTGCAATGAAGTTTTGTAACTCTTTTACTTTCTCTTCTTTTTTCTTATTAGCATCTTGTGTTAATTTTAAAGCTAATTGGCTTGACTCATACCAGAAGTCATAGTTACCAACATAAAGTTGAATTTTACCGAAATCAAGGTCAGCCATGTGCGTACATACTTTATTTAAGAAGTGACGGTCATGGGATACTACGATAACTGTGTTTTCAAAGTTCATTAAGAAGTTTTCTAACCATTGGATCGCTTTTAAGTCCAAGTGGTTAGTAGGCTCATCTAATAATAGAATGTCAGGTTGACCGAATAAAGCTTGAGCAAGTAATACTTTTACTTTCTCTGCACCAGTTAATTCTGACAATTTCTTATCATGAAGATCTTCACCAATACCTAAACCTTTAAGAAGGATTGCAGCTTCTGACTCAGCTTCCCAACCGTTAAGCTCAGCGAACTCACCTTCAAGTTCAGCAGCACGCATACCATCTTCATCACTAAAGTCTTCTTTCATGTAAATAGCATTTTTCTCTTGCATTACTTTGTAAAGTTGCGTGTGACCCATAATTACTGTTTCTAATACTGGGAACTCTTCATATTCGAAGTGGTTCTGTTTTAATACTGCTAGACGCTCACCTGGCGTAATATGTATGTCACCTGTTGATGGTTCAATTTCTCCAGATAAAATCTTTAGAAATGTAGATTTACCAGCACCGTTTGCTCCGATTAAACCGTAGCAGTTACCTGGCGTGAATTTTATGTTAACATCTTCAAATAATTTGCGATCCGCGAAACGCAAACTAACGTTACTTACTGTAATCATTTGTGTCCTCCTACTAATACCGCTTATTTCAGCGTTTTCTCACCGATTGTCTTAAAAAATCGCATATTACGACTCAATTATTGTAGACTATAGCTATTATATAGTAGAAGCTGGATGAATAGCAACGGTTGATTGCTATTCCTTTCTTTCCAAACTCGAATAAAACCTTTGTTTTTAATTAGATTAAAGTTACATACACGTTTTAAAGAGGATTCATTTTGAAAAAACATTTATAATTGGAGCATTATGTTTATCAATTGAAATAACACAATAATTTGTATGCATTTCGCATTATAAATAGCAAACTAAAACGCTCAGAAAATATTCTGAGCGTTTTCATTTCCTTCTCCAACTAAAGCACCAGGTAGTGTAAAAAGCTATTTCACCATTTGTATTGTTAACTTATCTTTTAACATTGACCTATATGAGTCAATTTCATATTTTGTATTATTGATTTTTTCTTTTTTCATTTTTAACATATCGAATATTTCTAACTCTAAATTCCTTCTAGCTTCAAGAACTTTTATCGCTCCTTCTACCCCTGAATGGTTATGTTCTTTCCCATAGCCTTGGTTCGTGTAATAGTCGACAATTCCTGTGGACCATTCTGGATTTCTTTCTTTTAATGCCTTCCTAAATGAAAATTCAAGATCATCTTGTTCTACATAAAATAACATTGGATTTAAATTCTCTATGATTTTTGCAACTTTCATTACATAATTTATTATTTTTTCTTTTTGTTCACCGTATTTAATCATCCCAATTGTTAATGGATTTTGTATGAAACAACATTCAAAAATATAAACCTTATTATCTTCTAGAGCAATTTCAGCAAAGTCATTCCATTTGTCAGCAATTAATTCAACATTTTTATCGAATGGCAATTCATATATATCGTTTTTAAAAATATCATTACATAATTCGTCCGAAAACTGGTCACCAAACTCATTTTTTATCTTTCTGTATGGTAATAAATAATTGCTTCCTTTTTTTAAAACTCTTTTAAGAAGCACTTCTTTAAAATCTCCACTGTTAGATACTAATCTATCGAATTCAAATTTATTAAAACAAGATACACCATCATAGTCGGCGGGGTGATTCAAATTCCCCTCTAAAAATAGTTCAACTTCAATTTTATTTTGGCTTAGAATTTCATTTATTAGCTTTGCAGTGGTCGATTTTCCAAATCCAGGTAAACCTTCTACTATTATTAGTTTTGTATTCATATTTATAAATCCCTTCCTTCAAAGTATTTAACCAAGATTTAAAAAATTACTTACTCCACTGCAATCACTCCTTCAAAATACGATATTCAACATTTCCTTTGAAAAATCCTTCTTAAAGTAACCTGACCGTTAGTTTAAGAACATTTTTTTCACAATCTCTATCATTATTTTAACATAAATTTCCATTTACCTTTTAAAAAAAGATAGTCCACCATTATTTGAGTGAACTATCTAAAGTAAATTATATCTTTTAAATCAAATACTTTGTCAGTAATCCCCAATCGTTGCGCTGGTGTTTTTACTGTTTTCTTTTTCTCTTCCTTTGCAATTTAACTAGATAAAAGTACTTAAACAATGCAATAACAATTAAAAAAGGGATTCTAAATCATATGTGATTTACATCCCTAATTTGTGTGTTATTTTATATGTTCTCTCCCATAACTGAAACAGTTACTTTTAAAAGGGGATTCTTTTATTTTCTTTCACTTAATTTCTTTGCATAATTCTTCATTTTACTCGTTAAACCTATTAAAGCAGGTAACAATATTGGCATCACAATGATAGCTAATAGTAACAACGCAACGCCAACTACGGATGCTACTTGTATAAGCGTTAATACACCTGAAGGGACTAATGCAGCAAATGTACCACCTAAAATAAGTGCCGCTGATAATACGACTCCTCCGATATGACGAGAAGCAGTTACAATTTTCGTCGCTGGGTCCCCTTCTAACTCATTGTATCTCATCATTACAAAAATACTATAATCCACTCCTAAAGCGACAATCATTATGAAACTAAAGAATGGAACATTCCAGCTTAATGAATCTACATGTAAAATATGCGTACTAATTTGTTCACTTATCCCTAATGATGCAAAGTAAGCTAATAGTAACGATCCAATAATAAAGATGGTGTTTAATAATGAACGTGTAATCACAATTAATACAATCGCGATTCCAATTAACATAATTGTAGCTGTACGTAAGAAATCTTGCCCAGTTACTTCTTTTAAATCAACGTTTCTAGCTGTCGTTCCTCCGATTGCTGTTTTCGCATGATTTAATTCCGACCCCTTCAAAGTACCCTCTATTGTGTTATTGATTTCTTGAATAATTGGCATCGCTTCTTTTGAATACGGATTTACGTCTAAAATGATTGTCATTTTAGCAGTCTTTCTATCATGTGACATGTACGTATTCAAAGCTTTTTGGAAATCTTCTCCCTCCAAAACTTCTTTTGGAATATAGAATTTCTCAGAGCTTTTTGATTCGTTCAGTTCTCCTAAATATTTCTGAGCATCCCCTAGGCCATTACTTACCTTTTCAAGGCCTTCTGTACTTTTAGTTAGTCCGGATTGTAATTGACCCATCTGTTCTTGCAAGTCTTTCAGTCCGGTTAATAGCTGACCTTGCCCATCGTTTATTTTCGTTAATCCGGTTTGTAACTCAGATGACTTGTTCGCAATTTGTTTTGAACCTGAAGCACCTTCATTTAATCCATTTTTAAGATCAGCTGCTCCTTTTTGTAACTTAGTAACTCCATTGTTCATTTCTTTTAAGCCATTATCCACTTTCAATAACGATTGATTCGCTTCTTTAAATGATCCCATCGCCGCATTATGCTGCGCTTTCAATTTATTTAATTCATTTGAAAGCCCACCTAATTGCTTTTGAGCCTCTTTAGCAATTCCTATCGTCTGCAGAATGTTAGGATCATTTGCTAATTCTGGTTTCGTTTGAATGAAATTGGTCATTAACATTTCAATTTGTTCATAACCTTTCTTCGCACCGTCAATCGCTTGAGAAATACTTCCGAAGTATTGATCGTAAGAACTTAAACCTTTTTCTAACTGTGTATAGCCAGCATGAAGTTGTGAAGTTGCTTGAGATAATACACTTATATTTTCATTTACTGAAGTTAACCCACTCTCAATTTGCCGCGCACCTTGTGCTCCGTCATTTATGCCATTGGATAGTTGATTTAAAGCTGTTCCTAATGCTGATACACCACTTTTCGCTTCATTTGTTCCATCAATTAACTTTTGAACGTTCGCAAGACTATTTGAGTCCTTATTACCCATCTTATCTTTCGCAGTAGTTAATCCATCATTAATTTCCTTTATACCACCATTGGCATCTCCTAAACCTGTATTTAGTTCACCCGCTTGTTTATTTATATATAGTTCTTTAATCCTATCACCAGTTGGACGTGTCGGTGAATATACTTCTGAAACACCTTTTACTTTCAAAATCTTATCAGTTAGTTCATCTAAAGTTTGAAGCGAACTCGCCTCATCTAACTTGTTATTCGATTGAATGACTAACGTACTTGGTGAAGAAAAACCAGGTGGAAAATGTTCTTCTATTACGTTAATCCCCATTTTCGACTCATATTTATTGTCTACTTCAAATAAATCGTTGTAATTAAGTGTATTAGAATACTTTAATATGAAAGGAATTGATATCACGAATACAATAATTAAAGCTACAAATGGTCTCACTACTGAGTTTTTCGCAAAGAATCCCCATAGACGACTGTCTTCATGACCTTTAAATGTTTTAACGGGATAAAACATCCCTTT
This sequence comes from Bacillus cereus group sp. BfR-BA-01330, assembly GCF_022663885.1. NCBI lineage: Bacteria > Bacillati > Bacillota > Bacilli > Caryophanales > Bacillaceae > Bacillus > Bacillus cereus group sp. BfR-BA-01330. The sequence continues at coordinate 500,825 of NZ_JAKUGK010000004.1, forward strand.
TCCTAAAAGCACCATAAAAAACGGATTTAACGTAGTTAATACTAGTAATAAAACTGCGACACCAATTGCTACCGCTGAAGTAGATTGATATAGTTTAAAACTCGCTAAAGCAAGAGATGCAAAACCAATTAGTACTGCTATCCCGCTATATAAAACGGTTTTCCCTGCCGATTTAAATGTTTCTTTCGTAGCCAAAAATGCGTTTTCTTGTTTACTTAATTCTTCTTTAAATCTCGTAAATAATAAAATGTTATAGTCTGTTCCAACCCCAAACAGGACAACAACGACAAACACTTGTGTAAAGTTAGAAAATGGAAAATTAAATTGATCTACTAAATGAGCAATAATCCCCATTGAAACTAAATATGATACCCCAACAGTAAGAAGAGAAACAATTGGAACAATAGGTGAACGGAATACAATGATTAATATTACAAGAATGAAAATGATTGAAATAACTTCAGTCTTTTTCACTCCCTCTTGAGAAGATGTAAGGAAATCTCCTGCTATTAAATCACTTCCTGTTAAGTACGTTGTTACCCCTTTCGTTTTCACTTTATTATGAAGGTTATTTGTAACTTTCGATATTTCACCATGCTTTTTATCTATCGATATTTGCGTTAAAATAGTCGTATTATCTTTAGAAACTAATTGTTTCTCTAATTCTTTATTATCTAAATGTGAAACAACTTCTTTAATTCCTAATTGTTCTTTTTCATTTTGCAAAGCGTTGATTGTTTTTATTATTTCCTCTTTTTGCTCAGTCGTTAAAGCTGTTTTACTGTCACTATTAAAAACAACTATAATGTCATACTTTTCTGTCCCGTCTTTATCCATTTCTTTTATCATTTTGTCAGCAATACTACTTTGTTCTGTATTAGGAATCGTAATGTGCCCTTTTTCTTTCACTAATTTATCCATATTAGGCATCGTTACGATCATTGTAATGGTAATAACTATCCATAATAGAAAAGATAAACTTCTCCAATTTTTCAGCTTGCTCATTTGCATCATCTCCCGCGATTAAAATTTACGTTAGTTACGGAATGAATATTCATTCCTATTATTCTATTACATTATTTTGTAAACTCTATTAAACTAGTCTTTCCGGAATGAATATTCATTCCTTTAGTTGCACAAATACCCTCTCCTACTCTCATTTTTTAATTCTATTTAGGAATGAATATTCATTCCTGTCCTTATAAAGCTATAGAATCAAATGATTCTAATAGCGTTCCAAGAGCTTTCTTCCAATTCTTTTACTAACTCTTTCGAGTATTCTAATTGCCCTGTTGCAATTACTTTCGTTAATTTTTCTAACGGTTGATATACAATAATAATTAAAGCAACTGGAGGCAATGGACGAAGCAAACCTTTTGCGATTCCATCTTCAATAATATTCATAAAGAAGCCTATAAAATCGTCAAATATTTTCTTACTCTGCTCATCAAGAAAATAACTATCACAGTGAGAATTTGTAAATAAAAAAGCATCCACATTGTTTCTCGCAAATTCAAATAAACGGTTATACGTATGACTAAACTGTTCACGAATATTTGCTTCAACAGGAAAATCCGTTTTTATCATTTCAGAAAGCTGTAACATACTTTTTGAAAATAATGAGTTAACAAGCGCCTCTTTATTTTCAAAATAGCGATAAATAGTACCCGCACCGACATTTGCTTTTTCAGCGATCATTGGAATTGTCGTACCATCGTAACCACGCTCTGCAAAAAGTTGCATCGCAGCATCAAAAATATCCTCTTGTTTGTTTTTAGCCATTTTTTCCACCTCTATTTTCAGGAATGAAAATTCATTCCGTTTTTAATTATAAATTACAGGGAATAAAAGTCAAGTGCGTGACAACGTATAGTTGCGATTCTATTCTCTTGTATGTGAATAAAATTATATCAGCGATTTTCAGGATATATCAACTTACCGACAAAAATTAATACAATGAGATGGAGCTATCCCAAAATTTTGTTCGAAACAACTCCATCTTATATGCAAATTAAAAGAAATCATAAATAAACGGCTTGCGCACTGGTACTACATTCTCAAATGCCCGTATTTCCTCTTCGCTTCCGCTAATTAATTCTAATTCATTTAGTTCTAATGGGCGTTTGTATCCAAGCAGTATTGTAGATAGTGCATTTATATCTAGCTTGATCCCTTTATCCATTGGTTCTTCTATAATTGCTATTTCATAATTTGCAAGTCTCACCGATACATTATTCCACGGTGCAAATGAATCTGTAATATGTAAAATGACTTCTTGTTGTACATTGTTCCAGTTTAACTCATACTGTTTTAAGAACTGCTCTACATCTACAATTCTTCCCATAAAATATGGTTTTATTTCTGTTTTCACACGTGGTTCTTGCAATGTATATAACAACTGTTCGTTTTCACTTACTGTCATTTCAAGCTCTTTAATCATAGAATCATGCTGGCAAATAAAATTCCATAGACCATTTCGTGCTTCATTATGCAGTGGAACAAATTCATCTACTGTCATTTTATAGTTTTCTATTTTATATAACATATAGCCGGCTGCACTTTTATTTTCATCGTAATAAATTGCTAATGTTAAATCCTCATAAACAGCTTGTAACCACCATTTTTCATTGCGAACTAGCATACCAGAAAAATGTTCTGCAAATGTTTCATAAAGCTTCTCGACCTCTTCTGGGTGATTTTCTTTATTGAAACGTTTCACAGTACCATTCACTTGTTTTTTCATAACTAAATCACTCTTTGTCAAATGACATACGAGAAGATTCGCACAAAGTTCCCAGCCGTATTTACGGTAAAATGTAACAGCAAATGGGTGTAACATAGAGACTGTAAAGCCATCTTTTTTCATTGTTTGAAGTGAATGTTGAAGTAGCTCTTTTACATACCCACTTCTTCTGTACTCTGGATACGTCGCTACTCCTGCAACGCCACCCATTTTAAATTTTTCTTTACCTATGTAAATATGAAACGGGATGAGGTGTAGTTTTGCAGCTAAGTCCTCACCTTCCATAATACCGTATACTTCATGACTTTCCTTCATCTTTGTAAGTTGCTGCTGTAATCGTTCCTCATCTACTTTATATTGAAAAGCGTATTCTGATAAACGTAATGCTTCTCTGAACTTATCTTCTTTTAATTGTATGACATTCATATAATTCTCCTCCATTCCCTGTTTGAATTGTATCATAATTCTTACTATTATAGTTCGGTAAGTGAAACTACAAGGACGTTTTAACAAAAAAAGCAGATACATCACGTATCTGCTTTCCATCCTTTTTATTTAGCTAATTTTTGAAGTTCGTCAAAGAATGTAGGATATGATACACCTACTGCTTCTGCATCTTCAATAATTGTTTTTCCTTCTGCCAGGCAACCAGCAATTGCAAGCATCATTCCGATACGGTGATCACCATAACTATTTACTGTATTGCCTTTTAGAGCTGATTTTCCGTAAATGATCATACCGTCATCAGTTGCTTCTATGCGAGCTCCTAGTTTCGTTAATTCAGCAACGACTGTATCAATACGGTTTGTTTCTTTTACTTTTAATTCGTGTGCATCTTTAATTACTGTAATTCCTTCTGCTTGCGTTGCCGCTAATGCGATTACAGGAATCTCATCGATTAATCTAGGGATAATATCTCCGCCAATTTCAATTCCTTTTAATGAAGATGTTTCGATTGTAATATTTGCAGCTGGTTCCGATGCCCCTTCGTTAATTGGCTCTACAGTGAACGTAGCACCCATTTTTTCTAAAACATCAATAATACCGGTACGGGTTGGATTCATCCCTACATTTTGTAATACTAGTTTACTATTTGGGATGATTGCACCTGCTACTAAGAAAAATGCTGCTGATGATACGTCACCTGGCACTTGAATGTCTGTTGCTGTTAATTTTTGTCCACCTGACAGCTTCACTGTTTTCCCTTCGCGAGTTACTTTAACACCAAATGCTTCAAGCATTCTTTCCGTATGGTCGCGGGAAATATGTGGTTCTGTAACAGCTGTTACACCTTCTGCACGAAGACCTGCAAGTAAAATAGCTGACTTTACTTGTGCACTTGCAACAGGAGAAATATATTCAATTGCTTTTAAATCTCCACCACGTATTGTTAACGGTGTAAATGTTCCTTCTTCTCGGCCGTCTATGTTTGCGCCCATTTGCTTTAATGGGTTTGTTACACGCTTCATCGGTCTTTTTGCGATAGATTCATCACCTTGTACGCAAGAGAAAAATGGTGTGTTAGCTAGTATACCTGACATTAATCGGATTGTTGTACCAGAATTACCAACATCTAATACAGCTTTCGGTTCTTGTAAACCTTCTAATCCTTTACCAACTACAGTAACCTCATCACCGTTTTGCGTAATTTCTACTCCCATTTCTTTAAAACATGAAATCGTACTTAAACAGTCTGCACCGGGCAAGAAACCTTTAATTGTTGTTTTCCCTTCTGCAATAGAACCGAACATAACAGCACGGTGTGAAATGGATTTATCACCTGGGATTGTAATATTGCCATTCAATCCGTTATTAACAGGTTGTATTGTTCTTTCTTTCACGTTTTTCACCTTCTCATTTAAATTGTTTCATAAGTTTGGTATTCTTCTTCTCCAAGCGCTAGCTTTGCTTTCATACGATCTTCTTCCCTTTGGAAGCTAATACGTAATACCCCAAGCAGTCCTTCACGCGCTTCTAATATTTGCAAGTTCGTAATACTAATTTCCTCGCGCGCTAAAATACTCGTAATATGAGCCAATGCCCCCACCTTATCTAATACATCGACGTATAAGTCGTGATAGGCAGGAATTGCCCCTCTCTTTCTTACTGGTAAAGAATCACGGTATTCTTTCGCATCTGCAAAATAGTTTTGAATCTCGCCTGCATCTCCGGTAGAAACTGTTTTATATAAATCTTCCATTTCAGAGATCCACTCTTTTAATAATACCATTAAATGCTCTCGATTTTGCTTTACAATATCACTCCACATTTTCGGACTACTAGATGCGATACGTGTAATGTCTTTAAACCCTCCAGCAGCTAGCTGATGAATGAGCGGATTATCTCCTGCATGTTTCTCTACTTGCTTCACTAAACCTGCTGCGATAAGGTGCGGGAAATGACTAACGATCCCTGTTACATAATCATGTTCTTCTGTATTTAAAACAAGGAAATGTGATCCCGTTCCTTTTAACCAATCTTTTAACTCTTCCACATGTTCATTTAGCACATGATGCATCGGTGTTAAAATGTAAAATGCATTTTCAAATAAATGCGCTTTTGCACTTTCAACTCCCGTTTTATGAGAACCTGCCATTGGATGTCCACCAATGAAAGATACTTCCTTTGAAAATAAAGTTTCTGCTTCATTCATAATCGTGCCTTTTGTACTACCAACATCAGTCACTATAACATCTTCTCGTAAACGGAATGACGCAAGTTTGTGTAATAGCTTCTTCGTTTCTTCAACTGGAGAAGCAAAAACAATTAAATGTGCCTCTTCACATGCATGCTGTAAATCAACTGCTATTTCATCTACTACATGTAATTCTTTTGCACGCTCTACTTGTTCTTGAAATATATCATAACCTGTTATCGTTACATCGTGCTCTTTCTTAATTGCTAATGCGAGAGAGCCTCCGATTAAACCAGTTCCAATTAATACTACCTTTTTACGCATTTTCCTCATCTCGAGACTTTCTTTTTTTATTTTCAAAGTGTTGTTGTAACACTGAAATCACCCCTTCATTTTGCTCTCTTGTTCCGACTGTAATACGGATACCATTCGGGAACGGACGAATAATAAATCCTGCTTGTGCACAAGCTTCATAAATCTCTCCAGCATTCTCAACTGGCAAGAAGATGAAATTTGTTTGCGATGGATAAAATGGAATATCATTTTCCCTACAAAAGCTCTCGTATTGTTGTAATCCTTCTGTATTCACACGAACTATTTCTTCAATAAACTCGTCATCACCAAAAGCAATCGTCGCTGCTTTTTGCGCTAATGAAGATACGTTAAATGGCAAACGAACGACATTTAATTTTTCGATTAACTCTTCCTGTCCAACCGCATATCCAACGCGGAAAGAAGCTAATCCGTACGCTTTAGAAAATGTTCTAAGTACAAGAATATTTTTATGTTTTTCTAAAAGCGGTAATGTCTCTGGGAAATCTTTTGCTGTTACGTATTCATAGTACGCTTCATCAATGACAATTAACGTATTTTCACTAATACCTTCAATGAATTGAGTCAATTTTCGGTCATTCACATATGTGCCTGTTGGATTGTTCGGGTTACAAATCCATACAATTTTTGTATCGTTATCTACTACTGAAGAAATTTCTTCTAAGTCGTATACACCGTTATTTAACGCAACTTCCTTCACTTCGCAACCTTCTATAACTGCATGATGACGGTACTGCGGGAATGTTGCACCTGCTGTTACAATGTTATCTCCCGCTCGTAATACGGCGCGGCTTATTATTTGAATGATTTCATCTAAACCACTACCACAAAGTACTTGTTCCATTTGCACATGCAACTTATCTGCAATTGTTTGACGGAGCGTTGTAGCACCTCCGTCAGGATATAAAGCATGTTCCAACCAAGAGTTTTGCAACTCTTCTAAAACTCTTGGTGAACAACCAAATGGATTTTCATTCGATGCTAATTTCACAAACGAATGATCTCCGTACACTTCTTTCATTTGTTCTGGTGATTTACCTGGTTTATATGGTTGTAATGATGATAGTTGATCTTTTACTTGCAAGTTAAACCCACCTTTTTATTAAAATTCTTTTGCGTAGTTATTGTGTTGCATAATGTTTTGTTTTAATAATTCCATACGATCTTTTCCGAATTGTTCGACTAGTGCATCTGCAAGTTCCCATGCCACAACAGATTCAGCTACTACACCCGCCGCTGGTACTGCGCAACTATCAGATCTTTCAATACTCGCTTGGAATGCTTCTTTCGTATCAATATCAACGCTTGCTAACGGTTTGTATAAAGTAGGAATTGGCTTCATCACGCCCCTTACGATAATTGGCATACCTGTTGTCATACCGCCTTCTAAACCACCGGCATTATTCGTTTTTCTCGTGTATCCTTTTTCTTCATCCCACAGAATTTCATCATGCACTTTGCTTCCTGGTTGTCGTGCCGCTTCAAAACCTACGCCGATTTCAGCACCTTTAAATGCATTTATACTCATAATTGCACCAGCAAGTTTTGCATCTAATTTACGATCGTAATGAACGTAACTACCAACTCCAATTGGCATACCTTCTGCAATGACTTCCACAATGCCACCGATTGAATCTCCACTACTTTTTGCGTTGTCAATCGCATTCATCATTTCTTGCTCTACTTCTTTATCTAAACATCGAACTGGTGAGTTTTCAGTAATTGTTTGAATTTCTTCAATCGATAAGTTTGAAATATGTTTTGCTTTTACTCCACCAATTTCAAGAACATGCCCTGCAATTTCCACGCCTAATTCGCTTAAAATTTGTTTTGCAACTGCACCAGCAGCTACACGAACTGTCGTTTCTCTTGCAGATGACCGCTCTAATACGTTTCTTATATCACGATGACCATATTTAATTGCTCCATTTAAATCTGCATGTCCGGGACGTGGTTTTGTAATTGTACGTTTCATGTCTTTACTTTCTTTTTCCGAAATTGGCTCTGCACCCATTACTTTCGTCCAATGTTTGAAATCATCATTTTTTACAATTAACGTAATCGGTGATCCAAGTGTCATCCCGTGACGAACACCACTTACAATTTCAACTGTATCTGTTTCAATTTGCATACGTCTTCCGCGTCCATGACCTTTTTGTCTTCTTAATAATTCTTTATTAATATGTTCCGCCGTAAGTGTCAAACCTGCTGGTACACCTTCTAAAATAACTGTTAACTGCGGTCCATGTGATTCTCCAGCTGTAATGTATCTCATTTCTCTTGCTCCTTTACTATTTTTTTGTACAAAAAAGTCCCTACTGAGCGCTCAGTAGGGACGATGTTTATCGCGGTACCACCCTAGTTGTAGACTTCTTTCGTCTACCTCTCTTCTTCTTTAACGATCGTTTGACCGTCTTACCCTCCAAAAGTTGTCGGGAAAGATGCTCCAAGGCTGTAATTCATGCTTACCTTTGTACTGATTCACACCGACCATCAGCTCTCTTTAACAGTGAGATAAGCACTACTGTTTCCTCTTCAACGCATATATGATATGGAATTAAGATAATTTATTTTTGAAACCTTTTAACTCATCCATGAATCTATGGAATTCTGGAATGTCCATTTGTTGTGCAGAATCTGATAATGCAACTGCTGGATCTGGATGAACTTCAGCCATTACTGCATCTGCGCCAATTGCAAGTGCCGCTTTCGCTGTTGGTAATAATAAATCTCTGCGTCCAGTTGAATGTGTTACATCAACGATAACTGGTAAATGTGTTTCTTTCTTTAAAATTGGTACTGCAGAAATGTCTAATGTGTTACGTGTTGCTCTTTCGTATGTGCGGATACCGCGCTCACAAAGAATAATTTGATCGTTACCTTGCGCAATGATGTATTCCGCTGCGTTAATGAACTCATCAATTGTTGCTGCTAATCCACGTTTTAATAATACTGGTTTGTTAACTTTACCTACAGCTCGTAATAAATCGAAGTTTTGCATGTTACGTGCGCCAACTTGAATTACATCAACGTAGTCTAATGCCATTTCAACATCGTTCGGATTTAAAATTTCACTAATAATTGCTAAGTCAAACTCGTCTGCTACTTGACGTAAAATTTGAAGTCCTTCTACTCCCAAACCTTGGAAATCATATGGAGAAGTTCTCGGTTTGAATGCACCACCGCGCATTAATTTTAAGCCTTGGTCTTTCATCGCTTGCCCTACTTGACGAACTTGTTCTAAACTTTCTACTGCACAAGGTCCCATGATGAACGTTTGTGTTCCGTTTCCAATCAATTCACCTTTTACATCAACGATTGTATTTTCTTGTTTCTTTTTACGTGATACTAGTAACGCTTTACGGTTATCATCTTCTTGTAACTCTAAGCTTGCTTTGAAAATCGTTTTGAAAATATGTTGAACTGTTGATGTTTCGAATGGTCCTTCGTTATGCTCTGCAATCATATCAAGTACTTCACGCTCACGTACTGGATCAAAGCGTTTCGTACCTTGTACTTGCTTTTGCTCTCCAATTTTTTGAACAATTTCACCACGTTTGTTTAAAAGGTGTAATAGTTGTAAGTTAATTTCATCTACCTGTTTACGTAATTGATCTAATTCATGATTTGCCATTTGGAAATCCTCCTCTAATGTTTTAAAAGTATAGTAAGAGAATAAAAAATTCTCTATTTTCTGAACTGACTAATTATACAAATTCATAGTGGAATCGATACCTCTTCTTATTTTAAACTGATAATTCTTACAAAGACATGAACTACTAGTTAAAAACCCACTTTTTTGTACAAAAAAGCCCTACTGATCCAATCAGTAGGGACGATATTTATCGCGGTACCACCCTAGTTGTAGACTTCTTTCGTCTACCTCTCTTCATTGTTAACGATCATCTGACCGTCTTTCCCTTCATAAAGACAATACTATCTTTACTACGAAAAAGATGCTCCAGGACTGTAATTCGCTCTTGTTTATGTACTGGTTTGCACCAACCACCAGCTCTCTGTTACAGGGAAACAACAACTACTGCTTTTCCTTTCAATGCATGACTATTTAATTTTCAAGTTGAACCACTAAAATACAAAAAGTCCCTACTGAATAAATCAGTAGGGACGATATTTATCGCGGTACCACCCTAGTTGTAGACTAACTTTCCGTCTACCTCTCTTCACTGTTAACGATCAATTGACCGCTTTTTCCTCATAAAGACAAACTATCTTTATTACGAAAAAGATGCTCCAAGACTGTAATTCATGATTATCCCTGTACTGGTTCACACCAACCACCAGCTCTCTGTTACAGTAAGACTAACCACTACTGTGATCTCTTCATTGCACTTTGTTTATTCAAATGTTTTTGAAATTGAATAAGTATGATTCGTATTATAGAACGCTTTTCAAAACACTGTCAACAACTTTTTATATATTTTTTAAAATTCCACTTTCGTCCTATAATTCTTTTTGTAAATCACCCATTACAATTCCTATGCGAATTATTTCATTTTCTAGTAAATGTAAAACATATTCCTCTACTTCATACTGAACTAATAATTCTTTTATTTTTATGATTTCTTTTTCAAATAAAACGGCTTCGTGACATGTTTGTAGTAAAATAAAAAACACATTTGCAAATATTTCTTTATGCGCTTTCATACTTTCTTTTTTATGAAGCATTTCAATCAATAACTGCTTCATTTCCTCACCTGCACATTTACCATGTACACTTGAAAATGCACGAGACATAATACATAATCCTTTTTCTAATATTTCATCCATGTATAAAATAATACGTAAAAGCATTACATATTCTCTTGCAGTTATCTCACCCATTTTTGGTCGTTCTCGCAAAAATACACTGAGCCAAGCTGTCCAAAATTTTTGTTGTTCTTTTACACTTAATGTTTTGACGTAATAGCATAAAAACTGCATAAACTTAATTTTATTTTCTTCATTTTCTAGTATGAGTAACGGGTATAACCAATCTGTTTTTTGCTCCCAATATAGTACACATTTAATAAATACAAAGCTAAGCCATTTCAAGAAAGCTTCTCTCGTATGCGGATGTAATACTTCCAAATGTTCTATCGCATACTTAATAAATCGCTTCATTTCTGTAAATAAAGGTAGATTTATTTGCGTGTAACATAAGCCGGCCCATGCATATTCCGTAATCTCATTTTGTTTTTTTAAATCTAAGTATGGTAACAAATATTTTCGGCACCATTGTTTTTCAATATGATATAGGAATGTAATATCTGCTATTAAACGAGCAAACATAAAGTTTGTTCGTTCCGAATTAACTCTTACTTGTTCTTCAAATAAAAATAAATATTCATATACATTACGATCGTATAAATGATCATATGATAACAACTTTAATAATACAGCCGTCATTTTTCCAACTGGATGCTGAATTGATTCATTATAAAAATCTTGTTTCCCAAGCTTAAAGTCTGTATCACTCTTCATAACTTGAGGAAACACTGAAAAAGCAAATCGTTTTACAACACGTATACTATTCTCTTCTAACTCTTCTAGTCGATTACTAATTTCATATAGAAAACTACTAATTAACCAATGAAAAGCAGTATTTCTAATAAATTTCTGCAATAGCGGAATAATTTTTTGGATTTGCTCATTCGTCAATCCCCGATTATTTCGCCATTCTCTAATACAAACAAACCATACTTCATTACTTATTTCTTGCACTCCTACTAATTGGTATGCAAATGAAATACTCCACTCTGTGTTTAATTTACATGCTTTTGATAACATCTCTAAAAAATGGCGTTGTTCAAAAACACCATCTTGCGAAAATTGCTGAACTTGCTTCATAATTTCAACATCTTTCAGCTGCAATAATCCGTCAGCAGTTACATTACAAGTAATGCTTTCTGCTGTATCCTCTTTCTTTTGTACACTGTATCGTTCAGAATGAAAATGAGGATGCTTTTGCTTCATTAACTCATACCCATTTGCCGTAGATGGGCTATTCGAATCACACTTGAATAATAAGTCTAATACGAGACATGCATCAAATACCCTCTCTTCTGTAAGATGCTTTATTACAGTTCGAGTGACTTCTTCTTTTGTTTTTTCTAAACAATGTGCATAATGCCTTTTTAAAAGTTGAAAAACTTCGTGTTTATAAGTGAAATCTAAAAGAAGTCCTTCATGTAACAACCATTTCATTTTGTCATCTACACGAACAAAAATATTTTTATTCATCGCATCAATTGCAATTCGCTTTTGAAGTACACTATTTGCTTCTATCATTTCTGTAATATAATAATCCGCTTTTTTCTCATTGTTTTCGCATAAATAAGTTAGACACTCTTTTACAATTCGTATTAAAAATGCAAGGTCATTTTGATGAAACTCTTTCTCTACATTTTCCTTATTTCTTTTTTTCAGTGCCGTTTGTCTTAACGACAACATTCTCAATTTTTCTAATCCAATCATCATAATTGGAACAGCATAATAAGCGATATATGGCCTCATCTTTTCGTTCCAAATTTGCTCCACATGAGAAAATGTAGATACTGGTAAGCGACTCGATTCCTCGAGTTCTATTGATTCTTGCGTATCATTTCCCCATTTCCTTACACGTTTCAACTTCAGTTTTCCGTCTAAAATAAAAGTTAGTAACAATAAGGCAATTTCTTTATGCTCAGGAAAAGAACATTTTTGCAGTAACTTAGAAATCTTTTCTATAGAGCTACTATCTTTTTCAGCTGTTTCTAATAAAAGGAGTGTCCACCTTGCAAACAACAACGGGTCCATCTTACTCTTCGTTTCGTTTAAGTAGTTACAAATTGTTCTCCATAATAACGGTGATATTTTAGAATAGTTTTTATAAATTAATTGAAATAATTCTTTCTGATGACTAAAAAGAAATTGTTCCACTAACCATTCTGCAAGTAATTCATCTACTTCATTATAGTTTGGCGTAAGCATAAACAAATTTTGTAATTTACCTTCTGCTTCTAACCATTCGACCCATTCATAATCATGAGCAAATTCCACAAAGTAACGTACTGTTTCAATTTTTTTAATTGATTGCTTTATGTATGATAATTGTTCCTGTTCTACTGACGGGGGAACCGTTACAATATCCCGAATACGCATTCTTTTCGTAATATAATTATCACCCATTAATTCAGCCCAGCGTTTTACCGCTTTTACAAGGGATTGATGATTATTCACCTTATTCGGATACACAATTGGTCTTATCCCTAAATGTTCCCAGTGGTATGTATTTTCTCCTTGTGCGACAAAAGCAAATCGTCTTGTACTTGGCGGTAAACCAGTTGCTAAATATTTCATTACTGGGTCATTATGACTATATCCAACGAATAAAACGGTGTAATTTGAGAATAGATCAACTAAAAACCTTCTCGCCCACCCTTCCGTTAAGTAAGCCCTTCCAAAATCACCATCTGTTAAAATTAAAGCCTCTTTCTCCTGTTCTACATTACCATGTATGTAAGCAAGACCTTTAAAAGCTCTCCCAGTCGGTAAAGCTGGAGCGTAATAAACATTGATATCTCTATTTATTTCTTTAATTGCAGTTGTAAAATGTTGATCAAAATTTGTTGTTACAATGCGGATATCTGTATCTAAAGGAAATAACCTTGGAATTGCATAATGCAATGGATTCGGTTTTGATTTCTCTATATGAACGAGATCTCTTGCGACTTGATGTACATCTTTTGTTTTCGCAATTTTGCCAAGATAATAATCATGTGGCTCTGTTATTTCACGTTTTTCGACATATAACGTTTTTGCAATTTCATCAACTAAATCATCAAAATTCGGTAAGTTTGATTTCCCTTTCATAGAAACTCCCGCTCCAACAAATAACACTAACTTTCCTTGCTCAAGGTGATCAATTAACTCATCTGGAATTTCTACTTCTGAAGTAATCCACATCTTGGATTCCCCCTTACCTAAAAATGTCATACACTCTCATTTTACTATAACATTTTTTCATTGTTTTTATAATATTTAGACTAAATTCCGAACATGAAAAAGTTTTATGTAAATAAATCCGTTACAATGTATGAACTCCAGAATTTATTGAAAAACTATGTATAAATCGGAGGTGTAAATTTTGAATGATTTCACAGTAGTGCTTATCAAGTTTATATCGTGCATTATCGCATTTAGCATTGGGCTTGCTTTATTTTTCCCTGCAACGTTTGTTCAAATTATTTCATTCAGTCTCTTTGTTACAATCGTATCCTACATGTTCGTTGATAAAATTATTTTAAATCGAATTGGCAATACTGGTGCCATTATGTCGGATTTCTTATTAACATATTTAAGCGTATGGATTTTCGGTAATATTTTATTAGACAACTATATGCAAATTGCATGGGGCAGTATCCTTTCTGCCATCGTCTTCACTTTATCTGAAGTAATCGTTCATCGCTTCTCTAACTCTCATACAAGGCACAACAATGATAACATTCGTATTAATCGCCGCTTTGCATATGGTACAGAGTTTGCTGAAGAACAAAATATATTGGATAAAGATAAGAAAAAGTAACGTTTTAATGCAGGAGCGCCCTTTTTAATTATGTGGTGCTCCTTTTTTGTATTTTTTCATTATGGTACGTGAAATTATATAAGTGATTATTTCAAAATACCGACTTACTAACAATATTTGACGCTATTTTTTCTAATAAAAAGCTGCCTCTTATTTAGAGGCAACCACTTTTAAGTCTTTTACTGCAACAACATCCGCAAACGCTCCCAATACTGCGTTATGATGTTTCATAATATCTTCAGCACGTAACACTTCTGTATTAAATGTACTATGCGCATCACTCACTAACGTTACTTTATACCCTTCACTACATGCTCTGCGCGTTGTCGTATCTACACAATACTCTGTTTGCATTCCCGAAAGAATAACGTGTTCAATTCCTTTCTCTTGTAACACTTCGCTTAAGTTTGTATTATGGAATGAATCTGGAGTCGTCTTTTCAACTATATTATCTCCTTCTTGCGGAGCGATGGCCGCATGGATTCGCCATCCATCCGTACCTTTTTCTAACGGATGGTCTTTAGGACCGTTATGTTGGATATAAATAACTGGAATATCATTTGAACGACATTCCCTAATAAGCTCTTGCAATGTTTGTAAAAACTTCCCCCCATTATGTACTGGCATTCCAGCTGTATACATACCCGCTTGCACATCAATTACGATTAATGCTTTTTTCATTTCACACATCCCCCTTTATTTGTATAAGCCATTATTATTGTTTATATTCCATCATCCAACAATCTTCTAATTTCCCCTCATGCAACTCATGTTCCTTTAAAATCTTTACTTTTTTAAATCCACTTTTTTCATAACACTTTATTGCTCGTTCATTATTTACTTTCGGATCCATTGCAATTGCTTCTGCTCCCATTTCACCCATAATATATGTAATTGCTGCCTGAACGAGTTTTGTTCCAATTCCCTTTCCCCAATAGGCTGGTTCACCGATAAATTGGTCCATACCCCATACATTTTGTGATTCTTTATAGCCATATAACGCTTTCCACTCTGAATCCACTGGGTACATTTGTATGTAACCAATCGGAATGGTATCAAATTCTATTAAACATCTTTTTTCATTACTGTTTGGACTATGTATAAAATGATCAAGCACCTTTTCTACAGATTGCGGATTATCTCGTCCTTCGTAATACCGCAGGACTGCTGGGTCCGTTAACCATTTAGAAATGATAGATGCATCATCTTCCATTACGTATCTAATCAATAAACCTTCTTTTTGAAAAAGCATATTATACCTCTATTATTTCTTTATATTTTTTCTTGCTGTTACATCTTTCATTGCACCTACTAATGCATATGGTAGTAATGTAATCGCAAAAAATGCTGTAAATACGTTAAGTTGCGGGATTGTATAGAGTGTGAACCATTCAGTGAAAAATTGAGAATTTAATATTCTATTAAAAAACTCTCCGCCTGGCCTAAAGTTTGGCGCCCACGCAGTGATTTCACACAAAATAAAGTGAAACTTTAATCAGTGGGGGTTTTGTTCATCCCCCACTGATTATTAGTTGAACCAATCGGGCTTTTACGGGCAGTTGATCCCCCCACCTAACTTCTTCGCTTTCGCTGAATTTTGAGGTGGGGGTCTTACTGCCCTTTAATGCGGGGTAAACAGTAACTGAACAATAAAAAATGCCCCTAGATAACGAAACCAAGTCCGTTTCCATATAGGTTGTGCATTTTTTAATATATCTCCCATCTTACCCCCTCCTTAAATATCCATCATATTAATTATACACTTTCCTCACTTTATTTGTTAAAATTTTCTATATAATTAATGCTGTTGGGGGGAAATACATTATGTCTAATCCTATACTTACATCCACTTTAATCATTCTTAGAGGAAACTCCGCAAGTGGTAAAACAACGATTGCAAAACAACTACAAGAACATTTCGGACAAGGAACACTTTTAGTATCACAGGATGTTGTACGTAGAGATATGCTTAGAGTACACGACACAATGGGTAATTTATCACATGATTTACTATTTGAAATTACGAAGTACGGAAAAGGAAAATGTGAATTTGTTATTTTAGAAGGTATATTGAACAGTCATAGGTATGGTGAGATGTTAAAAGAATTAATTCGTTATTTTGATGAAAATGCATTTGCATATTACTTTGATTTATCATTAGAGGAAACTATTAGACGACATAACACAAGGGACAAACGATATGAATTTGGTGAAGATTCCCTCCAAAAATGGTATAATCCGCACGATACAATTGAGGTTGCCAGAGAAACTATTTTTACAGATAACTTTACGCAAAAAGATATATTTGATGCGATTCTTAATGATGTTGCGATACAAAAACAAGACTAATATAATATGTTAGTCTTGTTATGTACTTTGTGTTTCCGTTTTTATAATTGAACAATCTTTACATAAATAATAGTATATATTCATTTCCCCAAACTGGAAATCAACTACTGAAATAAGTTCACGTTCCTCGATATCTTGTGTAATTGTAGCAACATACTTCATCTCTTTAGAACAAGTTGGACACGCCAAATGCTCTGGAAGATCCGCATATAATGGTGCCCCTAATAATCTACATACATATTCAGAACCGAACAAGTCAAAAGCTTCCCAGTAACTATCTTCATCTGTAGGTATATCTTCATTTTTCATATTTATAAGCTTTACCGTTGTTTTTGGTAATGAAACTGGTAACTTATCTTCCTCTTCCATTATCCATTCTTCTGTATTTTGCTGCTTTATGATTTGAACTGTTTTACCTCCATCACTTAACTGAAAATATTGCGGTTCCCACACCATCGCACAGTTCAAGCATGAAACGAATGGTAAAATATTTAGTTCATTACTTTTAAGTTCAGCAAGTCTCCCATCTTTTAAATCAAAACAGAGAATTTGATGCATCTTCTCACCGCATAACTTACATACTGGCAAATTACAATCTTGACCGCCAAAGTAATGATTATATGAACCTCTTCCTTCAATTACTCTATACCCTTTCCGCTCATTACAATGTGCGCCATATAATTCTATTGTCATATTCTATCCTCGCCTTTTATAAGAATGATTCACAAAATGATAATAATTAAGACTAAAAAACATCGTCTTCCTGAATAGTTTCCATAATAAATTCTTTTAAACTCGGAGATATTTCTTCCATTTCGTCATCCGCGTGATACCAAATATATATTTTATCATCCATTTTTCCATTATTTATTTTAAAGCACAATTTATCCCCTGAACCATCGTCACCAATTATGATAAGGTTTTCTGGCATATACTCATCTCTCATGTCAACATTTTGTCTAACTATATCATCCCAAGTTTTCGTTACATTTCTATTATCTTTAATCGGATATAGTATCCATTCCCCTATTTCAGCATTATTAACTAATTTAATAAGATCCCTATATTGATTTGGGAAAGCAGCACCTAACTTTTCTTCAGTTTCTTTTATTTGCAACTCTAATACACCTTGTTTCTTTGTTTCAATATATTCTCTTACTTCTTTCATGAAATACACCTATCCTTTGAACTTAATTACACTATTATGATTGAAAGTGTTTAGTAAACAATTTGATCCAATTTATACATTTCATTATACGTTAATCCTTCGTTTTCAACATACTACTCTACTCTTCTCTACTTCCTTATCTCATTCTTAATAGTTTTATTTTCTAAACATCATACAATTTTTATGTTTTGTTACAGGTTTAGTAATAAGCCCTTTAAAAATCCTATTATCCTTCTACTAAAAAAATAAAAGCCAGCCTCAATAAAGAGAACTGACTTCTATTTGGATCATTATAGTTACTATAAAATTTTCACTTTAACAGTTTGTCTTCCCCAATTCATAGCTTTACTTTTTGAACCCATTAAAACATCAATACGATTACCTTTAATTGCACTTCCAGTATCACCAGCGATCGCTTCTCCATAGCCTTCTACCCATACTTTAGATCCTAATGGGATTACTTTCGGGTCAACTGCAATAATTCTCATATTCGGATTTGCCGTTAAATCATGCCCCATCGCAGTTAATACGCGTCCACCATATGTACCATTTTCACTTGGATCAGCAGTATACGCTGTCGCTACTACCGTTAATTCACGTTTAGCAGACTGTATGTTGTTTTTAGATACTTCTTTCGCTCTCTCTTCTTCTTTAGCCTTTGCTATTTCTCTTACTCTCTCTTCTTCTTTAGCCTTTGCTATTTCTCTTGCTTTCTCTTCTTCTTTAGCTTTTGCTATTTCTCTTGCTTTCTCTTCTTCTTTAGCTTTTGCTATTTCTCTTGCTTTCTCTTCTTCTTTAACTTTTGCTATTTCTCTTGCTTTCTCTTCTTCTTTAACTTTTGCTATTTCTCTTGCTTTCTCTTCTTCTTTAGCTTTTGCTATTTCTTGCGCTTTCTCTTCTTCTTTAGCTTTTGCTATTTCTCTTGCTTTCTCTTCTTCTTTAGCTTTTGCTATTTCTTGCGCTTTTTCTTCTTCTTTAGCCTTTGCTATTTCTTGCACTTTCTCTTCTTCTTTAACTTTTACTTCTTCTTTGATTTTTGCCTCTTCTTTAGGCTTTACTATTTCTTGCGCTTTTTCTTCTTCTTTAACTTTTACTTCTTCTTTGACTTTTGCCTCTTCTTTAGGTTTTACTATTTCTTGCGCTTTCGGTTCTTCTTTAACTTTTACTACTTTTGCCTCTTCTTTAGGCTTTACTATTTCTTGTGCTTTCGTTGTTTCTTTCGCTTTTGCTACTTTCTGCGTCTTTACTTCTTTCTTTTCTTTAACTGATTTTTGTACTTTCGCTACTTGCTTCGTTTTCTCTTCGGTTTTCTTTTCAGTTGGTGCTGTACTTGATAGGAAAGAAACGTTTGCATAAGCAGTTTTTCCTTTATACTCAAATTGCAGCCATCCGTCTTTTACTTGATGCGTTGATTCAATTACATCATCTTTTTTTAGTCTGCCAAGAATTTCTGAATCTGTGTTTGCTTCAGTACGTACATTTAACAAATTCGCCGTTACATGATATACATCTTTTGTAAACTCCGAACTTACAAACACTTCTTTACCATTCAACTCAATTTTTGACCAGCCATCTTCGGTATTTATGACTTTTAACTCTTGCCCATTCTTTACTTTTTCGACCACTTTTGATTCTGTAGTCGGTTTTTCACGTACGTTAAGTACATCTGCTGTTACGATTGTTTCTGCGGTAGCAGTTGTGGTAAACGCTCCCAATCCAAAAACAGTTGCTGTTGCTGCGCCAATTACTTTTTTCATATTAGCCTCCATTAAATTTTTTTGAATTTTATCAAATGCCTCCGTAAAATTGTATAATTTTACATAATATCAAAACATTTGCAACAGTATATTAATATTGTTTAATATACTGTTATTAAAACTCCTTACTCCAATACTATCAAATTCTCATTTCTAATTCTATATATTATAAATCTCCTTATCTTTTATAAAAGCTCCATGCCCTTCTTCACACTAAATAGTTGTGGCAATTCCCGCCAAAAATAAACTTACGATTGCTAAAATTTGAGTAGCGACAATAGCCCCTCTTAAATGAAACTTATAATCTTTATATCCTTTCATACCTTCCGTACTAGGAATCACAACAAACCTTGGAGTAATCCAGCAAAAAATTAGCCAATCAATTATAAGTAAATCTACTAAATTGAAAATCATTAAAATACCAAAAGTGTGTAAATAGGCATCCATATACATTAACTTTTCATGCTTATGTAGTATATATGTAGAAACGAAAGGAGTACCGAAAAGAATAGTATTATATACAATATTAAAATAAATGGTTTGCTTTTTTTCATGAATCGATTTTGGAAAAACTACTTTTTGAATATCTTTCGGATAATCAGTTAACGAAAGTCGAGGATTATAATATAAGGACCCTAAAATCATTACGGATAGTACAATAGACATGATGACACCAACGTACATCATTTGCTCAAATTGATTCATATGCTTCATTCACCCTTTTCTGTAATTACTATGATGGTCATTCACTTAATTACATATTGTATGTACGTACATAATCAAAAATTAACAACTAGCTTTAATAGCGAAGCAAAATTGTTGCAATGCAAATGCAAATTTAATACAGTGGAAGCCTAATTGATACAGATAGGATTGGTGAAACCTATGAAAATTGAACATATTGCAATTTGGGTAAATGACTTAGAATGTATGCGTGATTTTTATATGAAATACTTTAATGGTAAAGCAAACTCTTTATATCATAATAAAACGAAACAATTTGAATCTTATTTTATTACGTTCGAATCTGGAGCAAGACTTGAACTTATGCGTAAAAAAGGGATTGAAAATAAGCCTAATTTAAACATAACCGGCTATACTCATATGGCTTTTTCTGTCGGTAGTGAAGAACGTGTGAATGAACTAACAAAGGTGATAAAAGATGCTGGTTATCCTTTATTAAATGGACCACGTTTTACTGGAGATGGCTATTATGAAAGTGTAATAGGCGATCCAGAAGGCAATCAAATAGAAATTACGATTTAACTTACCCTTTTCCACCACCTCCGTATTTTTCCACAGATTAGGCGGTGCTGTTGTTGAGGTGCCAAATGAGGCAACTGCTTACTTTTACCGAAAAGCACTATCAAACATGCCAATATTCGCTACTTGGGAACAGCCAGAAGGTGCTGGTGGAAGTATTCGATGGGTTGAAGACTTCCGCTTAGCAATGCTTCCATTTACAAAAGGTGTCTATGTTAATACTCCTGACCTATCCATTAAAAATTGGCCAGATGCATACTTCAGTTGCAACTTTGACCGATTAATGGAAGTAAAAGCGGAATACTTTGCGAAAAATGTCTTTAACTTTCCGCAAAGTATTCCGCTTTTTTAAACTATATATTCCACCTAATATATCAAAATATAAAACATCCATTTTTTTATGGGTGTTTTACAAAAAGAGTTTACATAATATAATTATTAGTTGCTTCTTTTACTAAATATCTATTCAACAATCGAAAGTAACACTTTCTCAAGGTCTTTTTTAGATAACATACTTTCGTTTATATAGCCATTCTTTTAATTGTACTTCATCCAAAGCTCCGTTCCCCTCTCATAATCCTTCACACTATATTCGCTCGTTTTTCACAAAAGGTTCATTTTACATGAAAATTTATTTATTACAATAAAAATATAAGGTATATTTTTATGAAAAGGAGGAATTCAATAATGAATACAGAGGATAAAATTCACGCTGAAAAAGTGTTGAAAAATCTATTCATCGGATCACAAGTTGATGGATTACAATTTGGTATTTCTCCAGGCGCTATAAAGATTCATTTCACAAACTTTCACGACTCAGTTGATTATGACGGACAATTATATATCAATATCGAATCCAAATGGTGTTTATTTAATAAACCTCAAAAAAGCTACCCATTAAATGAAGATGAATTTGAAGTTTATTCTGAGAAAGAAGAATATGAAAGAATATGTAAGATAAGAAGACAAAAAGTTACCGATATACAACTTGGCTTAGAAAGCCCTCATTTAATTATTACATTAGAGAGTGGACAAATTATTTTTTTAAATGGTTTTCATGATTATTATGAATATTGGCAAGCTGGTGTCCTATGTGAGCAATGGCTTGTAGTCGCTGCACCTGGGAATGAAATCGCCACTTGGGCTCCCGATGAGTTTACCGATAAGTAAACTGTCTTCACGAAGAAGAAACGAAGATATTTTATGAAGTACTATACTAATGAACTACATAATCATTTCTATTATACGTAAACAAAATGACGATTTTACTTTAATAGAACTCACTTTATTAAAGTTGAAAGGATGATAATGATGGCATGTGTCCATGATTTTGGAATAATTGACGATTTTACTTCTCAAAAAAATTACGAAGATTATACACCAGAGAAATATCATTGTATATCTGTTGATGATGATATTATCAGTAGTTTAAATCAAAATTTATCAATTATGAAAACCTACTTCCATACAGTCAAAAATCAGAAATACGGTTTAGCTTATTGTGGTATTACAATTATCCCGCCTGAATCATTAGCAATTTTCTATGAAACAGTTACATCCTCAAAGTTCTTCAGAAAATCTGATGAGCTGAATGAGTTAGCTTCAAAAATTGTACAAGCTGCAGCAGAACAGAAGTACATGATCCATTATGGGGTTTAAATGTAATTCAAAAAATGCTTAGGATTTCTCCGAAGCATTTTTCGTATGTTACTAATACATTTATTCCTTAACCATTTAGTCAATGCTTGAGCCTATGGATCCATCTTTTACAAGTGAGGGCGCCCCTATTAATCTAAATAAGCGTCTCATTTCCAATCTTCCAGCTAAACCATCTCCCATGCCCTTCTGTTTCTCCAACCGTTTCACGATATTCGTTTCCGTTAATATAATAATCAATATGAAGGTCACGATCCCACATGTTGTTATACAGGTGGAATACATCACGTTTTGCTCCAATTTCTTGTATTTGTTTTTCTAACTTATGTTTTACTTGTTCTGGTATTTGATTTGCAACATGTGTATGGAAAATACAAATAACAGCTTCTTCACTTATTTGTTCAATAATAGATGATAATAGCTCTACACCGTCTCCTTCTATTAATTGGACAGATTCATTTTTCACTAAAGATGCAGCTTGATCAAACATCTCAAGCCTTTCTTTATGTTCTGGCCAAATTAAAGCACGTAACCATAAATAATCTTCCTTATTATGTAAATCATTCACATGTAAGTCCAGTCCAATTCTTTCTACGACAGATGGGCTTTCTTTTAGAAAATGCGGCACATTCGTCCCTCTTATTTCAGAAGTTACATGCACATTTGAATTTATATTTCCGTACATTTCATCCGTCCCGTACGAATAACTATATTGGTCCCAGAACAGTTGCAACCCAGAACTTGTCCCAATTTCAATTAACGCTAACGGCTTCTTCACTTTGTTAAATATGTAGCAGAAACTTGGGTATAAGTATGCGCACCGTCTTACTTCATTTGTTTGAACGAGTTTCGTTTGTAACAAAGTAATGATTTCTTCTCGGTACTCTTTACAGAAATCTTTAAAATGATTAAAAGCTTTATCTAAATTTGTATCAGCATTTTCAACTAAACTACTATAATACGTTTTTAAATGATGTTCTTTCCCTGCTAGCAATAAATAATGTACTGCACCTAATAGTAAGTTTGGGACTGGTTGACCTACCTGAGCATAGGACGATAGTGTAAGTACTTCCTCATCTTCAGCAATTTTCATTGATAAATATTCATATAAATCACTTGACCCTTTACATTCCTTTATTGAAAAGTTTCGAAATAAGTTTGAAATTTGTTCTTTTGTGCACATTAGAGTCCCTCCTTTTTATTTTTCAGAATAATCTTACCATTACAGAAAGAATAATCCTATAAAAAGGTACTCGATTTAGTCACTTAAGGATACGTAAGCTTTTTCGAGATAATTTCAAACTGTAATTTTTTTCTATTTATCACCTTAAAAGAGCTTGTTAAATAAGATTTTTAGCGAATAAAACGTTAAATAGTTTAAAATTATCAGATAACACTAGATATTTTAGTCTATTAATTATTATAATAGAGTATGAGATGGTTATATAATTGAGACAAAAAAGGTATACACCTAGGTGGGGCCTAGGCGGTGTTTCTCTTTTACGGCTTAGACATAGAAAACACCTACACTTTTTTGCCAATATAGGGGATGGAGAGATTATCATGAGCAACATGCAGCAAAAAACAGACGTTATCTTAATTGGTGCAGGAATTATGAGTGCAACGTTAGGCTCATTACTAAAAGAATTAGCACCAGAATGGGAAATTAAAGTTTTTGAAAAACTCGCAAGTGCCGGGGAAGAAAGCTCTAACGAATGGAATAATGCAGGTACAGGGCATTCTGCGCTATGCGAACTGAACTATACTTCCGAAAAAGCTGACGGATCTATAGATATTAGTAAGGCTGTAAAAGTGAATGAGCAATTCCAGCTTTCAAGACAATTTTGGGCATATCTTGTAAAGAGCAAATTAATTCGTAATCCACAAGATTTTATTATGCCACTACCTCATATGAGTTTAGTACAAGGGGAAAAAAATGTTGAGTTTCTAAAAAACCGTTTTGAAGCGCTTTCAAAAAATCCACTGTTTCAAGGAATGGAATTTTCTGATGCTCCTGAAACATTAAAAAAATGGCTTCCACTCATTATGGAAGGCCGCACATCTAATGAACCGATGGCGGCAACGAAGATTGACTCTGGAACAGATGTTAACTTCGGTGCATTAACACGTATGTTGTTTGATTACTTAAAAACAAAAAATGTCGAGCTAAACTACAAGCATAGTGTCGAAAATATTAAGCGCACGAAAAATGGTTTGTGGGAAGTAAAAGTACACGATATGAATAGTGGTAAAATTGAGCATCATACTGCTAAATTCGTCTTTATTGGCGGCGGTGGCGGTAGCCTACCTCTACTTCAAAAGACTGGTATCCCTGAATCAAAACATATCGGTGGATTCCCGGTAAGTGGACTATTTATGGTATGTAAAAACCAAAAAGTTGTAGAGCAACATCATGCGAAAGTGTACGGTAAAGCTAAGGTTGGTGCTCCGCCAATGTCTGTACCTCATCTAGATACGAGATATATAGACAATAAAAAAGCTTTACTGTTTGGACCATTCGCAGGCTTCTCACCTAAATTCTTAAAAACAGGTTCAAATCTTGACTTAATCGGTTCTGTAAAACCGAATAACGTCTTAACGATGTTAGCCGCTGGTGTAAAAGAAATGGGACTTACAAAATACTTAATTCAGCAAGTTATGTTATCACATGAAAAACGTATGGAAGAATTACGCGAATTCATTCCGAACGCGAAAAGTGAAGATTGGGATATTGTAGTTGCTGGGCAACGTGTACAAGTAATTAAAGATACTGATGCTGGCGGTAAAGGGACACTTCAATTTGGTACAGAAGTAGTAAGTGCAGCTGACGGCTCAATCGCCGCATTACTAGGCGCATCACCAGGTGCTTCTACTGCTGTTCACGTCATGCTTGAAGTATTAGAAAAATGTTTCCCAAGCCGCATGGTAGAATGGGAAGAAAAAATAAAAGAAATGATTCCTTCATATGGCATTTCACTAACTGAAAATCCAAGATTGTTCCAAGATCTTCACACTTCTACTGGTCGTACACTTGGATTAAACGAAAAAGAAACTGTTCATAATTAATGAAGAAATAAAAAAACGTCCGATATATTCGGACGTTTTTTTGTCTACTAAAAATTATACTTATCAATATTGTCTTTCGTAAATACAACTCGTTCTGGTAATACGATAATTCCATTCCCTTCTGCCTCATAATCATATCCTTGAATGGAGTTTGGCTCTACCTTCACTTTTCCAATTCCTTTTACTTCGAAGCTATCCCCTACTTTTAACTTCTTCCCTTTTACAACAATTTCATTTGCTACATACGTTGCGAGAGCACCTTGTTGTTTTACATCCCATAAACCAAATTGTGCTACTGTTCCTCGTTTTACGTAATCACGCATAACGTTTGGTGTAGAGAAGCCAGTTACGACAACCTTTTTATCCATTTTTAAATTTTCAGCTGCTTGTGCCATTGCCGGAAGTGCCGTTGCATCTGGACAAATGACTGCATTAATATCAGGATACGTTTTTAAAATATTCTCTCCTACTGACAAAGACTTTTGCGCATTATTTTCACCGTACTGCGTCGTTACAATTTCCCAGTTCGGATATTTCTTTTTAATAATTTCTTTCGCTTTCGTTACCCATTGGTTTTGATCCGTTACTGTCGGGCTAGAATAAAAGAAGGCTACTTTTCCTTTATCTCCAATTTGCTTTGAAGTCATTTCTATTAATAAATTAGCAAGTTGGTCTGGTGTTCCTTGGCTGATATAAAAGGAACGGTCTTTCGGATTCACATCAGAATCCCATGTTAACACCGTCATCCCTTTTTTCTTAGCACGTTGCAGTGATTGCGATAACCCATCCACTGACGTAGATGAAACCATAATCGCATCATAGTTTTGATTAATGAAATTGTTTATATATTTAACTTGCCCTGAAACACTCGCTTCAGACGGTCCATCATACTTCACTTGCACGCCTAACTTATCTCCCATCTCTTTTGCCCCTTCACCACCCGATGTGAAGAAACCAACTCCTGTTAATTTCGGAATAAATGCAAATTTCACATCATCAACCTTTTTCTTATCTGCCGTTTGGCTAGAACACGCAATTAAACCGATTAAACAAATACATACAATCAATACAATCCCCAGTTTTCTCTTCATGACATTTCCCCCTTATGCAAATTCTTTCTTTTCTCCGCTAAGAATTGATGTAATTTGAAATGTCTCATAATAACTGAAAGAATAAGGATAATACCTATTACTACATTGGATTGTTCATTTGTTAAACCCGTCATTTGCAAGCCATACTGCATGAGCCCAATGAAAATACTCGCCAGTACAGTACCAATAATGCTTCCTTTTCCGCCTGTAATAAGTGTACCGCCTAAGACGACTGCTGTAATGATTGGTAAAATTGTTTCACTTCCCATATCAGCACGTGCGGAACCGAAGTAGGCAGTTAAGAAAGCGCCTCCTAATCCACCTCCTAACCCTGAAAGTATGTAAGCAATAATGACTACTTTTTTCGTTTTAATCCCGGTGTATTTTGCTGTATTTTCGTTCGCACCTGTTAATTTTACATGGCGCCCGTATATAGTTCGGTGAAATAATACAGTACATAAAACTGTTAATACGATCAGTAGCCATAATAAATTCGGTATTCCTATAAAACTACCGTTTGCCAGTTGTACAAATGTGTCAGGTAAACCGCTTATTCCTTCGTACCCAGAAGCACCTGCCCCTCCTGAAATGACGAGGGCAATTCCCCCATATAAAAACATCGTTCCGAGTGTAACGACGAGTGGTTCTACATCCGTCATTTTTATAATGAGTCCGTTTAAAGCGCCTGCTAAACAACTAATTATTAGGGCGATTATAACAGCAAACAAAATAGGTATTCCGTTCATCCAAAGTACACCGATTAAGATTGAAGTGAGCCCCATTATTGAGCCGATCGATACATCAATTCCTCCTGTTACTATAACAAAAGTCATTGGTATCGCCGCAATTGCGATAAATAGGAAATCATTTGTACTAAAAAGGAGATTACTAATATTTAAGAAATCACTATTTATTAAACTAAAAAGGATGAATTCTACAAGAAGTAATACAATTAGAACCCCTTCCCATCTATATACATACTTCATAGATTCATCCTCCTTTCTGCCTTCCACTTTTTCATAACACTATCTAATATGATGATAAGTAATAATAAAAAACCTGAAATAGCATTATTCCAAAATGCTGGTATTTTTAAAAAGACGAGTGAGCTACTTATTGTTTCTAAAAATAACGCTCCTAATGCAGCTCCAAATAAAGATCCTGTTCCTCCTTTTAAATGAATTCCTCCTAGTACAGCGGCTGCGATTACTTGTAATTCTAATCCTGTACCTGTTTGATTTGGCACGAAACCGATATTCATAACAAATATGCAACCAGCGAGCGCAGCGCTTATGCCTGAAATCATAAACGCATATATCTTCACTTTATTTACAGGTATACCAATAAGCCTCGCGCCATCTTCATTATCACCTACCGCATAAAAGTATCTTCCCAATGGCACTTTTCTTAAAAAGAAGTATAGTAGTAGTAAAATAATAAGAACGAACCATACAGTTATAGGTAAACCAAGAATGATGATAGATGACAGCTGCTTAAAATCGTTTGGAATATCTTCAATCCACTTCCCGCCTGTGAAAATTAACATTGTACCTCTAATAATTCCTAACATGCCTAATGTCATAATAATGGCTGGTACCCGAAACTTCGCAACTCCAATACCATTTACGAAACCAATAATGGCCCCAAGTATAATAGCTACAAATATCGACAAGAATGCACTATACCCATTCGTTAACATCATTCCGCAAACTGCTGCACTTAACCCCATGCTTGAACCAACTGATACATCTATATTTTTCGTAAATAAGACGAACGATTGACCGATTGCTAGCACGACTAAAATAACGCTTGATTTCATCAGTAAAGATAACGAGTTAAATTGAATAAAACTAGGGTTTATCATTCCTACAATAGCTATATAAATTAGTAGTAACAGTATGATAGACGTTTCATGCATTTTTAACATATGTTTCATTCCGCTACACCTCCGTATGCAAGGCGTGTAACTTCATTCACACTCAGTTGTTCTTTTTCCATATGAGAAACAAATCGCCCATTTCTCATTACATATACACGGTTTACTAATTGGACAATTTCTTCAACATCTGAAGAGATTAATAAAATTGCGAGTCCTTCCCTTTTCATTTTTTTTATCGTCTCATACACTTCAAGCCTTGCTTTCGCATCAATTCCGCGAGTCGGCTCATCAAGAATAATAATTTTAGGATTACATGCAAGATACTTCGCAAGCACGACCTTCTGCTGATTACCTCCTGATAAAGATGCCAGTTCTTTATTCATATCCTGTACAACAATTCGGAACTGTTCTATAAACGAATTAACTAAAGCGCTTTCTTTTTCTTTATTTATAAAAAAGCGATTATTTTGATATAAACTTGCTGCTGCAATATTTTCTTTAACAGAAGCAATTGAGAAAATTCCATTCCTCCCCCTATCCTCTGGCACATAAACTAGTCCTTCGTCTAGCCTTTTATGCAAAGAACACGTATCAATTGATTTTCCACCCAATAAGATAGACCCTGATTTTATAGTTTTCAATCCAAATATCGCTTCTGCTAATTCCGTTCTGCCAGATCCTATAATGCCAGCAACACCTACAACCTCACCCGCATGTACAGTGAATGATATATTTTCGAATGCGTGACCATTTATATCAACCACTTCTAATATTTTTTTCGTCTTTACTGTCTCTTGAACTACTTCTATTTTCTCTTTCTGTTTATATCCTTTTGGCAATAGTCCCTCCATCAGCATGTCATATGTATAGTCACATACATCACCTTGGCTTACAACCATTCCATCACGTAGTATTGCTACTTTGTTGGCAATTTCAAAGATTTCTGGAAAACGATGCGTAATATAAATCATCCCAATTCCTTTTTCTTGTAAACTTTTCATCAACACAAAAAGACTCTTAATTTCGTGTGTTGTTAATGTCGATGTTGGCTCATCTAGAATAAGAATCTCAGCTTCTCTTATTAATCCTCTAACGATTTCTACTAACTGTTGTTGCGCAATCGATAATGTTCCTCCTAGTTTATTAAGGTCAATATCCCATCCTAAGCTGCTAATCAATTGCTGAATCTGTACTTTTAGTTTCTTTTTCTTTTCTTTTAACCCGATACATATATTTTCTTCAATAGTCATATGCGGAAAAATGAGTGGTTCTTGCGGTATTAAATAAATCCCTTTTCGGTGTGCTTCTGATGGATTTGAAAACTGTTGCTTCCTTCCTTTTACATACATCTCTCCATCATCATACGAATATAACCCCGTTAATATTTTCATTAATGTTGATTTCCCGGCGCCATTTCCCCCCACTAAAGCGTATATATCTCCGCGCTCTACTTGTAAGTTCACTTCTTTTAATACAAGTTGATTTAAAAACGCCTTACTCATTTTCTTTACTTGTAATAAAGGTACGTTCTCCACATGATGTCACCTGCCTTTATCCAGAACATTTTTTGAGAAAATGATTATTTGTTCTACTTGTTTTGTAGCATTGTATATTCCTTTTTTTATATCTAGAACACTTTTTTCTACGTACTATTAATCGTTTCAACTGGAATAAACAAAATATATGGTACATATGTTTAAGCTGTGGTCAATTGTTGAAAGGGATGAAGAGTATGACTCAGCTGAACTTTGAAGAAAATTTATTAACTAAAGTAGCTTGGTACTATTATAAAGACCAATTAACACAACAGGAGATCGCGTCACTTCTTCATATTTCAAGAAATAAAGTCGTCCGGTTATTAGATAAAGCGCGGAGTGAAGGTATCGTTACATTTCACGTAAAAGGGACTGGTTTGCACTGTTTAAGTATTGAGCGTGACCTAATGAAAAAATTCCACTTAAAAGATGCTTTTATTATCCCTACCCCAGTAAACAATTATCACGCTTCTCTCGGAAAAGCTGCTGCACAATATTTAGAAACTCATCTCCAGCAAGGCGATTTACTCGGTATTGGCTGGGGAGAAACAATTAGCAAAATGCTAGAAAACATTCATTTTGAAAGTTCTATCAACCTTTCAATCGTAACGCTCACAGGCGGGGTAAATCACTATCTCCCGAGAAAACAAAACTATTTACACTACATGCAAGGCGAACTTCACATTATCCCTACGCCGTTTCTAGCGTCTACAACCGAAATGGCACAAAGTATTCTATCAGAACCGAGTGTAAAAGATATGCTTCAAGTCGCTTCACTTGCTCATACGGCTGTTGTCGGTATTGGGGGATTATCTCAAGACGCTACGATTGTAAAAGAAGAAAAATTAACACTACGTGAGATGACATATATTCGTAGTCAAAACGGTGCTGGCGATATTTTAGGACAGTTTTATAATACAAATGGCGATTTATTAGAACTCTCGCATCACAATCGTCTAATTGGCACGCCCCTCTCTATTTTGCGCAATATGAAGCATGTCGTCGGTGTTGCTGGAGGTACTGAAAAGATAGATGCAATTTATGGTGCCTTAAAAGGAAAGTTTATTCATTCATTAATTACCGATGAGGAAACTGCCCTCTCCTTATTACGAAAGGATGGTGATTGTTAATGTCCCATTTATTAGCTTTCGATGCTG
The DNA here is from genome assembly GCF_022663885.1 of Bacillus cereus group sp. BfR-BA-01330. NCBI lineage: Bacteria > Bacillati > Bacillota > Bacilli > Caryophanales > Bacillaceae > Bacillus > Bacillus cereus group sp. BfR-BA-01330. Next base: position 532,020 of record NZ_JAKUGK010000004.1, read on the forward strand.
GTACAGGGAGCATTCGAGCAGTTCTTTTTGATTTACATGGTAATCAAATTGCAGTAAGTCAAAAAGAATGGATTCACAAATCTGACCTTCGTTATCCAGGCTCTATGAACTTTGATGTAGTAGAAAATTGGAAGCTAGTACAAGAATGTACGAAAGAGGTGCTTCAAAAAAACAACACTCCTGCCTCTTCTATTCTTGCTATTAGCGCTACAAGTATGCGAGAAGGATTTGTTTTATATGATCAAGATGGGCAAGAAATATGGGCGTGTGCAAATGTTGATGGGCGCGCATCCGTCGAAGTTAGTGAATTAAAAGAAATTCGGTCACATCTTGAAAAAGATTTATATACAAAGTCTGGTCAAACTTTTTCATTAGGTGCTTTACCACGCCTACTCTGGATAAAAAAACATGAACCCGACGTCTATAATAATATTTACTCTTTTACAATGTTAAACGATTGGATTTTATATAAACTAAGTGGCGTACTACAAATTGATCCCTCAAACGGATGCACGTCAGGTATTTTTGACTTACAAAATAGAGTGTGGGATAACGATGTCGCTAAGGAGTGCGGTCTATCTTTGCCATTTTCACCAACAGTAAATGAAGCTGGTACAGTAATTGGCAACGTTACAAAAGAGTGTGCAGCATTAACTGGATTACGTGAAGGGATTCCTGTCGTCGCCGGGGGTGGAGATGCTCAAATGGCATCGCTCGGAACAGGAATCGTGAAACCAAATCAAACGTTAATATGCGGGGGTAGCTTTTGGCAACAAGAAGTGAATGTTACTGAGCCAATAACAGATCCACATGCTGCGATTCGAGTAAATTGTCACGTCGTTCCGAACCTATGGCAATATGAAACAATCGCCTTTTTCCCAGGTCTCGTTATGCGCTGGTTTCGAGACGCTTTTTGCCAAGAAGAAAAGAAACTTGCTGATAAACTTGGTGTAGATGCTTATGAATTACTAGAAGAACAAGCGAAAGACGTACCTGTCGGTTCACATGGCATTATCCCTACTTTTTCAAACGTTATGAACTACATTTCTTGGCGTCATGCCGCACCTTCATTCTTAAATTTAAGTTTAGACGCTGACAAATGCGGAAAAAAAGAACTGTTTCGTGCTATTGAAGAAAATGCAGCCTTCATTACACTTGGAAACTTAAAATTAATAAAAAATCTAACTGGCACATTCCCTTCTGAAGTTATTTTTGCTGGCGGTGCCGCTAAAGGAAAACTATGGCCACAAATTCTATCAGACGTACTCGGTATTCCTGTAAAAGTACCTGTTGTGAAAGAAGCAGCTGCTTTAGGAACTGCGATTGCTGCTGGAGTTGGTGCTGGCATATATTCATCTATGGAAGAAACTGCCGAAGAGTTTGTACAGTGGGAGCAAACATTCGAACCAGTTACTGAAAATCACGAACTATATAAAGAGTTCTATGAAACATGGAAAACTGTATATGACAGTCAGCTCGCTTTAGCTGATAAAGGGCTCACCTCACATATGTGGATTGCGCCTGGTGCACTGTAACACATTACATAAAGGAGTGAACTGTATGTTAAAAGCGAATGAAAATGACTTCTCCTATCGCTTCGGTGATAACGGGCCGAAATATTTAATACAAGGGCCAAATATTGATCTTGGCCTTGTTGTCATTCAACCGGGCCAGGAGTTTCAAAACCATTATCATACGACGTGCGAAGAGGTCTTTTATGCATTAGAAGGTGAAATAGATTTCTATGTAAATAACGAAAGAGTTCCGATTAAACAAGGTGATGTCCTGCAAGTTCGCCCTCATGAATCTCACTATCTGATTAACCATTCTGACAAACCTTTTAAAGCTGTTTTTATAAAGTCACCACATTTACCAAATAAAGATACGGTACAAACGGAAAATCCAACATTAACGAAGGAGTGATTTTGAATGACTTGGGGATTTAAAAATCGATTAAATACAATTTTACCTGATGGTAGAGCGGTTATGTTAGCAATAGATCACGGCTACTTTTTAGGGCCAATTCACGGGCTAGAACAACCACTTGAAACAGTTAAAAACTTACTTCCGTATACAGACTCCCTCTTTTTAACACGCGGTGTACTTAGTTCCTGCATTCCTGAAAACTGCAGCACACCGATGGTTATGCGTGTATCTGGTGGCGCTACTGTCGTCGGTAAAGATTTAGCGAATGAAACAATTGTTACACCTGTAAAAGAAGCAGTGAAGCAAAACGCAATTGGCGTTGGCGTTTCTGTTTTTGTCGGATCAGACTATGAAACACAAACTGTTACAAATCTCGCAAATGTAGTTTCTGAAGCTCATGATTACGGCCTACCAGTACTCGGCATTACCGCAGTCGCAAAGGAATTACAAAAACGTGAAGCTCGCTTTCTAGCACTTGCTTCCCGCGTATGTGTTGAAATGGGTGCTGATATTATTAAAACGTATTACTGCGAAGGATTCGAAAAAATAACGAGCACATGCCCTGCCCCAGTCGTCATCGCGGGCGGCCCAAAACTAGATTCAATTGAAGACGCATTAAACATTACGTACAATGCATTGCAAGAAGGAGCAATTGGAGTAGACATGGGCCGAAACATATGGCAATCCGAGCACCCAGCTGCGATGATCCAAGCAATACATGGCATTGTGAAAAATGGATTGAATGTGAAAGAGGCACTTGAACTTTATGATGATGTGAAGAATTAATGTGAAAAGACAGACTATTTATTAGTCTGTCTTTTTTACTTTACAGTGAAACTTTCATAATCCGTCTTCTAATATGATACATACTTAAATTTTATACACCTTCAAATGATTACTCTTGTTGATCGCTATTAAGCTTTGAAACTTTCTTACCTTCTCTATAATCAAGACAAGACACTTCAATTAATAAGCCATTAAATACTGTAAAATAAAAACCATAACTACTACCTCGCATCGAATAAGGTTCCTTATCTATTTCAATGCCGCCTGCTACTAAACGATTATACGCTTGATCAACTTCATTTGAAGTATCCACTAAAAAACCAATATGAAAAGCTTCAGGATACATCACTTCCTTATTCCCCTTAAATGCTTTGGGGTCGCTTAGCACCAGTATAAATCCACTCTCATCACTCATTACTAATAATGCCTTTCCCTTTTGCTCTAAAAATTGAAAATCAAAAAATGTTTCAAAGAAATGTCTCGCTTCTGATAAATCATCAACACATAAATTCAAATGATTTAACTTCATTCACTCATCTCCTTTTAAGCAGAGGGTATGTAGACTCATTTTCATAACACTTAAATATGAAAGGTAAGATATTCAAGCGTTCCGTCTAAGACTATGCTTTATAAGTCTAATACTTTTCTCCATAGCCTAGAACGTTTTTTATGACTGCAATTATATAAACTGTTCGACGTGAAATATTAATGTACCTATATAAAATAGTCTCATTATTTATTTTCCAGATTGTGTAGAACCCACTCAACCAGGAAAATTGCTGAAGGGATGCGCTCTGTTGTATCACCTAAAAATAGCTTATTAAGTAACTCATCTAAATGAATTGGCTTATTCGGCAACGTTTGAATATACCTTAAAGCAGATCCCGCTGGCGGTACTGGCTTATTATTAATAGCCCATATCCCTTCTAACAATGTCCAAGTTGACGTATGAACTAAGTATGAAGCTTTTAACTCATCATTTGCTTTTAAAGCAGATTGAATTTTAATAAGCGAACTATGCAACCAATGAGAAATGCCCTTCATTTTGTCGCTTGAAACACGATAGTTTTCAAATTCATATGTAGCTATTTCCTTTAACTTTTTTAACTCACCGCTTTTATCAAACAAAATTTTCCCTTCTAGAAATGAGTATAGTTCCATCGGATTGTTTTTAAAGTTTACTTGAATTTGATTAAAATCTGCACTCTTATATTCAACTAAAATATCTTCTCTCATTTCAGAATGAAATTTCTTCTTTTGTCCGTCTTCTAAAAGAATATAGAAGTCTAAATCAGATTCAGGATATGCATCGCCTCTTGCAACAGATCCAATTAGCATGAATCCATTTACCTTTTCCATAGATAAGACTTCCGCTACTATTGTTTGCACTAATTTTTTATGTTGTTCATATGTAATGAATGCAAGTTTTTCTATCATTCCCATCCCCCCAGTCATAAAAAAGAGGATACATGATTGCTTCTACAACATGTATCCTCTACTTATATATTACGACTGTTGATAAGCCGATTTCGATGATTTCACATAATAAACTGCATGATCCACATTAATAATATGATCTGGCTTTGGTTTACCACGGCCCGCTCTATGTCCAGCTAAGTGTTCTTCACTTGTTTCCCAGTTTTTCCATGCTTCTTCAGATTCCCAGCGAATCATTACGACAACTTCTTCGTCGCCGCGTCTTACTTTTTTCACGAGAACACTTAAATCGATGAAGCCTTCAAATTTTTCAATAATACCTTCTCCAGTGAAACGTTCTACAACTATATTTGATGTACCTTCTTTTACTGTAAATGTTTTCGTTTCGATAAACATATATCCCACTCCCTCTTTGTTATACGAATACTAGTATTCTTCTATTATAATTGATTATGATAATTATTTTCAATTGTAAAGTTTTAATTTTTTGAATTATGCTGATTTCTTTTCTATCGCCTCATCTAAAAATTTGAAATATGGAAGTAACATCCCTATTAAAGATGTAACACATATAATTGCACCGATGATTACATATAGCGCTCTTACTCCCCACATTTCACTCAATATCCCCCCTACTAACACACCTAATGGCATAGCGGATCGTATAAAAAATAAACGCACTGAAAATACTTGTCCTATCATATTATTTGGGACGGTTTGTTGGCATATTGTCGTGTTATGAACATTGAAAAATGCAATACAAATCCCTGCTATTACTTCAATTATTATTGCAATGATAATACTATGATTGAATCCTAATGAAATGTATGTGAGTCCCCCTATAAACAATCCTCCAAGCATAAGTATACGCCGGCTTTTATATGTTACTTTTCCGACTAATACTGAGCCAATTACGTAGCCAAGTGGAAAACCTGCCATGAAATAACCGTACTCTGCATATCCCGCTGACAGCTCGTCTTTTATATAAGGAAGATTTGTGACCATCGTTACCCCTACTCCAAACTGCACGAAAGTAAGAAATATACCGAGCCAAACGATGATTGGTTTTGTGAAAAAATATGTAAAACCGTGAAAAAACTGTTCTAGCCACGTTTTCCGAATAGGTTGCGACGTTCTATTTTCTTTTATATAAAATAAGAAAGTGCCACTAACAAATAAACATATGCATACGAAAGATAATGTAAGTTCTGTTCCAATCAAATGAATGACTACTCCGCCTAATACTGGCGCAAGAAACATCATAAGGCGAGTCATTCCATCAATGTACGCATTTACATCTTGAAGTTGTTCTTTCCCTACAATGCTCGGTGTAATTGCTTGACTTGCAGGTGTATAAAGTGGTGTAATAAGTCCCACTACAATTTGAACAACATAAATGTGCCAAACTTCTATACTACCCGAAACTAGCATCACCAAAGGTAATAAAAATACGGACGCTCGTATCCATTGTGAAAATATCATAATCCACTTCCGGCTCCATTTATCAATAAATGGGCCACTTATTAATTGCAATATGAGTGATGGGATGAAATATAATAACCACATACTACTTAAAGCCATTTCTGATCCTGTTAACTCATATACTAGAATTGAATTACATAACGTTCCGAAAGCCCCTCCTAATTCAGAGATTGCACTACCAATCCACATAAAAAAGAACGAACGATTTTTCAATACACTCTTCATTATAGCTCACCAACTTTTCTCTTAAATTCCTCCCTTTATGTACATTCTTGTTGCATATTATCTACTCAAAAACGCTTCTAATTCTTTCGCTAACGACTGCACTGCTTTCTTCCTTAATACATACTTTCCATCATGTATATCAACTAACTTCGCTGCACGTAACAATTTCAAATGATGGTGTACTGTCGATTTACCGAGTTGCAATCTTTCCGTTATTTCCTGTAATGTACGTTCTTTTTCAAACAACATTTTTACAATTCGCAATCTCGCTTCATCTCCAAGAGCCTTATGTTTTTGAACTAAAAAATAATTCGGTTCATACGGATCTTCAGGATGAATGCTTTCATTCGCAACTGGATAATGAAATACTTTCGTATCATCAATATCTGCTTCAATATTCCACGGTCTGTACGTCATTTGCGGAATAAGAATTACGTGATGAACACTTGGCTCTGGCATATAGTTCACGCCACCAGTCGCCCACTCGACAAACTCTTCCGGCTTCATCTTTTTATTCATTTCATTTTTTGCTTCATAATCTCGTTTTAATATAGAAAGTATTTCTTCTTCCTCACTCTTAATTACACTCCCATACCAACCTGTCATTACAGCGATTAAATGAGATTTCAGCACTTGTACATCTACATCACATATAAAGCGAATGTACGTAGAGAAAAACTGATGATCATGTGTTAATTCCTTTAGTTCATGTATTGCAGTTCCATCTCTACTTGCGGCTAAACGTCTTTTTTTCTCATATTTCTCCCCTAAAAACGGTAAACATATATACTTCAAATCTTCTTCTGAAAGTGAATCGATTTTAACATGAAACTGTGATACATCCTGTATGTCTTCTTCATACAACAACTGAAGCAATGCTTTCCACGTATTATTTTCTTCGACAAATTGTAAGTGCTCTCTCATTTCTTTTGTTAATGATTTCTTAATTTCTTCCCATTCATTTTGACTCTTTTCAAGTGTATCAATTAACCTCTTATGAGTAATTGCTGCAATGCCAAGCGCACATTCGAAAAGTATCGAATATTTCACTTGAACGTTATAAGTTTCCCTCTTTCTACTCGTTATGTGATAGACCTCCATTTTTATCCCCTCCTTGTTTGCTATATATCAAATTCTATTTTTATCGAATTTAACCTTCTATATTTTTAGAATTATTTTGCGACTTCAAAAAAACTCTAATCCATGAGCAAATAGAGAAAGGTTTATACTCTTTTTCATTCTGACTCAATTAAAGCCTTGATTATTAAGTATCATATTAAAAAGAAGTTTTTTAATGGCTCTGTTATAAGTTGTCTTTCACCCTCTTGTGCAACTATAGAAAAGGTTTATTGAAGAGAAAAGAGAATTGGTTTTATTAAGAAAAATGAACAGGAGGCTATACGAATGGGAAGAAAAGAAATGTTGCAAAATGGAGTCCAACAAGTTTTTTACGAAGAAGAGTGGTACCCACCAATATCAGAAGCGTTAAAGAATCTTACGGTTGAACAAGCATGTTGGCAACCAGAAGGTGCTGCCAGTAATACGATTTGGGAAAATGTGAACCATTTATTAATCTTTAAAGAACGCCTACTTTCCCGTTTACATGAAGACGACACATTTGTTGCTCCACAAAATAATGATGAGACGTTTATCCAAGGTGGACCTAATGATGATGCCGCTTGGCAGCAAACCGTAAAGCGAACGCTTCAAGTACATGATGCCTTACAATCTTCATTAACCGCCCTTCAAGAAGCAGAACTAGATCAACTAAGTCCTTCTCTACCAGTTTGGCAACAATATATGAATATCCTTTTGCATGATGCTTATCATACAGGACAAATTATACACCTTCGGAAACTTCAAGGTTCATGGCCAACTCACCGTTCTTATTTATAAAGTGAAATTTTAATCAGCTCTTACCAATCGGGATTTTGCGGGCAGCCCATCCCCACCTCACTTCTTTGCTTTCCTTGAATTTTGAGGTAAAAATCTTACTGCCCGTTAATGCGGAATAAACGATGTTTAAAATCGCATACGTTTAATATCCAACAAAACAATTGAAAACAGCTAATTGTTCGATAATTACTGCGATTGCTCAAAATAAAGCAAATTAAAATACATTGATTCCTAACATAACTTACATGCTTCATAACTTCTAATCATAATCCAAATTTGGAAGAATAGATGCTTTTTTATATACAAATAATAACTCTCAAGGAGTTGTTGACATGCATTTCATATTGAATATGTTAGGGATTTTCGTTGTCATATTAATCATTTTCTTATGTTCGCCTAATAAAAAACATATAAAATGGAGACCGATTGTAATTCTCATCCTATTGGAGCTTTTTATTACGTGGTTTATGTTAGGCACAAAGCTCGGCAGTATTATCATTAATAAAATTGCGTCATTTTTCAGTTGGCTACTAGCATGTGCGAATGAAGGTATTCGATTTGCATTTCCTTCAGCTATGGAAAGTCAGCACATTGATTTCTTCTTTAGTGCGTTACTTCCTATCATTTTTGTTATTACTTTTTTCGATATTCTTTCTTATTTCGGAATCTTAACTTGGATTATTGATAAAGTAGGTGCAGTTATTTCAAAGATTTCTCGTTTACCAAAGTTAGAAAGTTTCTTTTCGATTCAAATGATGTTTTTAGGAAACACCGAAGCACTTGCGGTTGTTCGTGATCAATTATCTGTTTTAAAAGAAAATCGATTATTAACTTTTGGAATTATGAGTATGAGTAGCGTTAGCGGATCCATTCTTGGTGCTTATTTATCAATGGTTCCAGCAACATATATTTTCAGCGCAATCCCATTAAACTGTATTAACGCATTAATTTTAGCCAATGTATTAAATCCTGTGGAAGTTTCGAAAGAAGAAGACGTTGTTTACACACCTTCAAAACATGAAAAAAAGGATTTCTTTTCTACTATTTCAAACAGTATGTTAGTTGGGATGAATATGGTTATCGTTATTTTAGCTATGGTAATTGGTTATGTAGCTTTAACAGCATGTTTAAATGGGATTTTAGGATTTTTTGTAACGGGGTTAACAATTCAAAAAATCTTCTCCATTATCTTTAGTCCTTTTGCATTTTTACTCGGTTTATCAGGCAGTGATGCTATGTATGTAGCTGAATTAATGGGGATCAAAATAACGACGAATGAATTTGTTGCAATGATGGATTTAAAATCAAACTTAAAGTCACTACAACCGCATACGGTTGCGGTTGCAACGACATTTCTAGCTTCTTTTGCTAACTTTAGTACAGTAGGTATGATTTACGGAACTTACAATTCATTATTTGGCGGAGAAAAATCATCAGTCATCGGTAAAAATGTTTGGAAGCTTCTTGTTAGCGGGATGGCTGTTTCTTTATTAAGTGCTATGCTCGTTGGGCTATTTGTATGGTAATTAATTTTTATAATAAAAGACACCCAAGCCAATTGAGTGTCTTTTATTATTATTTTCGAATTTGTCCATTTCCACGAATCACATATTTTGTAGAAGTTAATGCTGGAAGCCCCATTGGTCCTCTTACGTGTAACTTTTGTGTACTGATACCAATTTCCGCTCCGAATCCAAATTCGGATCCATCTGTAAAACGAGTCGATGCATTATGATAAAGTGCCGCGGCATCTACAGAAGTAAAAAACTTGCTGACGTTTTCCTCGTTTTCAGTAATAATTGCTTCAGAATGCATAGATCCATACGTATTTATATGATGAATCGCTTCTTCAACAGTGGAAACCACTTTCACTGCTAGTGTGAGAGATAAAAACTCAGTTTCCCAGTCTTCTTCTGTCGCAAGTAAGATAGAAGAATCAATCACCACTGCTTTATTATCACCACGTAGCTCCACTCCTCTTTCCTTCAAGGAAGAAAACAACTCGCTACCATATTGCTCTGCCCAATTCTCATGAAGTACAATCGTCTCAATTGCATTACATACAGATGGACGCTGTGTTTTTGCATTTATAATAATATTAAACGCCATTTGTTTATCTGCTGTTTCATCAATGAATATATGACAATTTCCCGCACCTGTTTCAAGTACTGGAACAGACGCTTCTCTCACAACAGTATCGATTAATTGTTTGCCACCTCTTGGAATAAGAACGTCTAGATAATCCTTCATTGTAAACAACTGCTTCGCGCTATTTCGCGTTGTATCTTCTATAAGCTGTACGCTTTCTTGAGGTAAGCTTGTTAGTTTGAGCGCTCTGTGAATAACGGCAACGATGGCCTTATTAGAATGAATAGCAGAAGAACTACCACGTAATATGACTGCGTTTCCTGTCTTCAAACAAATTGTAGCTGCATCCACTGTTACATTCGGTCTTGCCTCATAAATCATGCCTATAACACCAAGTGGTACGCGCATCTCCTGAATAGATAGTCCATTTGGCCTTTCCCATGCACTTACACATTCTCCTACAGGATCACGTAATTCAATTAGCTGCTTAATCCCCTCTGTCATATCAATAATACGATTTTCAGTTAGCAGAAGACGATCAAGGAGTGAATCAGAAAATCCTTTTGCCTTACCTTCTTCAATATCCCTCTTGTTTTCTTCTAAAATATAAGCTGTTTCTAATATTAACTGATCAGCTATTGCGGAAAGTGCTTCGTTTTTTTGCTCTGTAGATTTAAGCACAAGCTCTCTAGCAACCTCTTTTGCTTTTATCCCCTTTGCCAACACTTCATTCATTTTTATTTCCTCCTTTTTAAAGTGAAACCCAATGATCCCTATGGATGACTTCATAACTATGTCTCTCGCCTCTTACTTGAATATCTTGGCTTTGCATACCTTTTACATCTCTTAGTTCCTCTGCACTATATGTGCATTGTCCTTTTCCTATTACGCGCCCTTGTTGCGTTACAACCTCTACAACTTCACCCACTTGGAAAAATCCTGATACATTCGTAACACCAGCTGGAAGTAAACTCTTACCATGCTGAATGATGGCAGTAGCTGCCCCAGCATCTACTTCAATTTGTCCGCTAACAAGCGAATGTAAGGCAATCCATTGCTTGTTCATCTTCATTTCTTTTTGAGGAGCATTACCAACATACGTTCCATCACCCTTACCCTTCAAAACATCTACAAACTTTTCCTGTCCACGTCCTGTTCCGATAAATACACTCACACCAAGAGAGAGCGCTGTCTTTGCAGCATCGATTTTTGATTTCATACCGCCAGTCCCAAGTTTTGAGCCAGCATCTCCTGCAAGAGAAGAAATTTCTTCCGTAACTTCAGGAAGAAAATAATATTTTTTTGCATCCGCATTTTTCTGAGGATTTTTGTCATATAACCCGTTCACATCCGTAAAGATCATAAGCATATCCGCCGAAACAAGCCCGCTTACTAAAGCTGACAGCATATCATTATCACCGAACGTCAGCTCCTCTAAGGAGATGGAATCATTTTCATTAATAATTGGAAGAGCGGAGCGGTTTAATAATTCTCCTAACGTAGCGTAAGCATTACTATATTGTTCTTTTCTAGAAAAATCACTTCTCGTCAGCAAAAGTTGCGCAGTAACGATGCCATATTTACGGAATTCCTCCGTGTACGCCTGCATTAACAAACTTTGTCCGACAGCTGCTGCAGCCTGTTTCCCTTTAATCGTTACAGGTCTGCTAGGATATCCTAGCGCTGAAAAACCTGCAGCGACGGCTCCAGATGTAATTAACACAACCTCGTGCCCATCTTCTTTCAACCGAGCCAATGCGGCAACGTGATCTGAAAGCTGTTCTGTAGAGATGCCTCCGTGACTATCTGCCAAGGAACTACTCCCAATCTTTACAACAACTCGTTGTTTTTTCACTTTTTTATCCCCCAAGTCTAAAATCAAAGTTTTTTATAAATTACACTTCATTCACTTTGTAACTATATCTATTCTCATCAATGCTGCAATGAGGTATTTAAGAGCAAAATAAAAATGACCGCTTCGCCCTTAATAAAATAAAAAGGACGAAACGGTCATTGTTCCGCGGTACCACCTTAATTGATATACATAGATATCCACTTGGTGCCTATAACGCAGGCGAACGCCTAAACTTTCATTTAAGACTCAGGGATAGGTTCGATATATTCTATACGAGGAATCTTTCAGCCGGTGAATTCCACTCTCTTTCGCAAGAAGACATATGTACTAGTTCCCTTCAACGATTTTCAATCTAATTTTTTTATATTATGCGATATAGTTCGATTCGGTGTCAAGAGGTATTTTTAAAAATAAATAGAGCCGCAAGTTATTTGTATGAAATTATCGCCCTACTGAATGAAAATACAAAATGATATAAGTTTAACTCATATTCATAAACATAAAACCTTACATTATAGTGTATATATTTACATAATGTCGAATATAATTAATTTTTATCTTTTAGTGTTGCAAAAAGGAATATATTCTCTTAGAATGTTTCTTTATATTGCACAGGGATGTTATTCTTATTCTAAGAAAATAATATCAAACAGATATAATTGATTATAAAAGGAGCAAGATTGAGTTATTATGGATAAACAAATTGGATTCATCGGTTGCGGAAATATGGGAATGGCTATGATTGGCGGAATGATAAACAAAAATATAGTGTCTTCAAATCAAATTATTTGTTCAGATTTAAACACTGCTAATTTAAAAAATGCTAGTGAAAAATATGGGCTAACTACAACTACCGACAACAATGAAGTAGCTAAAAATGCTGATATTTTAATTTTATCAATCAAACCAGACCTATACGCGTCAATAATTAATGAAATAAAAGAAATAATCAAAAACGATGCTATCATCGTTACGATCGCTGCTGGGAAAAGTATTGAAAGTACTGAAAATGCCTTTAATAAAAAAGTAAAGGTTGTAAGGGTAATGCCTAATACTCCTGCTCTTGTTGGAGAAGGAATGTCTGCATTATGCCCGAATGAAATGGTGACAGAAAAAGATTTAGAAGATGTACTAAACATTTTCAATAGTTTTGGTCAAACAGAGATCGTAAGTGAAAAATTAATGGATGTTGTAACATCTGTAAGTGGTTCTTCACCAGCTTATGTATATATGATTATAGAAGCGATGGCAGATGCTGCTGTACTAGATGGTATGCCAAGAAATCAAGCATATAAATTCGCTGCTCAAGCTGTGTTAGGCTCTGCAAAAATGGTACTAGAAACAGGAATACATCCAGGTGAATTGAAAGATATGGTTTGTTCTCCTGGCGGAACGACAATAGAAGCTGTAGCAACATTGGAGGAAAAAGGACTGAGAACAGCGATTATTTCAGCTATGCAGCGTTGTACGCAAAAGTCTGTTGAACTATCTGGTCAAACTAAAAAGTAAAACTGTAAAAGAGATCGCGTTAGCTATGAATTCATATGAATTTAATTAGAAATTCACTACATGATAAACGGCCAAACTCATATATAATTGAGTTTGGCCGTTTCAGTTTTAATTATATTAAAATAATTTTATTCAAATCTTCTTTACAGGTTCTGTTTTATCCCTTACCTATTCCCTACTATGATTGTGTAATTTTATTAGAAACTAATAATTTTTCAATGCACTTCGGTAACATATCTAATAGCGTTTCAAATGCGTAGTTTACATCTAGACGTTCTGTCCATTGATGTGCATCTTTTCCTACCGGCCCCATATTTAATACTGGAACATCAAACTCTTCTAATTCCTGAAGCGGAATTGAATAACCTTTATCCCATAATGGCATATTGTCTACAAGCGAACTCATTGAATCCAGTGGATACTGCAAGCCTACATAACTTAAATCTGAAATCCCCCCAAAATAATTTTGGTTTTCAAATGTAATTTTATGATTGTAGTGTGCATACTTTTCCATTTCTACAACTACCTCTTTTATTAAAGGATTGTTGCGTGAACTCACAGCTGGATAGTACGGCGGAGCGAAGAAAAGTACAATCATCGGTGCCTTTTCTTTACATAAAATCGCTAATTTATCTACTAAATCAATGGTTACCGCACGATCATCTTTATCTCCTCTATTTTTTATAATATTAGATTGAATATGATTTATTTTTCCTCGTCCATGTTGCTCAATTGCATATGTGATAAGCTCTTCATAAGTTAATACATTTACTTTGAGATTAGGTGGTATAAATGGATTATATTTAGAAAAACGATATGCATGTTTTTCATACGACTCTTCTATTTTCTCTGCTACTTTCGTTACTTTTTGACGTAACAATGAAACTACATCTGTCATTGATTTTTCTAATAAAAACAAATTAAATAATGTAACTGCACGATGCGGAATTTGTACAGAATAATCCTCTTTTAAGTCCCTTTGAAGTAAGTTAGTTGGCGGAGGACTCGCTTCCCCTTCTACAATATCACAAAGGTCTGTGTTTAACTCTAATTCTGCTGTTATTAATGAAGCCATATAACTCCCATTTAACCCTGCAAAAGGTTCACCTACATGTGTCTCTTTTCCGTAGCAAAGAAAACCAGGTAACACTTTACCAATAGAGCCCGTGTAAATATACTTATTTTGGTCACCAGGATGTCTTGAAAACATAGGCTCTGAGTTTAGTACCGTTTTATACTCTAAATCATGTTCTCTTGCTAACTCTAGTAATCTTGGAACAGCAGCTCTCATCCCTACAGAGTTTACTTCTTCATCTGGTACAGCCAATAAAAGAACATTCCCATCAAATCTTTCTTCGCAAGCTTGCTCAATCATTGCCATTTGTAATGCGAGGCCGCATTTCATATCCATTGTTCCTCTACCAAACAGCCATTCTCCATGTTCTATATCTTCACGTACATGGTCTGGAAGTTCATCTTTATGAGAATAAAACATAGATGTTAACTTTTTAGGATTAAATGCATCTTCTTTCCACATTCCGTAATCTTGTACATCTACAACATCAAAGTGACTTACTAGAATTACAGTATTTTTTGTACTATCGCTTTTCTTTACTAGTGCTGTAACAAAATATCGTCCGTCCCCTGTCGGATTTTTTTGCAAATGGTGCGGGTTTTGTTTGAAATACTGTAAGTCAGATAATTGTTCCACAACAAAGTCTGGCAATATTACTTCAGCTTCTGAACCGGTAATACTAGGAATTTCAACAAGACTGCTTAATAATTGAACCAATTGTTCTTTTGATTGCCACTTTGACATATAAATCCCCTATTTTCCGCATTATGAAAACTAATTCCAGTATATGAATAAAAAATGACGACAGCTATCAAAATTATAGTTCTGATGTACTGCCGATTTTTATTGATATTTCATGAGCCGCTTGTTTTACCTTGCTAATAAGAAAAGATAGTCGATCATCATTAATACGATGACTAATTAACCCAACACTTAATGCTCCTACTACTTTATGATTAAATCCGATAATAGGTGCAGCTACTGAAGCTGTCCCTTCTGTTTTTTCACCATAACTGACAGCATATCCTTCATTTTTTATTTGCTTTATTTGATTAAGAAGAATTTGCTTTTGTTCTGGTAATGAAGGAAGTAAATACTCTACAATATGTTCCATTTCATTCGTTTTCATATTGGCAAGCATCGTTTTATTTGCAGCACCAATTGAAAGTGGAATTTGTTCTCCTAGATTATCGATAACTCGAATTTTTAAAGGACTATCAATTCTTTCAATGATAATAGAATGTGTTCCGTTTGGAATATTCAAATAGACACTTTCTTCCACTTCAGAAGCCAAACGTTTCATCACTTCTCTTGCAACAGATCTATAGTCTACCTTCTCCAATTGACGCAACCCTATTTCCATCCACATTGGTCCAATTTTGTACTGTTTTGTCTCTGTAATTTGTGTAACTAACCCATGCTCCATTAGAGAGTTAAGTAATCTATGTACTGTACTAACCGGGAGATGTGTTCCATCAGCTATATCAGAAATAGCCCAATACTCTTTTTCATTTGTAGAATTCAATAATTTAATAATACTTATCGCTCGATCAATGGACTGTACCATAACTCGCCTCAACTTTACTCGTAATATGTTAGTACGCTTAATTAACTATCAATTTAGCAAACATTCGAAATGAAATCAATCTATTTATTTAATTTTCTAACAATAAAAACATATCACTAACAACGAATTGAAAACGCAAACAAAAAAATATTGACTTTTCTTTTTAATTATCTGAAAATTATAACAATATTTCACATCACGGAATACATTCCATAATACGGAAAAACATCAAACGTTATTCTATCAACTACGAAAGTGAGGAAAACAATGGCGCAAGTAAGCAATACAAACAATGAATTAAAACGTACGATGAAAAGTAGACACTTATTCATGATTGCACTCGGTGGTGTGATTGGAACCGGGTTATTTAACGGATCTGGCTTTATTATAAGTCAGGCTGGACCTGGTGGATCCGTACTTGCCTTTATTGCTGGTGGATTATTAATGTATTTCGTTATGCTATGTCTTGGTGAACTTGCTGTAGCCATGCCTGTTTCAGGTTCCTTTCAGGAATATGCTACTAAATTCATCAATCCTGCAACTGGCTTTACAATCGGATGGTTGTATTGGTTAAGCTGGGCGAATACGACCGGTCTTGAATTTACAACTGCCGGTATTACAATGCAGCGCTGGTTTCCTGATATTCCTGTTTGGGTTTGGTGTTTAATATTTGGCGTTACCATCTTCACTATTAACGCATTATCTGCTCGTAGTTATGCAGAAACAGAATTTTGGTTTTCAAGTATAAAAGTATCTGCCATTATAGCTTTTATAATTCTTGGTGGCGCCGCTATGTTCGGTTTTATTGATTTAAAAGGCGATGAACCAGCTCCACTTCTTTCAAATTTCGTAAATCATGGTGGTTTATTTCCGAATGGACTTGCAGCTATTCTATTAACAATGGTTACAGTCAATTATTCCTTCCAAGGTACAGAGCTTGTCGGAATCGCAGCAGGTGAAAGTGAAGATCCAGCAAAAACTTTACCTCGTTCTATTAGAAATATTATATGGCGCACAATGTTTTTCTTCGTCTTAGCAATCTTTGTTCTTGTTGCTTTAATTCCTTGGGAAGAAGCTGGATTAACAAAGAGTCCATTCGTTGCTGTTTTTGATAATATCGGTATTCCATATGCAGCTGATATTATGAACTTTGTTATTCTTACTGCTGTTCTTTCTGTCGCAAACTCAGGACTATACGCTGCTACTCGAATGCTTTGGTCTTTATCAAAAAACGAAATGGCTCCAGCATTTTTAAAGAAATTATCATCACGTGGGATTCCTCTCAACGCTTTAATCATGACAATAGCTATTTCTGCTTTTTCTCTTTTGACAAGTGTAGTAGCTGCTGAAACTGTTTACTTGTGGCTCATTTCAATTTCCGGAGTCATTACCATTATTGTTTGGATGTCAATTTGTGTTTCTCAATTCTTTTTCCGCAAACATTATTTAGCAGACGGCGGAAAATTAGAAGACTTAAAATTTAAAACGCCACTTTATCCACTCGTACCAATTCTTGGTTTTGGATTGTATGGCATTATATTAATCAGTCTTATTTTTATCCCAGAACAACGACTTGGAATCTATTGCACTGTCCCATTTATCATCTTTTGCTACACTTACTATCACTTTAAAGTTAAGAAAAGAAATTCTACTAACACTCATAGTGAAACTAAAATTAGCGAGACTTCGTAATATTTGACTATACATAAAAGACTACACATGGCGTTTCACTTCATGTGTGGTCTTTTTTCATCATTTTAATATGATTTCATCTGAATTTAATGAATATATCCCCTTTCCTACAAAAGTAGTAGAGTGTTCATTTAAACACTTACTACCTCAGTGGGATTTATCACATTCCAATTTCAATATAATAGTAAATAGGTATATCGGATATAGATGTACATTACTAGGCTTATACATATTTCAACTTTAGAATTATATTCACTATTGAATTGGTAGTTACCAATAAAGAAAGAAAGAAAGGAATGATCATAATAATACAGAACATATACGAAACTCATTTACATGTAAGAAATTTAGAGAAGGCAATAAATTTCTATCAAAACAAGCTAGGATTAACGTTAGCAAGAAAACTCTCCAAAAGAAGAGTGGCTTTCTTTTGGGTCGGAGAAAATAAACAACAAATGCTTGGACTATGGGAAGTACATAACATTGAAGACTTTGAGCCGAGACATTTTGCTTTTGGTGTAAATTTAGAGTTTTTAATGACTTCTAAAGCGTGGCTAGAGGAACGTGGAATAGCAGTGATAGGAAGTCAAGGAAAAGGAAATCAAGAGCCAATTGTCCAAAGGTGGATGCCTGCTGCAAGTGTATACTTTCTAGATTGTGATGGAAACAAATTAGAATTCATTTCTATGTTACATGAGAATCCAGATGAATTAGAATATGCGTCCTATTTAAGTGTATGGAATGCGGAACACCAAGAAAAATGAATGGAATTTTCGTTCAAGTCTTTTCTTATTTTTGGATATAATGTTGTACGATCCCCCCTTTTACTATGAATTTGTTAACATAATGCATTTACTGTCATCTTATATTTGTACTTACGTACGAGCAATTCCTAATCTGCTTCAATTACAATTTGAATTATGTAAATTTTCCTCTTATCTGGTCTGGCATCTACTCTTTAAACACAAACTCCCCTTAAATCGAAAATGATTAAGGGGAGTTTTATATACGATGCAATTATAGTTCAGATTTCACTCGAACAGAAACATTATTTTTAATTATATTTTTGACATCTTTAAAGCTAACAAAATTGTTACTTTTCTCATCCCAAAGACGGAAACGTAGTGATTGTAAGCTTGTAGCAAGCGTAATCGTTGGTACATTTTTTAACGGAAGCGTATTATTGTGTGCCTCTTCTAGTTTATAGTTAGGTACCCTTGGGCTTAAATGGTGAACATGATGGAATCCAATATTACCAGTTAAGAATTGCAAAATTTTAGGAAGCTTATAAAAAGAACTTCCTTCCACTGCCGCTTTCACATATTCCCAATCTTTATCCTCTTCAAAATAAGAATCTTCAAATGTGTGCTGTACGTAAAACAGCCAAATCCCTACTGAACCTGCTATTAAGAATATAGTACCATGTACTAACAGAAACGATTGCCACCCAATTGCCCAGCAAAGTATAGCTACTACAGCAACAATTATAATATTCGTCAAATAAGTATTCATACGTTCTTTCTGCCTTGCACCTTTTCGGTTAAATCTATTTTTAAGCAAGAAAACATAAATCGGACCTAATCCAAACATAACGAATGGATTGCGATATAAGCGATATGCTAAACGAAGTCTAAATGGTGCAGCTACATATTCATCAACTGTAAGCGTCCAAATATCCCCTGTACCCCTCTTATCCAAATTACCACTCGTAGCGTGGTGAATAGAATGTTCATGCCCCCACTGATCAAATGGGAATAATGTTAAAACACCCATACACGTTCCAACTATTCTATTTGCACGTCGACTTTTAAAGAACGAATAATGGGTGCAATCATGAAAAATAATGAAAATTCTTGTCATAAATCCAGCGGCTAACAGTGCTGGAACTAATGTTAACCAATAAGAAACTGACAAACTTTTATAAGCAAGGTACCATAAAATAATAAATGGCACGATTGTGTTGATCAGTTGCCAAACACTTTTTTTAATCGTTGATTTTTCAAAAGGAGCAACTTGTTTTTTTAAATTTTTAGTATTTTCTAAGGTCATTGTTCTAATTCCTTTCCTTTTTGTTGCTAATTCATATTATAGCACACTATTAGTATCAGGTGTTAAAAGTAGCTATAATAAATATTATATACTATGAAAATCTCTTTTTTTCTTACTCATTACTTACAAATTACTTACGCCCAAAATAGCTTCTATAATTGGACAGGCGGAGTATTTTATTTATAAAAGAAACTTCGAATTTTTCCAATAAGTACATAAAAAAACAGCAAGTTTTTTCACAAGAAGAAAAAAGCTGCGATAAGTCAGTTTCACCGACTTATCGCAGCTCCTCTTCGTTTTACCTTATTTTATCGATGAAGCCACACTGCACCTGCAGACTTGTCTTCAGCTTGGCCTACCACTTCAAACTTCAGTCCTAGTTTCGGTAACTTACGTCCTGCATCAGGAATAATGCTGTTGATGTATTGCTTAGAATCATCAAATTTTGCCACTCCTGGTAATCCTTTATAATCGAAGATACCGCGAGTTGGTGAATTTACTTTCCATGCTGGTGTTTGATCAAATGAGAATGCCGCATCGGCAATTTGGTAACGCGTACTGCTCTTCACAGTAGGTTGTCCGTTTAATGTCCCTACAATTGCCTCTGGATGAGAATCTACTACTCCTAAGAACCCTTCACCTGGATGAACGCCTACCCAGTTATCTGTAAAGCTTTGATCCGCATACCATACAACCATTCCTGTATTAAATACTGGGCCACGTGCATGTTGTAACGCAGTGTCAGAACCAGCGTAATTTCTCCACTCTACATAGTAATTATGTTTTTTCTGTTCAAATCCGTTAGACACAGTAAAGCCTTTTAACGTCATTGCTGGCTGACCTTCTGCATCATCAGAGAAAACAACTTTTCCATCTACAGTTAATGCTGCATTATCTAACGCAAACCCTTTATAAGCTACTGCAATATCTGTTAAGTACTCAAATTGCAGTTTTACTTTTTTTCCTTTGAATTGGCTTAAATCGTATGATTTATCAACCCACTTACCATCAGTTGTATCCGCGCCGCCTTTTACATCTTTTTCGCCCATTCTATCAATGCGTGTCTTCGTTCCATCTTCTGCAATCGCATATACGTCAAGGAAATCATACTTCGCTTCAAGTTCGTAAAATGCCTTATAATCGAACTTAGCATCCTTTGCATTTGTTAAGTCAAATACTGGTGTCTCAAGTGTTGTATGAATGTCATTTCCTTTTGTACTGTAATAGAACTTCTTACCAAACGCTGATTCGATATTTTTTATATCTTTGTCCGGCAAGTTAACACGAACGATTCCAGGTCGTTTAGATTTTGTAGTACTTTGATCTACATATGTCGCAACACCGATTCCTTTGCTAAGTTTGTCATAATCTACTTCAAGGATATTCGCCCAGTTCCCCTTCATATTCTTTTGGAAAAATTCTTTATTTTGTGGTGAGAAACTCGTTGGCTCTGTTCCTGCAATTTTTCCAGCCCAGCTACCACCACTCATAATAGACCATGACTCAACAGGTTCACCTTGTCCTGAGTACTTTGTATCATATTCATCTGGTAAGCCTAAATCATGGCCATACTCATGTGCAAACACACCAACTGCCCCGTCTTCAGGCTCGATTGTATAATCATATGCAGCCATCTTTCCGCCCCAGTTCGAAACAGAAGATTTCGTGCCATCAATTGCATATGGTTTTGAACCTAGTTTTGAACGATGTGACCAAATCGCATCATCTTTCAATTTACCGCCGCCAGCTTCTTGACCAACGCCAGCATGTACAACCATTAAATGATCAATAATGCCATCTGGCTCATTTTTATTTCCATCACCATCTTGATCGTATTGATCAAATTGGTCATAGTCTGCTAAATTGATTCCTTTTGCTACCGCTGCTTTTAATGCTTCTTTCACAAAATCTTTTGGTCCTAAAGGCCCCTTGTTATCATGCCCAGTACCCGCATCAGCACCATAATCTGATGCTTTTCCTGGAACAGTAAGCCATTCTGTTACAGTCCCATCAACTGTGTAGCTACCACCAGATTGTTCTTCATAATATTGCTTAAATGTGTTAATCTTCGATCCATCAAATAAAGTAAATGGTTCATCACCAAATAACATTTTTTGATAATGTTCACGATTAAAGTCTTTAGAATACATGTATCCTGGCTCTTGATCAATATTGTTATGCTTAAAATCGCTAAATTCTACAAGTAAAACAAGTACTTTATCTTTTCGAACAGCTCCATTGTATTCTTCTTGCTTCGCTGATGTAGTAGGTACTTTTCCATTTAATTTCCCAGGGTTCAATGCTGCACTTTGTCCAGCTACTGGGCCTACTTCAGGCTGCTGCGCCTGTTCATTTTCCTTCATTTTTGCATCTTTTACTTTTTTCATAAAATCAGAAGCTTCTTGCGTAAGACTATCTCCTGTTAAGATTTCTTTCCCAGGGTTTTCCCCTTTCTTTTTCTCAACATATTTTTCGACAGCCTTTGACGTCTCAGCTTGCGATGCAGATTGATCAATTACCCCCCGTTGTTTTAGCGCTTCAGCCAAACGCTCCTCCGGTATTAAGTGCTCATCTATTGGTAGAGATGATGTTTGTGTCTCAGCATACGCTGCGTGATCTCCAAAAGCAAACGTACTACTTAGTACTGCTGCTGTTGTTAATACCGCTAATGGTTTTAATTTCTTTTTCTTTTTCAATGTATTTCCTCCCCAGTGTCTGCAAATTATCGTTTTTTGCCGATAACAACATAATATTCGTTATAATACGAATATTCAATCTTTTTCAACAAATAAAATGTTGAGAAATATTTTTTATGCAGGGGGAAATACATAAGATAGAAAAACAAACTCACCTATAAATAACAGTGAACTTTTTTAGTAAAAATAAGAATTAAATATTTTCTATACTACTTAATCTATGGGTTACCATATTACTCACTAATCTCATTATTACAAGCTAATAGTGGTTCGTACATCATTATAGCGTGATTCTCTGTTACATATTGATCTTCTATTAACTGTTTCTGTTGATTATATACTTTACGTTGAATCACATTATGTCGTATATAACCGCCCCAGTATGCCGGTTGAATTGAGTGTTCTTTCTCATACACTTCATATTGATAAAGTTGCGGATAGACTGTTCTCCATTCACCAACTAAATGTTCATCTGTCATATAAAGGTGAAGTTGATACGGTTGGTCCGTTTCATTTTTAATTTGCAAATCCAAATAGTTATAGGAACAAGTCGCCCCACTCCCAAACGGTTGAGTTCGCCTAGAGTCAGGAAAGACATCAAAGCTATGACGATATCGTTCTGTTACTGTCAGTGGTGTATGTAAAGTCATCCAATATATTAAATTCGAAAGCTGACAAAGACCTCCTCCAATACCTATTTGAAAAGATCCGTAATGTAATACCATACCTTCTACATACCCTTTTTTCCTCGTTGGCTTACCTATTAAACGCCAGTAAGAAAATGTTTCTCCCGGTCTAATGACGATACCATTTAGTTTTTTAACAGCAATTTTCAAATTAACAACCTTATTCTGTTGATACCACATATCTACATCTTTGAGCTTACGAAGTAATATCGTTTGATGCTGAATTGCTGTACAAGGTAGCTTTTCTTGTTGGAACCTTTTTGCATATGTTTTTCCGTCTGCTAACCACTGAATGTACCTCTTTGTAGAGTAATACCACTTCCCTAGCATAATGCGATACTTAGACCGCTGTTTAGGACGTAAGTGCACTATATTCATTTTATTCCCTCTCTCTTTCTTCAACTAAATTCTAATATATTTCTAATTCAATAAACTACAGTTTTCTTAGCTGCATAATAATTTCCGCAAAAAAATAATAAATTTACTCTAGTGGAGATTTTATTTTGATGATTGCTTTATAATTATATGAAACTGCGCTTCAATACAATAAATTGAAATAAACATATTATAAATATAACGGATAACCTTAAATAAAAAATAATGAACATTAAAGAAATTCTAAAGTATTAATATATTTTTCGTAAATATTAATTGATAACACATTAGACTTTACTATATGTATAACTTCTTATTCTACAAAACGAAATTTTTTAATGTAAGAAAAAAATATAATTTCCCTTTAACATTTATACAAGTCTCATATGGAAAACTTTACAAAACAATTCGAACACTTATATTTAGAATAAACACAAAAAATTGCCACCAGTTAGCTTAACTGGTTGGCAATTTTTTAACGAGAATGCTCTACAAATAGTTGAATTGCTTCTTCTGGTACATAGCACTTTCCATTACTCTCTACAATAATACTTTTTAATTCATACCCTTTACCATTGATACGAATTATATTTTTGTTACCAAATAATTGTGCTTCTACTTTATTATGTTTTACTACGAGTAACGGGTTTGCTCCTTCGGTTTTGTCGGCTGTTACAGTTGCACCGATTTTCTTAAAGGCTTGTTCACTCTCTAAAAATATTTTATTCGTTACTTCTTCTAAGTTAAAGCCCATCGCTTTCGCCATCGTCTTCGCAATGTCTGTATTTTGGATTAAGCCTTCTGGTTTTTGAGGTCCATAAGAATGTAAGAATACATCCTCACCTGTATGTCCTCCTGTCGTAAAGCCGATATTTGCACGATTAGCCAATAATGTAGTAAGAATTCGTCCTACATCCATTTTCTTTTTTGCCGCTTTTAATTTTTCTTTTTCATCATGAGTTAGATTATCCAAACCGTATAGTTTAGCTACATCTTCTACATTTGATAAATCAGATTTCAGTTTATTTATAGTTCCTTCAAGTGTCATTTTCGCCTTTTTCAATGGATCAATGTATGCAGAAACCGGTGTAGTATTGTATCCTTTTGTCGTATTCCTATTCCCTATAGAGATGCCGCTGTTACCATGATCAGTTAAAGCGATGAGCATCGTATCCCCATCTTTCTTCGCAAATTGTAACGCCTTTGCTACCGCTTCATCAAATGCCAATATATCACTAATCATCCCAATTGGATCATTAGCATGGGCTGCCCAATCAGGCTTACTACCTTCTATGAATAAAAAGAAGCCATCTTTATCTTTTGATAATGTTTGAATTGCTTTTTCTGTCATTTGAGAAAGTGTTGGTTGTTCTGGGTTTATTGCTATACGATCCATATCAAACGCAAGAGCATGATGTGAGAAAGAGCCCCAAATTTTATTAGATTTGGAGTTCAATAACGCATCTTTCGTTTCAACGAAATCGTATCCTTTGTCCTGAATCACCTTCACTAAATTTTCACCATCTTTTCGGATTCCATTACTTTGCATAGGTAGCAGCGCTGCTTTTCCCCCGCCTAATACGACATCTATATTTTGATATACTTGCTGCTTCGCAATTACGTCAAATTGCTTGCGATTGACATGGTGAGCCGAGAATCCCGCCGGAGTAGCATGCTGAATTTCAGATGTAGCAACAATTCCAGTTGCACGACCAGTACGTTTTGCCCCCTCTAATACGTTTGCGACCGGCCGTAACTTGTCCTCTTCTTTTATTGGCTCTAAGCTAGGCGAACTTACAATAGAAGGTAATACACCTACATATCCTGAATTTGATTTATTTCCAGTTGCTAATGCTGTTGCTGCTGGCGCTGAGTCTGTAATAGCTGATTCCGCCGAAAACGTACGAACTCCTCCTGTTACAATTTGATCTAACGTAAGCGGTGCCCCTTTATACCAGCGAGCCAATGTTGTCGCCGTTGAACTCGTTCCGTCCATAACCATCATAATTATATTTTTAGGCTGGTGTTCTATTTTTTTCACCTTAGCTTTGGCCGCATGATAATTCATCATACTTTCCGTACTTAATACGCTTACTATTATAGCTGCCACTAATAGCAACTTTTTCATCTTCACACCATAATTCAACATGATTGTTCCTCCATAAACTTTGCATTCATTTTAAATACACACTATTTCCTTTTCCATACCAAAACCTACATATGTTTTATTAGTTCCCAATTCTCATAAAGCTAACAATAGTTACTTTCCCTTTCTTTCCTTTATTAAATATCGGTATGTATCATCTATCTTATAAAAAAGATTTAACATCCTTTTCATTAATTACTTGTTTAACAATAAATCCTCGATCAAAAGAAATAAAAATTTATTGTTAAACAATAAATTTCGTGTTAAATTAATAAGATATTAAATAAATGAGGTGCTTTTTATGAAACAAGGATCCACACTCTTTTTAAAGACCGTTGTGATTCTGATCGGAATCCCCGTTCTTGCTATGTGCATTTTTTTAGTCCCTAAAATAGGAGCTTTCGCTGCAGAATTATATCCAGATATTGCATATATTAAATATCTTGTATTTATCAATTTATATGCAACAGCAATACCTTATTACTTCGCACTGTACCAAACATTTAAGCTTTTAAACTATATTGATAAAAATAACGCATTCTCAGAGTTATCTGTTCAAGCTTTAAAAAATATTAAGTACAGCGCATTGGCAATTAGTGTATTATATGTATTAGGTATGCCACTTTTCTATCTCGTGGCAGAGAGAGATGACGCCCCTGGCATTATTATTATCGGAATGATTATGATTTTTGCTTCAATGGTAATCGCGGTCTTTGCTGCCGTTCTCCAAAGACTATTAAAAGATGCTATAGATATAAAATCAGAAAATGATTTAACGGTCTGAGGTGAATAATATGGCAATTATTATTAATATTGATGTAATGTTAGCGAAAAGAAAAATGAGTGTAACAGAGCTTTCGGAGAAGGTTGGAATTACAATGGCTAACCTTTCTATCTTGAAAAATGGAAAAGCAAAAGCAGTCCGTTTTTCAACTTTAGAAGCAATATGTAAAGCATTAGAATGCCAACCGGGGGATATTTTAGAATATCAACCTGAAGATACCGAGTAAAAAGAGTCCTTCATACGAGAAGGACTCTTTTTATTACACATTACGGCGCAAAACTAATTTGACCAGTAAACAATAGGATAATCGCTATGATCCAAAATATAAAAAATGATGAGGACAGTATTAATGAAAGGATAGCAATCCCCTTCTTCTCTGTTTTTTTCGTCATTGTGATTATTGAAAGCATGATCCCTACACCTGTCAGGGCAATTGTAATATAATCTCCAACTATATTACCTGCATTCGCTATCCTTGTTGGCGTTATAAAAACGAATAGAAAACACAAAATGCCGATGAGTAAAGATATATAGCTTATTATACTGTACTTCTTTTTAGGAACTATTTCTGTTTTCATACTAATCCCACCCCTTCTATATAGCTATGAGTTTATATTAGCATGAATAACCATAATTTGGTTATGATAAAAAGCAGATAAAACGGACACTATCACTTTATCTGTCTATTTCTATCTAACAACTAACCTGACTATTTCTTTACTAAAGATATACAATCATTCTTTAATCCACGGCAATTGGTATATAATAGCTCTAAAAAATAAAGACTGTACCTTTAAAATGAAAGATACAGTCTTTATTAATAACTTTTTTTATAAAGAAAACTCTCTATCACTCACTACCTTAAAAAACTCCGAGTAATGTGATAAAGAATAATCCGCTACATCACAATTACCTTGAAACATACATGTTGAAATACCTAATTCTTTTGCAGGTAATAAATCTAATTCTCTATCTCCAATAGCTAAATCAATATTGTATTTTTTATGCAGATGATTATAAGCTAAAGAGTTTGGCTTTCGAGGAAAGCCATCGTCAATTGTAACCATATCTACGAAGTATTTTTCCCAGCCGTAATATTTTAAAATGCCCATAACCCCTTCCCTATGTTTATGGGTCATAATCACATTTTTATTTGCAAATTTCAAAACCTCTTCGACACCTGCAAAAGGTTTCATATCTTTTGGCGTGAATTTCCCCTTCAAAACTTTAATCTTTTCTTCCTGCTCACATGAAATATTATAATACTGAATTGCATGAGAGTATGATATTTTTAAGTTTTTGTATATTTCTTGTTTTTCTACTGAATCACCTAATATTTCAGAAAGCATCATTGTATATGCAGGATACGTATCAAATAACGTCCCATCAAAATCCCATAAAATATTCATTCTATTCACCTTCTATTTTCAAATCATTCAATGACTAAATCCGCCCTATCCCTCGGCAATTCCGTTTTTAAGTAATAATCCTCTGCTTTCCAATACCTATTTTCAAACTTTGAAAGGTTTTTCTGCGTTTTTTCACTCTCACGTAGAAACCTTGTCTCTCTTGGACAGTCCAAATAGACCATATAATGAAAAAAATCTCTCCATTCTTTTCGCTGCAGAAAAACTCCTTCAATAACAATTACGCCTACAATAGGAATCTGTACTTTTTCCATTTCACATATATCTGTTTCTTCATGAAAGAAAGGTAATTTCAATTTTGTTTCATGTTGTAGCTTTTGAAAAAATTTCCGCCTTAGCCATTCAATGTCCCATTGTAAATAATAATACTCATACCATTCTTCATATCCAGTATGATATCGTTTATTACGCTCCACTATATGATCATCAATATGGAAAATACGAAACGGAATGCCTTCTTGTTTCATATTTTCTTTTAAATTGGCTACGAATGTTGTTTTTCCAGATCGACTTAAACCATCTATACCTAAAATGAATCTATTTTCCCTATGCTTCTTCATAATCGTTATAAGTTCGTTTGTACTCATTACTTCTTCCACTCTTCTTTTAATAAAGAATATAAAATGGTATCATGAGCAACTCCATTTTGAATCATATGTTTTCGAAGGAATCCTTCTTCTTGAAATCCTGCTTTTATTAATAACTTTTGAGAAGCATTATTTTCTACATATACAATCGCTGCGATTCTTATTAGTTGCAGTATTTCAAATCCGTAAGCTAAAATTGCTTGTAATGCTTCCAATGCATATCCTTGTCCCCAATATGTATCATCTAATTCATAACCAATTTCAGCTCGTTTATGATGATTATTAATTAAATGAAATCCGCACGTTCCGATTAATTGGCCCGTCCCTTTTTTCTCGACTCCCCAGCGAAATACACTGCCCTCTTCATAACGATTTTTGAACGTTTGAATCGTTGTTTTCGCTTGCTCAATATTTTGGAAAGAATCCATTCCGAAATAACGTATAACTGATTCTTTCGAAAAATATTGGAACATCGTTTCTGCATCTAATAGTGTAAGTTCTCTTAAGAATAAACGTTCTGTTTCTAGTTTCGGAAATCCCATCTCTCTTTCTCCCTCTATTCTAATGAACTGCAAATTTCAATATAATTTCCATCTGGATCAGCAATGTAGGCAATTGTTTGTCCCCACGGTTTTACAATTGGCTCCACTAAAATTTTAATACCTTGCTCTCTAAATTGCTCAATCGTTTCTTGTACATTCTCAACAACGAATCCTAACTCGAAATGAGAAGACTGTAATTCACCTTCTGTAAGCGGTAGTCCTGTTAATTCTTTCACATCTTGCCGCGTATTCATCGCTAAAATGGTAGTTCCAGTATTAAATTCAATATATGTGCCGTGCTCTGCTTTTATAGGTAACTGTAAAATATCTTTATAGAACTTTAAACATTCCTCAAACTTTTCTACATATAAAATGATGTACTTCATTTTCAAATTCATTTCACATCCCCCTTTGTATCTATCCCTAAAATTTCGACAAAAGTCTCATAAAAACCTTGTTCCTTGTAGTAATGAGCAAAAAAAATGAGGCCGATTTCTCGGCCCCCCAGCTTATTGGCATAAAACAGGAGATTTGGTTTGGACATAACCAGTTCGTACTTTTATTATATTTTATTTTTTCTGAATTTTAAATACATTAAACACCTATTTATATTGAGAAAGTTTTTTGCTTGCATAAAATTAAAGATTTTAAGAAATGATACAAATGGAGGTGTATACATATGGAACCAATGCTATGTCCAAGTTGTAAAACGAACCGTACTCGCTTTAATATTCTTGAGCAACAAGTAAAACCAGTCAAAATAAATCCACAAACTGGTCAAGTGGAAGAAGAATACACAAATGAAACGATGAATGCTTTTCATATGGCTTATCAAGGACCTACATACCGTGTCCAATGTGCTGTATGCGGACTTGTTGAAAACCCTGAACAATTTATTAAACCTGCGCAAAATCAGTCTTTCTAATAAAAATATGATTATCCCTTGTAGAAATAGATTTTTCTATAAGGGATTTTTTCGTTTAATACGTTAATTAAAAATGTATTTCTTCCTTATTATATGTTAAATTCCACACCATTTTAGTAATATTTATATAAGGGAGTTGAAACAAATGATTTTAAATAAAAAGATAATGCTTCCATCAACATTTCTACTATTAACTTGTCACATAATCATCTTTTACTTTTGGATTTCCGATTGGAAGAAAATCTCGAGTTCTTACGGTTTAGCTATATGGATACTTTCTACTATTTGTGGTCTTTTACTTTATTTCCTTTATAAAAAACAAAAATCTAATAAAGTGATATTCATTGCTAGTTCGTTATTATTAATTACTTCTTCATTTATGATTTTTTTAGGTATTGTTACTGGTATCATCTTTGTAACTGTTAGTTCTATGCCTTAAATATACAATATTTTATTATATAAAAAATATCCAACAAAACAAGGATATATAGAAATTAAAGAAGATGATTTCCATTCAATATACAACCATCTTCTTTAATAAACCCAATCTTTGTTACAATATTTCATTTTTTAACTTTTTAATCTTCCTAAATAAATTAATAAACGCATATAAATATATACAAACTAAAAACCCAACCATACCTTTATATAATCCTGATTCTGATACTCCAAGAAAACATAAGTAAAACACTGGAATTAACATTACAAACATAATTGCAACGAACTGTATCAATTCAACAAATTTTTGTATCTTCGTTTCTTTGTCTGAATAAATATCAGGTAACTCATTTTCCTCGTCTACTTCTTTACAAAAATAATTCCACTTCGCAAAACTCGTTACATGTTTCCATCCACACATTTCATATATTTCAATATATTCTTTTTGTTTTTCTTTTGAATCTTTATAATCCAGTCTAAAATCCGCTTTATATACTACATCTTTTGGTTCAGTTTTCTTAAACGTATACATTACATTATACTTTTGTAAAGCCCATCCCTTTTGATGCATTTTTCTTAAAAAAGCTTCTTCTTTTTCCAAGCTCCATATCGCAAAAGGTTTGAATATCTTCTTTGTCTCCATCTCTCATTCACTCCCCTAATATACTATTTCCATTCCTTACAGATCTCTGCAATCTGTTATACTCGAGCTCTAACACTTCTCTCCCAAACGGCGTTAACTCATAGCACTTCTTTCTGTCTGTAGAGGCAACTTCAACAATTAACTTCTCTTTTAGTAATTTCGTCGTATTTCCATATAAAGTACCAGGGCCGAGCTTTACTTCCCCATTTGTCATCTCTTCTACCATTTGCATAATTCCGTAGCCATGCAACGGCTTCACGAGTGACAATAATATGTAATATGTCGCCTCAGTTAACGGAATATATTTTTGCGCCTTCGCATTCATTATAACTACCTCCGATACATCGATATATGATATATCGACTCACGATACATCGTATATCGATATTGTATAATTATATTCCAAAATATGCAAGAGTAATTTAATAATTAAATATCCATTTCTTTGAATTAAAAAATCATACCAATTTTCTGAATAATTTGTTAAAATATAGAAATATTAGCTCTTTTATAATGAAAGGAATGGTACATATGATAAATAAATTGAAAGAAAACATCGGATCTGTGTTTGTTGGTAAAGAAAATGTTATTGATCTACTGCTCGTTTCACTTCTTGCTGATGGACATGTACTACTCGAAGACGTGCCTGGTACTGGGAAAACGTTACTGGCGAAAACCATTTCAAAAAGTATTGGTGGTAGTTTTTCTCGCGTTCAATTTACCCCTGATGTACTTCCAAGTGATGTAACAGGTATTGAATACTTCAACCCAAAAACAAGCGAATTCGAATTAAGAATTGGACCAGTTATGACAAACATTTTGCTAGCAGATGAAATTAACCGTGCAATGCCGAGAACGCAGTCGAGTTTGTTAGAAGCGATGGAAGAACGACAAGTGACGCTGGAGAAGCAGTCAACTCCTCTTCCGAAACCGTTCTTTGTTATTGCGACGCAAAACCCAATTGAATCACAAGGGACTTTCCCTCTTCCAGATGCACAGCTTGATCGCTTTTTAATGACGATTTCAATCGGTCATCCAACTCCTAAAGATGAGTTACAAATGATGCGACGTTTTCGGAACGATTTACCATTAGAAAGTGTCACATCTGTCATCTCATTAGAAGATATTTTAGAAGCTCAAAAACGAGTAAAAGAAATATTTGTTTCGGAACCGTTAGAACATTACATTATTAAACTTGCTCATGCTACAAGAAATCATGATTATATCGCTAACGGTGTAAGCCCACGTGCCACATTAGCTTTAGTACGTGCTGTTCAAGCTTTAGCCTTTTTACACGGGAGAGAATATTGCACACCAGAAGATATACAATTGTTAGTTCCTTCTGTTTGGAATCACCGTATCGTCTTATCAATGGAAGGTGCCCTGCGTACGACAAAGAATGATATTATGCAAAGTATTTTAAAAGAAGTTGACGTACCTGTGGAGATTGAACAAGCATGAATGGACAGCGTGTTGTAACTGTGCCTTTATTTTTTCAACTCCATATTATTCAACTAACCGTTCCAATCGCATTACTTTTCACATTCTTTTTCCCGCAACGAATGCTTATGTTTCTCTTTTTCTTCTATTATTTATTTGCGATTTTTATTTATAAATATGTCGCTTTCATAGAGAAGAAGTTTCAAATCATAAATGAGAAACAAACTACACGGATTTTTCCTGAGGAATCTGGACAGTTTTTTATTCATTTAAAAAATGGAGCCAGCATACCAATCGTTAATGGTGTTTGTTACTTTCATTTAAATTCGTCCCTTATACCGCATAAAGAGCAAGGCATTGAACAAATATCAAAAACGTTATTCTCTTTCCCATTTTCACAACCTGCACATTCGGCACAAAAATGGGGGTTAACATTAACCGCCACGAAGCGTGGTGTGTTTCAAATTGAACAATTTGAATGTGTATTAAAAGATCCATTTCATCTATTAACTGTACATTTACCTGTTTTTGATAAATTAAGGACTGAAATTATTGTGTATCCTTCTCCTAAAGAAGTAGCAGGTTTGCAAGAACTTCAGCAACTTTTGAATGGATCTTATCGAACGAATTTTTCTTTTTACAATGATGAAACATCTATTATCGGTGTAAAGCGATATGAGCGTGAGTCTTTCCGCTCTATTCATTGGAAGGCATCTGCTAAAATGCAACAATTACAGGCGAAGCAATATGAACCTGTAAAAAATTATAGTTGGACGATTTGTCTTTCTTTAGCTGCCGATCGTGGATTTGGTTGGAAAGATAATGTAGAAGAACTTATTTCATATGCAACATACATTTTCCAGTATGCAACGAAGCACCACATTCCGTTTGAATTGTTTATTAGTGTATTAGCAGAAGGCGGTGCATTACATGTACCGTTAAATGAAGGACAAACACAATATGCAAAAGCTTTAGAAGAATTAGCCCGTATTTCAGATGATAGTACGTTACTTCCGAAACAAGGATTCCTTCATTATGTAAAGAGAAAAAGAGAACGATCGTCTACAATGATATACATTGGTTTACAAAGAAATGAACTCCCTCTTCTCTCGCAGCCAACGTTTCTCATTACTAGTGAAGGGATGGTGGAACCAGTTGAAAACTTGGCTATATCACATTCATGATTTCATTCTGCTCCTTCTGCTTTCATTATTAACAGAAAGAGATGAACTAATTAGTATTGCAATATTTTTAACAACAGGCTATATTGGAGTATTTCTTATTCATAAATTTATGCAGAAAAAAACAACAGGATTTGTAATACTTTTAGTTCTTCAAATCGTTCTTTTCTCTTTATTTTTACCTTTTTCTCTATTTGGCACAATCATATTACCACTATTTTTCTTTATCGTACATGTGGTCGGACCTGGATATCCAGTTCAAAAATCTTTAGGTGGTATTGTATGGTTTGTCGTTTCAGCTATATTTTATGCACCCTTTCCACCGTTGTGGAAACTATTAATGTTAGCCTTGCATCTTATGATTACATTTTGGTTAACCGGGGCAAATCGCAAACAACAACTATTACGTTTTTCTTCTATCATTACGATTGGCTTAATGAGTATATTAATTGTTCAAGTATTTCCTTTCATTCGACTTATTTTTGGTTTTATAACGGAAGTAGTCGCATTAGGCTTCGGCTATGCTTTAATGCCATTAATTAAAGCAGCGGAATTAAAAGATACTGAAGATGTTTGGGCAAATAAAGGACATCTCTTAAAACCAAAAATTGAAGACGGAAAAAAAATTCCTGATTTTGATCCAATACTCATAAATAGCACTACAATAATAGTCTGTACAGCTATCGCTATTTACGTCGTTTGGAAAATAGTAAAAAAACGAAAACATTTAAGTTTACCAAATATGCCCGCCTTCGAATCTACTATCATTACTGATAAAGAAGGAATGAGCCAAAATCGTTTTAAACGAAATAAACCGCCACATAACGAAATTCGGAAGGAAATTTTTAAGCTAGAGAGTAAGTTAACCCCTCCTTTAAATAGAAAACGGGGAGAAACTGTTGAGGCTTGGCTAGAAAGAATAAACGATGAAGAAGATGTAAATATTCAAAGTGATATTATTATAGATACTTATAATACGGTGCGTTATTCAAATAGTGCAAACACTGTACTTCTACATGAATTTAAGGAAGAGATTCATAAGCTTTATGCATATCAAAAAAGTTTGAAGAAATGAAAGAAATAACGTAACAAAAAGACTCCTATATTCATAGGAGTCTTTTTGTACTTCTACGTTGCTTTTTAAATGGAAGCATTCTTCCCTGCTTCAATTTCTAATGACTCTTCATGCCACCAAAGTGTTTCTTCAGGGTCTTCTTTAGCGATTTGGTGTGCTTCTTTTTTCGTTTCTACTGTAGGATATGAACCTTTTAGCGCACGCCCTGAAGTTGTAACGAATAGTACACTAAATACAACTAATCCAATAATACTTACACCTGCTAAATAAAATGCCGGTGCGAGCGGGTTACCAGTTGCATGAACTAAGTATGAACATACGAGCGGTGTTGTTCCACCGAATATCGATACAGAAATATTAAATGAGATCGAAAGTGCTCGATAACGTACATCAGTGAAAAAGAGTGATGGTAATAATGAAGGTAATGTTCCTTCATATACACTTAAGAAGAAACCTAGTACGAAAATACCTGCAAATATAGCTGCAATATGTCCGTTACCTATTAGTAAAAATGCTGGAATTGCAAATACAGTTAAACCAAGTAAACCAATTTGCACAACGCGTTTATTACCAATTTTATCACTTAATTTACCGAAATATAGTGCTAGTGGAATCATAAGTGCCATCGTAATAGAAATAATTAATAAGCCTGTTGTTTCTTCGACTTTAAGTACTTGAGTTAGATAAGAAGGAATATACGAAAGAATCATATAATTTGTAATATTAAAGAAGGCGACAATTACTGTGCTTAATAAGAAGTCTTTTTTGTGATATTTAATAATATCCATGAATGAAAATTGTTCATTGTCTTCAGATTCCTCTTGTGCTTTTTCCATCTCTTCAAAGATTGGAGATTCATCTAGATGACGGCGTAAGTATAAACCGACCAAACCAATTGGTGCAGCTATTAAGAACGGAATACGCCATCCCCAGCTGAGCATTTGCTCATCTGTTAACAATAACGTCAAAATGGTAACAATTACCGATGCAGCAATGTAACCTGAGAGTGTTCCAATTTCAAGACCACTACCGAGTATACCACGCTTTTTATCTGGAGAAGATTCTGCGATATAAACCATTGCTCCTGAATATTCGCCGCCTGTAGAGAAGCCTTGAATCATTCGGGCAACTAAAAGTAGTATTGGTGCCCATACACCAATTTGTTCATAGGTTGGTAGTAATGCGATGAATAATGTAGAAAGTGCCATTAAAATAATAGTAGTACTTAACACGATTTTTCGGCCGTACTTATCTCCTATTCTACCAAAGAATACACCTCCGATTGGTCGAACGAGAAAGGCTGCTGCAAATGTACCGAATGTAAGTACAAGTTGCAATCCACTATTATCAACACCAGAGAAGAATAATTGACTTAAAATTACCGCTAAATACGCGTATAATCCGAAGTCAAACCACTCCATTGCGTTCCCTATACCAGTAGCAATTACTGCTTTCCTGGCTTGTTTAGGATTAACAATATTAACGTCTTGAGGTTCAAAATTTAAATCATTATTTTGTTGCATATAATAAAACAGCTCCTTATTTAATTTAACTTCTTTAAGCACACCTTCTCTTATTGAATAAAATTAATTCGAAGCACTTAAGGAAAAGCAACGTCTCCTTATCTGTTATTATTATTTCACATAATTAATTATTTGTCCAATTAAATGCTCTTTTTATATAAAATTAAACCCTGTTTAACTTGTTATAGAATGACGTTCAGCTTATATAACACATACCTTTACACTACAAATGAAATTTTAATTTATTTATATTTATAACGTTTCTGTAATTGCTTCCTTTAACCCAGAAATTAGTAACTTTTACTAAAGATTTGCATATATTTAAAAAGTGAACTCATTAGCTCGAATTTTGTCTTATTACATTCAACTATAGTATTATTATAGATTTAAAGGAGGCTATTTTATGTTGGAAATAATACTTTTACTTGCTACTGTTTCTTTTCTCTTCATTATTTCTGGATTTTTCATTACCTTAAAACAATATAAAGAAATAAAAAATATAAAGACTATATTAACTACAAAAAAAGAAAATGAGAAAACTACATCCAAAAACTCAATCCCTATGCAATTAGACCTGAGCGTTCTCAATAATTTACTCGCGTCTGGAATAAATAAAGGTTCCAATTCAAGTAATGAAAATTCTAAGTCTGATAAAACTAAATAGTCGTTACGTATATAATAAAATATATATCTCCTATTTTATCTAACCTTATTAATAACTACCTCTGATTCAAAAGGAGACTACTTATGTGTAAAAATCCGATTTCTATTATTATTCGTATACAGCATAACATAAAAGTTTTACCTGAAATTTTGAAAGCCTGTGAACAACTACAGCCTTTAGAAATTATCCTTACTATTAACGGATGTATCGATGATTCCATTGATATTGCACAATCTTACAATTGTAAAATTATCACACTAGAAGAACCGACAGAATCAAATAATTGTTATGTAATTGGTGCAAAAAAAGCAAAGGGTAAGTACCTCTTATTTTTAGATGCAAATTACATTATCCAATCTTCCTTACTTACACAATTTCTTCAACCATTACTAGACGAATCAGCTGACATAGTATTAAACAATTTAAATGACTTTTTTTATCAAAAGCAAAAGCCAACTATAGAAATGATTTGGCAGCAAGTTACGAATCATTTTTTTCATCGTCCAGATTTACATGTTAACTCACTATTATTTCCTCCCTATGCAATAACAAAAGAGATTCTTGATGCAATTACTCCAGAAAGTTTATTAAATCCGATATTGGCACAAATGAAAATTATTAAAAATAAATTTCGCATTAGCAATCATTTTAAAATTTCTATACCGCAAATTCCCTCCTTCCCCTCAAAACAACTCATTCGTTATCACCTAGAAGCAATTGAAAATTGGGTAAATATATTACAAAATTCAAGAGGAAACTATACTGATAATAATCGAAGGCGAGATATTATTTTAGAACTTCAAAACGGCGAACAAAGAGCTATACCCAAAATAATTACAGGTAAAAAGTTTTATTCAAATACTTATGGAAATAAACAATTATCCATCATTATCCCTGTTCAAAATGAAGAAAAAACGATAGAATCTATCATTTTTGAGGTGCAGAAATTAAAACCTTTAGAAATCATCATTATTGTTAATGGATCAACAGATAAAACAGAGGAATTGGCGAAGAATTGCGGTGCAACAGTTATTACTTACAAAGAAGCACTCGGCATTGATACCGGACGTGCCGTTGGTGCATATTTTGCAAAAGGTGATATATTATTATTTATTGATGGTGATTTCTTAATTCCTAGTTCTGATTTATTACCATTTGTACAATCTGTTCAAAATGGAACCGATTTAGCTTTAAATAAATTAGAGCACTACTACATGTATCGTGTTCCTTATACTATCGTAACTGCATGTAAGCATGTTGTTAATTTAGCATGTAATCGAAAAGATTTAGGTATGGGCTCCACAACTGCTGTCCCTCATGCTTTTAGTCGAAAATGCATTGATACAATTGGGTTTGATTCTCTTCTTTCACCAACCTTAAGTCAAGTTAAAACAATTTTAGCAGGATTGCATGTACAAAATGTTCATTCTATCGACGTTGACAAGATAAATCGAATTCGACCAGAAAAACACTTCTCGCAGGAAGGCTACCTTTCATTAGCAACGCAACAAATCATTGGTGATCATATAGAAGCAATTTCTTACCTCATTGAACAAAAAAGAAACACTGAATACTTTTAATTGTATATTCTTACCACCAAATAATATATGAATTCATTTTAAATATATAGCAAAATAAAAAAGATGGTTGTAACCATCTTTTTTATTTTTACATTAGATCAAAAGAAAAGTAGCAGGCAGGCTTTTCATTTCTGTATCTTTCTTAAGAAGTTTGAAAATAGAGGCTTGTTAATGAAGAGTCAACACTTAAATCATCTTTTAGTGCAATTGAGAAACATGCAACTAATGGTAAAGTAATAACAATTGATCCACTAGGACTAATTACAATAGTAGGACTTGTCCCACATGTGCCTCCACAATCGACTACTGCATCAATTCCACTACCAGGGGTAATTGTAATTTTAAGACACACATCTAAACAAACATTATTCGTAGTACATGCCATAACTCTCCCTCCTTTCTTTTAACAATATATGCAGTTAATTAAATTCGGACACGACTCTCTTACTAAGTCTTATAAATTAGATGTTATTTTATTATTAACTGCATAGAAAATTAACGTTTTATTAAACTATCTAAATCAACTAAAAAACTCAAATCATCCTTTACTGAAATAGAAACACATGCAATAAACGGTATTACATTAAAATTAGATAAACATTCATCATTGCACCTTACGAATATTTCTGCCCCACCATTTGGATTGACTTTAGTTTCTAAAGAAATATGAAAACAACTTTTATTGATGCAAGACAAGATATTCCCTCCTTTCTTATATCTAATATCAATTTATCCAAAAATAAAAATACCGTTACAACTTTATTTACTCTTTACCTTCCATACTTAAAATAAAAAAGATAAAAGCTTCTTCATATATATAAAGAAGCCTTTACCTTTTAGTTACTTGTTCATTTACTATCAGTCAGTGAAACATGCTCTTCACTTGTACCTGAGCTAAAAATAATAAAAATTTTTGATTTTAGTTTCATTGCAATACTAAATATCGTCAAGTTGCATAAATGAAATGTTTAAGTTACTCATTCAATAGACAAATTTACCTTTTAAAATAAATCTTTAAAATCCTTATTCTTCAATAAATATGAAAGTCCTTCTAAATGATCCCCAGTAATTCTCAATACAGCTGGTGGATGTCCTATCGTCGCAAAATGCTCTTGTGGCCGAATACGATTTGGTTTCATTACATCTACAAAATGGACACATTCGACTTTATACCCTTCTAATATTGCCTTTACTTGTGCAACACACGCTGTGTGAAGAGTGTCCCAGCCAATTCCCTCTAAACATTTTCTACTAATAGCATGGGGAACAGCAATTGTAGATCCTACCCCTAAATCTTTACGGTTACAAGCAATATTCAACATATATTTATATAAACTTACAATATATAGAGGAAATCTAAGATTTAAATTTAAATCATTTAAAACCATATCAACACCATCCGCAACAGCTTGCGTTAACGGATGAAGATCTTTTGCTGGAATAGCAAAATCAGCATCAATAAAGAGAAGTATATCTCCTGTCGCTTCTTGTGCACCAATTGCCCGTCCTACATCATGCCCTAATCTTTCTTCATAAACAATTACTGTTGCCCCTGATTGCTTAGCAATTGCTTCTGTTTGATCTGTTGACCCATTAATGACAACAATTATTTCTTTCGGTTCAATTTTTCTTGCCTCAAGAATAACTTCTTTAATCGTTGATTCTTCATTTTGTGCTGGTATAATAATTGATAACTGTTTTCCATTATAAATAGAGGAATTCATTCCCCATCCTTTATGGAAACGTGAATAATTCTTTTGTTTTTTTAACTGCTCTATAATTTCTCTTTTTCTTCCTCCATCTGTATAATTACCTCTATCATCTTTTCGTTGTAACCAACTCTCCAAAGCTTTTATATTTTCTTTAATCTCATATACTTCTAATTTAGTTAATCCATTTTTATAGAAAGAGGTTTTGTTTGCAGGCATATTATTCAAGGAGGTGTTAGTGATGGCTGACGAGGATTGTAGTCGCCACCCTTTCTCAATAAGAGTTACTTGGGACAGAATAGGGTTCTGCAAGATATCATATCCAATGTCTTCAATTGCTTTTTTAGTAATAGCATATGGCATAGATAACATCGAATCATATTTTAAATCCATACGCCCCAATACATCGTTTACTATTTTTCTATACACCATAGCAATGCTTGGCCATTCTACTCTCATCTTTTCAAAACAAACCGAGTCTATATTATTTAAAATTACATCCTGTTCCTTTTTTAGTAGCGGTTCTATAAATCGTTCTAATTCTACCGAAAAAATAACATCTTCTCCATTTAAAAATAAGACTACATCACCATTGGCGACTTTTGCCCCATGAACTGGTGCTTTCCATTTACTTTTCTCCTCAATCACAACAACGTTACTTTCAACAAATGTTGGTATAGATTGTATCGCACTCATTCTATCATCAGCTACAATAATAATTTCTAGTGGTTTTATATGCTGCACTTTATTTAAAATTTGATTCAATTTTGATTTTTCTTCTCCTAAAACTATAACAACTGATAGGTCCACTTCTTTTTGTTCTTCTTTTACAGTCTGATTAGGTTTTACTTTTTTTATATATTCAATTGTTTCACTCTTCCCTACAGCTGCATGCCCTGCTTTTTTATCAAAATATAAGTCAATTATAATTTGATTTACTTCCGTGTCTTTATCAAGTTGCTCTAATTCGGAAATAAATGGTAGCAAATGATTTTGCACATCAAATTCACACGCGAAATTTTGCAAAAAATAAATATTCGGTACATATTTAATGTGATTAAAAAATTTCACAACATTAATTCTTTCACCAAATTTCTCTTCAACTTCTTCTCTTGATAAATTTGGATAAGACAAATCGAAAACTAGATTTATTGGTACAGGTATCCATTTTAATAAATTTGTTTGAGGATTATTAATGAAAGCTGTGGAGCCCTTAACGAATCCAGCTAAAATTAAAGACATAAATCCTCCCCCAGAACTGCCATAAAACAACACATTTTTCGAATCAACTTTTAACTTTACAAATACTATTTCTAAAATATTTGCTATATCTTGTAAATAAAATCTATTTAACTCTCCCTGTCCCCAACCTAAAGATAATTTTCCAAGATATAACGTAGGGTCATTATAATATATAACAGTATCTTCAAATTCATCCATCCAAGAATGTCGATGAAAAATAGGTGGACCAATTGGCTGTTCTTGAAACCCACCTGCTCCGGATCCAAAAACAATAGTGTTAGAAGCATCGGGCTTAATACGAATTAAAAATTCATACGTTACTTTATCCCAATCAACCTTGAGTATAAATGGTTCTGTAATTTGAAAATCCATTTGCCATAATTGTTCATATGAAATGTTAATTATTTTATACTGGTCTAACAGTTTAATCACCCTTTCCATCCATTTCGAGTTGTTCTATCAAGTAAGAGAGAGCTTCAACGTGATCACCAATGATTCTTAATACTGCCGGAGGATGCCCATTGTGACTTACATTCTCCATTAAACGAATTCTATTCGGTTTTACAACATCAACGTAATGTACACATTCTACTCTATACCCTTGTAATATTGCTTTTACTTGTGCAAGACTAGGGCATAGTAAGCTTTCCCAGCCTATTGTATCTAAACATGATCTACTCATAGCATGTGGAATTGCTACTAATGAGCCATTGCTTAATTCTGGACGATTATATGCTAAATTAAGCATATATTTTACGACGTCTACAACATAAAACGGAGGGTGTAACATCGGATTCAAATCATTTAATGCTATGTCTACACCAGCTGAAACTGCTTTTGTAAAATGATGCAAATTACTTCCTGAAACACTAAAATCACCATCAATAAATAAAAGAATATCTCCTGTAGCTTCAAGCGCTCCAATAGCACGTCCAACATTATGACCAAGTCGTTCGTTATATTCAATAATAGTAACACCAAGTCTTTTAGCAATATTAGCCGTTTGATCTGTCGAACCATTTACAACGACGATGATTTCTAGTGGTTCTATTTTTCTCGCCTCAAGTATTACTTGTTCTATAGTCTCTTCTTCATTTTGTACTGGTATAATGACAGAAAGTTGCTTCCCATCATAAATTGAAGAATGCATTCCCCACCCTTGATGATAGGAAGGGTATCGCTTACATTCACCTAGTTTTTGAACAATATCTCTTCTTTTTCCTGCATCAGTAAACCCTACTCTTCTTCCTTTTTTCTCTATCCATTTAGCTATACCGCGTAAATATCTTTCTACTTTCTCTTTTTCATTTTTGGATAACTCTTTTTTTATTAAATATCCTCCTTCCTCTATAGTCTCATCTTTAGATAACGTATTGATTGCATATTGATCGTTAATCCGCCACCCTTGATTCACAATCTTCATATGAGATAGAACGATATCTTCCATATAATTAAAGCCGATATTTTCCACTACTTCCTTCGTAAGCGCATATGGTAACGAAAGTATTGAATTGCTTTTTAAATCTGGTCGACTTAAAATTTCATTTAACATTTTTCTCCATACAATATCCATATTTGGACATTTACCTATTTCTATCAATTTATCTATTTTATTTAAAACTACATCGGCTTGATTTGTAACAATTGGCTCAATAAATCTCTGCATTTCATTTGTGGATAACGAAAAATTGCCATCTAAAAATAATAAAACTTCTCCTTTTGCTGCCTTTATACAAGCTCCATATCCATCATAATGCTTATTATATTTGTCCATAAAAACAATATGACATTTATGTTTCTTTGCTATTTCATACAAATTACTTCTATCGTTAGGAACTAAAATTATAATTTCAAGAGGATTTAGCTTCCATATAGATTGAATTGACTCTTCTAATATTTGCTCTCTTTCACTGTACAAAATAATAACCGTTAACGATTTCATTACACGCCCCCTTTACACATCATGTGACATAAAATATTAAGTATTACCATTTCCTATGAATTTGCTACTTTATTAACATATTCAAAAGTGAATTATACTGTGTGAAAACAAACGTCTATTTTTAAAAATATAAGTTCTGCACTTACCTCCTTTCTCTTATCATTGTTTGTTACAACTCTCACCATAAAAAACAAAAAAAGTCCTAATTTCTTTAGGACTTTTTTAAATAAATTTATCAATATTATTAATTTTATATACTACCTTTTTCCATGTTATACCGCGATCTTTTGTAGTAAATATTTCTTTTTTATTACACGCCCAACCTTTACGCCGATTAAAAAAATGCAAACAAAATACATTTTTTAACAATGGATTACTTGATACTTTAATCCATTTTGCTCCTTTTTTTATTATTTGATACACACTTCCATTTTCACTATTTATAACCCAGCCATAATAGGAACTAAAAAACGAAACAGCCACTTTACTAGTATTTATTGTTTTATTTGAAATATGCCACGAATTCCCCTTATCAAATGAGTAATTCATTAAAAATACATCATCATTCTTTTTAGTTGGTATTACTAATAAGTTATTTTTATAGATTGCTTTATAAGCCATAGCAGTCCCATTGTTAATTCCTTCAATACTTGGAATACCTTTTATAGGATGCCAACTTTCCCCACCATTTATTGTTTTAAATACCGTTGATGTTTCATAATGTTTTTGTAATGAAATAAACCCAATTAGATCGTTTATAAATGTTATCCCTGAAATACTATCACTAATACTTATATTTTTTATTACTTTCCAA
Organism: Bacillus cereus group sp. BfR-BA-01330; assembly: GCF_022663885.1. Taxonomy (NCBI): domain Bacteria; kingdom Bacillati; phylum Bacillota; class Bacilli; order Caryophanales; family Bacillaceae; genus Bacillus; species Bacillus cereus group sp. BfR-BA-01330. The sequence continues at coordinate 576,026 of NZ_JAKUGK010000004.1, forward strand.
ACTTTCCCTTTCGTTTTCAAATAGTATAAATTATGTTCAAATTTATTTGATGCAAGCTTTCTAGATAATACAATCCATATACTATCCATATTCGTAGCATGCAATTGTACTTGAACATCAGTCGATTTCTCCCAATCTTCTTCAACCGGTAAAATAAACTCACTCCACCTTTCTCCTCTATTAACTGTATAAAATATAGCTGGCAATAAATCGTCATTCTTTTTTGTTAAACCATATGCCCAAGAGCTTCGAGCGTTTATTGGATACCCAAATAATACAATTGAATTAAGAGGATTGACAACATCCCATTCTACTCCTCTATTTTGAGTATATAAGATAGCCTGCTTTTTATTTGTATATTGAATACTAGCCCAACCATATTTATCCGTTCTCATTTGTAAAGAAGTAAATTGAATATCATTATTTTCCAATATATCACCTCATTCTTATTATTTATATATTCGTATGCTATTATTTTCAAAACGTTCTATCATTAGTTATTTAAACCACCCGCTTTATCTACTATCTTTATACTTACTTTCCCTTTTCTTCACCACTCAAATATAACGAAATTCCTTCTATTTTTCCGTTATCATATACAAACGACTGTATTTTACAAAATTCAACTATAAAAAATGCACCCCAATTGTAAACTATCCCCAACAATTAGAGTGCACTTTATATAAAATATAGCTTTAATTTTTAAGCACTTACTACAGCAGCAACTTTATCTAAACAAATAATAAACTGATTCATAAATGCGTCAATTTCCTCTTTCGTAATAATATACGGCGGAAGTAATCGAATAATATTCCCTTGTGTTACATCGACTAACATTCCTTTATTCATTAGCTCAACCTGTAATTTCTTCACATTTTCATTCGTATCATTCAGACTAATTCCAAACATCATGCCAGCATGACGCACTTCCTGTATATAATAAGAATTTTCTTTCTGAATGTCTTGCAGTTTGTCATTCAAATATAGTGACGTTTCATAAGCTTCTTGCATTAACCCATCATCAAGTAATGTATTTAATACCGTTAAACCTAAAGCTGTTCCCATTGATGAATGAGCAAACGTTGTCCCGTGATCTCCTGGTGAAAATACATCACATAACTTTTCACCTACAATAATTCCTCCTAGCGGTATCCCGCCTCCTGCTCCTTTACCAATTTGAATAATGTCCGGTGTGATATTAAAATTTTGATAAGCAAATAGTTTTCCCGTTCGACCCATACCACTTTGAACTTCATCAACGACAAGAAGTACATTATATTTTTCACATAAATTTTGAACACCATGCAAATATTTACTTGATAAAGGATAAATTCCCCCACTTCCTAAAACAGGCTCTAGCATAATCGCAATTGGTTTTTCTTTAATAATGGTCTCCTCTAATTGGTCTATATTCTCACGCTCTACTTCGTATACAGGAATAGATGTTTTAGGGAAATTTTGATATACCTTTTCTTGTCTCGTAAAATGTAGTGCCCCTAACGTCCTCCCGTGAAAACTATCTTTTAACACAACTACTCCGTCACGCTCTTCATTCGCAATAGATCTATATTTATCAATTAATTTTAATGTCGTTTCTGTCGCTTCCGTACCAGAGTTTGTAAAAAAGACTTTTCCGCTTTTTAAAGTACACTCTACTAATTTCTTTGCATACTCAATTGCAACTGGGTTTAAGAAATGAAACGGTAAATGCAACGATTTCACAACTTGCTCCATTGTCGTTTGTACAATTTTAGGATGATTGTATCCTAGTACATTTACTCCTACGCCAGAAAATAAATCTAAATACTCTTTACCATCTACATCATATAGTTTACATCCTTCTCCTCTTTCCATTGCAACCTCTGTCCGACAATATGTAGACATCATATATTCTTTATCTAATTGAAACCAATCCGACATGTTAAATTCCTCCTAGTTATTTTTCCTTTTTTAACGTTTATTCTCTATATAATCGTTTATAAATTAAGTTTTAAGATTGAAATTTTAATAGTGGTTTTCTTCCACATTTTTTATTAAAACGTGTGCTTTCTCTTCCCGATATTCATTTTTCCATAATTTCTTCTATTTCAACAGGTCCACTACATATGTGTTTTTTTCATCTAGCGGTATGTTACTGCTTTGAACTTTGTATGTCATACATAATCGAGACTATAAAATCATATTTAGTAACAATCGACGAAAAAATTTGGAGGCTATATCGATGAATGAAAAATATGATAAACATAGGAAAGAATTATTAGAAGAAAACTTTAATAAACATCGAGAACTTACTGAACCAGCTAAATTTCACTCTCAAACAGTTGGTTCACGTGGACCTGTACTAGAGCAAGATAGTGTACTGCATGAGTCATTACAACAATTTATTCATGAAAAAATTTTAGAAAGACCTGTTCATGTAAAAGGATTTGGTGCGTTCGGTTATTTTCAAACGATATATTCGATGTCTGAACATACTAAATTAAGTTTTTTACAAAATTCTAATGAGAAAGTTCCTGTTATGGTTCGATTTTCGTTAGCTGTTAGTACGAAAGGAACACCGGATACTGCTAGAAATGTACGCGGTTTTTCCACAAAATTTTATTCAAAAGAAGGCATTTTTGACCTTTTATGTAATCACATTCCTGTTTTTTCTGTCCGTGATCCAATGCGTTTCCCTGAAACGATTCAAGCATTATTGCCTTCACCTAAAAATAACTTAATAGACCCTAATAGATTTTGGAGTTTTGTCGCTAAAGCACCTGAATCTATTCATTTTGTTGTCCGTTTATACTCTAATAATGGTACGGCCAAAAGTCTTCGCCACATTCCAGGACATAGTGTTAATACATATGTATGGAGAAATGCGGAAGGTAATCGAAAGTATGTAAAGTATCATTGGTACCCATTTGAAGGTGTACAGTACATTACTAGTAAAGAAGCAATTAAATTAGCTGCTGAAAATCCTGATTATAGCGGGAAAGATTTATATGATGCTATTGAAAATGGTAAACCAGTGGAGTATGGTTTATACGTCCAGCTCATGGATCCGAAAGATGAAGCGCACCTTTCTTATGATCCTTTAGATGACACAAAAGTATGGGATGAACAGACGTATCCTCTCATACCAGTCGGGAAAATGGTATTAAATAAAAATCCTGAAAATTTTATGGAACAAGTAGAAAAGGTCGCATTCTCTCCTTCTAATTTACTGGATGGTGCAGAACTATCAGATGATAAAATGCTGCAAGGGCGCGCTAACATTTACAGTGATTCACAAAGAAGAAGAATTGGTCCAGAATTTCGCAAATTAACGATTAACCAGCAGCAAGATTGGACACCTGCTAATCAAATTACAACCGGTGAAGGAAGGTACGTTGAAGGTAAACTTGAAAGAACTTCTATAATGAAACAGGATGACTTTACGCAGGCTGGTGAATTTTATACGAAGTTACAGCCAATAGAAAAAGAACATCTCGCTGAAAACTTAGCTAGTGATTTGAAAGTTATATCCGATGATATTAGGGAGATCGTTTTGGGGTATTTCAATCAAGTATCAACTGATTTGAAAACAAGCATTGAGACAAAAATGAAAGAGCATTAAGAAGATTAAAACATGCTTTACGAATGAGAATTCAAATCTATATTAATTATTTTCTTGTCAAAATCCAATGAGGTTATTTAATTTGAAAATATAAAGCCAACATATCCCTGTTCTATAATTAGAACAGGGATATGTTGGCTTAGTTTAATGTTTAACATTACATACTTTATTTCGCTAAAAAATGCGATAAGTAGCCTTTCAAAACAAACTATAGTAAACTATTTTACTTGTACCGTATAATTCCCTGTTCCACCACCATACTTATATACACTTAAGTAATATTTCCCTGGCTTTGCATTATAATTTCCAAGCAATTTGTTTCCATCACGTTTTGTTGCATAAGCTACATAATTATTTAAATCTGATTCAGAATATAATACCCAGTTCAGTCCAAGATTTTGTTCGTTCGTAACAGAAATTTGTAAATCTTTTTGATCCTTTACATCAATAACAAATTTATCCCCCTGATCTTGATCGCTCAAGGTTCCTCTTAACAAAATATTCAAAGATAGTGGGTTTGCTGTTTCAAATGAATTATTTGGTTCTTTTTCTACAGCCGTACCTTCTTCCGTATTCACTCCGCTAAACACAACATCATATTCAAATTGCCCAGCATTATTTACACGGTAATTTACAAAATAAGCAGTCAATGTTTTATATCCAGTCCACTCTTTTCCTGAAAGACGTTTCAACATATCATTTGTTGCTTCATTCATCACTTTCCAGTCCTCAACTTCTCCTTTAGCCACACTTCCTGTATATGTTCCCTGTAGTGTAAATGTATTAAAGAATTGTGATTTATTCTTTGTTACTTTCACATCTTTTAATTTCGCTTCATTCGTAATATCTGAAGTAACGTCCGAAAGCGATTTTGGATCATGTTGAGTTAAATATTCATCTGATACTTGTGGAATCGTATACTTATCGCGATTATCAATAAGCATTTGCATATAAGATTGATATTCTTCATTTAACTTATTATCTTTGCTTAATGTAGCACGGTATGCATCGTAACTTGAAACATCATTTGCGCGAATTAAATCATGTACTTTATCGAACATTTCTGGGCGCTTATTATACATATATGATTGCAGCGCAAACGAATAATTATAAAAATCCCACGTTCCATATTTCGCATTTAATGTTTGTGATGCTGTATAACGTTTTGCAGGATCATTAGATAACCCGCCAATTATACTTTTTCGCGGTACTACACTATCTAATCGAGTTGCACCTGCAAAGAACTCTGCATTCCCTTCTTCAAACCATGTTAAACGTTCATTTTGATACATTTCCCCTTGGCCCCATAATCCCTGAACTTCGTACCTTCCCTGTAAGTAGTGCGTAAATTCATGGCGGAACAATTCTTCCAGACTATAAATACTTTGCTCTGGTGTACGTTCATATGTAAAGAAAGTTCCTGTCCCTTCAATATAAATCCCACCATTATTCGTTTCATATCCGTACAGTTGACGATTAAATTGATACTCATCTGGGCTATTATAAATAACCATCGTTAACACATCATCAGCATGTCCACTTTCAAGTGGTTTATCGCTACCAACTGTACGATAAAATTGAGAACGCACCTCTTTTGCCGCCCAGTATAGACGTTTAATTTTCTCTTCGCTAACTTTATCCCCAGCTTTAAAGACAATTGCTCCATCATCAAACGTATACGTTTTCGGTAAATATTTCTTTTTACCTTCTTCTCGAATTTGATCTAAATTTACAGTTTTTCCATTCGCATCTATTCCTCCATAATTTGTAGTAATTTGTTCTGCCGCAACAAAGTATTGCTCTCCTAAATATGGGTAAATTCGCATTGCATCTGTAACAACTTGTTGTCCTTTTGTCGGCGTGCTATGAAGCTTGCCCAATCGGCCAGCATAATAAATTCCATTATTAATTAACCATCCGTTTTTATTTGTTACTGTACCAAGTAGTGCAAAACGATTTACTTCATTAATAAAGTTATCGATATTCCGAAACCACATCGTATCTTTTGGCTCTTTTCCAGTCGTGTACATATCCGTCTGAATATCAAAGTCAATTCCCTTCATCAACTCATATATAGCGTCTCCTTTTGTTCGGTCTTCAATGAAAGTTGCAAGATTATCGTTATATTGTTTAAAAATTTCACCTGCATATAAAACCGTTTCAACATCTGCTGATGCATTTCCAATTAATTTTCCATATGATGCAATTATTTTATTTTGTTCTGATGTACCAAGTTTGAAATTTGGATTTTTTGCAATTGTTTTTAAAGCTGGTAAACACTTATCATGGTAGCTACGCTCATTTAGTTTGCTTAATTCATCATGGTAAAAACCTAAATAAAATGCTGCACGTAGAGCTTCTACTAATGTTTCAATCCCTTTTGAATCATCTTTCGTATAAGCTTGTCCTTGTTCTGCTAGTTTATTAATAATTGCTTGCATTCGGCTATCATCTTGATAGAATTTAAGACTATCACTATTAAACTGAAATAATTCCGGAATTTGATACCATTTAATTGTCACAAGAAGATCAGTTAATTGTTTATTATTTAATTGATTTAACTCAGCCATTGAATACTTTTTTTCTTCAGCTAACGGTTTAATATTATCGGTTGGTGCTAGTGGGCGCTGTGATAAATCCGCTAATTTTAACCGTTTTGTAAAAGATGCATTTTCTTGTACTTTTGAAGGGTGCGCCAATTCATCAACAGATTTCTGTATTCCTACCGGCTCCATTTGTAATACGTTCTTCACATTTTGCTCTTTTGTCTCTGCTTGAATTTGCAAACCATTACATGTTATTGTCACTAATCCAACACCAAGAATCCACTTAGAAATTTTCGAATATTTAACCATCCCATTGCCCCCTAATAACTTAAAAGAAAATTCAGAATTTTAAATTCAAAAAAACCACTTATTTGTATGTATTTACAGTTCCGCTATAAATACAACTATGATTAATAATGCAATAGTAGCTTGTTTTATACTATTACGAGTACAGATTCCTTACATACAATCTCCCTTCCTTACATGTAATACAAGCAAAAACCGTGCCAATCATATTTCTTATGAATAGCCAACATTCTTTTATAAATACTGTAGAATAAAATATACATAGGTGGTTCGGTAATGTATAAATCATTTGACACAAAATCTAATGTTTATGAAGAACAAATTCATTGAATATTATAAGTTCATTAGCCAGTAAATAATCCCCAATTATTAAATCTCTCAAAAAAAGGTAAACAAACATATTCCATAAAGCTAATATGTTCGTTTACCTTTTTCTATTTCACATCAACAGCAAAATATCGTTGAATAAAAACAGTATGAATAAGTATTTTGTTATTCATTTCTCTTTTTCATATAATCTTTTTCACATTGCAACAGCTTGAATTTTACTTTTTTCCCTTTCTTCTTTTTCGTTTTTATAACGAGCCATTCCCCTTTTTCAACGTCTAGTTTTAGGCGTTTCATTACATTGATATTATCTTTTTCTTTATAAAGTAAAAATGCTTCTTGTGCCCTCACAAATAAGCTGGGCTGTTCGCTAAATCCACCACTATCATAAATTTTAGTTAGCGAATTATAATAAGAATCATTTTCCTTTCCACCATACATCAAATGAGCAGCCTCCAGATCTCTTTTACTTACTTCCCAAAAACTATGTTCATCAATATTTAAATTAAATGTGGATTTAATGTCCTGTATTATATTCTTCACATGCTTTTCATCTCTAACTTTTCTTTCTTCGAGACAATCCGAAGATAATTCTGGTGCATCTGATTGGGAATGTACAACGTGTTGTATCGATACACACAGAATAAATACGCTTAAAATGTAAAATATTTTTTTCATATTTACATATCACCTCAAATGATTTAGATACTATATCATTTGAGGCTTACAATATTCTTATGCTAATAATGAGAAAGATCCTATAAAATTTTTATAGGATCTTTCCTTTTAATATTGCTTTATCAAATTCACGGGCGGGGCAACTACCTTACTACTTTTCACATCATATAATCCTATAGGTGTTACTCGTATAAAAGGCAAGTGCGTCGCAGAAAAGAATAAAATTGTAAATGCTGGATCATCATGCGCGTAGCCACGCTCTTGTAGTAATTTCACCATCTGTTTCTCTTCCTGTATTAATTCTCTCATTTTTAAATTAGACATAATCCCGAGCAATGGTAATGCTATTTCGTGTAACACTTCATTGTTTTCTGCTACGACCATTCCACCACCGAGCTCTTTTACTCTACGAAAAGCTGTAAGCATATCTTCTTTACTTTTTCCAATGAGAATCATATCACCTGTGCCGGAATAAGAACTAGCAAGACCACCTAATTCTTTCGCAAAACCTTTTACAACTGTATTTACTCGCCAAGTACCATCACGAGCAATCATCATGAGGAAGCATTCATCATGATCTGTGGATAATTCATCACAGTCTATATTGATTTCACTAGTATATGGTTTTGTAATAACGTTATTTAATAAGTGTATCCCCGTTTTATTAGAGAAAATCATATCCTCTTTTTCTATTGACCAATCTAATGATAATGGAGTTACTTTATATTTACTCCAGTCTATATGTAATGCTTCATGCGTATTTACACCGTCACGCTTCACCCATTTCCCCTTTGCAAGGACACTGATTGGTACTGGGTTTTCTTTACTTTCTAAAATATTGATATTAGCAATTCTACCTGTCGCAATCGAACCATGTACATGTTCCATATTATAATAGCGAGCAATATTATAACTTGCCATATCGTATGCATCTATTACTGGCACGCCTTGTTTTATCGCGGTAGAAATCATAACGTTTGTCATTCCATTCTCATAAAACGAAGGATGTGAGCCGTCTGTTGTAAAAAAGAATCTATCAAACTGCTTTACGCCTAGTTCCAACAATTCTTTCAGTAAAACTTCTAAATCTGGGCGGATTGAAGAATTTCTTAGGGAAACAGTGTAACCTTGCATAAGACGAGTGAAAACTTCCTGCCCTGTCATCGCTTCATGATCACAATCTGTACCTAACAGTTTTAACTTCGCTAAAGTCGTTTCAGATGCACCCGGAAAATGTCCTTCTACTTTCTTTTGCAATCGCTTCGTTTCCTGCACCCAAGTTAACATTTCATCATCGCCATGTAATAGTTTTGGCCATGCTGTTAGCTCGCCGCCTTGAAGAACCGCTTCATGCTGCAGCCACTCTATTATTTCTTCACGATTAAACAAAGATTCTCCGTTTTGCAATTCAGTCTGTCCATCAAAACGGCACCACCAATACATACTTGCTGGAATCTTATTGAATTCATCTAATAAACGAAATGCTTCTTCACGCTTTAATGTGAAAAATAAAGTTAAATTATCATTAATAAAAGTTGTTGTCCCAAACTGCATCGCATGATTCGCTAGCGTCTCTGGGTTATACAACTGATACGGATGTGCATGTGGTTCTATGTAACCGGGTACGACATACTTTCCTTCGCAATCAACAACTTCACACTCCGTTAATTGCTCTGGCAGCTGCTCCCCTACGTATACAATTCGATCATTATATATCCAAATGTTCGCTGTCATCCACTCGCGCATATAAGAATTTAAATATGTTGCATTCTTTAATAATATGTGTGTGCTTCTCTTACCATCTAGTACTTCAACATGTTCTCGTAATTGTTTATTACTCCATTTATAATGATTTTTCCCCATTGTATTCAACTCCAAATCAACTCATAATTATTTTGATTAAAACGAGTAATATTTAACTAACTAAAGTATTTTCCATTCATAACTCCCCTATTGGTGCCCCTATATCCTTCATTATATGTAAAAATTTAAAAAATAACAATTTTCAGAACTATATACATACCTCTTTTATCCAAAATAAAAAGAATGTCATGTATAATCTGTACCCTTTGTAAAGGACATTTTAAAAAAAGTTAGGCGGCATCAAGAAGATGATTTCTGTATTCGACAGGAGTCATCTTCTTTAAATTCCACTGATATCTATG